>NZ_JAHZPJ010000001.1 GCF_019929345.1 Streptococcus oralis
AAAAAAGAAAGGACGAATTTCGTCCTTTCTCGATCTTAGCTGACTTCAACCCACTACAGTTGACAAAGAGCCTTTTTATATTACATTGTCTACTTAACAGGTTTTAATCCATTCAGTTAGTGATTGCTTCATCATTTTATTGCAATACAAGTGATGCTGCCCCGATAACTCCAGCATCATTTCCTAGAGTTGCAAGAGCCAATTTTGTAGATGTACGCACTTGTGGGAAGGTATTTTCATCATAAACTTTTTGGACACCTTGTAGAAGGAATTCTCCCGCTGCTGACACTCCGCCACCAATAACGATCGTTGATGGATTAAGAGTTGAACCGATATTGGCACAAGCAATTCCCAAGTAACGTGAGAAGTTGCGATAAACAATCAAGGCAAGGTCGTCGCCTTCTTTTGCCAAATCAAATACAGTTTTAGCAGTTACTTCTTCTCCGTTATCGATCAAGCGTTTCAAAGTTGCGTCGCCCTCATATTCATCAGCGTAACGACGAGTCAAATTGACAATCCCTGTTGCAGAAGCTACTGTTTCAAGACAGCCTTTCTTGCCACAGGTACATGCGATTGGGTGGTCAAAGTCAACAGTGATGTGACCAAGCTCTCCTGCCGCACCAGCAACACCGTGGAGCAATTTACCTTCTGCGACGATACCGCCACCAACACCTGTACCAAGCGTCATAAAGACAACGTCTGGTTGGTTTTCACCAGCACCCATCCAGCGCTCACCAAGCGCAGCTACGTTGGCATCATTATCGATGAAGAATGGAATACCCAAGGCTTTTTCAATCTTTTCTTTAATCGGTTGAAGGGTTTTCCAGTTGAGGTTGTAGGCACCTATAACAGTCCCTTTTTCACGGTCAACCACACCAGGTGATCCCATCCCAATCCCTCGGAAATCCGTAGCTGACAATCCAAGCAAGTCCAAACGATGCTGAATAGACTCAATCATATCATCTACAATATGGCTTCCTTCATCCAAAATGTTGGTCTTAATAGACCATTTTTCTTGGATTTCTCCCTCTCGAGTTAAAATTGCAAACTTGATAGATGTTCCACCAAGGTCAATCCCAATAATCTTTTGACTCATCGTCTTCTCCTTTTTAATTGAAAATGCTTACAGATATAGTATAACAAAATCGTCTGTTTTGTGCAAAGGTTTGCGTACTACAAAGTCAACATTAAATATCTCAAAATTGTTCACTAATCAAAATGATTAATCATCAAGATGTTGAATGGCATATCTTGCTTCTTCTTCAGTAAATTCACCAGTAAAATATGAGGATGAGAGTAGTCTCTCATGAATTTCTGTTTTTGAGAGGTTAGTATATTTACGATAATCCCTTGCTCTAGCTAAGGCATTTGCCTTATAATCTGCATACAAATGATCGATAGTGTATTGTGCAACATCACTATTAAACCCAAAAAGAATTAATAACTTATAAATTCTTTTTTTTGAATAATGATTCCTATTATAACTTTTTGCTTCATTTAAAGCTGCTGAGTATGGATTCCCATCTGTTGACTTTGGTAGCCATAGACCATTCGGATCAACATAATAACGGCCACCATCTACCCACTGACTTTTAGCCATCCTACCATCTGATTTAAGATAATAATTGCCGACCCATGTGTTTCGAGCGTAGCTACCTTCTGTTGTTAGATAATAATAGGATCCATAGTTTTTATCATAAATCCATTCACTCTTAGCCATTTTACCATCTGATTTAAGATAGTAATTGCCTTCCCAAGTGTTACGAGCAGAACTTCCTTCTGATGTTAGATAAAAATATGAACTCGATTTCGTATCATAAATTCATTCATTTTTAGCTCTCTTCCCGTCTGATTTGAGATAGTAATTACCTACCCATGTATTACGAGCGTAGCTACCTTCTCCTGTTAAATAATAATGTGCAGAGTATTTTTTATCATAAATCCATTCGTTCTTAGCCATTTTACCATCTGATTTAAGATAGTAATTGCCGACCCAGGCATTTTGGACATAATTTCCCGATGCATTTAGATAGAAATAAGAATTAGCTTTTTTATCAAAAATCCACTTATTAGTAACTTTAGTACCATTTTGATAGTATGATGAGCCTACCCAACCAGACTGAGCTGTAGATTTGGACTTATCCTCTTTAGGAGTTATATTTTTTGCCTGCTCAGGAGATTTTTGTGCTGATGTTTTCGGTTTCTCAGCAGGATTTTGCGCTGGTGTTTTCGATTTCTCAGCAGGCTTTTGCGCTGGTGTTTTCGGTTTTTCAGCTTGATTTGGCGCCGAAGTTGTATTCTCTTTTACAACCTTACCATTTTTAGGTGCATCCTTTTCTTGAGCAGAAACATGCTGAGCCGAAAAAGGAAAGGCTCCAGTTGTATCTGCAAATGAAATAAGTCCCAGTGTTGCAGTTGCTAAGCTGGTTACTAAAACTTTTTTTGATTTTTTCATAAAAATCTCCATTATTTTAACGATTTATACCTATAGTATACCATATACTTTATTTTGCTTTCAAATCAAATATTAAATATTCAGAAATAAATCTAAAACTTAATTGAAAAATCCATAGTTATATCACTTTCAACTCATACAAACCTCTGACTGCATTACAGCCATAGATAGTTTCCGCTTGGTTCAAGTCTGTCAAAGTCAAGACTTTTTCCTCTACCTGTCCTGTTTCTAGCAAATGCTGGCGGTAGATTCCTGGCAAAATTCCTAGTCTGATAGGCGGTGTATAGAATTTTCCGGCAATTTTCAGAACCAGATTTCCAATGGAGGTCTCAAGCAGTTCTCCTGACTTATTGTGGTAAATCTTCTCTTGCTCCCCTAGGCTCAAATGCGGTCTATGAGTTGTTTTAAAGTAGGTAAAGGATTGATTCAAATCTGCTTCTTGCAGACAAAGTTTGGCTTTGCAGAAACTTGGACTAAGGGGTATTAAGATTTGGCGACTGAGTTCTATCTTTCCAGACTTGCTAAGGCTGATTCGCAAACGGTAGTCCTGGTGGGAATCACAAGCTCGGCACTCTGCCTCTATCTTTTGTCTCAGGTTTTTCGGATCAAAAGGATAGGCAAAATAACGACTCGCCTTTGTCAGTCTTTCCAAATGTTGCTCTTCAAACAGCAAGCTCTTCTGGCTGATTTTCCCTGTAGTAATCAATTGGAAACGTGCTTGTTTACGATAAAGCACTGCCGCCTTTTGATGAACCTCACGGTATTCAGATTGCCAAGTGCTATCCCAAGTAATGCCGCCACCCACTCCATAGATGGCTTTCCCTTGATGCAGTTGAATGGTCCGAATGGCGACATTGAAAATCCGTCGCCCATTTGGAAGCAGAAGACCAATCGTTCCGCAGTAGACTCCTCTGGGTTGTGGCTCCAATTTCTTGATGATTTCCATGGTCGCAATTTTGGGTGCACCCGTTATGGAACCACAAGGAAAGAGAGAGCGAAAAATGGCAATCAAGTCCACATCTGCTCGTAACTGACTCTTGATGGTCGAAGTCATCTGCCAAACCGTCGAATACTGCTCCACTTGACAAAGACGTTCCACATGTTCACTTCCAACTTCAGAAATACGGTTCATATCATTGCGCAAGAGGTCCACAATCATCATATTTTCAGACCGATTTTTAGGATCCTGTTCTAGCCAGCTAGCTTGGGCAAGGTCTTCTTGGTCAGTCACTCCCCGCTGGGTTGTCCCCTTCATTGGACGAGTCGTTAATTCTCGGTCATTTTGCTCAAAAAAGAGCTCTGGGCTCATAGAAATTACTGCCATCTCATCGTGTTCCACATAGGCATTGTAGCCCGCCTCCTGCTCTACCACCATACGGTTGTAGGTGGCAAAGGGATTGGCACTTAAATCTTGCTTGAGTTGGACGGTGTAGTTGACCTGATAGGTGTCTCCCTGACGCAAATGATGGTGAATCTGGACAATAGCCTTTTCATAGTTTGCTTCAGACGTTACTTCCTGCCACTTTGAAGGCAAATCTACTTCCTCATAAGTCAGAGGAATAGGGGATGTTTCCACCCTATCGTGAACGGTAAAGTAAAGCAAATACTCGCCCAGTAGAGGAAGCTTGTGAACTGCTAGTTTTTCCTCAAAAGCAGGTGCAGCCTCATAGCTGACATAGCCCACCACATAATATCCCTGTTCTTGGTAGCTCTCCACCTGTGCCAGCAAGTCTGCCACTTCTGATAAATCTCTCGTTTTTAACTCTTTGATAGGCTGGGTAAAGGTGTATCTCTCGCCCAAAGCTCTAAAATCAATCACTGTTTTTCTATGCATATCTTAAGTATAGCACAAAATAGCCGACCTAGAACACCTAAATCCAGCTTTGTTTACTGATTTCTATAACGAAAAATTTTCTCTAAGTTACTTTTTCCTACTTTTGGCAATTCTCTATTAGATGGCACTAGTTATTCTAGTAAAAGATGGTCTTTTTTAGATCACTTCGCACAAACATTCAACAACAAAAACAGAGAGAGTCTTGGTTGCTATACCCTCACTCTCTCTGTCTTTTACTGTTCAGAAATTAAAAATTGATTTGAAGTTTTAATGATATTTACCGTTTCTTTGACATCTAAATCATCCGTGTACAGAAAATGATGTTTCTCACTATTTTTAGCTAGGAACTCTTTTCTTGCTTGGATTGATAAATCGCCTGTTCTCTCAATTTCTTTCCGAGAAGAATCTCTATCTTTCAAGGTTTCTTCTTGAGCCATTAGGACACAATATTTTAGCTTAATTTGTTTTTCTTTTAAGAAGGCTGCAATTTTCTTCAGTTGCTCTTCAAATATGACATACTCTATCACGACAGTAATGCCACGATCCAAGAAATTATTGGTCAGACTGATGATATTATCCCAGAATAAATCCATGTAAAATCCATCATCCTCCCAGGGAGCTACGAGACCTCCTTTAATCATTAAGTAAATCATGTCGCCCTCTATCACTGCACTTTTGTCAAAAGAGTAGGCCAACTCTTTGCTGACAGTGCTCTTTCCAACGCCTGGGGGCCCTGAAATGATATAAACACAATTTTCCAACCTTATACCTCTACATATTTGAAACATCTCTAATTTACGATAACTTTCAGCCCACCTATGACTTTCTTATGAAGTCTTCTGGATACTGCGCACGCGCACCTCCAATGAGTTTGGGACGACTTGCTAGAGCCGTTACATGAGCATGCCCAATTTCACGCAGTACAGGGCGAATTGGTACTTGAACATGCTTGACATGCATGCCAATCGCAGTGTCTCCGACATCTAATCCAGCATGGGCCTTGATAAATTCAACCTCTACTGGATCCTGCATAAACTTGAAGGCTGCCAACTGACCCGAACCTCCTGCATGAAGTGTAGGAAGGACACTAACAATTTCCAGGCCAAACTGCTCTGCCACCTGACGTTCAACAACGAGGGCACGATTAACATGTTCACAACCTTGAACAGCTAGATGAATTCCTTTTTCCTCTAGGATATCTAGGATGGTTTTCACGATGATTTCCCCAATTTCCTGGCTGGATTCCTTGCCAATCTGACCACCTATCACCTCACTAGAAGAAAGGCCCAAAACAAAGATAGCTCCTTGCTTCAAATTAGCCTTGTCTAATACATCTTCAACAATCTGACTTGTTGCTCTTTGAATGTCTTTTTCCTTCATACTTGATACCTCTTTTGTCACTATCTATCATATCTTTTTTTACTGATTTTATCAAGGCCAACTAATTATTCTGAATTTTAAAAGTAAAACTCCCAGAGTGAACTGGGAGTGAACTGGGAGTTAACTAGTTTCAATTTTATTGATGTATATTTCAACTGTCGTCCCTTTTTCGGGTGCAGAATTGATTTTCATCTGGTAATTGTCTCCAAAATGAAGTTTGAGTCGTTGGTCGACATTTTGAAGGCCAACTCCCCCACGTTTGAGCTGACTTTGACTACTATCGCCAAGATTTTGGAAGCCAACACCATCATCCTCAATGCGGATGACTAGTCCTGAATCCTTTTTCTGAACAGAGACTTTAATATGGCCCTGACCTTCCTTCTCCTTGATGCCATGGTAAAGAGCATTTTCTACAAGAGGTTGCAACACCAACTTGGGTAAGACTAGGTTATCAAAAGCAGGTTCTTCATCAATCTCATACTCCAGCTTATCTCCGTAGCGTTGTTTCTGGATAAAGAGGTACTGGCGGACATGATTGATTTCATCAGAAAGAGAAATCAAATCCTTTCCTTGATTGAGCGCCAAGCGAAAATAGGTTGCCAAGGACTTGGTCACCTGAACCACTCGCTGACTATCCTGAAATTCAGCCATCCATATGATAGTATCCAAAGTATTGTAGAGGAAATGAGGATTAATCTGACTCGACAAGGCTTGAAGTTCATACTGCCGGGTCGCTTCTTCCTGCCTGCGCACATCTGCCATCAGCTGATCAATCTGATCCAGCATGGCATTAAACTGGCGAGTCACTTCTCTCAGTTCATAGGCGCCAGCTTCCTTAGCACGAAGATTTTGTGTACCAGAAGCAATTTCCAGCATGGTTTCTCTCAGATCCTTCAAAGGGGCAATCCAGCGTTTGAGACTGAACCACACCAAACAGAGACAGGCAAGAAGAGATAAGGCACTGGCACCAAGCAAGGTCCACATGAGTTGACTCCGAACCTGGTCTAACTTCTCCAACGAAGACACGCCTATAACCGTCCAATCTGTTCCTGCAATCTGTTCCTGACTGACGTAGGATTGATGGTCCAGCGTATAGCCCTGTCCCGTCTCGATGTAGGGTTTCATGGCCTCCATTTCACTAGATGAGCTATAAACTGTGTGTTTCGGATGGTAGACAAATTCATGGTTTTCATTGATGATAAAGGCAAAGCCCTGCTGGCCCAACTGAAGTTGGTTGAGATAGGATTCCAGAGTTTCGTAGGAAATATCCAAACGAAGCACGCCAAGATTGGCTCCCTTTGCATCAACAAGTTCCTGAGTAACAGAAATGACCCACTGACTATCTGATTTACGAGCTGGTGTCAAAACTGGCTTAGCTCCCTGATGAATGGCCTTTTTGTACCAATCCTCAGCCATCATATCTGAGGAAGTTTTCATCTGCACACTGTCATCTGTAGAAATAACCTGACCGGATTTGGTGACCAGTACCACCGTTTTCAAGTCCTGGTCTGCCTTTAAGATAGTCAAAAACAGATCTCTGATTCCCTTGACCTGGTCTTGGTTAGGATTCTCAGCATAGGCCAACACATCCTTCTGCTGGGTCAAACTGGTAGAGGTGGTTTCTAATTTTTTGATATAAGACTGAATAAAGTGGCTAGTTTGGCTAATGGTCGTTTGGCTATTACCCTCAATAGTAGCCTCAATGGCTGATGAACTAGATTGATAATAGAAAGTCCCGACCACAGCTAGGAGAATGAGAAAGACCAGAAAGATGGAAATAACCATTCTGACTAAAAGAGAAGAACGCTTCATCGGCCTTCTCCCTTCTTAAACTGACGAGGTGTCACACCTGCAATCTGTTTAAAACGTTGAGTAAAGTAGTTCATATCTTCAAAACCAACCTTTTCGGCTATCTCATAAATCTTTAAATCTGTGGTCAGAAGCAAGAGCTTGGCTTGTTTGACACGCTCTCTCACCAGATAATCCTGAAAAGGCAGGCCCAACTCTTTCTTAATCAAGGAACTCAAATAAGTTGGGCTAAAGCCCAAATCACTGGCCAAGCTCTTTAAACTAAATTGACTGTCAGCCAGATGAGACTGGATTTTCTGGGCCAGATTTCCCTCAAACTTATCGGTTAATAAATCTTGTAACTGCTCTTCTTTTTCTTCCTTGTCTAGTTTTTGCTTGATTTTCCCTAACATTTCCTCAATATCCTGACGAGAAAAGGGCTTGAGCAAGTAGTCATCCACACCGAGTTTGACAGCAGACAAGGCATAATCAAAATCATCGTAACCTGTCAAAAAAACTAGGTGAACCTGAGGATAGGTTTCTCGTACCAGACTGGCCAACTGGATGCCATTCAGCTGAGGCATGTTGATATCGGTTAAAATGATATCTGGCACCTGCTTTTGAATCAAGTCCCAAGCCTGCCTTCCATTTTCAGCCTGACCGATGATTTCCATATCGTAGGCTGCTACATTGACCAGCTTGGTCAAGCCTTGTCTTACCAGATACTCATCTTCTACGATTAAGATTGTGTAGGTCATACTCTGCTCCTTTGTCACTTACTAGTATCAGTATAGCAAAATTCTCCTCTACCTGCTTAGGAAAGCCTTCTTAATCAACATAATCTAGTAAATAAGCATAACCTTTTTCTGCCATTTGGTCTTTTGGAATAAATCGGATAGAGAGACTATTGATACAGTAGCGCAAGCCCCCCTTGTCCTGTGGTCCATCCGTAAAGACATGGCCAAGGTGAGAATCCCCAACTCGGCTCCGCACTTCCATGCGTGTCATATTGTAAGACTTATCTTCCTTGTAGGTAGCAACATCTGGACTGATGGGTTGGGTGAAACTAGGCCAGCCACAACCAGACTCAAACTTGTCCTTTGATGAAAAGAGGGGTTCACCAGTTGCGACATCCACATAGATACCGGATTCAAATTTATCCCAATAGCGGTTTGAAAAAGCTCGTTCTGTTTGATTTTTCTGGGTAACTGCATACTCCTCAGGTGACAAGGTCTTTTTCAATTCCTCATCACTTGGTTTAGGATATTTGCTGGCATCGATGACGGGATAGGCAGCCTGATTGACATTGATATGACAGTAGCCATTTGGATTTTTCTTGAGGTAGTCTTGGTGATAATCCTCCGCCACCACAAAATTCTTCAAGTTTTCCTTTTCAACTGCCAGAGGTTGGTCGTATTTCTTAGCAACTTCATCAAAGACTTGGTTGATTACTTCCAAATCCTTTTCATCTGTGTAATAAACGCCGGTACGATACTGGGTCCCCACATCATTTCCTTGTTTATTTTTGCTGGTTGGATTGATAATGCGGAAGTAATGAAGCAGAATTTCCTTGAGGGAAATTTGATTGGCATCATAGGTGACATGGACAGTCTCCGCATGTCCTGTTTGGTTAATCAATTCGTACTTGGTTGTTTCCCCTCTACCGTTTGCATAGCCTGAAACGGCATCGGTTACTCCAGGCACGCGTGAGAAGTATTCCTCCACTCCCCAGAAACAACCTCCAGCTAGATAAATTTCGTGCAAGTCTGCGTCTTTACTCACTTCTGTTTTTTTCACTGTTTTTCCTCCTTGGCTAACTGATGCTTTCTCAATTTGCGAGCTATCTGTCTGCCCTGCATTTCGCATCAATAGAAAATAGAAACCGGTTATGGCTAGGAGAATGACCCCTGCTAAGACAAATAGTTTTACTTTATCATTCATAGCCTTTCTCTACCCCATTTCTTTCAATTCTTTTAAAATCATATCCTTATCCATAAAACCTGGTTGCGTTTTAACCAGCTTGCCTTCCTTGTCTATAAAGGCTTGGGTTGGGTAAGAACGAACACCATAACTTTCCAAAAGTTTACCTGACGGATCAATTAAAACCGGAAAATTTTTATAATCCAAGCCCTTGTACCAGTTCTTAAAGTCCGCTTCTGCTTGCTCCCCCTTGTGGCCAGGAGATACAACTGTCAAGACCACATAGTCATCACCAGCATCCTTAGCGATTTCGTCCGTATCTGGAAGACTGGCTAGACAGATGGAACACCAAGAAGCCCAGAATTTGAGATAGACTTTCTTGCCTTTGTAATCAGACAAACGATAGGTCTTGCCATCTACACCCATCAATTCGAAATCAGCTACTGCTTGACCCTTGGTGGCAGTTTGTGAACTAACTTGTTCTGTTTTGGATTGCTCCTTCATAGTAGCTTCGTCTGCCATATTTTTAGCCGAACAGGCTGCCAAGCAACAGATTGAGCCTACTCCAAGGAGACATGTTTGCCATTTTTTCATTTCTTTTTCCTCTCTATTCAAATAATGTAGTCAAAATGGAAGCATTTCCCAAAAGCACCAAGATTCCCATCACGATAATGAGGAAACCACCCACTTTTTTGAGGATTCCGAGGTAAGGATGCAGTTTTCGGAAATGTTTCAAAACATAGCTGGAGGCGAGAGCTAGGACTAAAAATGGTAGCGCCAATCCCAGCGTGTAAACCAACATGAGACCAGCACCCTGCCAAGCTCCTGAACCACCTGAAGCCGCCAAGGCCAAAACAGACCCCAGAACCGGCCCCACACATGGCGTCCAAGCAAAACTAAAGGTCAACCCCAGTAAAAAAGCCTGACTATAGCCGTTAGCGTTTTTTCTCTGTCCCTGTAATTGTATCCTTTTCTCCTTGTAGAGCCCCTTCAAATGTAAAACTTCCATCTGGTGTAAGCCCAAGAGAATAATAACCGCACCCGTCACATATTGAAACCAAGAAGCATACAGCAAATTGCCTAAAAAACCAGCTCCATAGCCCAGTAAGATAAAGATAAAAGAAATCCCCGCTATAAAGGCCATAGTTCGCAATAAACTAACAACTGAGATTGACAATTTTCCGCTAGAAACCTGAGCACCATCTTTGTCATCCAACAAGATCCCCGCATAGACAGGTAACAAGGGTAAAATACAAGGAGAAAAGAAGGAAAGAATTCCAGCAAGAAAAACACTGATAAAAAAGATTACATTGTCCATTGCCTTCCTCCATTCTTTGATTTGATAGGACTATTATAGCTCCAAAGCTCCAGAAAAAACAGGGACAATGATAGGCAAAAATAGGAATTTAATCAGCTTATTTAGAAATTTTGCACAAAAAAAGCCAGACAAGGTCTGACTTTGATAGAAACAGAAAAGAAAATCACCTATCTTCCCTGCTTATCTGGTAATAAATAAGGTCCGCAACGTAGTCTTTTCTCTCCACACCATTGGTAATGGTTTTTAGATAAGACATTCCCGCTTTTTCCATGACACGACCTGAAGCTAGATTGAGACTAGCGTAACGAGCTCTGACTTTTTGAAAGCCTGCTTGAGTAAAACAAAAATCTAACACAGCTTTCAAGGCCTCTGTCATCATACCTCGACCCCAAAAGTTTTTTCCTAAAACATACCCAATTTCACAACTTAAATCTTCCTCGTGCATTTCAATGATGCTGATATCTCCTATCACATGCTCTGGGTTCTCTTTGAGACAAATGGCCCATTTGTAATAGTTGGGATTGGTATAGGATGCAACCCAATTTTGAATCGAATTCCGAGTCACCTCGACATCAGGATGAGGATCCCAGGTGACATAGGTCAGATTCTCAGCAGACGAAGCCCAATTTTGAAACATAGCTTCCGCATCACTCTCTACAAATCTTCTCAAGATTAAACGTTCTGCCTGTAATATTTGCGTACCGATTGCTTTCATGAGGCTACCTCACTTTCTTATTTCAAGGTGAGAGGCTAAAAACCTCCACTGGAGGCTCCTCGTTTTCCCATTTTTAGACTCGGGGTAAAAAGGTCCCCCGGACCTTCCTCGCTTTCTCATTTCTAGGCTCAGGGTAAAAAGACTATACTCAATAACAGCTAGGAAACAAGTGTTTTATCTAGTCCCTTGACGCAGTCGCTGTCTGGTTTGAAATGCGCTTTACCAAGCTTTTTCAAACCTAGTCATCGTTGCGAGGGTGAGACAAGAAAAATAGAACTCTACGAGTTACCGGACCTACTCTCACTTTTTTATTTCAAGGTGAGAGGCTGAAAACCTCCACTGGAGGTTTTCACTCCCAAAAATCATCAAAGACGGTGATTGGTAGGTGGCGTTTGTGTTGGCCTTTATGCCACCAGTTTTCGATAGTTGCTTGGGCTTCTGGGCTGATTGTTTTGCCTTCTAGGTAGTCATCAATTTCTGCATAAGTGACTCCGAGAGCGACTTCGTCAGCCAATCCCGGTTTATCCTCTTCAAGGTCAGCGATAGGAACCTTTTCATAGAGGGCAGGATCTGCGCCAAGCTCTTTCAAAAGTTGTTTCCCTTGGCGTTTATTGAGGCGGTAAAGAGGAAGAATATCCGCACCACCATCGCCAAACTTAGTAAAGAAACCTGTGATATTTTCCGCAGCATGGTCTGTTCCAATGACGGCTCCGCTATGAGCGCCCGCAAGGGCATATTGGGCAATCATACGACTACGAGCTTTAATATTGCCCTTATTAAAGTCTGAAACGGAGCTTCCTGTCGCTTCGACTGCAACTGTCATGGCATCAGCTGATTCCTTGATATTCACAACCAAGCTGACATCTGGCTGGATGAAAGCAAGAGCTTTTTGAGCATCTGCTTCATCAGCTTGCACTCCGTATGGCAGGCGGACAGCGATAAATTGGTAGCTGTCATCTCCTGTCTCAGCTCGCATTTCTTCCATAGCTAATTGTGCCAAACGCCCTGCCAAGGTTGAGTCTTGTCCTCCAGAAATTCCTAGTACAAAAGTTTTAAGGAAGGGATGTTTTTTTAGGTATTTTTTTAAGAAGTCAATGGAACGACGGATTTCTTCCTGGGCGTCAATCACTGGCTTGACACCTAGTTGCTGGATAATAGTATCTTGCAAACTCATTTTTCTTCTCCTTCGCCAAGGGCTTCCTTGCGCATCTTGTCAATCAAGTCCATCTTATCTTGCCAAATATCACGCGCCAAATCTACTGGGTAATGTTGCGGGTTGAGCACGCGCTTGTATTCATCCCATAACTTATCAAATTCCTTGCGGGCATAAGCCTGAATCTCAGTCAAACTAGGCAGGTTGTAGACTAATGTTCCTTCTTTGAAAATATCCACCAAGAGAGGAACGGCATCAAAATTACGAACGGTCTTTTTGATGTAGGTATAAGTCGGATGGAACATCTTGATTTCTGTCATGTCACTCACATCCACACCATCATAAGTAATGTAGTCACCTTCTGACTTGCCTTTTTCACGACTGGTAATGCGCCATACTTGCTTCTTACCTGGTGTCGATACTTTTTCAGCATTGCTTGAAAGCTTGATGGTATTGCGCATCTTACCAGTTTCATCTTCGATAGCTACAATCTTATAAACTGCGCTAAGAGCAGGCTGATCATAGGCTGTAATCAGCTTGGTACCCACCCCCCAAACGTCAATCTTAGCGTGTTGCATTTTGAGGTTGAGGATGGTATTTTCATCGAGGTCATTGGAAGCGTAAATTTTGGCATCTGGGTATCCAGCCTCATCCAACTGTTGGCGAACTTTCTTGGAAATATAGGCTATATCCCCTGAGTCGATACGAACGCCTTTAAAATTAATCTTGTCTCCCAGTTCACGAGCAACCTGAATTGCAGCTGGCACACCGATGCGAAGCGTATCATATGTATCTACTAGAAAGACACAGTCACGATGGGTTGACGCATAAGCCTTGAAGGCTTCATAGTCGTTTCCATAAACCTGTACCAAGGCATGCGCATGAGTACCCAAGACAGGAATGCCAAAGAGCTTCCCTGCTCGCACATTGCTAGTCCCGTTGGCTCCACCAATCACGGCTGCGCGTGTTCCCCAGATAGCTGCATCCATTTCTTGCGCACGACGTGTCCCGAATTCCATCAAAGGTTCATCTTCAATGACTGAACGAATACGTGCTGCCTTGGTCGCTATCAAGGTTTGAAAGTTAACGATGTTTAAGAGAGCCGTTTCGACCAATTGACATTGGGCTAGAGGTCCTTCAACCTGCACAATCGGTTCATTAGCAAAAACCAAGTCCCCTTCCTGAGCAGAACGAACCGTTAGTTCTAACTTGAGATTTCGTAGGTAATCCAAGAATTCTCCATGATAGCCAAGCGACTCCAAGTAGTCAATATCGCTATCAGAAAAGTGCAAGTCTTTAAGATAATGTACAATTCTTTCCAAACCAGCAAAAACTGCATAGCCGTTGTTAAACGGTTGCTGGCGGAAATAAACCTCAAAGACCGCCTTTTTATTGTGAATCCCTTGGTCAAAGTAAACTTGCATCATGTTAATCTGGTACAAGTCCGTGTGCAATGTCAAACTATCATCTGGATACATCTATTTTCCTTCTTCCTACTTTACAAAGGTATGAACGTATTCTACCACTTTCACACCATCCGATAAATTAGTACTATTATAACACATTTTACTGAGATTGATAAAAAGCTAACAAGCCATTCTCCATTCTCAAGTTCATCCATATCTTGCTCAAACTTTTTTTGAGCCCATTCGCCATAACTTTTAAGCCCGAGATTGCCGATAAAAACCCAAGGAAGGTAGATCAGATAAGTGATGGCCCAAGCAGACAAGTATTTAACGTTCAGAGGATTGTGCTGATAAATTTCGATATTGAATTGATAATTCTGCAACATCAAAAGAGTCGTAATAGCGAGAGTTACCAGCAAACACCCTATAATTGTAAAATGAAAACGACTATAGTAGTTCACACCCAAATCTCGAGCACGGCCGAAAAAGTAAGAAGTTCCAATAATGATAATGATGAGAATCATTATTGGATTAAAAAGACTTGGTGCTAATACTGTAATCATATAAGATAAAAGCAAGAAAGCTATAGAGATATAGAAACTTTCAGCTCCCGCTTTATTCATCAGTTGTTCTTCTCTTTCGTCTAATAATTGATAATAAAAAAATCTATTTTTCATCTTCTTCCTCCCAAACTTGCTGATTTCTGCAATTCAAGTATAGGATAACTCTATCCATAGAATAACTCCCAACGAGATAGATGATAACTGCTAGAACCACTTTTAGGGAGTACTTCCAAGTCAATAGATTGACCAGTTCCTCGCGATTGCCTACGATATCAATCAATAAAATCACTATAGAAAATCCCAAAGCAGATAAAATTCTTTCTTTTCCAGTATTCTCAACAATATCTCGAATGTCAATTCCTACATACATGCGGCGAATAATGGCATACAAACCGACTCCAATCAATAAAAGTAATTCTGGTAAATAGGACAAAAGTGTTAAATTGAAAATATAAACTTTGGCAAAAATTTCCAGTGCCAAAAATAAGCACATTCCCAAGAGAATTTCTCCTGAAATTTTTCCGTCTAATTTTTCCGTACGTTCATCTTTGATCACGAGTTTCTTTCTATTTTTCATCTTCTTCCTCCCAAAATAATTGATCTAAAGTTTTGCCTAAGCATCTGCAAATGGACTGGCAGAGGGAGAGACTAGGATTGTATTTCCCAGCTTCAATCAGACCAATAGTCTGTCGCGTAACCCCGACAGCCTCTGCCAAATCCCCTTGTGTTAAATCACGCTCCACCCGAGCTAATTTTAATTTTAAATTTTTAGCCACTAGCGTCCTCCTTCACATTTTTAAAAAGTTGCGCTTCTTTTAAAAACATTATACCATATATCTAACTTAATGCAATATATAAATGTCATTTTGTAACATTTTGTTAACGAAAAAACTCTCTACCACAAAAAATAGAGAGTTTTGAATTTAAATATAGGATTTCAAAATATCGACGACATTACTTCTTTTCTTAACCTGATAGGCCTTGATGCCCAATTTCTCAGCTGCCATTGTATTGTCCTCAATATCATCTAGAAAGACACAATTTGTAGGATCTAGCTGGTATTTATCGAGAATCTCCTTAAACATTGCCAAATCAGGCTTTATAGCTTTTATATCACAGGATAGGACAAAGCCATCTAAAAGTTCTTTTATGGGAGATAGCTGCTCTTCCAGCAAGTCATAAAATACCTTTGAGGTATTGGACAAGACAAAGATGCGATGCCCCTTTTTCTTTAGTTCTGACAAGACAGGAAAGACTTCCGTATAAATGTCAATGTAGCTAGGCCAGTTCCAGATAACTTCTTCGACCTTCTTTTGATAGGTCCTTCCAATCATGGACACAACTTTAAGCACTAATTCTTCTCTCGTCATGATACCAAGATCTAATCTCTCCCAAAGCCCCGACTGAAAGATAGTCTTATCTAACATCAGATAATCTTTCTTCGTATCCGAAACGCCTTGCAAAATCTTATCCTTGTTCCATTCTAATAAGACGTTGCCCATATCTAGTATGATGTCCATTAGCCCACCTCCATAGTGATGTGAAAAATCCTCTTTGCTTTATACCTTCATATTTATCTTACAAATCCTTTTGGTAATAGTATCTTTGCCCTGTGTAGGGATAGTCTTGCAAGGTAAAGACCTCCTTGTAGCCATGCCTTTGGTAAAAATCTGGCGCTTGAAACTGGTAAGTATTGACAAAAGCAAAACGACAGTTTCGATGCTTAGCTTCACTTTCTGCCTGTTGCAATAGTTTTGAACCAATTCCCTGTCCTCGCGATTCCTCTTTCACAAACAAATACTCGATTTCCAACCAATTTCCAAAAGTCTCTGCTACCAAGCCCGCCAAGAGATTGCCCTTTTCATCTTCGACATAAAGGTTCAGTGGCTCACTTTCAGCCTCTTCTCTTTTGGAACGATTATAAGCACGAATCAAATCCCCTATTTCTTGCGCTTTAAGCGATTCCTTATTTCCCAATCTAACGTGCATTCAAACCTCCTAATAAACTACTACAGCTTGATTATAGTCTTATTTCGATAGACTGTCAAACAAGAAAAACTCACCAAGCAGAGTTGATGAGTTCATGATTTATTTTCTAAATTTCCACTGGCTATAAATCCCAAAAACAAGAATCCAGATGGCAGAACCAACTGCCCCCATAAAGGTAGATTCTTGTAAAAAGAGGGTTACAAAGACAAAGATAAAGAAGAGCATGGTTAAAGGATTTAAGAAACAATACTGAGGCATGAGGTAGCCATCCGCCATGAAGTCTTGTGACTTGCGGTATTTGAGATGAGCCACCATAATCAAGATATAAATCGCGATGTAAACACCTGATGAAGACGCCGTAATCAAAGCAAAAGCATCGGAAACGCCTGGCAACACATTGATAAAGGCAGCCAGAGCAATCAAGATTGCTGAAGCAATAATAGCATTTTGTGGAACATTATGGCGAGAAAGAGTATCTGCCTTGATTGCTTTTAAGAAGCGATTGGGTGAATCATGGGCAATCTGGTAAAGGTGTCGCCCTGTTGAATAGAGGGTTGAATTAAGAGCAGATGCTGCCGACGTCAAAACAACGAAGTTAATCAGAGCTGCCGCCCACTTGATACCTGCTAGCTCAAAAACCGTTACAAATGGTGAATCTGAAGAAGCAAGTTCTCTCCAGGGAATGATAGACATAATGGCTAATAGGGCTCCACCATAGAAGAAGACAATTCGGAGGGGAATTTCCTTAACTGCTTTTGGCAAAACCTGACGAGGATTCTTCGTTTCAGAAGTTGTCACTCCGATAAATTCAATCATCAGATAGGCAAAAAATACCATTTGAAAGGCCATGACAAAGTTCATAACACCGTTTGGGAAAAGAGAGAACTGATCGCTGATATTTGCCAAACTTGCAGTACCATGCGGTGTCTCAAATCCAGTTAAAACCATAAAGGCTCCCGTTGCAATCATAGCTAAAATAGCCACAATTTTAACCATAGCAAACCAAAACTCGACTTCTCCAAAGAGCTTAACCGCAATCAGATTGACTAAGGCCAAAATCGTTAAAAAGACAATCTGAATCAGCCAACTAGGCCAGCTAGGAAACCAAAACTGAACATAATGCGAAATCGCGGTGATTTCTGCCATACCGATAAAGACGACAGACAACCAATAAGACCAAACTGAGAAATAACCCCAGCCTTTCCCCAAATGACGGGTGATAAAGTTGATAAAGGTATGCTGTTCTGGATCCTGATACAGCATCTCCCCAACAGCCCTCATCATCAAAAACATAAAGGCTCCTGTAATCATGTAAATCAGGATGATAGAAGGTCCAGTAAGGCTGATGGAGCGACCGGCACCTAGGAAAAGACCTGTTCCGATTGTTCCCGCAATAGCCATCACCTGAACATGGCGATTGGTTAATCCACGCTCCATCTTATTTTTTTTCTTATTTTCACTCATATAGTCTCCTATTTTATTCAAAAAACCAAAAAGGAGTTGAGCAAGGCAAAGCCTCTACTACTCCTTTTTCATTCTATTTAGGCTGTTTTTTCAACCTTTAAGATTTTGACATCATAGCTACCAACTGGTGTCTCGATGGTCGCTGTATCACCAGTCTTCTTGCCAATCAAAGCACGGCCAATCGGACTTTCATTTGATACTTTACCAGCAAAAGCATCTGCACCTGCGGAACCGACGATGATGTAGACCTCTTCTTCGTCTTCACCAACTTCTTGGATTGTTACTGTCTTACCGATTGCTACCTCATCTTGGGCAACAGCATCGCTATTAACAATTTCAGCATAGCGAATTTTTGTTTCTAGACTTGAAATTTGACCTTCAACAAAAGCTTGTTCATCTTTCGCTGCTTCATACTCACTGTTTTCTGAAAGGTCGCCATAGGAACGAGCAATTTTGATGCGTTCTACCACTTCAGGGCGTCGAACGAGTTTCAACTCCTCTAATTCTTTTTCTAATTTTTCTTTTTCTTCAAGGGTCATTGGGTAAGTTTTTTCTGCCATTTTTCTCAACTTTCTTTTCTTAATTTGTTTTTAAAACAAAATTATGTGGAAAACCACATAATTTTAGTTTGAACTACTTGATTGGGTTAGTTTGCTATTGATATGTTCTGCAACGTTTTGATCGTGTTCTTCTTTGGTAGTTGCGAAGTACACTTTACCATCTTCGACATTGGCTACAAAGTATAAGTAGTCACTCTTTGTCTGATTTACACTTGCTTCGATGGCATCCAGACTTGGACTGTCTACTGGTCCAGGCATGAGCCCAAGGTGTGTGTAAACGTTGTATGGTGAATCAATCGTTGTATCAATTCCAGCGTCATCTGCTAAACTAATCTTTTGACCAAGTTTTCCTTGAGCATATAGGATAGCGATATTACTTTGAAGTGGCATACCGAGATTCAAGCGGTTATAGAAAACACCTGCAATTTTCTTTCGGTCTTCTGTATTAGCACCTTCTTTTTCAACAAGAGAAGCGATGCTGAGTAATTCATTGACTGTCAGATTCTTTTCTTTAATTGAGGCGTAATATGATGACATGGTCTTATCCATAGCAGCCACCATCTCATCAATCAAACTTTCAACAGTTGTGCTGTCTTTGATCGTATAGGTCGCTGGGAAAAGGTAGCCTTCAAGACGATAACGAACGCCACTATCTTTTGTTGGAAGACTTCCAAGTAGGTTTGGATACTTGGCTACTAATTGTGAGATAAAAGTCTCATCTTGAGCTTTTGCCAAGAAAGCATCCGCAGTAAGAGGTTCTTTAAATTCACCTTGAAGTTGTCCTACTGTTTGAGCGATTTGCTCTAATGTATAGCCTTCTGGAATTGTCAAATTTGCAAGAACAGGTGCCTGAGCTTCAGGAGTCCCACCTTTTTGCAATTCTTGAATCAACTCATCCGTACTCATACTCTTCTTCAAGTTGTAATAACCTGATTTTAAGTCTGCGCCCTTATATTTAGCATAAAAGCTAAAGATAAGTCCATGTTTAACCAGACCAGATTTTTCCAAAGTGCTCCCAATTTCTTGAACGTTTGCACCGTCTGGGATTTGAACCGTTACGTAGTCCTTAGAGCTCGCATCAACAGGTTTCAAAGATTCTTGAACATAACCATAACCAAAGAAGCCACCAATACCTCCAAGCACTAGAAGAACTAGGAAAGTAAGCAAGCAACCTTTAGCTTTTGATTTCTTCTTTTTCTTAGCTGGTTTTGCCCCTTCGCGACGACTGCGACGAGAACGATCTGTTTGGTCACCAGTACCTTCGGTTGAGCTAGTTTCCTCATTCTCCATAAGCGGAGATACCGCTACTTCTACCTTATCTGCAGTCTTATACGAAACTGCTATCTTTGTTGTTACTTCATTAAAAGATTTTTCATCTTCTTTAGGTTCTACTGATTCAATTCCAACTGGAGCAACTTTTTCTAGATTTGGATTTTCCTGTTCTAGTGATACCGGCTCACTTAGTTCAGAATCTCTGCGTGGTAACACAGTAGGAGCCTTTTTTAGAACGTCCCCTACAGAAGCTAAAGAATCACCAACCGCATCTTCAGTAGAGTCCTCTATTTCCAAATCAGAAAAAGTAGAAGGAGTATCATTCTGGATAGGAGGAACGAAAGTCGCTGCATCTTCCTCTCCAGTCCTCCGTTCTCTTTCTCGTGCTCTTTCTAAATCACGTAAAATCTGCTCTTTGAAGCTTAATTTTTCTTCTTCTCTTGATTTTTCGGTCAAAAGTATTACCTCCTTGTTGACAATCCATAATATTATATCTCAAAAATCGCAGAAAAGCAACCAACTAGGGCATTCCCTAGCTAGTTTTCTTTATTTTCAGGCTGCCAGACCATATCATACCACGTTTCCCCAGCAAAGCTTGACTGGGATATTCCTTCATTAACAAACCCATGTTTTTCGTAATAGGCTATAAGATAATCATGACAGGTCAGGTTAATGCCTTCTCTTTCGTGTTCCAAAGCGACTTCTTTTAAAGCCTTTAATAGTCTTTTCCCCACTCCCAAAGCTTGCGCTTCCTTAGCTATGGAGAGACAGGTCACAGAAATATAACCTCCAGGTTGATGGCTATAGTCTTTTATTTCTTCTGTAAAGGACTGATCTTGTAGATGACGATATGGGACGACTGGGCCTTCAATATACCCAAGGATACGTCCCTCCTTTTCAGCTACGAGAAAACTGGTCTCAATCTCACGTAAGTGCGCCTCAAAGACCGAACGAGGAATCGCTTCTTCAAGGGAAAAATTCTCCAGCTCTATCTCTAAAATTTGATCTAAATCCGAAAATCTTGCTTGTCTGATTTTCATACTTCCTCCTGATAAAAAGGATTGGCCCAAATCAAATTCCATCCCGAAAATCTTGCGTACGAAGCTTCTGGCACTTCTTCCTCAACAAAGCCATTCATCTCAAAATAAGAGAGCAAGTCATCAGGACAAGTCAAGCGAAGATACTCATACCCTCCTTCCACTGCCACTTGTTTCAAACTAGCAAGAAGAAGGGTACCCAAGCCTTGTCCGCGATGGTCAGGATGAATAGCAAATGATCTTATTTCTATCCATTTGGGATAAAGAGACTGAGCTTCTCCTAAAACATAGCCTAGGAGCCGATTTTCATCCCCAGCTACAAGAAAGGTACCCGCAGACTTGCGGATACTCTCTTCTAAGGATTGGCGGCTAAGGGTCTCTTCTGATGAAGGATTGGCTTCTTCAACCGCCAACATTTCTTCTAAATCTGATAAGGTAGCTTGCCTTATAGTGATTGGAATTTCCATCTGTTTTCCTTATTGGACGTTGCTTGTCAAGTTAGACAAGAGACGTTCAAATGAATATTCATAGGTTTGGATATCTCCAGCACCCATAAAGACGTAAACAGCATTGTCATGGTCTAGGAGTGGAGAAACATTTTCAACAGTGATAACCTGGTGTTTCTTGTTAATTTTATTAGCTAAGTCTTCTACTTTGACATCACCATGGTCCACTTCACGAGCTGATCCATAGATTTGCGCTAGGTAGACGGCGTCTGCTTGATTCAAAGCGTGGGCAAATTCGTCCAACAAGGCAATGGTTCTTGTAAAGGTATGCGGTTGGAAGATTGCCACGATTTCCTTACTTGGGTATTTTTGACGAGCCGCATCCAAGGTTGCAATGATTTCTGTTGGATGGTGGGCAAAGTCATCAATGATCACTGTATCATTGACAATTTTTTCAGTGAAACGACGCTTAACACCTGCAAAAGTTTTTAAGTGTTCACGGACCAAGTTCAAATCAAATCCAGCTGTGTAAAGAAGACCAATAACAGCTGTCGCATTCATGATATTGTGACGACCAAAGGTTGGAATGTGGAATTGACCCAATTCTTGTCCACGGAAGTGAACGGTGAATGTCGAACCAGTCGTAGAACGAAGGAGATCGCTAGCTACAAAGTCATTGCCCTCAGCTTCAAAACCATAGTAATAGATTGGAGCATTGGCTGTGATCTTACGCAACTCAGGATCTTCACCGTATACAAACAAACCTTTACTAATTTGTTTGGCATAGTCGTTAAAGGCATTGAAAACATCCTCTAGACTTGTAAAGTAGTCTGGATGGTCAAAGTCAATGTTGGTGATGATAGAGTATTCTGGGTGGTAAGGCATGAAATGACGCTCATATTCGTCTGATTCAAAAACAAAATACTTCGCATTTTCAGAACCTCGACCCGTTCCATCCCCAATCAAGAAGCTAGTGTCTGTGATGTGAGACAAAACGTGAGACAGCATCCCAGTCGTTGATGTCTTACCATGCGCTCCTGCAACCCCCATGCTAACAAAGTCACGCATAAAGCTACCTAGGAATTCATGGTAACGTTTGTAGCTGATACCGTTTTTGTCGGCATAGGCGATTTCAACATTGTTATCTGGACGAAAGGCATTTCCAGCGATAATCTCCACATCACCTTGCAGGTTCTTTTCATCAAAAGGAAGAATCGCAATCCCTGCCTGCTCTAGTCCACGTTGAGTAAAGTAGTATTTTTCAACGTCTGACCCTTGAACCTTATGCCCCATTTGGTGCAACATCAAGGCTAGGGCACTCATACCTGATCCCTTGATTCCAATAAAATGATATGTTTTTGACATGCTTTTCTCCCCTACTCAGTAATTCTTGTCAGATTCAACTCTTGGGCAACCTGACGTTCCTGTTCTGTTTGCTTATTCTTTTTATTATAGATTTGACTCTTCTTTAGAAAATCATAGTTGTTCTTTTTAGCTTTTCCCGTTTTGGTTTTCGGAGTTGGATTCGCCACTTGGCCAACCTCCTCAGCTAAGATATAGTGAGACTGGCTCAAGTTTTTACTAAATTTGGCAAACTCACCTGGATTTTCCTTTTGAAATAGTGCTGTTGGTTGGTTTCCTTGTCGAACAAGTGTTGAACCATTGTGTCGTCTGGTATGACTAACATCCTGAGTCAAATATTTAGCTGAACGTTTCTTCTTTAAGTCCGCACGCGCCTCTTCTCGAGCCAATTCAGCATACGTTTTCTCAACTTTTTTAGGTTCTGGGCTTGGCTTTGACTCCTGATTAACCACTGGAGAAACTACGGTTTCTTCTTCATTGATAGGAGACCATTCCAAATAGTTCTTATCGCGGTAATCACCTTTGATATTGCTAATAAAGTCTGACTCATCGTACAAGTCCATGACTGGCATTTTGGTCAGCATGATCTCATCATCTGACACCAATGGAAATCGATCTTGTTTCATTTTGTATTTCCTTTCAACACTTCATTATAGCGTATTGTCTTGATTTTTCAAGTGCTGGCTTCAGAAATTCCCAAAATTTCACGAATTTCTGCCAGACTGAGACTCGCACGCGACTCTGTACCATCTAAAACTTGGGAAACCAAATGTTTCTTTTGTTCTTGAAGTTCTTGGATCTTTTCTTCAATGGTTCCCTTGGTAATCAATCGATAGACCTCAACCATCTGCTCCTGCCCCATTCGGTGGGCTCGTCCGATAGCCTGAGCTTCGACAGCGGGATTCCACCAGAGGTCAACCAAAATAACCGTATCAGCTCCCGTTAGATTAAGACCAACACCACCCGCCTTAAGGGAGATGAGAAAGGTATCTCTCTCCCCTTGGTTAAAGGCCTTGGTCATCTCCTGTCTATCTTGAGCAGGAGTTGATCCCGTGATTTTGAAGGAGGTTAAGCCCAATTCTGGGAGTTCTTGCTCGATTTTTTCCAACATTCCTTTGAACTGGGAGAAAATCAAGACCCGATGCCCACCATCAGCCACTTGTAGCAATAAATCTCGAAGGATATCCAATTTACCACTGGCTCCCTGGTAATCGTCCATAAAGAGAGCTGGCGTATCGCAGATTTGACGCAAACGCATGAGGCCAGATAAGATTTCTACCCGACTTCTCTGGAATTCTTGGTCAGTCACTTGCGCTAGGCGGTCTCGCATCTGTTGCAGCTGGGCCAGATAGATAGCCTTCTGTTGGTCTTCCAGTTCATTTTTATAGACGACTTCGATTAAGTCAGGTAGTTCTGTTAGGACTTCTTCTTTCTTACGCCTCATGACGAAGGGCTTGATAAACTGCGCGACTCGGTCAGCTGGCAATTTCATAAACTCCTTTTTACTTGGCAAGAGCCCTGGAAACACAATTTGAAAGATAGACCACAACTCTCCTAAATGATTTTCAATGGGCGTACCTGACAAAGCAAAGACTGCTGGCACCACAAACTGGCGCAAACTCTGAGCAATCTTGGTCTGGGCATTTTTCATGACCTGGGCTTCATCTAAGAAGAGAAAATCAAAAGCCATCTCTTGATAAAGCTCGCTGTCTTGACGAAAGGTTGCATAGCTAGTTACATAGATTTGGTGATTTTCAGAAAGAATCGCTTCTCGATTCGCTTTCAAACCATGAACGACAGCCAAATCCAACTGTGGGGCAAATTTTCTAAATTCATCTGCCCAGTTGTAAATCAAACCTGACGGCGCTAAAATCAAGACTCGACTATCTTCTGTCACCTGACTCGTCAAAAAAGCGATAGTTTGCAATGTTTTTCCCAGTCCCATATCATCTGCCAGAATGCCACCAAAACCATAGTGATGAAGCATCTGGAGCCAACGAACACCCTTTTCCTGATAGTCTCTCAAACTCGCCTGCACCCGTATATCTCCCAAAGGAAAATCCTCTGGATGGGTCAAATCATGAGCTAAATGCTGAAATTCTTCCGAGAAGGAGATCCTACCTCGACCTTCAAAAAGCTGAGAAAGACTATAAGCCAGAGATTTTCGCGCTTGAAAAGAACCATCTTTTAGCTCAACCCCCAGTTCCTGCATATTCTGACGAATCTGCTTGGTTTCCTCATCAAAAAAGTACACTTGGTCAGAAGAACTGATATAGAAATCCTGATTGCTGGTCAGGGCTTTAAGAGCTTGATCAATCTCTTCTTGGGCAATCCCTTGGAAATCAAATTGGATTTCCAACAATCCTCCCTTGGACTCAATCTGAACCTGAGGAGCTTGGACGCTGTAGAGCTGATTGATTTCATCAGATAAGAAGACCTGACCCAATTTCTCAAAAGCTGGAATCGTATGGTGAAAGAAAGAAGAAACTGTTTCTGGCTTCAAAGCCTGTCTCCAAGACTGAAAATCAGCTTCAAAACCAGCCCCTAAACAAACTTGAAATAGCTGGCTTTCCAAAACGGCATCGCTTGAAAATGGTAATTGTTCCAACTGTTGACGGCTAGTCACCTTAACATCTCCATAGTCAAACTGGATATCTAAACGGATGCGGTCGTCATCCTCCTTATCAAAGTAAAAGATTGGTGAAAAGGGTCTGATTTGCAAACGCTCGGGGGCAGAAACTGTGCCCAGCTGTCCAAACAAAGGCAGGCAGGCGGCTAGGCGGTCACGATCACTGTTGTCAAACTGGAGGCATTTTCTCCCTCTTTCCTCCTGAGGAAGCTCCTTGATTTCCTTTAGGAGGCTGATTTGTTTAGGGTTTAAGAGATAAAGATTCCCCTTACGAAAGAGAACCGCTCCCCCATAGAATACGTTAACTCGCTCACTTTCAGAAATCTCCATTTCAAAATAATCGGGATACTCCTGCACGGAAAAAGAGAAAAGGTTTGCTTCTGGATCTAAATCATGAAAGAGAAGATTTTCATAACTAGTAATCTGATGTTCGAAATGAAAATCTTCCAAATTCATCAGCAACTCCACTCCTTGCTCAAAAAAGGTCAGAGGGAAAAAGAGGTGACGACCTTGATTGGGGAAAAAGAGGTCTTGACTCAGTCCCTCCTCAATCAAGCCACATAAAAAAGTAAGAACTTCTTGACTAGCTGTATCAAAAGCATCCCAAGACAAGTCATTTTCATAGTGTTTCCCAATCATATATGGCTTTCGATGGACCAAGACCTTCAAAAAGAGAGGGATGTCACGAATGACATAATATTTTTGACTATCAACTAAACCGATTCGGAGAGTCCAAAGGAGGCGATTGGTTCCAGCTTCTACCTGGCCTTGAGACGACAAAGTGTAGATTTTCTCTCTCTTCTGAGGTTGGATACGCTCCAAAAAACTACCACCAAAACTAACCTTGGTTTCGACCTCTTCTTGCTCTTCATGTCCTTTTTCTAAGACTTGTAAAATCACCTGGCCTTCTTCATCATTCTTCAGATAATGCTCGAGCGCTGCTAGGTGAACACAGTAACCTCTTTTTTGGAAAAAATCGCAAGCACAAAAAACCAGATCATCCTCTAAACTGTAGCGCAAGTCTTCTCCCGCCACACGAGTATAGAGGCGATTCCCTTTTTCCTTGATAATCTCAATGTTGCCTGTTTCATAGAGTGCAACCCCCTCCATGCGCAACTTTCCCGGAATCAATTTAGCCATAGTTACCCCTTTATCTTATCTTTTCATTATACCACATTTTCCCCTACGAAAATAGCCTTCTAGGAAGACTTTTCTCCTAGAAGGCTGGATTTTTAAAGTGTAGCAAAAGTGGTCACGATGCGTTGGCAAACTTCTTCTAGTACTGACTTCGGCATGGCTACATTGAGGCGGGCATGAAGAGTTCCCTCCTCCCCAAAGTCCAAACCTCGGTTCAAGATAACCTTGGCTTCATTCTTCAAAAGCTCTTGCAAGCGGTCATCCGTTAGGTCATAGGCTGAAAAATCAAGCCAGATCAAGTAGGTACCTTGTGGTTTCATGACCTTAATCTTGGTTTCGTTGCCCAAAACATCCACTACATAGTTAATGTGGTCCTCGATGACTTCTTTTAACTCTCCTAACCAGTCCTTGCCATAACGGTAGGCAGCTTCTGTCGCTAAATAACCCAAGCCTGAGATTTCATGTTGGTTATTAGCCAACTGGCGTTTTTGGAAAGCCACACGAAGCTTGGGATTTTCAATAACTGCATAGGAATTCTTGGTCCCAGCAATATTAAAGGTCTTAGTGGCACTGCTCAAGATAAGGGCGAAGTCTTTAAAAGCAGGATCAATGGTATTAAAAGACTGGTGTTTGTGACCAAAGAGGGCCAAATCTTGGTGAATCTCATCTGAAACCAACAAAACACCATGTTTTTGGCAGAGATGCCCAATCTTTTCTAACACTTCCTTTTCCCAAACACGTCCACCAGGATTGTGAGGATTGCAAAGGATATAAAGCTTCACATCCTCTTCTACCAATTCCTTTTCCAGCTGGTCAAAATCAATCTCAAACAGCCCATCCTTTTCCACCAAAGAATTGGTAATCAATCTGCGATTGTTCAGTTTGACACTGCGGGCAAAGGGTGGATAGACCGGTGTGTTAATCAGAACAGCCTCTCCTTCTTTTGTAAAGGCTTGAATAGCTGTTGAAATAGCTGGTACCACACCCTCGATAAAGACGAGGGCATCCTTGTCAAAGTGATACCCGTGTTGACTGGCTTCCCAATCCTGAACAGACTGAATCAAAGCATCGCTAGCATAGGTATAGCCATAGACCAACTGATCTGCGTAGGTTTGTATAGCTTGTCGAACTTCAGGCAAAACCACAAAGTCCATATCTGCTATCCAGGCTGGTAGAACTTCTCGATCAGCTTCCGCTTCTTTCCATTTATAGGTATGGTGCCCAAAACGATTGGGCAGGCTTGTAAAATCATATTTTCCCATATCTATCTTATCCTTCCAAAGCTTGATGCAAGTCCGCAATCAAATCTCTAGCATCTTCAATCCCAATTGACAAGCGCAAGAGGTCATCTGTTAAGCCATAGGAATGGCGCACTTCTGCTGGAATATCCGCATGAGTCTGAGTTGTCGGATAGGTAATCAGACTCTCTACCCCACCCAAACTTTCCGCAAAAGAGAAGACCTTCAAGCTATTTAAAATATGAGGAATACGTTTTTCATCCACTACTTTAAAGGAAATCATGCCTCCACGTCCTGTATAGAGCACTTCCTTGACAGCAGGTGAATCCTTCAAAAAGGCAACCACTTCTTGGGCATTGGCTGTAGAACGCTCCATACGAAGAGGTAGAGTTTTAAGACCACGAATCAACTGATAACTATCAAATGGCGACAAGACCGCACCTGTCGTATTTAGATTGTAAAAAAGTTGTTCATATAGTTCTAAACTATTAGTCACAACCACCCCAGCCAAGACATCATTGTGTCCTGCTAGATACTTGGTTGCCGAATGAAGAACAATATCCGCACCGTCTTCAATCGGACGTTGGTAAATCGGACTGTAGAAGGTGTTGTCTACCACTACCTTGGCACCCTTGGCATGAGCTAGTTTGGCTAGTTTTGCAATATCAAATTCCAACATCAAGGGATTGGTTGGCGTTTCAATATAGAGAACATCCACATCTTTCTCTAACTCTGCGATCAGCTCTTCTTCTGTATTGGCATAGGTAAAATGGAAGCGGCCTTCTTGCTCGATTTGGTTGAACCAACGGAAAGAACCCCCATACAGATCACGCACAGCCAAAACTTTACTTCCCACTGGAAAAACACTAAAGGCCAGTACAATCGCAGCCATTCCTGAGCTCGTTGCTAGGGCATAGTCTGCTGATTCGATTGCCGCCAAGACTTCCTCCGCCTTACTACGAGTTGGATTTTTAGTACGGGTATAGTCAAATCCTGTAGACTGACCGAACTCAGGATGCTGATAAGTGGTTGAAAAATGAAGTGGCGTCACCAAGGCACCTGTTGCCTTATCTGACTTGATTCCCGCCTGGGCCAAAATTGTGTTGATGTGTAGTTCTTTGCTCATACAATACCTCCAAATCTATAGTAACTATTGTACCACTTATTTTCACTAACTCATTTTCTTGTTTTCAAGAGCTAGTTATAGTTTCAAACTATACAAAAACGATAGTTCCTTGAGAAACTATCGTTTTCCTGTTGAATAGACTGGTTATTTAACGTGTTTTGCCAAGTCTTCTTGGGCTTTTTTATTTGATTCTTCTTTTTCTTTCAGCCATTTTTCTTTAGCTTTTTCATACTCATCAGTCGTTACAGTCTTATCCTGCAACTTGAGATACTTGTATGATTCTACACCCTTATTTCCAGCAAGAGAGTATGGTGCTGAGAAAGGAACTGTTTTTCTCAAGCTAGGTGTTCCACCAAGGGAAACGTTTGGAATTGCAAGGGCGCTATCAACGAGCCAAGCTTGAACTTCAGCATATTTTTCATAACGTTTCGCTGGATCTTGCTCCTTGTTCGCTTCTTCTAACATTTGAGTGTAAGTATCCAGACCAACTGCCTTAGCCTTGTCATTAACCTCACCTGGTTCTAGACCAAGGTTTTGCAACATACCACCGTTATTGACATTTAAAATATCAAGATAGCTTGATGGATCCAAGTAGTCAGCACTCCAACCGCCATTATATATATCAAAGTCTTTTTGGGCTGCAGTTTGAGCGAGGTAGCTAGAATTATCGTAGTCATCTGTTGATAATTGTTGGATATCGATAACCACATTCTCTGCTCCTAGAACAGATTCGATGGATTGTTTCAAAGAACTTGCTTCAAGTACACCTTTTTTAGCAGATTGGTCAACTGATACGTCCAAGTGGATTGGGAATTGCACACCTTTAGCTTCCAATTCTTTCTTAGCTTCTGCAAATTTAGCCTTGGCCTTGTCAGGATTGTAGTATGGATCTTGCGCATCTGCAAAGTTGATTCCTTGCCATTCTTGGCCATAGTTGACCATCTTTTCTGAAACAACATCGCCAAAGTCTTTTCCGTTGATACTTACAAATGTTGGAGGTACAACCAAGTTACGAATAATCTTCGTTGCTCCGTCTTCCCCTTGAGATTGAGCTCCATAGGCTGTACGGTTATAAGCATAGTTGAAGGCTTGACGGAAGTTTTTATTCAGAACTGCTTCTTGGGTTGATTTCTTTTCGATATCTGAGGATTTAGAAGTGAAATTATAAGATTTTCTGTCCAAGTTGAAGTTCAAGTAATAAGAAGTTGCGGTTTGCATACTATAGATGATATTATCCTTGTTCTTCTCTTTAATTCCTTCAAAGCTTGAGCTATTTGGATAGAGACGCGCATAGCTGTAGACTCCTTCTACAAAGTTACGAGCTAGGGCATCTTGGTCACTACCATCATAGTAAGTCAATTTCACATCGTCCACAAAGACATTTTTAGCATCCCAGTAATTTGGATTTTTCTTGTATTCGATAACAGATTTTGAAACAAAAGATTTCATCAAGAAAGGTCCACTGTACAAAATACTAGAAGGGTTTACCTTACCAAAATCATCCCCTTTTGATTTCAGGAAGTCTGCATTGACAGGGAAAAGAATGGTTGAAGTTGTTTTAGAGTTCCAATAAGATTCTGGACGTGTCAAAGTGTACTGAACCGTTTGGTCGTCAATCGCCTTAACACCGACAGTTGAAAAGTCAGTTGTTTTCCCGTTGATATAGTCATCCAAACCTGCTACAGAGTCTTGAACCAGGTACAAGGCTTCTGATTTTTTATCAGCAGCATATTTCAAACCTGTCACAAAGTCTTGGGCCGTTACAGGGGCATATTCTTCACCCTCATAGGTATACCATTTTGCATCCTTACGCAATTTGTAAGTATAGGTCAAACCGTCCTGAGAAACAGTCCAATCCTCTGCCAAAGATGGCACATAGTTACCGTATTGGTCATTTTCCATCAAACCATCAACCAAATTGGTAATAATATCGTTGGTTGTTGCACGGTTTTCTGCCAGATAGTTCAAACTAGATGGATCGCTCGAGTAAACATAATTGTATGTTTTGGATGAACTTGCTGAGTTCCCACATGCGCTTAGTAGGATACCAGCGCTTAACACGACACTTGCCAGTGTCAGATACTTGGCCTTAGACTTTTTCATTTTCAGAACCTCCTGTTTTTAATATTTGACTTATTATACAACTTAAGTTTTATTTAGTCAATAGTTTTTAAACAATAATTTAAAAAACATATTTTCACTCTATTAATTTTAGAAAAAATACTCCTTTTTTGATAAAAACAGAATAAAAACAACCTTTATATAACAGAAAGGTTGTTTCTTTATCTATATTTATAAAATATTTTTATGATAATTTAAATCGTGCTCTCAGGCGTTCTGCCTTCGATTTACCGATTACTTTATCCAACAAGCAAATAGCTAGACTCATGAAGCCATAGAGAGCTCCACCTATACCGCCTATAAGAGCAACATATAGGAAGCTCCACAAACGTCCTGTTGGTTGGAAGAAAAATCCTAAAATCCACTGTAGGAAACCAACTAAGAGAAACATGACCATTGTCAAAATCGTAATTAAAATTGTCCGTTTTAAGATAATCTTACGGCGTGCACCCGTTACCTTGCAAATCTCTCGGTACATCAGAACATTTGGAATGATAAGTCCGATAGTCGTTGAGATTAAGGGACCGTAGCTGTGGAAAATGGCAATGGTTGGCAATTGCAAGACTAGCTTGGCAAGGGAACCATAGACAAAGTAAAGCACTGCCTTGCGATTGCGGAACATGGCCTGAAGCATAGGAGACAAGACCATATACAAGCCTAAGATAGTAGACTGCAAAACTGCAAAGACAAATAAACCCATGGCCAAACTATCTGGCTTCCCGTAAAAGACTGTATAAAGAGGTTCCCCTACCATGACCACTCCAACCGTTGCTGGCAAGAGAAACATAAAGAGCATGGTCATACTATCTTGGACAAGACGAGCAGCGGCTCTCAAATCACCTTTGACATAATTTTCCGTCAAAAGTGGCAAGCCAACACTTCCAATCGAAACCCCAACAGAGATCAAAATCATGGTGATTTTGTTGGGATTGGCTGAGAAATAGGAGAACATGACAACCAAGTCTTCCTTGCTATAGTTGGTAAACCAAGTCATACTGTTGATGAAGGTCATCTGATCCAAGATTTGGAAGAGTTGAATGGCTGATCCTGTCAGGATAAAAGGGATGGCTTCCTTGATGGTGTCAACTAAAAGTCGCTTGCTATTAATCTTATCTCGTGTTTCAAATACCTTTTGGAGCAGTCCCTCCTTGGAAAGAAAATGAATCAAGACTGCAAAACTTGCCACCATCCCCACAAAGGCCGCAAAGGTCGATTGAGTAACGGCTGATAAGTAGTCACCAGACCCCATCTTCATAATGAAGAAGGTCGCCAACAACATCCAGATAACACGAATTACCTGCTCGGCGATTTGGCTCATAGCATAGGGTTTCAGGTTGTTCATCCCTTGGAAGAAGCCTCGGATAACACTCATAGATGGGAAAATCAAAACTGCCCAAGCCAAACTCTGCATGATGGGAATCAGGTCTTTCCCCACACCTGACAAATCTGCTAACCAGGGAGAAAATAGGTACAAGACTAAGGCAAAGACTAGACCCAAGCCCGTCATAAAACTTAGGAAACTCCGAATCAAGGCAAAGCTGTGCTCTTCTTCTCGCATGGTATTGTACTTAGCTACTTGTTTGGCAACCGCAACAGGTATACCTGCTGTTGAAATCAGCAAGAACCAAGCATAAATATTGTAGCCCATGGTAAAGAGACCATTTGCCTTGGCGGCATAAGTCCCCATCCAGATATACCAGGGAATAATATAGATAGCCCCAAGGAGGCGACTAATAAAGTTACTAGCTGTTAGCCAAGCAGTCCCTCGCAACATCTGGGCTTGCTGGTGATTGTTTTCGTTAGACATAGCTTCCTCATTCAATTTTGATAACTAGGAAATTTTCCTCATCTTCCATTATAAACTTTTCCTTGTCACTTGTAAATTTACGACTTTCGGTTTACAATAGAAAGTATGATAAAGATTGAAACCGTATTAGATATTTTAAAAAAAGATGGTCTCTTCCGCGAGATTATCGACCAAGGTCATTACCACTATAACTACAGCGAAGTTGTTTTTGATAGCATCAATTACGATAGCCGAAAAGTAAAAGAAGGCACTCTTTTTTTTGCAAAAGGCGCTACCTTTAAAAAAGAATTTCTTACCTCTGCTATTACACAAGGTCTCGGATGGTATGTAGCTGAAAAGGACTACGAAGTCGGTATCCCCGTCATCATTGTGAGCGATATCAAGAAAGCCATGAGTTTGATTGCTGTGGAGTTTTATGGTAATCCACAAGAGAAACTCAAAATTATCGCCTTCACTGGAACCAAGGGTAAGACAACAGCAGCCTATTTTGCCTATAACATCTTGGCTCAACACCATCGCCCAGCTATGCTGTCTACCATGAATACAACCTTAGATGGTAAGACCTTCTTTAAATCTGCCCTCACAACTCCTGAGAGCATTGATCTCTTTGATATGATGGCTCAGGCTGTTAAGAATGGTAGGACCCATCTCATCATGGAAGTCTCCAGTCAAGCCTATCTGGTCAAACGCGTCTATGGTCTGACTTTTGATGTAGGAGTGTTCCTCAATATCAGCCCTGATCATATCGGACCAATTGAACATCCTAGTTTTGAAGATTACTTCTACCACAAACGTCTCTTGATGAAAAATAGCCGAGCAGTTGTCATTAACAGCGACATGGACCACTTTTCTGTACTGAAAGAACAAGTGGAAGATCAAGAACATGACTTCTATGGTAGCCAGTCAAGTAACCAAATCGAGACCTCAAAAGCCTTTAGCTTTTCAGCTACAGGTAAACTCGCTGGTGATTATGACATTCAACTCATCGGCCACTTTAACCAAGAAAATTCAGTTGCTGCAGGACTTGCCTGTCTTCGTCTAGGTGCCAGTCTAGAGGACATCAAAAAAGGGATTGCTGCAACCCGCGTTCCTGGACGTATGGAAGTTCTCACTCAGAAAAATGGTGCCAAGGTCTTCATCGACTATGCCCACAATGGTGATAGTCTGAAAAAACTGATTTCTGTTGTTGAAACCCATCAAACTGGAAAGATTGTTCTGGTTCTCGGTTCGACTGGAAACAAGGGTGAAAGTCGTCGCAAAGACTTTGGACTCCTTCTCAATCAACATCCTGAGATTCAAGTCTTTCTAACTGCGGATGATCCAAACTATGAAGATCCAATGGCCATTGCTGAAGAAATCAGCAGCTACATCAGTCATCCTGTTGAAAAGATTGCCGATCGTGAACAAGCCATCAAGGCAGCTATGGCCATCACAAATCAAGAACTTGATGCCGTGATTATTGCTGGTAAGGGAGCTGATTGCTACCAGATCGTCCAAGGAAAGAAAGAAGACTATCCTGGAGATGCGGCTATCGCAGAACGTTATCTATAAAAAAAATCAAGGGAAACATTCCCTTGATTTTTTTAGTCTTCTTTTTTAAATGAATTTTTAAGACCTTCAACGGCACCTTCTACAGCACCTTTAGCATCTTCAACAACTTCTTTTGCTTTGGCAACTGTTTTTTCTACAGCACCTTCTGCTTCTGTCTTGCTATCACCAGTAACTTTACCAAATCCTTCTTTGATAGCACCAGTTGCTTGATCCAATTTATTTTCAAGTGACATAGCTCTGTCTCCTTTGCTTTTAATACGATAAACGTTATCGCTTACATTCAGTTTATGCTTATTCTTTAGTAAAGTCAAACAATCTGCTCAAAAGCAAGCAATTAAGGTAAATAGAAAATCAACCGTTCCTTGTCGAAATCAACAGCCAACTCATACTTCCCTTCTTCGTTTTGCACAACATAGCCCAAGACGGCTAGACTCTCAACGAAGATGTCACGGCGTTTCTGTATCAGCTGGTCTTTTTTGAGAAACTTCAGTAAAAAGGTCGTCATATATTTGAGAGCATACTCAGGATTGACATCTCCTAAAATAGCATAAAGTTCCTGCTGTTTTCCCGTCAAAGGATACTGTTGTTTGACCTTATAGAAATAATTCGACAGGGTCATCTTTTCTCTAGCAAAATCTGTAGATTCGACTAAAATGGCTGCATTGGTTTGATTGCACAATTCTGTCTCAAAACTCTGCTCTAACAAAGCATGATAAACTGGACTATCCTCTCTGACAAAAATTTCTTGGTCAAGGACCAGACTGTCTATTGATTCTAGAAAAGGGAGATTGAGGCAATAACGTTTGTTTTCCCTTCGGATCAAGCCTGCCTTTATATACTCCTCCATGAGTTTATCAACTGCCACATCTGGAAACTGAGCCTTGATTTCTCGTAGAATCACATCGTTATGCTGGTCCAGATAGTCCACCAAATCTATAAAAAATGGCTGTCGAGTCAAACGAGATGGGTTAAAAATCTGAATCATGAAGATTCCTTTCTTTACATTCTAAAAGAGGGGATGTTGCTAGTTGACTAGGATTGGTCCCTGGTTGATTCAGAGGCACAGGAAGTTCGAGTTTCCTGTAATATTCCCTCCAAAAATCACTAATCTCCTGCTTCCCATCCCCAAATTTCATGGAAATAGTTTCAAAAATCGGTAGGATTTCAGCGATGTACTGGGAGCAGTAAAAGCCAGACCCATGTGGATAAAAAGAGGCATTATAGGGTGCACCTAAATGTTTGCTAGCTCTCTCCTTTACCAAGTCAATTTCCAGCTCTGGATAGACATAAAGATCGTAGAGATGAGTCGGTTCAAAAAATTCAGCCGGTTCTTGACAAATGACCCCTGCTTGCCCACTAGCATGGTAGATGAAACCGTCCAAAAAGATGGCTACATGACTATAGTTCCCAGTAGAAGCCTGGATGGCCTGCCCCATATCTGAAAGGTCCTTCACAAAAATCAAATCACCATTTTCTAACATCTTTCTCTCCTAGAAAAAAAGGAGCCGAAACCCCTTTAGCTATATGGAAAACACTGTTTTCTCGTGTCAATCTCCAGTCAAATAATTACCATTTAAATAATTCATTAACTATATTATAAGAATCACTCTAGCTGAAAATAATAAAGCAGACCCAAACTTCCAAAAGACAGAGCTAAGTATAGGATTCCTATTTGCAATCCATACAAATGCCAAAAACTACCACTAACTAAAATAAAAATCGATGTCTCAGCAACGAGGCGATGCCATTTTTTAAAAGCATGTGGAGATTTTGGTGCCATATATCGCGCCCAAAATAAGATTAATAGAACTGCTAGAAGAAAAAATAGGAATTTTTCCAGCCAAGAAATTTGTATCACAGACACGGAGAAAAGACCAAGGATTGCCACAACCTCAACCAAAAAGCGCAGTCCTTCAATCAATCGCATCATGCTATCACCGTCTATAAATAGTCAAATTAACAGTTCCAAATATTCATTAAGAATTACCCATTAAAGCTTTCAGTCAACTGTGGCACCACTTGTTTCTTACGTGAAACAGCACCTGGAAGGAAAGCGTGGTTGTTTTCAAGTTTGAAGTTAAAGGCTGCTTCCACCTTGTCCATGTTTGATCCAAGAGCAAGGATTTCTGAGTTTGAATTGACGATGTCTGTAATCATCAAAACAAAATCTGAGTAGCCGTTTGCCGCATTAGCCGCTTGCATTGCTGCTTCAATTTCAGTTTGGCGTTCCAAGACTTCAGCAATATCAACTGTATTGACTTGGGCAACACGAACTTTGTTTCCGTTGAGTTCAAAAGTCTTAGCGTCGATGTCAATCAATTCTTCAGCAGATTTGCTTGCCAAGTTAGTACCAGCCTTCAACATAGCAAGACCGTACTCTTCCAAGTTCACGCCAGCTAATTCTGCCAACTCAGGAGCAATGACTTTATCAGATGGGTGAGTTGTTGGTGATTTCAAAAGAAGGGTATCTGAAATCAAACCTGAAAGCATCAAACCTGCGATTTCCTTAGGAACTGCTACACCATGTTCTTTGAACATGCGGTAAACGATAGATGAAGCTGATCCAACTGGTTCCAAGCGCATGTATAGTGGGCTTGCAGTTTCAAAGTTAGCCACACGGTGGTGGTCTACAACACCGTAAACTTCTACTTCAGCGATATCTGACACTGATTGTTGGAATTCATTGTGGTCAGTCAAGATGACTTGTTCTGCACCTTCTGCTTTAGCAGATGAAATGACGCGTGGTGCTTCTACACCAAAATAGTTCAAAACGAAAGCTGTTTCTTCATTAGGAGTTCCAAGTGCTACTGCTTCCGTGTCCAATCCATAAGCTTCTTTTGCAAGATAGGCAAAGGCTACAGATGACCCGATGGCATCTGAGTCTGGATTTTGGTGACCAAATACTAGAATCTTAGACATGATAATACCTCTTTAAATTTATTCATCTTATTGTAGCACTTTTTTCCTCTTTTGACAAAAGTAAGAGGAGTCAAAAGACTCCTCCTTAGACATCAATATCGTTAACTAGATTTTTCTCTTGATTTTCGGATAGAAAACGTTCTTTCTGTGGACGTTTCTTTCGTTTGAGGAGAGCTTCGGCAGACATGGCTTCTTCCTTACTGGCAAAACCCTCTACATAGATGAGTTTGACTGGCAAGCGAGCTCGGGTATACTTGGCTCCCTTACCACTATTATGAACGGCAAAGCGCCTCTTCACATCCGTTGTATAGCCCGTGTAGTAAGAACCGTCGCGACACTCCACCACATACATATAGGCCTTATGATCCATAGTAAATCTCTTGAATTTCTGGTGTATAGGAACCATCATCATTGTGAACGATGAGAGGTGGCAAGACCTTAAAGCCACTGGTCGAGCCATCCTTGATAGCTTCAATTAAGAGCATATTGGCCTCCTTCTCTCGTTTAGGATAGACAAATTGCAGGCGCTTAGGAGCTAGATTATGCCGTTGCAACATATCCAAGATATCCAAGAGTCGGTCAGGACGATGAACCATGGCCAAACGGCCATTGGATTTGAGAATACTCTGAGCACTTCGACAGATTTCTTCTAAGTTAGTCGCAATTTCGTGTCTGGCCAGAAGGTAGTGTTCACTCTCGTTCAGATTAGAATGCGGATCCACCTTAAAATAAGGCGGATTACACAAAATCATATCCACCTTACTTCCCTGAATGTGGGCAGGCATATTTTTCAAATCATCGCAGATGACCTGCATCTGCTCTTCCAAACCATTCAACCGAACCGAACGCTCTGCCATATCTGCCAAGCGCTCCTGAATCTCTACAGATAATATCTGCGCCTGAGTACGAGTGCTGGCAAAAAGCCCTACTGCCCCATTTCCTGCACAAAAGTCCACAATTAAACCCCGTTTAGGGAAGCGAGGAAAGCGTGATAAGAGAACACTATCTACCGAATAGCTAAACACCTCTTTATTTTGAATAATCTTGATATCTGTCGAAAAGAGCTGATTGATTCGCTCTCCTGGTTTCAATAATTGTTCTTCCATATATTGATTTTTAAAAATGCGAAATCTAATAGACTAGTTTTTCTCTTTCAAATTGTTAAGGGCTTCCTTTATCCAGATTGGCATCATTCGCCCAAGTGGAGCAAAACCATGCTTGATCCGATCATTTGAAAAACGTCTCCGTCTTGGTAGCTGATGCTTTTCTTCTTCCAGAGTGCGGATGGAAAGACTGGCTTTACCAGTAAATTCATCCAAATCAACAACCTGAACTTGCACTTCTTCACCAATTTTCAAAACTTCATAGATATTTTCGATAAATCCTGTTCGAATCTCCGAGATGTGAATCAACCCAATCACCCCTGTCTCTAATTCGACAAAGGCACCATAGGGCTGAATTCCTGTAATACGCCCCTTTAACTTATCACCAATTTTCATCTTAGTCCTCAATTTCAATCGTTTCAATTACTACATCTTCAACCGGTTTGTCCATAGCGCCTGTCTCAATAGCTGCAATGGCATCCAAGACTGCAAAAGATTCTGCATCGACCAATTGCCCAAAAACAGTATGGCGGCGGTCAAGGTGAGGAGTCCCACCCTTCTCTGCATAAATCTCAGCAATTGGTTCAGGCCAGCCACCACGCGCAATCTCTTTCTTAGAGTACGGCAAATGTTGGTTTTGAACGATAAAGAACTGGCTACCATTGGTATTTGGACCAGCATTGGCCATAGAAAGGGCACCACGGATATTGTAGAGTTCTTCTGAAAATTCATCTTCAAAAGAGTCGCCGTAGATTGACTCTCCCCCCATACCAGTACCAGTTGGGTCTCCACCTTGGATCATAAAGTCCTTGATGATACGATGGAAAATCACACCATCATAGTAACCATCTTTTGAAAGAGCAACAAAGTTAGCTACTGTTTTGGGAGCCTGCTCAGGGAAGAGCTTGATACGCAAGTCTCCGTGATTTGTCTTAATGGTCGCCAGCGGACCTTCTACTGTTTCAATGTCTACTTGTGGGAAATACAATTCTTTTTTTACTAAACCAAACTTAGTTAGGGCATCAAAAGCACCATCTTCTTCTACTGTTTTTGTAATATAATCTGCTTTTTCTTTGATCTTTTCGTGGGAAACTCCCATGGCAATACTAATTCCTGCATAATCAAAGAGTTCCAAGTCATTGAGCCCATCGCCAAAGACCATGACATTTTCTGGTTTCAAGCCTAAATGCTCCACAACCTTAGCTACACCTGTGGCTTTTGAACCCGAAATGGGCACGATATCAGATGAATGTTCATGCCAACGCACCATGCGAAGTTTATCCGACAAGGAATCTGGCAAGTGCAAGTCATCCCCTTTATCTTCAAAGGTCCACATCTGGTATATATCTGCTTTTTCATAAAAATCTGGATCCACATCCAAGTTTGGATAAATCGGATCAATAGCCTCACTGATCAGTTCTGTTCGCGTGGAGAGTTTGGCGTCATGACTGCCAACCAAGCCATATTCAATCCCCTCTTTTTTAGTCCAAGAAATGTACTCTTCTACATCTGACTTGTCAATCTGATACTGATAAACGACATTTCCTTTTTTATCTTCTATATAGGCACCATTTAAGGTTACAAAAAAGTCCGGCTTGAGGTCTCGAATCTCTGGAACAACACCGAAAATACCACGCCCAGATGCAATCCCTGTCAAAATCCCCTTTTCTCGCAACTGCTTAAAAACCGTGGGAATCGTAGCTGGAATAAAACCTGTCTTTGACGTACGCAGGGTATCATCAATATCAAAGAAGACAATCTTAATCTTCTTTGCCTTGTATTTTAATTTCGCATCCATCTCTCTACCTCTTTCAATCTAACTCTTTCCATTATACCATAAAGTAAAGAAATCCCATATCTTCAAAGAAGTTCACTATCTCTTATTAGAATTTCTTGGATAGATACAAAACTAAATCATCATTATTTTGAATAGTGGCATTCATTTCCAACGGTTGGTTTCGATACCAAACTCCCGAACCATCTGGAATATAGCCTCGTTTGATGTACAATCTCTGAGCAGGTCCATAACCTAAATGGAGCCCAACACCAAGCGTCACCTTATTCGATATAAGCTTGACTCGTTTTTCCGCTTCTTCCATCAAGAGATTTCCAATACCTTGATTTTGAAAGGCTTCAAAGACATTGAAATCTGAGAGTTCTGGAGCCATTCCAGCAAAGGGCCCCTGCTTAGCGCAGGGCAAAATCGTAATGTAACCCGCTACAGCACCCTCAACCTCTGCAACTAAGACTTCTCTCTCCCCACTTTCTTGCTCCTTCAAGTATCGAGTTAAAATCTCCTCTCTACTTGGCCAACCTTGATTGATAAAACCTTGGGACAGGTATTGGATATCCGATTCAATCATTTTTCTAATAATATTGTTTCCCTTCATAAGGCACCCCTTTGAAAATTCATACTATCATTATAACACGTTTGTAGTCAAAGAAAGAAAAAGAGTAAGAAAAATCATTGACAATGCAGAAAAGACTTATAAAAACTATGCCTTATTTCGTTTGTTGGTAGTGGCTTGAGGAATGGGGAGCTGTATTCTTTGAGGTGGTCTGATACTGATTTTGAAAGAGTGGAAACAAAAGAACAGAAATGAAAAGGGGCAACTGTCAGTTCCCCCTTTGATTGATAGTGATTACATGTTTACGTTTGTTGATCGAGACGGAAAGATAGAATCTTTATACCAAGACTATATCAATAGTATACTGAAGCGCATTATCAAGAAACATGGCTTGAAGAAGATAACTCCTCGTGGCTTCAGACATACTCATGCTACCTTGATTATTGAAACGGGTGTTAATCCTGTTAATGCAGCCAAAAGATTAGGGCATGCAAGTAGTCAGATGCCCCTGGACACCTATAGCCATTCTACAGTAGCAGGAGAGAAGAAAGCTATCACAAAATTTGTAGATTATCTGGATAGTGCAAAAGGTTAGTTTTCCAAGACGGTACCAAAAACGGTACTAAAAATAAAAAAAGCCAATTCCAATTTCTTGGAAAAGGCTTTGTATCAACATTTTTAAGCAATAAATGCGGTTGATTATTTGAGACCGTATTTTTTGTTGAAACGATCCACACGTCCATCTGCTTGAGTGAACTTTTGACGTCCAGTGTAGAATGGGTGTGAGTCTGATGAAATTTCCACACGAATCAATGGGTAAGTTTCGCCTTCGAACTCAACAGTTTCGTTAGAGCGTTTTGTTGAACCGCTAAGGAATTGGTAACCAGTAGTTGTGTCCATGAAGACAACTGGGCGATATTCTGGATGGATATCTTTTTTCATTTTGCAATATTTCCTTTCTGCCATGGTCTCTTTGCGAGCCATAGATTGTTACTATACTAGTCTATCAGATTCTGAAAACTTTAGCAAGTATTTTCGTTGATTTTATTAAAAATCTTAATAAAAAATTTTCCTGTCTAACTTTTGAGTGGGAATACAGGCGAAAGCCTTTTATCATTTATTCCTACTCAATAACGAGCTTCACTTCAGCGAATTTAATCCGTACGGTTGTTCCTTTTCCGACCTCAGATTCGATGCGAATCTGGTGACCCAGTTCTTCAGAAATTTTCTTAGATAGGTAAAGACCAAGTCCAGAGGACTGCTGGGTCAAACGACCATTATAGCCTGAAAACCCACGTTCAAAGACTCGGAGAACATCGCTGTTTTTAATCCCGATTCCCGTATCCTTGATACAGAGCTCCTGACCTTCCATATAAATCTCTAGCCCACCTTCCTTGGTGTATTTGAGACTGTTTGAGAGGATTTGTTCAATGACGACCAACAGCCACTTCTTATCGGTCACGATGATTTTGTCAAGGTCATGGAGATTGACCGTCAGTCCTTTTTGGATAAAGAAAAGAGCATACTTGCGAACCACTTCCTTCACCAGATCCTCCACTTGAACCTTTTCAAATACTAAGTCATCGTGGAAGCTTTCCAAACGAAGATACTGCAACACCAGATTGGTATAGGAGTCAATCTTGAAGATTTCCTGTTCCAGTTGCTGCTTGACCTCACGATCAGAGACTTCTGCGACTAAAAGTCGACTAGCCGCAATGGGGGTCTTGATTTGGTGAACCCACAAGGTGTAGTAGTCCAGCAAATCCGTCAGTTTACTTTGGGCTTCCGACCTCTTTTGATATAATTCAGACTCACGCTCTTCGAGCTTTTCTGCTAGCGCACATTCCAGAGGAGACTTGGGGTCTCTCTCAGCATAGAGTACTTCCTGACGGTAAACCTGAGCTTCTGCAAATATATCCCAAGCCAAAAATAAGAAGGTCAAAAAACTACTAAGCAGAAAGAAATAAAGAAAATAAGTTCCTAGACTAGCAAATAAAAACTGAAAGAGAAGGACGAGAAAGCCTAATGAAAAAATATAGGCAAAAACGCGACTGCGAGAACGCAGATAGGATAGAAAAAATGATTTCCAATCAAGCATGTTTCAGTCCGTATCCTATCCCTTTCTTGGTTTCGATAAAGCCTGCTAAACCTTGCTCCTCCAACTTTTTGCGCAGGCGAGCAACATTGACGGACAAGGTATTGTCATCAATGAAAAAATCGCTATTCCAGAGTTCTCGCATCAGGTCATCACGCGCCACGATATTGCCAGCATGTTCAAATAAAACCCGCAAAATTTGAAATTCATTCTTGGTCAAACTCAGGATTTCCCCCTGATAATGCAAGTCCATAGACTTGGTATTGAGGATCACACCTGCATACTCCAGCAGACTTTCATCTCGCCCAAATTCGTAAGAACGGCGCAACAATCCCTGAACCTTGGCAAGGAGCACCTGCTGGTCAAAAGGCTTGGTCACAAAGTCATCTGCCCCCATATTGATCGCCATGACGATATCCATCGCTTGGTCTCTCGAAGACAGAAACATGATAGGCACCTTGGAAATCTTGCGAATCTCCTGACACCAGTGGTAACCATTAAAAAGAGGCAGACCAATATCCATGAGGACCAAATGAGGTTCTGACTGAACAAAAAGACTCAATACTTCCATAAAATCCTCTACCAAAACGACCTCAAAGCCCCACTCAGAGAGCAGTTTCCCCACTTGTTGCCGAATGACTTGGTCATCTTCTACTAGTAAAATCTTGTGCATGCGCTCCTCCTTTGCTATTTCTCAAAGTATCAAAACCCTTCATATCAGATTTACGGATTAGTATCTCATACTGTTTAGCAGCCTATTCCCCAAATCCAGATCAGAAAACAGATGCTAAATAGAGAACATTCCCACTGATATCATACCTTATTTTTAATTATAGTTCCAGCCTTATCCTATATTTTCCTTTTTGTGCTCATTTAGTTAGCGTCTCTTTCACTTATTTAATAGATCTAGCCTTCTTATTGACAAACTAGCCATGATTTGTTAGAATATGAATGAACAAATCGGTTTATTCATTCATAAAACAAAGGAGGCTAAATCATATTGGACAAAAAACAAGCTTTAAAGACAGCGGCCTATGAAGTTTTTTCGAAAAAAGGTTACAAGGCGACAGGAATTTCAGAAATTGCTAGGCAAGCTGGGGTGGCAGTTGGCTCTTTTTATAACTATTACGAAAGTAAAGAAGCCATTTTTCTAGACATCTATATAGATGAAAACAACCGTGTTCGCAAAGCTATGATCGAAGAACTGGATTGGGAAATTGACATGATCGACCTCATTGGTCAACTATTTGCTCAGTCCAGAACTCTCATTTCTTCCAATAAAATCCTTGCAGAATGGTACAATCCTGCCATAGCAGATGAGTTGCACAGCTACTATTCCTCGGAAGAAGGCAAAGTCGCAAATCCATTTCATCAGTTTCTAGTTAAAACTTTTACAAATCGTATGCAGGCTGAAGGGTACTCGCCAGAAAAAATTCAAGATATTTTACAGGTTTATAATCTGTTTTACTATATAGATATGCATATCACGGAAAAAGATTTTCCATATATTGGCAAGACCGTTGAAATACTTGCAACCAACTTCATAAAAGGAGTTCTAAAATAAAGAAGATGGATTTCTTTATTTTTTGAAAAGACATGAATGAATTATTTTTTAGTTCATTCATAAAATTAAGAACAGGAGTCATAAAAAATGAAAAGAGGTAAAAAAATGTTTATCATCATTCTATCAACACTTGGAGTCTTAGGCCTTATAACTTGGGGCACCATCGCTTATCTTGGACGAAGCCAGACATTATCGATAAAATCCATCGAAAATCCCAGCGGAGATCTATATTTAATTCATATCACAAAACCGAGTCATCAAACCTGGAAAGCGGGGGCTTATGCTAAGTTTACACTCCCTGATACCTCGTCTACTTCTAGTAAATATGAAGCCAAGGGAGAGCAATCCAGTCGATGGCTAACCATTGCCTCCACACCTGATGAAGATGAAATTCTCATTTTGACTCATAATAGTGGTAGCCACTTTAAGGAAACCTTGACGCATTTACCGGCTGACAGTGAGATTGAGATGAGTTGGCTGGATTCCTCTTTGACTGTTAAAGATACGAATCAGCCACTAGTTTGCTTTGCATCTGATGTCGGTATTTCTGCTCTACGCCCCCTTATCAAAGAATGGGCTGGTAAATGTCCGATTATTCTCAACCATTTTGACAAAGGAGTTACTATTTTCAATAATGAGATGAAGGAACTGGCTCAAAAAACATCGAATTTTACTTATAAAACTAGCGATGAACTTTCTCAAAGTCAAGAATTTTTAAAACGTGCTATTGATGAATACGGCAATCAAGCCAGCTATCTCATCACAGGTCAGCCTGATGATGTAAATGAGATGAAGAATTTTTTAAAGGAAAATGGGATTGATAGCAAAAACATCCAAGTAAGCTCGTTTAGAGGTTTGAAATAGGAGCAATCTATCTTCTATGTATTTCAATCAAACCCTACTAGGTCATTCCAACAAGCCTACTAGCTAATTCTAGGTAAATGTGATAGGATAAACATAGAGAAAGGAGCTTTTATGGCCAATATTTTTGACTACTTGAATGATGTAGCATACGATTCCTTTTATGACCTCCCCGTGAACGAGTTAGATGTTCTTGCCTTGACTGAATTAACCTACCTTACTTTTGATGATTTAGTCGCCCAAGAACCAAAGCGTCTCATAGATCTTGCACCTCAAATCCCTAGAGAAACGACGATGCTGACCAGCAAAAACCGCCTCCAGTTATTGGATCAACTCTCTCAACACAAACGGTTTAAAAATTGCAAACTATCAAACTTTATCAATGATATTGATCCTGAATTGCAAAAACAGTTTGCAGCCATGACCTATCGTATCAGCCTCGATACCTATTTGCTTGTTTTTCGCGGGACGGATGATAGTATCATCGGTTGGAAAGAAGATTTCCATATGACCTATATGAAAGAAATCCCAGCTCAAAAACACGCCCTTCAGTATTTACAGGACTTTTTTGCTCAACATCCTAAGCAAAAAGTTATTCTGGCAGGACACTCAAAAGGGGGCAATCTAGCTGTCTATGCTGCCAGTCAACTTGATCCAAACTTACAGAAAAACATTGTCGCTGTCTATACTTTTGATGCCCCTGGGCTTCACAAGGAACTAACCGAAACACCTGGATATCAAAACATGATGGAAGGAACGAAAGTATTTATCCCACAAGGGTCTATCATCGGGATGATGCTGGAAATTCCGGATAAAAAAATCGTCGTTCGAAGCACCGCCTTAGGTGGCCTTGCCCAGCATGACACCTTTAGTTGGCAGGTCGAAGACAAACACTTTGTCCAACTAGACGAGACCAATAGTGACAGCCAGCAAGTTGATACTACCTTCAAGGAATGGGTTGAGACGGTCCCTGACGAAGAACTGCAGCTCTACTTCGACCTCTTTTTTGGAATCATTCTCGATGCGGGCATCTCCTCTATCAACGATCTTTCTTCCTTCAATGTCATTGAACACATTCATCAACTCTTTGTACAAGCTCAATCCCTCACTCCCGAAGAAAGAGAAACCATGGGGCGCTTAACCCAACTCTTGATTGACACCCGCTACCAAGCTTGGAAAAATCGTTAATAGAAAGAGAAGTTAGATATAAACTCAAGTTGTAGAGAAAATCCAGTAAATCCCTCTATAATAAAACGCATAGTATCAAGTTTTTTAATACCTGATATTATGCGTTTTTTGATTTTAAAGCTGTTTTCCGCATCTTCTTTGTCTGCTACCTCCCCTTTTTCATGATGTATTTTCGTATAGGTACTTCAACCATTTGAACGATTTCAAATCCTTCTTTTTGGTAAAGCTTGTAAGCTGTTTGATTTGCCTCGTAGACATTTAGAGAAATAGTGTCTATGTCTTCATTTTCAAAGGCCAAACTAACAAATTCCCTTAAAGCCTGGCTACCTAAGCCTTGCCCCTGCTTCTGAGGGTTGATAAAAAATCTCCCGATATGAAGATTCCTGTCTTCTAGCCTGATTTTCTGGATAAGCCCCACAAACTCTTGTTCATCAAAGATTGAAAAGATTCCTTCCAAATCTTGCAAGATTTGAATTGTTAAGGGAAAAGGAATCATTGTTCCCATCCATTGTTCTTGAAAGGATTTGCCAAGGGAGTTGGACCATTGGCATACGAGCTGAGCATTTTCTGTGCTCACATTTTCTTCAAAACGAATTGTCATCTATTTCCTCACCATCTTATCTATGTTTCTCCATTATACCACTTCTCCTATTTTTTACGAATAGATAAGTATGATTGATCTTTATTTTTTTCTTGTCGGGAGCATTCTCGCTTCTTTCTTGGGTTTGGTCATTGACCGTTTTCCTGAGCAATCCATTATTCGACCAGCTAGTCACTGCGATTCCTGTCAGACTCGCTTGCGTCCCTTAGATTTGATTCCGATTATCTCTCAAGTAATTGGTCGCTTTCGCTGTCGCTACTGCAAGGCTCGCTATCCATTCTGGTATGCCCTCTTTGAATTGGGCTTGGGGTTACTCTTTCTGACTTGGTCATGGGGTTTGATTTCCTTTGGTCAAGTCATCCTAATCACTGCTGGCTTGACCTTGGGCATCTACGACTTTCGCCATCAGGAATATCCCTTACTGGTCTGGCTGACATTTCACCTAATCCTCATGGCCTGCACTGGTTGGAATCTGGTTATGGTCTTCTTTCTTGCCCTCGGAATCATGGCTCATTTTATCGATATCCGCATGGGCGCAGGGGATTTTCTCTTTCTGGCTTCTTGTGCTCTCGTCTTTAGTGTAACCGAATTACTGATCTTGATTCAGTTTGCTTCTGCGACAGGGATTTTAGCCTTTCTTTCGCAAAAGAAAAAGGAAAGACTGCCTTTTGTGCCTTTCCTCTTACTTGCTGCGACTATAATAATTTTCTATCAGTTCTTATTAGTTTGTTGAATTGGGAACCCAAAGCTCAACTTCTGCATCCATGGGATTACCGTTTAAAAGTATTTCTAAGATAATTCCATCATTGTAAAGCGAGCTATATTCTCCCTCAAAAAAGTTATCCTCCAATTTATCAAACAAGAGTCTTGATTTATCACCACTGGCTGAGCTTACTAAATAATCTTTCTCTGGGACAAGAATGCTTTCGTAACCTGCCACAGCATTATTTGCCGCAACTCCTGCGTAGTATTGTATACCATCTTTATGAGGAACTATCAAAGCATAGCCTCTTTTATCTATGGAATGGGGCATCAATTTTCCTAGCATTCCTTCTTTAAATAACTGAGTATAGAATGCCGTTTTCTCTTTAGAATAGTGATGTTCATGAACTGTAGTTCCTTCTATCAAAATACTCTTGCCAACTAAGGTAAACGATGGTTTAGTTTGATGTTTCATTATATGAACTCCTTTCTTTATGGTATAATCATAACAAAAATAATATGACAACTATATGTCATATTTAAGGAGAAAATTATGAAAATCGACCGTCAAATGGGAATCATTTCTCATTTAGTAAATCAACGAAAAACAACAGCTAAAGAACTATCAGAACTTTTTAAAGTCAGCACACGAACTATTATGAGAGATATTGATGATTTATCTCTTGCAGGCATTCCTCTCTATGTAATGAAAGGAAAAAATGGAGGCATTTTTCTTATGGAAGACTTCCAAACTGACAAACCTCCCCTGACCCAATCCGAACGGCTTTCGATCGAATCTGGTTTAAAAAGTCGCTATCAAGTATTGGAAGATGCCTCTACTTTCAATGCTATATTGAAATTAAATGCTACTAATGCATACTCTGATTTCGAAATTGATTTGTCTCTATCTCATGGGAACTTGGAAATACGAACTTTGATTTTTAAGTTATTGGAAGCTATCAGAGGCAGAGTAAAAATAAAATTTTCCTATATTAATTCACAAGGACTAGTGAGTCAAAAAAATTGTGAGCCTTACCGTATTGTCTATAAGGACCGGAGTTGGTATATGGATGCCTACGATACTGATAAAGCGCGTTTTTCTGTTTTTAAAGTTGCTAGAATTAGTGAACTTACTCTCTCCGATACTTTTTCAAAAAGACATTTTACACCACTTCCCTATGATGGTGGTGCTTGGATGAATGAAAACAAAGTACCTGTCATCCTGCATGTCCAGAAAATTGTTCTTGATCGATTTGTGGAACTCTTAGGCTATAATGCCATAAAACCTATTAATAGCGATATTTACGAGATTACTTATCCGTTAAACGACAATGATTGGGGATACAATACCTTGCTTGCTTTTGGAAAATACATCACTGTTATATCTCCTAAGCATTTCTTGAAACATTTCACCAGCTATATAGATACCATTCATAAGCAATACCCAAACTAATATTCAACTGTCATTCATGAACTTATACCCTCAAAAGAAAAAGGAAAGACTTCCTTTTGTGCCTTTCCTCTTACTTGCTGCTTGCATGATTATTTTTGGTAAGCTACTGCTTGTTTGATAAAGTCCTGAATTGGCTCTCCTTGGTGGAGAGCTTTTACAATTTTCGAACCGACGATAACGCCATCGGACACCGCATTGAATCGTTCCACATCGGCTTGACTAGACACGCCAAATCCTGTTAAGACTGGGATATCCGCCATTTGATGCAATTGTGCCAAGTGCTTGTCCAAGTCTGCACGGTAATTTCCTGACTTCCCTGTCACCCCATTGATGGCAACAGCATAGACAAAGCCTTCTGCTCCCTTGATCAACTCTTTTTGACGCTCGAGTCCTGTTGTCAAGCTAACTAGGGAAATCAAGGCAATGTCTGTATCTGCCAAAAAAGGCTCCACAAAGTTGGCATGCTCGTGAGGCAGGTCTGGGATAATCAAACCCTTAACCGCTGTATCTGCCAAATCTTTGACAAATTTTTCCACACCGTACTGAAAGAGGGGATTGAAGTAGGTCATAATGACCAGTGGAACCTCTGTTTGAATGGTTTTCAAGATTTCAACCAAAGCTTGGGTAGAAGTCCCATGAGCTAGACTGCGCAAGCCTGCTTCTTCGATCACAGGTCCATCTGCAACAGGGTCTGAAAAGGGAATGCCCACTTCGATTGCAGAAACACCCAAATCTTCTAAAAAGTGGATTGTTTCACCAAGACCATCCAGACCTTTCTCATGGTCTCCAGCCATGATATAAGGAACGAAAATTCCTTTTCCTGCTGCTTTGATAGCGTTCAATCTTTCTGTTAGAGTCTTAGGCATGAGCTTCTCCCTTCTTTGCTGCATCTGCTTCCAAGCGGTCTTTGACTTGAACTACATCCTTGTCCCCACGACCGGATAGGCAGACAATCATCGACTTGTCTGGACCGAGTTCTTTGGCCAATTTCACTGCGAAGGCAATGGCGTGGCTTGATTCCAAGGCTGGAATAATCCCTTCCACACGAGACAAGAGTTGGAATCCTTCCAAGGCTTCTTCGTCTGTCACAGGGACATAGCTAGCACGCTTGATATCGTGGTAGTGAGAATGTTCTGGACCGATACCAGGATAGTCCAAACCTGCTGAGATAGAGAAGGCTTCAAGAATTTGACCATGGGCATCTTGGAGCACATCCATGAGGGAACCGTGAAGGACACCTGGACGACCCTTGGTCAAGGTAGCTGCGTGGTGCTCTGTATCCACACCAAGCCCTGCTGCTTCAGCTCCATACATTGCTACAGACTCATCTTCCACAAATGGATGGAAGAGACCGATGGCATTAGAACCACCGCCAACACAGGCTACTAAGGCATCTGGCAGATCTTGACCTGTCAAATCGCGGTACTGTTGTTTAGCTTCTCGACCGATCACACTTTGGAAGTCACGAACGATTTCTGGGAAAGGATGAGGTCCCAAGGCAGAACCAAGGATATAGTGGGTATCATCGATATTAGCCACCCATGAACGAAGGGCTGCATTGACCGCGTCCTTGAGCACGCGCGAACCATCTGTTACTGCCTCAACCTTGGCTCCCAAAAGCTCCATACGGAAGACATTAAGGGCTTGGCGTTTGACATCTTCCTCACCCATATAGATGGTACATTCCATGTTAAAGAGGGCTGCAGCTGTTGCAGTTGCTACACCGTGCTGACCAGCGCCTGTTTCAGCGATAATTTTCTTTTTGCCCATACGTTTAGCAAGGAGAACTTGTCCCAAGGCATTGTTAATCTTGTGAGCCCCTGTATGGTTAAGGTCTTCCCGTTTGAGATAAATCTTGGCTCCACCGATATGCTGGGTCAGGTTTTTTGCGCAGTAAAGGGGAGTTTCACGTCCTACATACTGGCGCAAAAGTTGATTTAATTCCTCTTGGAAACTTGGGTCTGCCTGACTTTCACGGTAGGCCTTCTCCAACTCCAAAACTGCTGTCATTAATGTTTCTGGGACAAAACGTCCGCCGAATTTTCCGTAAAATCCATCTTTATTTGGTTCTTGATATGCCATTCTTTGCCCTCTCTATAAATCTTCTAATCTTTTCCTGATTTTTTTGTCCATCCGTCTCCACTCCGCTTGATACATCTACTGCATAGGGAGTAAAGTGTTGAATTGCTTTTTCTACATTATCTTCATTGAGCCCACCTGCGATAAAGAAGGACTGAGCTAGTTCTGCCGTATCCAGTTGGCCCCAGTCAAAGGTCTGACCACTCCCAGCCACAGGGGCATCAAAGAGTAGATAGTCTGCCCGAGAATTAGGCACATGCCCATTTCCATCCACCTGCACAGCCTGAATGCTGGCACAAGGTAAATCCTCAAACAACTCATCTGCTACCTGACCATGAACTTGAACCAAGTCCAAGCCAACTTTTTCAATCGCTTCTAGCAGTTGAGCCCGACTTGACGAAACAAATACGCCAACCTTTTTTACATCGGAAGGAATGAGCTTTGCTAGCTCAGCAGCCCCTTCCAAGGTCACCTGTCTTTTACTAGGCGCAAAGACAAAACCAATGTAGTCTGCCCCTGCTGATACGGCTGTCTCCACCGCTTCTTTGGTCGATAATCCACAAATCTTAACCTTTGTCAATCTGCAACTCCTTGATTCTCTGGGCTACATCTTCTGCCTGCATCAGAGCTGTTCCCACCAAAATTCCGTTAAAGTATGGTGCTACTCGTTCTGCATCCTGTCCTGTGAAAATAGCAGATTCAGAAATGTAATAACGACCTTCCTCAAAGTGCTGGGCCAAGTCTACACTGGTTTGTAAGTCGACCTCAAAGGTCGTCAAGTTGCGGTTATTAACCCCAATAATCTCCGCACCAAGTCTGTGGGCCACTTCTAGTTCAGCTAGATTGTGAGTCTCCACCAAGACTTCCAGACCAAGCTCTATCGCATAGTCATACAGTTCCTTGAGGTGCTCTTCTGACAAGGCCGCGACGATGAGCAAGATGACTGTCGCACCTGCATTGCGAGCACGGATGATTTGCTTTTCATCGATAATAAAGTCCTTGTTGAGCGTCGGAATCTCTACCTGACTGGAAATCTCCCGCAGATAATCCAAATGCCCTTTAAAGAAAACTTCATCTGTCAAAACCGATATCATCACTGCTCCATTTGCTTCATAAGTCTGGGCCTGTTGCACAATATCCACATCGAGATTGATATCTCCCAGACTAGGGCTAGCCTTCTTGACTTCAGCGATGACCTGCAAACGGTCATGGTGATTCTTCAAAAATTCTGCCAAGCGATAAGTCTGGCGCAAGGGCTGGATTTCCTCCAACTCCATTTGCTCGACCTCACGCGCCTTCTGCTCTAAGATTCGTGCTAAAAATTCCTGACTCATTTTTGGTACTCCTGTAACAGTCTGAGTTTTTCAAGTGCCTTGCCACTAGCAATCACTTGACGAGCCAAGGCAACTCCTTCCTTGATGCTATCAACCTTACCATTGGCATAGAAACCAAGACCAGCATTCAAGACTGTAGTTTCCAAGAATGGACTTGGTTCATTTTTCAGAACACTAAGCAAAATTTCTGCATTTTCCTGAGCATTGCCTCCACGAATATCTTCGATAGCGTAGCGTTCCATACCCAAATCCTCTGGAGTAAAGCTTGACAAGGTGATTTCGCCATTTTCAAGAAGAGCAATGTTGGTTGTTCCATTTAGACCAGCTTCATCCAGTCCTTCTGGCCCAGCAACCACGATGGCACGTTTACGACCCATATTTTTCAAAACCTGAGCTGTACTTTCTAGAAGTTCTGGACGACTAATTCCAAGAAGCTGTGTTTCCAAGGCCATTGGGTGAATCAGTGGACCAGTCAAGTTCATGATTGTTGGAATTCCCAACTCCAAACGAGCTGGCATGATGTATTTCATAGCTGGGTGCATATTTTTGGCAAATAGAAAGACGATGCCAGTTTTATCAAAGACCTTACCTAATTCAGCTGGTTTGAGGTCAAGATTGATGCCCAATGCTTGAAGGACATCTGCCGAACCTGATTTAGAAGAAATCGAACGGTTACCGTGCTTGGCCATATGAATGCCGCCACCAGCCAAGACAAAGGCTGCAGTTGTGGAAATGTTAAAGCTGAAAGACTTGTCCCCACCTGTACCACAGTTGTCCATGGCGTCATGAATTTCAGTTGGAATGTGTTGGGCATGGCCTCTCATGACTTGTGCAATAGCTGTGCGTTCTTCAGGTGTTTCCCCCTTCATCTTAAGAGCTAAAAGGAGAGAAGCAATCTGAGCTTCGGTTACACGCCCAGTTACGATGCGCTCGATGACATCCGTCATTTCCACACCTGATAAATTTTCAAATTTTGCTAATTTTTCAATAATCTCTTTCATCCTAGTTTCCTCACTTTACAACCTTCTCGATAAAATTCCGAATAGAAGACAAGCCATCTGGCGTTCCGATACTTTCTGGATGGTACTGGAAGCCATAAATCGGCAGGCTTTTGTGTTGAATTCCCATAATAGCTTGGTCATCAGTCGAACGAGCTGTCACTTCAAAGCCTTCTGGCATTTCTTCAATCAAAATGCTGTGATAACGCATGACTGGACGACCATCCTCAATACCTCGATAGAGAACAGATGGCGCTTCAAAGCTGATATTGCTCTGTTTCCCATGCATGACTTTTGGAGCCAAACCTAGCTTCCCACCAAAGACTTCTGCGATGGCTTGGTGTCCCAAACAAATCCCTAAAATCGGCTTCTTACCTGCAAAGTCACGAATCATGTCTTCCATCTTTCCAGCATCAACTGGCCAACCTGGACCAGGAGAAAAGACCAGACCATCTGCTTTTTCAGCCTCTTCATACAGCTTGGGATCATCATTTCTCAAAACCTGCACCTCTGCAAAATTCCCGATGTATTGGGCCAAGTTATAGGTAAAGGAATCATAGTTGTCAATCAATAAAATCATGGTCTTAGTTCTCCAATTCTAGTCATAGATTTAGCCTTGTTAATGGTTTCTTGGTATTCGTTTTGGGCGATGGAGTCGTAGACAATGCCTGCCCCAGCCTGCACGTAGGCTGTTTGATTTTTAAGAATCATGGTTCGAATAGCGATAGCGAAGTCCATATCACCCGTCGCAGACAAGTAGCCGATTGCTCCTGCGTATACACCACGTTTTTCCGTTTCCAGTTCATAGATCCGTCTCATCGCCCGAATCTTTGGTGCTCCCGAAACTGTTCCAGCTGGAAGTGTAGCTTTCAAGGCATCCATGGCAGTGAGTTCGGGAAGCAATCGCCCCTTGACCACACTGGTCAAATGCATGACGTAGCGGAAGAGCTCCACTTCCATATACTTGGTAACTTGGACACTTGCCGTTTCAGAGATGTGGCCAATATCGTTACGACCCAAGTCTACTAACATTCGATGTTCTGCTGTTTCCTTCTCATCAGAAAGCAGGTCTGTCGCTAAGGCCTTGTCCTCTTCATCTGTAGCTCCTCTTGGTCGTGTACCCGCAATCGGATTGGTTGTCACGATGCCATTTTTTACAGAGACCAAACTTTCTGGACTAGCTCCGATGATTTGATAATCCCCAAAATCATAGAAATAGAGGTAATTGGATGGATTGGTCACGCGGAGATTTCTGTAGAAGTCAAATGGATTTCCAGTGACTTCGGCTGAGAAACGCTGGCTGAGCACACATTGGAACATGTCTCCGTTACGAATCAAGTCGCGAGCGGTTTCGACCATTTGCTCAAACTTCTGAGGAGCGATGTGCGGTTTGAAATCCAGCGGAGATAGATCCAAATCTTCAAATTCATTTGGAGCAGGAATGCATAATTCCTCAAGCACTTGGCTCAAAGCTTTTTCCAAGTCTTCTTGACTGCGATCGCTATAGAGAGCATCCTCAATGATATGAATTTTTTCCTTCTTATGGTCAAAGACCATGTAACTCTCATAGACAAAGAAATGCATGTCTGGCGTCCCAATTGTATCCTCAGGGATTTGGCCGATTTCTTCATAGAGCGAAATCATATCGTAACCAACAAAACCAATGGCTCCTCCACCAAAGGGGAGGTCTGAATGGTGCTGGCTTTTATGAGTCACTTCATAAAGGTAATCTAAGGGATCCCTATCAATCACTTGACCATTTTGATAAAGGACTCCATTTTCAAACTGAATCTCAAAAACTGGATTATAGGCTAGGATAGAAAAACGAGCGGTTTCCTTGTCTCTCGGAATACTCTCTAGGATAACCTTGCGTTGCCCTTTTAAGCGCATATAAGCCAATATTGGTGATAAGACATCTCCATGAATGATTCGTTCCATTGTAATTTCCCTTTCAGTTTCTTATTTTTAATTTTTGGTCTTTTTTTCTATTTCCCTTAAAATAATGAGGACGGGAGGTAAAATTGTCCAGTGGATGATTTTAGAAATCCATGAAATGAAAGACCTAATTTTCGAGCTCCTCGCTCATTCATTTCTAGCCTCAGGCTAAAATAGTTCCCCGAACTATTTTACTCTCAAAAATTCCGTTCTAGAGAAGCATCTTTGCTTCTCTAGAATACCACTATAGCGGAAAATAGCGGTTCAATGCTCACTTCGTTCGCAAATATTTTATAGAAATCTATCTATTGATGAAGCATAATTTAAAACTGATGACCATATCTACGATAAATATATAAAAATCCCCACGCAAAATAACTTGCGTGAGGACGAAATTCGCGGTGCCACCTCAATTATAGGATTTCTCCTATCTCTCATTCCTGTCTCAGATACCTCTTGTAACAGGCTGTGCGATAAAGGGCACTCCCTTGAGAATTATGTTTTCTTCTCTCGTTTCAGATGGACCCAACCTTACAGCTTTCTCTGCTTGTTTCCAGCAACCACAAGCTCTCTGTGAGAGAAAGGACTGTAATTTTTCCATCTCTTATTTTTTAGCTTCTAGGTAGTCTGCAATTGCAGCTACGTCCTTGTCTCCACGACCAGAGACATTGATGATGATAATCTCATCTTTACTTAGTTTCGGTGCACGTTTAACTGCTTCTGCGATAGCGTGTGAACTTTCGATCGCTGGGATAATCCCTTCTGTCTTGCTGAGAAGGAGCAGGGCTTGGACAGCTTCTTCATCCGTCGCTGCCACATATTCCACGCGACCTGAGTCTTTGAAGTAGGCGTGTTCTGGGCCAACACCTGGATAGTCCAAACCAGCTGAGATAGAGTAAACTGGAGCCAACTCTCCGTCTTCCTTAAAGACAGCATAGGTCTTCATTCCGTCGACAATTCCGACACTACCTTTTGTCATGGTAGCTGCGTGCTTGTCTGTGTCAAGCCCATGACCAGCAGCTTCAACTCCAACCAATTTGACTTCTTCATCAGCCACATACTGTGAAAAAGCACCGATGGCATTGGAACCACCACCTACACAGGCAATGACGTAGTCTGGCAAGCGTCCTTCTTTTTCCAAAATTTGACGACGAGATTCTTCACTAATAACCTTTTGGAACTCATGGACAATGGTAGGATAAGGGTGAGGTCCAACAGCAGATCCCAAAACATAGAAGGCTTCAAGGTCATTCATCCATGCTCCAAAGGCTGCATCGACCGCATCCTTAAGGGTACGAGTGCCTATTTCAACTGCGTGCACAGTTGCTCCCATCATCTCCATACGGAAAACATTGAGACGTTGACGCTCCACATCTTCTGCCCCCATATAAACATCACAGGCCATACCAAACTTGGCTGCAGCAGCTGCAGTCGCAACCCCGTGCTGACCAGCCCCTGTTTCTGCGATAACCCGTTTTTTGCCCATACGTTTTGCCAGAAGAATTTGCCCTAAAACGTTGTTAAGCTTATGAGAACCAAGGTGGTTAAGGTCTTCTCGCTTGAGATAAATCTTAGCTCCACCTAAGTGATCTGTCAAACTTTCCGCAAAATAAAGCGGTGTTTCGCGACCGGAATAATCCTTCAAGTAATGGCGAAATTCTGCCAAAAATTCTGGATCATCCTTGTACTTGTCAAATGTCACTTCCAACTCATCCAACAAAACCTGAATCGGCTCCGGTACAAAACTACCACCAAATTGTCCAAAATAACCTTTAGTTGTCATAATTTTTCCTCTTTTTGTATTGATTTCAAGATATGAAAAAAGCCCACACACAGAATCTACTTCCGTGTGAGGGCGTTGGTAACGCGGTGCCACCTCAATTATAAAGGGATTATTCTCCTTTACATCTCTGCCTTGTCTAACAACAAGTTGCACTGTAAGGTGTGCGCACCGAATTTTTATTGTTTCAAATTCATTTTTTAAATCAGCCCACTTTCACTACTTCCAACCACCTGTTCACAATCACCACAGGCTCCCTGAAGATCAAAAATAACTACTTTTCTGATTTATTGAAAATATTATATGTCATTGTTCTATCTTTGTCAAGATTTTTTTATGATTTTTTTCCAGAACCGAGTATTTCTTCGGAAATTCTCACCAAAGTCTTAACGATATAGTCTACTTCATCATCGCTTAATTTCGTGTGAAGAGGGAGCGTAATTTCATTTTCAAAGAAGGCATAGGCCTTAGGATAGTTCGACATATCAAAACCAAGATTCTTATAGGCTGTCAAGAGCGGAAGCGGTTTGTAGTGGACGTTACTTGCAATTCCTGCTTTAGCCAATTCTTGGATGATGAGATTGCGTTCTTCTAGGCTTGCTCCTTCAACATGTGTGATGTAGAGGTGACGACAAGATTCGACAGTATCAGTCTTGTGTGCTAATGGATGGATGCGAGAACCAGCAAAACCACGATCATAACGGTCTACGATTTCCTTACGACGTTGTAGCAAAGCAGGGTAACGATCCAATTGTACTAGACCAAGGGAAGCCATGATATCCGTCATGTTGCACTTGTAGGCAGGGGTTACGATGTCGTATTCCCATGATCCCAGCTGCATCTTGGCAAGGGCATCTTTGGTTTGACCATGAAGGGAAAGGATTTGGAATTCCTTGTACATTTCTTCGTCATCAATCGCTGGATTGGCTTTCCAGGTGGCACTTCCACCCTCAGCCGTTGTAAAGTTTTTAACGGCGTGGAATGAGAAGGAAGTAAAGTCAGCGATAGAACCAGCTGGTTGCCCCTTGTAAGTTGATCCCAAAGCATGGGCACTATCAGAAACAATCACGATACGGTTAAAGGCTTTTTGCCACTTGCTTGAAGCAGTAAAGAGGTCCCGTTTTTTCTCCACAACTTGGAACAAACGGTCGTAGTCGCAAACAATCCCTGCAAGCTCAACCGGAATAATCACCTTAGTCTTTTCAGTGATGGCTTGCTCCAGCAGGTCATAATTCATCTCAAACGTATCGGCTTGGATATCCACCATGACAGGGGTTGCTCCTACGTGTGTGATGACACTACATGAAGCTGTGTAAGTCATAGCTGGAACGATGACTTCATCATCTGGTCCCACTTCCAAAACACGCAAAATCAACTCAAGAGCGGCCGTCGCAGAGTTGAGGCAGACAGTCTTGGGCGTCTGTGTGTATTGAGACAAGCGACGCTCCAGTTCTTTTGTCTTAGGACCTGTTGTGATCCAACCAGAACGAAGGGTGTCCGCTACTTCAGCAATTTCAGCTTCTGTAATATCAGGTGGTGAAAATGGAATATTGTAATTTGGCATTGATTTGCTCCTTTTATCTGTACTCATTTTCTCATGACTACTTTATTTTAGCACTTCAAACACGGTTTGAAACATGATTTTAATGTCTCCAAGGAAACTAAATTCTCGAAGATAAGCAAGGTTATAGCGCATCTTTTCAGGAAGAACATGCTCTACATAGGCTTGGTCAACTGACAGGCCTTTTTCGGTCATTTGACTGATGATAGTGTCCTCATCCTTGTAGTTGATGCTGGCTGGAGAGGTAATCCCTGCGGGTAAGAGCAAGGTCGCCATCATTTCAGGACTATATTGCTCTGTGTAACGTGGCACTTCTGGTCGTGTACCGACAAAGGACATTTCGCCTTTAAGAACATTGACTAGTTGAGGTAGTTCATCTAAACGAACACGGCGGATGAAATTTCCAACTTTGGTAATGCGGCTATCGTTAGCAGAAGTCACCAGACTTCCTTTTTTATCCGCATCCGTCACCATGGTACGGAACTTCCAAATCTTGAACCGACGGTTGTACTGGGTCACGCGCTCTTGCTTATAAATCACTGGACCCTTGCTATCCAACTTGATCCATATGCTCAAGATAAGAAAGACTGGGGAAGTCAAAATTAGCAAGACCAAGGCCAAAACCCAGTCCAAGCAACGCTTGAAAATCAGCGAACCCTTCCTTTTAGAGACAAGCTGGTAGTAAGACTCAACCTCGCTTGATTTCATTTTCACGGGCAAGTCTTCCCATTTCAGCATGCTGTTTCTCCTTTGTTTTTAGTATACTATTTATCAACATTTTTCATTATACCACAAAATGGAAAAGGCGGTGAAAGAAATCTGTGATTTAGAGGAATTCTTCTTTAGGAAAGAGCACCTGCCTGCAAACGATACATCTTGTGATAAGTTCCTCCCAGAGCCAAGAGTTCCTCATGAGTTCCACTCTCGATAATGCGCCCCTTGTCTAGAACGTAGATACAGTTGGCGTCTTGAATGGTAGAAAGGCGATGAGCGATGGCAATGGTCGTCCGCCCCTGTCTCATCTTGGCTAGGGAATCCTGAACCAAGCTTTCTGTCTCAGAGTCAATATTGGCTGTCGCTTCATCCAAAATCAAGATTTTAGGCTGACTTGCGACTGTTCTGGCAAAGGCAAGAAGCTGACGCTGTCCAGTAGAAAAGCTCGAACCACGCTCAGACACAGGGGAATCATAGCCCAGCGGAAAGTTCTGAATAAAGGAATCCGCATCGACAAAGGTAGCTGCGTCCTTTACTTGCTCATCACTAATCTCTTGGTACATGGCGATGTTGGACTTGATGGTCCCATGATAGAGGAAGGGATCTTGCAAGACCAGACCGATATTTTTTCTCAGTTCTTCCTGGCTGTAGTCCCTGATATCCACATCATCCAAGAGAACTCGCCCTGACTGAAATTCATAAAAACGCATGAGGACATTGATAATCGAAGATTTCCCCGAACCTGTATGTCCTACAAAGGCAATGGTTTCACCCTTCTTAACTGAAAAGGAAATATCATCCAGAATCGGGTGTTTGCCATCATATGAGAAGCACACATGTTCAAAACGAATATTGCCTTCTTTGACTTTAGCCTGCCCATCTTTTTGAAGAGGCTCATAGGTCCTCTCATCGATTAAGGCAAAGACACGGCCTGCAGAAACCAGAGAAGTTTGAAGGGTTGAAAAGTTTTGCGTCACCTCAATCAAGGGTCAAAGAGGCGGTTGATATACTGGATAAAGGCGTACATGGTTCCTGCTGTTATTCCCAGATAAAGCCCACGGTAGCCAAAATAGGTCATCAAAACTGCATAGCCTAGGAGTTTTAGCAAACTCATGGCAGGTCTCAAAAAGAGAGCATCCAAGGCTACAGATCGGTTGGCATAGACCAAGTGTTCTTGGTTGATTTCATCAAATTCTGCCTGCAGGCGCTTCTCTTGATTAAAGGCTTGAATAATTCTGATTCCTTCGATACTTTCTGCTAGCTTGCTATTGATATCCGATAAGAGACTTCTGGTTTTTTCGATGATTTTCACCGATTTTTTCCGATAGAGATTGACCAAAAGAAAAATCAAGGGGAGAAAGAGCAAGACCAAAGCAGTCAAACGAAAATCCAACACCAACATGGTATAAAGGGTTGTCAGAAAGATAAATACTGCTGAGATAAAACTGGACAAAATCCCTGAAAACATATCGCTGATGGTCTCGGTATCATTGGTCAAACGAGAGACGATCGAACCAGCTGGAGTCTTGTCAAAATAAGACATGCCTAGTTTTTCCATATTAGCAAAGGCATCGCGACGAATATCTCTGACAATACTGTAAGACACGCGCGCAAAGAGAAGATTGCCAACATACTGAACTAGAGTTTGTAGGATGTAAAGACCATAGTAGACTAGCAAAACGGTCACGGCAAGTTGGTTGAGATTGCTGAGATACTGGTCGATAAAGTGGGAAGCTACAAGGGGAATGATGCTTTTAATGACCGTAGTCGCTAGGAGAAAACTAAGTGCCAAAAAGGTCAGGAGGCCATAAGGCTTGAGATAGGACATCAAGCGCTTCAATACAGTCCATTGTTCTTGCTTATTCTGCATCTTCTTCTCCTTTCATTTCTAACTGCTGAGACTGGTAGGTTTGGGCATACCAGCCATCCAGGGCTAACAAGTCTTCGTGTCTGCCCCGTTCGATAATTTGGCCATTTTGCAGAACCAAGATCAGATCTGCATGGACAACTGCGCTGAGGCGATGGGCTGTGATGATGGTTGTCTTGTCCTTACGCGTTTCCTTAAGATTGTCGATAATAGCATACTCTGTCTTGGCATCTACGGCGGACAAGGAATCATCTAAAATCAAGATATCAGGGTCTAAAATCATTGCCCGACTCATAGCCAGACGCTGCTTTTGACCACCAGAAAGACTGACCCCCTTTTCACCGATCAGGGTATCAAATCCCTGAGGCATGGCTACAATATCTTGATAAACTTGGGCTAGCTTAGTCGCTTCCTCAACCATTGAAAGGGGCAAGTTAGGATTGCCAAAGCGGATATTGTCTAAGATAGAGGTTGCAAAGAGGAACTGGTCCTGAGGGACATAGCCCATGAGACTGCGAAGGTCTGTCAGACGGTAGTCGCGAATATCGTGTCCGTTTAGGTAAATGGTTCCCTTGTCCACATCGTACTCACGTAGGAGCAGTTTGATCAAGGACGTCTTCCCAGAACCTGTCTGTCCGACCAAGCCCAGGGTTTGCCCTTTTTCCAAACTGAAGTGAATATCAGTCAATGTCTCCTCATCTTCAAAGGCAAAGCTTTCAACGGCATACTCCAAGCGCCCATTTTCAATACCGTCCAGAGGAATCTCGGGGTCTTGTACAGGTGATTCCTGAGACAAGAGTTCCTCAATCCGCTGGTAAGAAACCTTTCCTCGCTGAGTGATGTTAAAGAGGAAGCCGATAGCCATAAGAGGCCAAACTAGCATATCCAAGTAGCTGATAAAGGTAACTAGATTACCAACTGTAATCTGTCCCTCCTGAACCATCAAGGAGCCGACCAAGAGGGTTAACACATAGGATGAACCAACAAATAAGAGAACCATAGGGTCAAAGAGACTATCGTATTTCATGGTTTGCAGGTTCTTCTGGAAGGTCAATTCATTGACTGCCTGAAAGGACTTCAACTCGTCCGCCTGATAACCGAAAGACTTGGTCACTTTAATACCTGATACAGACTCCTGTACCTTGTTATTAAGTTCGGAAAAGGCAGCTTGGGATTCGCCAAAGGCCTTGTGGGTCTTTCTCCCTAGACGACTGGTCGCATAAGCCATGAAAGGCAGGGGAAGAATGGCAACCAAGGTCATCTGCCATGAAATGCTAAAGAGCATGGTCAACAAGGTCACTAAAGCTGTGATTGAGGCATCAACCGCTGACATAACCCCTCCCCCTGCCAGACGCGTTAAGGCATTGATATCGTTGGTTGCGTGTGCCATCAGGTCCCCCGTCCTATAGGTTTGATAAAAGGCTGGAGACATTTTTGTGAAATGCTCAAATAAGCGAGAGCGCATAATCTGTCCCAAACGGTAGGAAGTACCGAGGATATACATACGCCAAACATAGCGCAGATAGTACATCCCAAAGGCTGCAAGAAGCAAGTAAAATAGGGCAAGAAGGAGGTCCTGCTGGGTTAATTGCCCCGATGTGATGGCATCAATGACCCTCCCCATAACCATTGGGGGAATGAGGTTGAGGACGGAAACCAAGACCAGAGCCACAATCCCGACTAAATAACGGCGTTTTTCTAACTTGAAAAACCACCAAAGTTTTTGAATAATGGACATAACATCCCTTTCTGATTGCAAATAGAAACCTGAGGCCAAGACCCCAGGTTTTTCTTATTCATAGGTTACGACTGTGACCGCACCCTTGTCATACTCAGCGATAAAGATATTGGCTACATTGTCATGCCCTTGCTTGCTGAGGTTATCAAGCAGCCATTCTTCGTTACGACCAATCGACTCCAAAACATCGACTTGTATCACACCGTCAGTCACAACTGGATACTTAGGATTTTCATCCCCCATTTGGACCACGATGAGTTGGCCATTTTGCTCCTGCACAGCTCGTTTGACTTGCTTCATCTGGAAAATTCCTTGGCTACGAAGTTTGAGGGCTACATCCGATGCAGACAAGCCAACTGAACGACAGGCTTCTGGGTCAATCTGCCCATTTTTGATAAGGAGAGTTGGTTTTCCATCAATCAAGCGTTTGACAAAACGAACATTGTTATTGAGCCACTTGAGGGTCAAGACCAAAATCGTCCACATCATCAAAATCACTGCATACTGGAGAATGCTGATAGAACTATTGTAAATCACCCCACCGATGATACCACCGAGAACATAGTTCTGAATTTGGTCTGTCGCAGAGTTAGGTGCTAGGTTCCCCTTTCCTGTCACATTGATAACAAAAACAAGCGAGAAGAGCCCCAAGGCCAGTTTGATTAAAATTTCCATATAATTGAGTGTCATTTGTTTACCTCCACCAATTCAATAGCGTCTGTTTGATTCAATTCTAATTTCTCTAAAAGATACTTGTCTGGTTGGCTCCCGTTCATGGCGCGGTAGAAATTTGGACCTACCTTGACAAGCGCTCCATCAGTGGCTGCAGAAGTATTGACATAAACTTCTGATTTATCCACTCCCAAGTCTTTGGAAACAACCTCTATGAAATGAAGGGAGGTTTGAAATTGGTTGTTAGAGGCTTGATTGGTCTGGTATTTTGAGATTGTCACCAAAAGCATGGCCACCAAGGTCAAGGCCAAAATCATGACCAATTCCCGAAACTTAGTCCCCTTTTTATCTCGATAGGCTTTAAAAGCAAAAAATCCTGTGATAGCTAGGAGAACAATTCCAAAGCCAATCATGATGCCATTTTGCTGACTGATTTGGCTAAGTACATAGTCATATGAGTAAAATTTCATTTATTTTCACTCCCTTTCATAAAATCATTCTTAATTATAAACGAAAGAGAGTGATTTTTCAAGCCATACGTTGGGGAAATGGACCTTTTTTTGGTATAATAAAATCTATAATCTGAATGAAAAAGGTAACTTTATGAAACTCATCTCATGGAATATTGATTCCCTCAACGCTGCTTTGACCAGTGATTCTGCCCGTGCTCAGCTCTCTCAGGCTGTCCTTCGGACCTTGCAAGCAGAAAATGCTGATATTATCGCTATCCAGGAAACCAAGCTTTCTGCAAAAGGGCCTACAAAAAAACACTTGGAAATTTTAGAAGAACTCTTCCCAGGTTATGAAAACACTTGGCGTTCCTCTCAAGAACCTGCTCGCAAAGGCTACGCTGGAACTATGTTCCTCTATAAGAAAGAACTCACACCAACGATTAGCTTCCCAGAAATCGGGGCTCCTTCTACCATGGATTTGGAAGGCCGCATCATTACCCTAGAATTTGATGAATTTTTCGTAACGCAAGTTTACACTCCAAACGCTGGTGATGGGCTCAAACGCTTGGAAGAACGCCAAGTCTGGGATGTCAAATATGCTGAGTATTTGGCTAAACTAGACAAAGAAAAACCAGTCCTTGCGACAGGAGACTACAACGTAGCTCACAAGGAAATCGACCTTGCAAACCCTGCCAGCAACCGCCGTTCACCTGGTTTTACAGACGAGGAGCGTGCTGGATTTACCAACCTCTTGGCAACTGGATTTACCGACACCTTCCGCCATATTCACGGCGATGTCCCAGAGTGTTACACTTGGTGGGCGCAACGCAGTAAGACTTCTAAAATCAACAATACAGGCTGGAGAATCGACTACTGGCTCACAAGTAACCGCATCGCTGACAAGGTGACCAAGTCCGACATGATTGACTCGGGTGCGCGTCAAGACCATACGCCGATTGTATTGGAAATTGAACTCTAAGGAGAAAGCTAATGGACTATCAAGCTGTCATTCCTGAATTTGTAGTATCTGACCTCGAAAAGTCACGCCACTTCTACTGCGACTTGCTGGGATTTTCTGTCGAATACGAGCGTCCAGAGGAGAAATTTCTCTTCCTCTCGCTTGAAGACTGCCAACTTATGCTAGAAGAAGGCAGCACAGAAGAATTAGCCCAACTAACCTATCCTTTCGGGCGTGGTGTCAACCTATCCTTTGGTATAAAGGATGTCCCACAACTTTATCAAAAAGTAATAGAGGCCAACTATCCTATTTATCGTCCTTTGACTAAGAGAACATTTCGTGTTGGGGATTACTACATCTATCCTCACGAATTTGCAGTCTTGGATCCAGATGGCTATTTTTTAAGATTTAGCGAATAGAAAAATAAAAGGCTACAATACTATCTAGCATTGCAGCCTTTTATTCGTTCGCTTTTATGGTCTATTTGCTAACAAAATATTTGATTTATAAAGCTAATTGGTGTAAAATAAAAACATTGGCAGCAGCCTATTTAAAATTGAATATCATTTTACTTGTTTATGTCGTGAATTGGCACGACGTTTCTACAAGGTGCCGGAACACCTAACAATGAGTATGTCAGCTGAAGGTATGGTTTTTGCCATACCTATTTTGGGGACTTACTTAGGGGATTAAGTAGGTCCTTTTTCTATTTCTTGCTAGAAACTCTAAACAAGCAAATGAAGCATCTTTTAGACTTTAGGAGGTCTTATGAAATTATTAGAAGAGCGCATCCTCGAGGATGGGCATATCTTGGGGGACAACATCCTCAAGGTGGATTCCTTTTTAACCCACCAAGTTGACTTTAGCTTGATGCGGGAAATTGGTAAGGTATTTGCGGACAAATTCGCTTCTGCTGGCATTACCAAGGTCGTAACCATTGAAGCTTCAGGCATTGCCCCAGCCGTTTTTACTGCCGAATCCTTAGATGTCCCTATGATTTTCGCCAAGAAAGCTAAAAACATCACCATGAACGAAGGTATCTTAACTGCCCAAGTCTACTCCTTTACCAAGCAGGTGACCAGCACCGTTTCTATCGCTGGAAAATTCCTCTCACCAGAGGACAAGGTCTTGATTATCGATGATTTCCTTGCTAATGGCCAAGCTGCCAAAGGCTTGATCCAAATCATCGAACAAGCTGGAGCAAAAATCGAAGCCATTGGTATCGTAATTGAAAAGTCTTTCCAAGACGGTCGTGATTTGCTTGAAAAAGCAGGGTATCCAGTCCTATCACTGGCTCGCTTGGATCGTTTCGAAAATGGTCAGGTCGTATTTAAGGAGGCAGATCTCTAATGCAAAAACAAGAAAAACATTCGCAAGCAGCCGTTCTTGGCTTGCAGCACTTACTAGCCATGTACTCAGGTTCTATCCTGGTTCCCATCATGATTGCGACAGCTCTTGGCTATTCAGCTGAGCAGTTGACCTACCTAATCTCCACAGATATCTTCATGTGTGGGGTGGCCACCTTCCTTCAACTCCAACTCAACAAATACTTCGGAATTGGACTACCAGTCGTTCTCGGAGTTGCCTTCCAATCCGTCGCTCCTTTAATTATGATTGGGCAAAGCCACGGTAGCGGGGCTATGTTTGGTGCCCTTATCGTTTCAGGGATTTATGTAGTTCTGATTTCAGGCATTTTCTCAAAAGTTGCCAATCTCTTCCCATCTATCGTAACGGGCTCTGTCATTACCACGATTGGATTGACCTTGATTCCTGTCGCTATTGGAAATATGGGAAATAACGTCCCAGAGCCAACTGGTCAAAGTCTCTTGCTTGCAGCTATCACTGTTCTGATTATCCTCTTGATTAACATCTTTACCAAAGGATTTATCAAGTCCATCTCCATTTTGATTGGGTTGGTTGTTGGAACTGCCATTGCTGCTACCATGGGCTTGGTTGACTTTTCTCCTGTGGCTGCAGCACCGCTTGTCCATGTCCCAACCCCCCTCTACTTTGGGGTGCCAACCTTTGAAATCTCCTCTATTGTCATGATGTGTATCATCGCAACGGTGTCTATGGTTGAGTCGACTGGTGTTTACCTGGCCTTGTCTGATATTACCAATGACCCAATCGACAGCACGCGCCTTCGCAACGGTTATCGCGCAGAAGGTTTAGCTGTCCTTCTCGGAGGAATCTTTAACACCTTCCCTTACACAGGATTTTCACAAAACGTTGGTTTGGTTAAATTGTCAGGTATCAAGACTCGCCTACCAATCTACTACGCAGCTGGTTTCCTAGTTCTCCTTGGACTCCTTCCTAAGTTTGGAGCCCTAGCTCAAATCATTCCGAGCCCTGTTCTTGGAGGGGCCATGCTGGTGATGTTTGGCTTTGTTTCCCTTCAAGGGATGCAAATCCTTGCCCGCGTTGACTTTGCTAACAATGAACACAACTTCCTTATCGCAGCTGTCTCCATCGCTGCAGGTGTCGGACTCAATAACAGTAATCTCTTTGTCAGCATGCCGACAGCTTTCCAAATGTTCTTCTCAAACGGAATCGTCGTAGCCAGCCTTCTCTCCATTGTCCTCAATGCCGTCCTAAACCGGAAAAAGAAATAAGAAAAAGAGGTGCGAGCCTCTTTTTTGTTTATCTATATCCTCACCTGTCTTTCTTCTGACCGCTGGCCAGTGACAAACATGGTAAAGGTTGCTTTGCAGACATTTCTGCCTTCTTGATTGGTAATATCCACGTCCACGACACAGGTTGTGCGACCTTGATGGACACATTCTCCTTTAATGGTCAGTACATCGTCGAGTTTTCCTGCCTTGAGGTAGTTGATAGAGGATTGGAGCGTCACTCCATCAAGCCCCAGCGAGATGACCACCAATCCACTGATCTGGTCACAGAGGGTAAAGAGATAGCCACCATGGGCATTGCCATAGTAATTGAGCGACGAGTCCACCACTTTCGTCGTCACCACAACATGACCATCTCTCATTTTTTCTATTTCGTAATTTTCAAAGGCAGATATAGCGTCAAAATGAAAATCTTTCATCGTTTCCTCCTGATATTTCAAACGACACTATGATACTACTTTTTATAGGACTGTGCAAGGAGAAAGCTCCTAGTCTGGCAAAATTCCGACCTGTTCTACAAAGCGCATAAAGGCTGCCTGTCCTTGTTCCGTCTGCTTGTAAACTCCTGCGTCCTCCAGAACGCGCGCAAAAATAGCACCCACAGAGTCCTTGACGATTTCAAGGGCTTTTTCTTTATCTGTTAGGTCTGGATGTTGGACTTTGAGTTGGTCTGCCCATTCCTGATGATAGTCTGCAACTGCTTCATCATCTCCTACAAGATAGCTTGCAACTTGCTCCACTTCTGCTTTCAAACGAGGTGGTAAGATAGCCAAGCCCATGACCTCAATCAAGCCGATATTTTCCTTCTTGATATGTTGAACATCCTTGTGGGGATGATAGATACCATCAGGATGCTCTGGGGATGTCTGATTGTCCCGCAAGACCAAGTCCAACTCAAACTGTCCATCGCGTTTACGGGCAATGGGTGTAATGGTGTGATGCGGTGCCCCGTCTGTCTCTGCCAAAATTTGCACTACAGGGTCTGAATACTGACGCCATTCCTGCAAAATCTTGTCAGCCAAGTTAATCAAATCCTCTTTAGAATCCGAGGTCAAACGTAGCACTGACATTGGCCACTTGACAATCCCAGCCTTGACCTGTTCAAAACCAGTAAATCGGAAGGTCTTTTGCAGAGGAGCCAATTCCATAGGAAATACGTGACGGCCTCCTTGATAGTGATCATGAGTCAGAATAGAGCCTCCCACAATCGGCAGGTCGGCATTTGAGCCCGCAAAATAGCCTGGAAACTGGTCTACGATAGCTAGCAGGCGCTCAAAGCTTTGACGATTGATAGCCATGGGCCGATGCTGGCCATCTAAGAAGATACAGTGCTCATTAAAATAAGCATAGGGCGAATACTGGAAGCCCCACTCCTGACCAGCTATTTCAAAACGGATAATACGGTGGTTGCTACGAGCTGGGTGGTTAACTCGACCATGGTAGCCCTCATTCTCTATACAAAGCTGACACTGAGGGTAATTGCTAGCTTGAACCAACTTAGCTGCCGCAATCTCCTTTGGATCCTTTTCAGGTTTAGAGAGGTTAATGGTAATCTCAAGCTCTCCATAGTCAGACGGAACGCGATAAGCGATATTCTTAGCAATGGCCTTGAGTTTGATGTAGTCATTTTTCTGGCTGAGCTGGTAAAAATCCCCTATCGCCTGTTCGGGAGATTGGACGTAAGTTGCCCAAAAGTCACGATTGACCCGACTTGGACAAGGTGTCACCAAATCCATCAATTCAGCACCGAGGATTTCACGCGCAGCCTGACTATCCTCAATCGTCTCTAATCGAACCGCTTCCTCGACCAGCTGGCCCTTGAGGTCAATCAATTTATCCAGATCAGTCTCAACTTCCAAAACACCTTCGCCCACTCGAGCCAAAACACGATTGGTCAGGTAGATTCGATCAATCTCCTCAAAAGCACTTTCTGCAATGACTTCCGTGATAAATGCATCTAGAACTCCCTGACTCATTAATTCTCCTTCTTACTTTCTAAATAGTCTCTGACAGCATCTAAATCCTGAAAAACTTGTTCTGTTTTATTTAAGAAAGACTGTGCTGGCATTTTTAAGTCTGGAATACAAATAACTGGTATCCCAGCTCTATACGCTGCTTCAATCCCTGCTTCACTATCCTCTAATACTAAGCAATTCTCTGGTAAAACATTCAAATCACTGCAGACCTTTAAAAATATATCAGGGTAAGGTTTGCTTCGCTTTACATCTTTTGCAAAAACTAGATGGTCAAATAGGGACAGTATCCCATTACTATCCAAAATCATTCTAGCTCTAGATTCAACACTTGAAGTTGCTAGAGCGATTGGAATACCTTCTCTTTGCAAAAAAGCAAGCAAATTTTTAGCACCTTTTTTTAAATTTACACCTTTGGCTAATATTCGAGCTTCCAGTTCATAAACTTTTTCCAAGGTTTGGTCAAAGTTCCAAGGTAAATCATAGGTATCCAAAAATCGTTGAACATTCTCCTCTTCCCTATGTCCACTGTATTCTCTAGAATATGTTTCTTCTGTGAAAGGAATTCCAAAATCTTCAAGTAATTCTTGATAAACTTTTAGAGAAATGATCTCAGTATCAGCTAATAAGCCGTCTAAATCAAATATTACAGCTTCCATATACTTCTCTCCTAGTCTAAAACGCGAGTGCCACCTGCAACTTCAGCGATATAGAAGCTTGGAGCATATCCGACTACTTCCTCGTAGTGCTTACCAACAGCTTCCTTAAAGACCTCAACTGTATCTTTTTGCACCAAAGCAATAGCACATCCACCAAAACCTGCCCCTGTCATACGAGCACCGAGAACACCTTCTTGTGCCCAAGCTATGTGGACAAGAGTATCCAATTCCAAGCCAGTTACTTCATAGTCATGTTCTAGAGAAACGTGTGATGCATTCATCAAGCGACCAAATGTTTCCAAATCTCCTGCTTGAAGGGCTGCTTGAGCTTTAAGGGTACGTTGGTTTTCAAGCACAGCATGGCGAGCACGTTTTAAACGATTTTCGTCTTTAATCAGATAGCTATATTGGTCAAAGGCCCACTCGTCCAATTCACCCAAGGTCTGAATATCCATGGCAACTTGCAATTCTTCTACTGCTTTTTCACACTCAGCACGACGTTCATTGTACTTAGAGTCCGCCAGTTCACGACGTTTGTTGGTGTTCATGATAACAACAACATTGTCCTTCAAATCAAGTGGCACCAAGTCGTATTCTAACGTATTGGTATCCAGGTAAATGGCACGTTGGTCAGCCCCCATACCGATAGCAAACTGGTCCATGATACCAGAGTTGACTCCAATAAAGTTGTTTTCTGTTTGTTTTCCGATTTTAACCAAATCCAAACGGTCTAGTTTTAAATCAAAGAGATGCTCTGCCACGACCCCTGTCAAGAGTTCCAAGGATGCTGATGAAGACAAGCCAGCACCATTTGGGATATTCCCATAAACATAAAAATCAAACCCTTTGTCAATCACATGTCCAGCTTCTTGCAAGAAATGAAGAACCCCTTTTGGATAGTTGGTCCAGCTGTGCTCTTTTTCAAACTTGAGGTCTGCAAGAGACACTTCGATGATACCCTTGTCCTCAAAGTTTGCTGAGTAGAAACGCAAGACTTGATCGTCACGCTTGCGAGCTGCACCGTATGTCCCCAAAGAAATAGCAACTGGAAAAACGTGCCCACCGTTGTAGTCTGTGTGTTCACCAATCAGATTGATACGACCTGGTGAAAAGAAAGTTTGGTCTGCTTCTTGACCAAAAACGACAAGAAAGTCTTTACGAAGTGCTTCAGTAGTAAGATCTTGTGTCATATGAATTCTCCTTTGACTGACCGTTAAGTCACCTTAACGTGTAATCGTTTTCTTCTATTGTATCCAAGGGATTTACCAAGGTCAATCCTTTTTACTAAACTTTTACTAAACTATCAGTAAAAAGCAGAAAAATATGATATACTAACCTAAAAGGAGGAGGATTTATGGCTACCTTAAAAGACATTGCACAGCTAGCCTCTGTCTCTATCGCGACCGTATCTCGTGTCCTCAATCGCGACCAGAGTCTATCTGTTACAGAAGAAACCAGACACCGTATTTTAACCGTTGCGGAAGAGCTGGGCTATACTAAGCACCTCAAGACAGGCGAATCCCACAAACCCAAGCAAAAGATTGCCATTATCCAATGGGTCAGCGAACAAGGGGAGTTGGACGACCTCTACTACTACCAGATTCGTCTCGGTATTGAAAAAAGAGCCCAAGAGTTGGACTATGATATCTTGCGCTATTTTAATGACCATCCTTTTACATTAAGCGAGGAAGTGATTGGCATTCTCTGCATCGGAAAATTTAGCCGAGCTCAGATTTCTGCCTTTGAAGAATACCAAAAACCTTTAGTCTTTATAGACAGTGACACCCTCTCATTAGGTCATACCTGTATTATCACTGACTTTTACACTGCTGTGAAACAAGTTGTAGACCATTTCCTCAGTCAAGGTATGAACTGTATCGGAATTCTCACAGGCCTTGAGGAAACAACCGACCAAGAAGAAATTATTCAGGATAAGCGGCTAGAAAATTTCAAAGACATTACCCAAGCAAATGGAATCTACCATGGAGAACTGGTCTTTCAAGGGAGCTTTACTGCCCAGTCTGGCTATGACTTGATGAAGGAGGCAATTCACAAGCTAGGAGAACAACTCCCACCAGCCTTTTTCGCCGCCAGCGATAGTTTAGCCATCGGTGCCCTCCGTGCCCTCCAAGAAGCTGGAATCAGCCTACCAGACCGCGTCAGCCTCATTTCTTTTAACGACACTAGCCTGACCAAGCAGGTATATCCTCCTCTTTCTAGCATTACCGTCTATACCGAGGAAATGGGCCGAGCAGGTATGGATATTCTTAATAAGGAAGTTCTCCATGGTCGGAAAATTCCTAGTCTGACTATGCTGGGCACCAGACTGACTTTGAGAGAAAGTACGCTACCATAACTCAACAAATATAGCAACGCAAAAAATCCTAATAGGGAGTCTCAAATCTCCATTAGGATTTTCATTGTTAATCCATCACAATCATAGACTTAATGGTTTTGCGTTCGTCCATGTCTTTATAAGCCTGGTCGATATCTTCCAGTTTATAACTTGAAGTAAAGACGCGGCCTGGATTGATATCACCATCCAGAACGGCTTTTAATAAGATTTGCTTGTCGTAGTCGTGACAGAGGCCGCACCGCCTGCTACCGTAATATTTTGAGCAAAGGTAGAACCGAGCGCACGGTTATTGTAATGAGGAACACCAACGAAGCCTAAACGTCCACCATTGTGAAGAACCTCAAGGGCTTGATCTACGGCTGCTTCAGTCCCAACACATTCAAGGGCTGCATCTGCTCCACCACCAAGGATTTCACGGACTTTGGCAATTCCCTCTTCGCCACGTTCAGCCACAACAGCTGTCGCACCTGACCCCAAGGCCATCTTTTGGCGGTCTTCATGACGGCTCATAAGGATAATTTGTGATGCACCACGCATTTTAGCGGCGATAACAGCGCATTGCCCAACAGCCCCGTCACCGATAACGACAACCTTATCCCCTTTTTGCACATTAGCAACACGCGCAGCATGATAGCCGGTCGGCATGACATCCGCCAGTGTCAAGAGGGATTTGAGCATGCCTTCTGTATAATCAGAGGGCTGACCCGGAATTTTGACAAGAGCCCAATTAGCAAAGTGGAAACGGATGTACTCTGCTTGGACCCCGTTAGACCAGTTGGTGCCAATATGGCGGTCACAAGTCCCATCATAGCCAGCGCGACAGGCATCACACTCCCCACAGCCATGGGTGAAAGGTGCAATAACAAAATCTCCCGGTTTGACCGTTGTAATAGCCTCTCCGATTTCTTCGATAATTCCGATAGCCTCATGACCGCTATTACTGTGCCCTTCTTCGATTTCGGGATTACGGTAACTCCAAAGGTCAGAACCGCAAACGCAAGTACGGACAATGCGAATAATGGCATCATCTGGCGCCTCAATTTGCGGACGTTCAATTGTAGCAAGTCCAACCTGACCAGCTTTTGTATAAACTGTTTTCTTCATAGAACCACTCCTTTTCTATTGGTTTCTTACTTTCATTATACACTTTTTGTCAAGCTTTCGCTCGTATCAATCATTATTAACGGCGATAAGGCACTAGTTTAGTCCAATATAGTCTTTTCTTCTTGAAATTTAAGTTTTATAAGGAGAGATTTTTCGATTACGTTTTTAATAGTTTCCAGCCAATAGAAAAAGTGAATAAAGAAATATTCCTTTATCCACCTTTTTGTGGTTTAGTTGTTATTCGCTACGAAGCGATTCGACTGGGTCTTTCTTAGCAGCGATGCGTGAAGGGATTAGACCGGCTAACATGGTAAGGACAATAGAAATACCGATAAGGATTAGAGCTACTTCTATTGGTAATTGCGCTACATTTCCTACATTTGTCATTTTCGCAACAATCGCATTGATTGGGAATGTCGCAAGAAAGGTAATCGTGATACCGAGCACCCCAGAGATGAATCCTTCGATGGCTGTTTCAGCAGTGAAGATACGACGAATATCTTTCTTCGAAGCCCCCATTGCACGTAGGATTCCGATTTCTTTTGTACGTTCGAGAACTGAAATGTACGTGATAATCGAAATCATTATAGAAGATACAATGAGTGAGATAGCCACAAAGCCAACGAGTACTGTTGTCACTACGCCAACCAATGTCGTAATTGAAGACATGATAGTTTGGATATCATCTGAATAAGCGAGTACTTTATCGTCTTCTCCAGCTTCTTTTTTCGCTGTGTTATAGGCGTTTATGAACTCTTTTAAGTCTTGTTTTTGTTGGAACGAAGAGGTGTAGAGCTCAATGGCAGCTGGTTTGGATTTGTTGATGACGCCCATTTTTGCGAGGTTTTCCTCGTAAGTTGAAGCCGAATTGTCGTTATATTGTTGGACATACTGCGCCTGTTCTTCAGGCGTCATTTTAGCCAACTGAATTTTTTCTTCTTCGGTTAAATTCTCCGAACTGAATGGTTTAGGATCTTTGGCAAAGTCTTTACCCGTAAATACATTTAGATTTTGATTGGCTTCCTGTTCCTTAACAATATCACTATTTTGAATGTATTCGGAAGTGTAATCAATAAGGGCGCTTGTGTAGGCGATTCCTCCTGAAGGAGTATTCACGCCTGAACTTGTGCCGTCTTTTTGGCGAAGGACACCCACAATTTTAAGTTGGAGCCCATCCTCGATTTGAGTTTTCATATAAGAAGCATTATCAATCTTATTGACCCATAAGTTATTTTCTTTCACAAAACGGTTTGTATTGACAACTGCTTTGAAAGTTTTTCCGATAAAATCACTATATTGATACGTTTGAGAAGAGAGTTCGTCGAGCTTCTTCGTATCGTTCAATTCACTGGGATCTTTGATACGCAAACTATAGAGCAACAAATCGCTAATTTGATTGTTTTCATCTACGATAAGGACGATCTCGGACTTGTCTTGTGGGAAGCGTCCTTCCAACACGTCGTACTTGCTTTCTAGCATTGAAGAATCACTAGAAAGTTCACTCCAGTAGTTGAGGTTTTGTAAGTATCCCTTCATCGTTTGGTTCGCTGTTTCTACTTCATCAGCTAAGGTTGAAGGCAGAATACTTTTGGGTCCGTTGGAAGTATCACTTGCATAGATAAACGGTTGTAAATTGTATCGGTAACGAATGTCTTTTGTGAGAGATTCGACCTTCGAAGCGTGTTCCTCCAAGTAAGTCTTGAAGGAAGCTAAGTCGTTCTTTCCGATTTGTTTTTTCAATAAATTAGTTAAAACCGTATTGATACCGAGCTCATGATTATCCTTGTAAGGCTTCTCGCTCAAATCTGGAGAGGTCGCCAACAAGTTGCTCTGGTTCTGCTCGCTAATCGTCAGTGGGAGAGAGACGAGAGTATCTTCCTGCACCTTTTTAACGTAGTCACTCACACCATTGGAAAGGGCTAAGATAAGAGCAATCCCGATAATCCCGATAGAACCCGCAAAAGCTGTTAGTAAGGTACGACCTTTCTTCGTCAATAGGTTATTAAAGGAAAGTACAAGGGCGGTTATAAAGCTCATCTTCGTCTTCGTGAACTGGATGTCGACTTGCTTTGTCTCCTCTGTTGGTTCGCATGGGTTTGAGTCGCTCAAGATGTTTCCATCTAATACTTGTACGATACGTGTGGAGTACTTCTGCGCCAGCTCTGGGTTATGCGTCACCATGATAACCAAACGTTCCTTGGCAATGTCTTTTAATAAATCCATGATTTGAACAGAAGTCTCAGAATCGAGCGCTCCTGTCGGTTCGTCGGCTAAAACGACTTTTGGATCATTAACAAGAGCACGCGCAATCGCGATTCGTTGCATTTGTCCCCCAGACATTTGACTTGGTTTCTTATATAAATGGTCTTTTAGGCCTACGCGTTCGAGCACTTCGATAGCACGTTTCTTACGTTCTGCTTTTGAAACACCCGAAAGAGTCATTGCAATTTCTACGTTAGAGAGTGCAGTTTGGTGCCCGATGAGATTATAAGACTGAAAGATGAAACCGATGGTGTGGTTTCTGTAGCTATCCCAATCGCGGTCTTTAAATTGCTTTGTTGATTTTCCTTGGATGAGTAAATCACCAGATGTGTATTGGTCGAGTCCCCCGATGATATTTAATAGGGTGGTTTTCCCAGAACCCGATTGCCCGAGAATAGAGACAAACTCATTCTCACGGAAGCGAATCGAGATATCCTTTAGCGCGTGGAACTCTTGATCGCCCGTATGATAGACTTTTGAAATGTGTTGTAGCTGTAACATCGTCTATCTCCTTTCAGTGATATATGTAGTCTATCACAATTTCATAATGGAGTAAATATGTTACATTTACAATTCATCAAAAATAATCAACAAATGGAAAATCGACTTCTTATGAATGATAATGTCCATGACTTTGACCTACTTCCAACTCCTCAATTTTTCGCTTATGGGTTTGGTGACTTGCTAGGTTTGAATCAACTTCAATGGTAACATTTTGAAAGCCATAATCTTTGAGTAAATTACGAATAGATTCTTTACAATACTCTATATGTTCAATCTCTTCTAAGCAAACATGAACAATGGCATTTTTTTCCAAACCATCCATAGTCCAGAGATTGAGTTGATTAACACTTTTAACATTAGCTAGCGCTGCTAACTCTTTCTCTAGCTCGGCGGTCTCGATCCCTTCAGGCACAGCATCTAAGAAAATCTTGAGTGTTGACCAAAAACGAGGAATGGCTTTCCAGAGGATAAAACTAGAAATTAAAAGAGACAAGAGTGGATCGAGAAAGTACCAGTCAGTCACATACAAAACACCAGCAACCAGAATAACCGCTAGCCATCCTAGAATATCTTCTAGAAAATGCAAGGTCAGGATAGCTTCGTTCTTGGTCTGACCCTTACGAACGATTAGACTAGCCACGAGATTAATAAGAATCGCAAGAATCCCAAACCACAGCATCCCTTGGTAGTTGACAGGCTGAGGGGATAGGAGTCGAGGAATATTCTCCAAGAGCACCATGAAAGATCCTGTCAAAAGGATCAAAGCAGTCAGCATGGCGCCTAGCAGACTGAAGCGTTTATAACCAAGTGTATAACGTTTGTCTTCCTGACGATTGGAAATAGTTTCCAAGCAAGCTGATAAGCCTATGGCAAGGGCATCGCCCAAATCATGAACCGCATCCGCTAAGACCGCACTTGAATTAAAGATGCCTCCAAAAATAAATTCGACAACAGAAAATGATAGATTCAAGAAAAAGGCTAGCCAGATAGATGTTTTAGAACTCATTTCTCTCCCTCCTTTGGTATAATAGGTATATATACTTCTTTCATTTGTATTATCTAATAAAATCCAAAGAAAGGATAGAAGCAAACTGTCAGCCTTGTTCAGTTCTGAACAGTTTGTCTCAAGTGTCTATATGCCAAAAAGAGATCGTCGGGTTAGTAAGACGAAAAAAGCCATTTATCAAGCTTTTCTACAAGTTTTGAACGACAAGGGCTATGATGCTACTACTGTCCAAGATATCATTGACTTGGCAGATGTTGGGCGCTCCACTTTTTACTGTCACTACGAGAGTAAGGAACTGCTTTTAGATGAACTCTGTCGCTACCTCTTTCATCATCTCTTTGAAAGGGAAGAACACTTGACTACAGAAGACTACCTCGCACATATCTTTTTACATTTTCAAAAAAACCAAGACCATGTTACCAGTCTTCTTTTTTCCAAAAACGACTACTTTCTCCGCCAACTACACAAGGAACTCGAACACCATGTTTACCCCATGGTAGCGGAGGATTTGCAAGAGGCCTATCCGAACATACCGGCCTCCTACCTCAAACATTTTGTAGTAACCAACTTTATCGAAACACTGACCTGGTGGCTAAAAAAAGGAAAATCTTATACAGAAGAGCAAGTGGTGAGATTTTACTTAGATGTGATTGAGATGACTTCTACAAAATCACTCGAAATTTAATCCTATCACGAAGAAAGGAATCAACCATGTTAACTTCTATTATCCTAGGAATTCTAACGATTGTATTGGCTCTTATTTTCTCCCTCCTTCATCTCGCGGCAGCTTTCGCAGCCATGAAACAAAAGAACTACAGTCTAGGAAACACGTGCATCTTGGTCGGCAGTTGTCTCACTTCACTAGCTCTTGCTATCTTTTTCTTCGTTCCACCAGCAACGATCATCTTATGGATAGTGGGCTCTAGCATAATCTGCTACGGTGCTTACTGGAATGGGCGACAGCAAGAAAACCAACATATCTCGCACCACATCGTTCGTATAACGAGCGCTATTATCATTACGGTATTATTCATTTTGCTCTAACACAAAAAAGGATCAGATGATCCTTTTTTACTTTTTAAGCACTCTTTGCGGCCTTGCTCCACTGATACCACCCAACTAGACTATTGATGAGGTAAATCAGATATTTCCCTTGGATTTGCAGGCTTTCTCCCCACCAGAGATAGATAGAAAAGACATTTGTAGCTGCCCAGAATATCCATTGTTCACGGTAGACAGCCGTCATGAGGATTTGCCCAACCCCATTGGTCGCATCGGTGATGGAATCGCGATAAGGACGATTGGCTCCGATAGACTGATAAATGAACCCAAATACCAACCACCAGAGAACACTAATGGAAAGATACTTGGTCCAACCCTTGCCGTCCAGTTTACGTGCGACAAACTCCTGTTTTTCCTTTTTAAACTGTGCTTGGTAGATCCACACTAGAAGTCCAATTGGCTGCATGACCGTGAAGTAAAGTGTCGTCAGCACCTCACCATAAAAGCCTTTCTGCAAAGCCAAGATAAGGTAAATGACAGAGTTAATCAAGCCAAAAAGGTAATTACTTGCTCGACCTTCCGATACAAAGATAACACAGATAATTCCAGTCAGGCTACAAATCATCCCAACCCAGTCAACAATGCGGTGTTCATAAATCAACTCAAGCCAGATTGGAAAACTTCCTAAAACCAGTAGGTAAAGCCACTGGGCAAAAGTACGATGGGCAAAGAGGTCATCCCAGATAGTCTTCATGGTTCCTGAAAATCCCAGATCAGCCATAGCAGCAACCATACGGCGGTAGCCACCAGACATTTCACCAAGAGTTATTTTGATGTTCTTGAGTTTTGTTTGCAAATAAGTCGTCATATTTTCTCCTTTTGTTTTTAAAGAGCCGTGTCTGGATAGACTTTCGGACGCAACGCTCTATTATATATCTCCTGAACTGTCTATACACAAGATTTCTATCCTTAGTCGACATGAGCTGAAAATCCTTATTTGTTAAGCAGTTCACAACACATTATACACCTATTCTATGAATAGTCAAGTGTGTTTACAGTAAAATTTTAGATAATTTTGAAAATTTCCTCTTATTTTCCATTTAAAAATGAAAATCATTAATTCTGAAACCAAAAAAGCCCAGACAAGATTGTCTGAGCATTTTTTTATATAGTCGTTTAGCAAAGTTGAGTTTAGCATTTTCAAGCTATTTCTTCAACAATCCTTGTTCTTGTAGAAATTCTTTGGCTACTTGTTCTGCTGACTTGCCTTCGACACCAACTTGATAGTTGAGCTGGCTCATCTGGCTTTCAGTAATTTTACCAGCCAATTTATTGAGAACTGTCTCCAACTCAGGATGTTTCTTGAGAAGAGCTTCTTTCATGAGTGGAGCTCCTTGATAAGGTGGGAAGAGTTGCTTGTCATCTTCCAAGACCTGCAAATCATAACGCGCCAACTCTGCATCTGTCGAATAGGCATCCGTAATTTGAATATCGCCTGACTGAATTGCCTGATAGCGAAGAGCTGGTTCCATGGTCGCTACGTTGAGATTGAGACCATACATTGATTGCAAGCCCTTATTGCCATCCTCACGATCATTAAACTCGAGAGTAAAACCGGCCTTCAACTGTCCTTCCACTTTTTTCAAGTCCGAAATGGTCTTCAAGCCATATTCTTGAGCTATCTTTTTCGGAACAGCTACAGCGTAAGTATTTTGATAAGACATGGGTTTGAGATAGGCTAGTTGATCCTGTTTGGCAATGCCATCACGCGCCACTTGATAAACCTGATCTGGCTCATGACCTACTTTAGGTGATGGTTGAAGCAAACTTTCAGTCACCGTACCGGTAAATTCAGGATAGATATCAATATCCCCTTTTTTCAGAGCTTCATAGAGGAAGCTTGTTTTCCCAAAATTCGGTTTAACAGTCGCAGTCATACTGGTATTTTCTTCAATCAGCAACTTATACATATTAGCCAAAATTTCGGGTTCTGGTCCCAATTTCCCAGCAATCACCAAGTTTTCTTTCTCTTTTTGAGCTAAGAGGACTGGACTATAAGACAGACCGAGCAATATTGTCACCAAGGCAAAACCAGAGAAAATCGTCCGCAATTTTGCTTTTTCCATCACTTTTAGTAGGAAGTTAAAGGCAATGGCCAGCACTGCAGAAGAAAGGGCCCCGATTAAAATCAGACTGGTATTATTGCGGTCAATTCCCAAAAGGATAAAGGAACCCAGGCCGCCAGCCCCAATCAAGGCCGCCAAGGTCGCCGTACCGATAATCAAGACAGCCGCTGTCCGAATTCCAGACATAATGACGGGCATAGCAAGTGGAATTTCAAACTTCTTGAGACGCTCCCACCTGGTCATCCCAAAAGCAATCCCAGCCTCTTGTAGACTTGGATCAATTCCCTTCAGTCCAGTAATGGTATTTTGCAAAATCGGGAAAATCGCATAAATCACCAGAGCTGTCAAAGCAGGCAAGGTTCCAATTCCCATCAAAGGAATAAAGAGCCCCAACAAGGCCAGTGACGGTATGGTCTGGAAAATTCCTGCAATCTGCAAGACCCAGTCCGCCATCTTTTCATGATAACGAAGATAAACAGCCAAGGGAATCGCGATAAAAATAGCTAGTAACAAAGTCAAAAGCGACAACTGCAAATGTTGAGATAGAGCTGTTACCCAATCACCAAAACGCTCCTGAAAAGTTGATATCAAATTAGTCATGAACACTACCTCCAAACAAGTCTGCTACAAAGTCCGTTGCAGGAGCTTTTAAAATGGTCTCAGGGTTCGCCACCTGACGAATCTCTCCGTCCTGCAAGACAGCAATACGGTCTGCCAATTTCAAAGCTTCATCCGTATCATGGGTCACAAAAATCGTTGTCATCTCAAACTCTTTATGCAATTCTTTCGTCAGAACCTGCAACTGTTTTCTCGAAATAGCATCCAAGGCTGAAAAAGGTTCATCCATGAGGAGAATCTTTGGCTGACCAATCATGGCACGGACAATGCCCACCCGTTGCTGTTCCCCACCAGATAATTCATTAGGTAAACGATGCCCATACTCAGCCACTGGTAAACCAACCTTAGCTAAAAGCTCCTCTGTTTTCTTCGTAATTTCTTCCTTAGTCCAACCCTTCATTTCAGGAATGAGGGCAATATTTTCCGCAACCGTTAGATTGGAAAAGAGAGCAATGGCCTGTAAAACATAACCAGTAGAAAGACGCAATTCTCGCTCATCATAGTCTTTGATGCGCTTACCGTCCATGTAAATATTTCCATCAGTTGGTTCCAAGAGACGATTAATGATCTTAATCATGGTCGTCTTACCGGACCCAGAAGGCCCAACTAAAACCATGAACTCCCCATTCTCAATCCGTAAATTGACATCTCTCAAAACATCTTTTTCTGTGTAGCGTAGCGCTACATTCTTGTATTCAATCATTCTCTGTCCTCAATTTAAAACTTTCCTCGATTAGTCAAGTCTTCTACCTTAGGCATGACTTCTTTGTTGTCCCAATGCTCCACAATCAAGCCATTCTCCAAATGGAAGATGTCATACTGGGCATAGGCAACTCCATCAATCTGAGTCTGCCCATAGCTGACCACATAATTTCCTTGTCCCAAAAGCTGGAAAACAAAGTCAAAAGTGACACCATGTTCAGCCACATAGTTTTTATAAGCATCACTTCCTTGTCCAATCTCATGATTATGCTGAATCAAATCGTCTGCCACATAATCACTCCACTGCTCCAGCTCCCCATTTTGGAAAATTTCTGTCAAGAAACGACGAACGGTTTTTTTATTTTCTGCTGTCTTATCCAAATCTGTGATTTCAAAATCTCCAAAAATCTGGTTTAATTGGTCATTTTCAGGTGTTCGATAGTAGTCAATAACATCCCAATGCTCCACGATACGGCCATTCTCATCCGCACGGAAAGTATCCGTCGTCACCCATTGAGCTTCCCCACCATTGAGATATTGATGAACATGAACAAAAACCAGATTGCCATCCTCAATAGTACGGACAATCTTCATCTCACGCTCGGGATAGCGCTCAAAGAAATTTGCAAAGAAAGCCGCAAACCCTTCTTTCCCATCTGGCACACCTGTCGAGTGTTGAATGTAGGTATCCCCTACTGACTGAGCTTGAGCCTCGGCAACACGCCCATCTTGAATGGAATGAATATATAGATTTTGTGCATTTTCAACTTGTTTTGACATGATTTATTCCTCATTTGCTTTCTCTTTCAGATTGTCCAAAATGCGTTCCTGATAACTTTCAAACTGACAAATTTCTTCCTCAGTGAATCCTTTATAAAAAATTGCATCCAATTTTTGACTGACACGCTGGCCAATTTCTTTCTGGGACCAACCAAGTTCAGTCAGAACAACATATTTTTTCCTCTTATCTACCCCACATGGACTAATCGTGATCAGCTTTTGCCCCTCAAGTTTCTTAATCATGGTTGTGAGCGTATTGTTGGCGAGACCAGTCGCCAGAGCAATATCTGTCACAGTTGCACAGCCAGTTTCACTATTCCATAAAACCGCTAAAATCTTTCCCTGTTCACTCCGATAAAGAGCCTCAGGATCCTGGCTCAATAACTTTTGAAAAATCCGTCCATTCAACAAACGAATATGATGGGCTACCAAATGACTATCTTTCATAACACCTCCAATTTATTTCGATATCGAATTATATTACATTGTAATACTTATCATTCCATCTGTCAACTATTTCGATTTAGAAATAATTTTCACCAACAAAAAAGACCTCCTACCTAGAGTAGAAGATCTTCACTATTTATTAACTTAATCTGTCATTTCGGACACCAGTGTTCGATGTTCCAGTGGTAAACTGCACATAACCAACAAGAAGATGAATCCTGACTGTACCCAGAAGAGAGCCAAATCAAAAATTCCATGTACAGCGACTACTGTAAGGAAGGAGAGATAAAGACCGATAATTGGTCGTTTGCCAGACTCCTGACTCATATCCATCATCATGTGAACCGGGATAACCGAAGAAATGGATAGGAGAATGGTTCCAATCAAACCATAACTCAAAATAGTATCGATGTAAAGACTATGCGCGTGTTCGTGGTAAGGTGCATGGATTCTCGGGAAAGAATTCATATAGGTCAGTGGACCCTCACCCCAAATCGGATTTTGCTTGAACAAAGTCATACCCGCATTCCAGATTGAAACTCGCTCCTCCATTGAAGAATCTAGCGTTCCCATACGGACACCCAAATCGCTTGAGAAGAGGAAACAAAGTCCAATCCCGAAAACTCCAATACTGAGCCAGAAGGCGCGCCAGTTTTTAATGGTTGTAAAGAGATAAATGATGGCCCCAGCGATAATGGCAGGAAAGGCTGTTCTATTTTGCGTAAAATTCAAACCAAATAGATTTACAAAACCTGCTAGCACACAAAAAACTTTCAACCATCTTAACTTCGTCGTTGTAAAGAGATAAAAGGCAATCATGATACAGAAGCAACAGATAATCCCATAGTAGTTAGGATTAAAGAAGGTGACCTCTGCACGGTTCTGGTGCCACACCTGCATATTGGGCGAAAGAAAGGCATAGTTAAATTTCTTTACAATTTGGAAATGCTCCAAAGTAGCAAAAACAGCAGAGAGCACACTACCAAACAAGATTGTCTGCAGTATCAGTCGAAAGAAAGCATGTGTCAGACGTTTCTGGTAATAACTAAAGAAAATGAGGAAGAGAAACATCAGTAAAGATGCAACCAATCCAAGCCAGTTCTTGGCGACGATGGAGATGATACTACTGTAGGCAATAAAAAAGAGAAGTACAGGATGTTTGGCCAATCCTTTGATAATTCCCTTCATCTCCCCAGTAACAAGTAAACCTATCAAATATAAAGCAAAGAGCGCTAAGAACAAATAAAAAGGTAAAAAGATACTTATGATCATCAAATACAAAAAGAAATCTTTTTTCGAAAGCCCTCTTATCTTATCCAGTAATCCAATTGATTTCAAAACGGATCCTTTCTGTTCTGGATTTCTCCAGAAGATAAATGCTAAACTATCTTTATATTCTACCATTTTTTCCGTCATTTGGGAACAATGAACACGCTACCAAAATAAAAAACTTTTAGGGGAGAATGAAAGTATACTCTACTATATTCGGAGATATTCCAGTCCAATAATTGTTAGAGAAAAAGAAGTAAACTTTCTAAAAAAGGAAAAGCTATGGTAGAATATAAGAAAGGCGAAAATATCTACTATTGAACGACAGTAAAAAGGAAAGAAAGTATGAAATCACACCAACTAGTCTACCAAATACTAGCCAGAGAAAACGACTATGTCAGCGGAGAAAAAATTGGCGAAGAACTGAATCTAAGTCGGACATCCATATGGAAAGCAATCCAACGCCTCCAACAAGAAGGGCTCATGATTGACAGTATTAAAAATAGAGGTTACAAGCTTATCCAAGGCGATTTGATATTGCCTGATGTGATTCAAGAGAAAACCAACTTAACCATTCTCTACAAACCTGAAACCAAATCAACACAAACAGATGCAAAAAAAGGTATTGAGGATGGAAACAAGGGAAACATCCTCTATCTTTCCACATGTCAGACAGCAGGGCGTGGACGCTTTCAGCGTCCTTACTACTCACCTTCTCAAGGGGGAATTTATATGTCCTTGCATATTCAACCAAATCTTCCCTATGAAAAACTTCCTTCCTATACTCTCCTTGTAGCTGGTGCAGTTTACAAAGCGATTAAAAATCTGACCTTGATTGAAGTAGATATCAAATGGGTAAATGACATCTACTTTAAAAAGAAAAAAATAGCAGGTATCCTCACTGAAGCAATGACATCCGTAGAGACAGGCTTGGTTACTGACGTCATTATCGGACTTGGAATAAATTTTTCTATTACAAATTTCCCAGACGATTTAAACGAGAAAGCAGGAAGTTTATTCACACTACCTACCCCAATTAGTCGCAATGAGTTGATTAGCGAAATATGGACTTGTTTCTACAAGACTGATCCAGATGAGCTACTTTATATCTATAAAGAGAGATCTTTAGTTCTTGGAAAAGAAGTCACCTTCCAGCTAGATGGAAAAGAGAAAAAAGGCCTTGCAAAAGAAATCTCAAACGCCGGTCAACTTAAAGTCGAACTTAAAGATAAACATACTATCTGGCTGAATGGCGGAGAAATATCTCTAACTAGCTGGCAATAAACAAAATTTTCATCTTTGGTCCCCCTCTCAAAAGCTAGATATTTTGTCTAGCTTTTTGAGATTGATCCACCAACAAGTTCATCAAGGTCAATAAACGAAATACCTTTATTTTTTATAAGATAATTCTGATCGTTTTGAACACCAAAAGGGAGAGAGCCAATATAACCCTCTCCATAATGTAAATTTTCACAACCCCACCACAGGTGATAAAATGAATATAAAACTTTAAAGAATATCTGGTAAAATCAACTGATAACACAAAGTAAGATCCGTTAACTCCTTCAACTGTAGCCCTGTCAATTCTTCCCACTTATCAATCTTGTATTGGAGAGAGTTGCGGTGCAAATAGAGTTGCTGGGCTGTTTTAGTCAGAACAGCACTGTTTTCCCAGAGAGAGAGGATAATTTCCTGAATCTGATCCTGATTTAAGATCATCTGGTGTAGGCATTCTTTAATGACTTTCAAGTCCACTAGTCTTTCCCCCATACTCCAAAGATAGAGTTGTGAAAATGTGTGAACACCTTGGTGACCCTGACGCCACCAAGTCTTAAACAAATCTCGCTCTGCTTGGATTAAATCTGACAGGGCTTGATGGCCTGTCTGAGACCAAACCTGGCCTAACATGATAGACAGACGAAGACCAAAGTCATACTCAACCGCTTCAATCGTATCAGATAAAATCGAGCGAACAGAGCTGTACTTATCTTGTTGAAGCACAAATACATAATCCTGAGCCCCGACCTGTAGCACTGTCTGGCAGTTGGGAAAAAGAGTTCGCATCATGTCTAGCCAAGAGACTAGATTTTCCTGTTGGAAATAGGAAAGATGGCAATAAACCAGCTGAATCTTTTTAAAAGTTTGAGGCGCATGCCCCTTCCCCTCAATCAGATAGGGATACCAAGGATTGAGCGAACGAGCTTGCTCCTGATGGGTCAAAAGGGCAACCAGCTGCTTTTCACGCTCGCTGAGCCCAGCTTCCTTCAGTAAAACCCACTGCTGAGAAGCTAAAGGAAGAGTTAAGTGCCCCTCTTTCTCTACCGGTTGATCTGAAATCTGAGCCCCCGGAAACCAGTCTTGTAGTTCTTTAGCAAGCATTTCTACTCCTCCACTTTTTGGATACACCAAGAAATTAAGGTCTCTAGCCGCTCCAGATTTTCAGTCAGATGGAGATAGCCCATCACTGCTTCAAAACCTGTAGACATGCGGTAGGTCACCACATCAGCATTTTTAGCCTTTGTATGACTATTGGTATTGCGACCACGTTTGTAGATTTCTTCTTCTTTTTCCGTCAGGACTTGCTCTTCCAACATGAGGGCAATCAAGCGAGCCTGAGCCTTGGCTGACACATACTTGGTCGCCTCTTGGTGGAGTTTATTGGGCTTGGTCATGCCTTTAAGGATGAGATGGCGACGGATATACATGGAATAAACTGCATCTCCCTCAAAAGCCAACGCAATCCCGTTAATGAGATTGACATCAATCACGAGTCCACCTCACTCCATCTTTTGTATCCAGCAGTTTAATCCCTTGTTCTGCCAATTGGTCACGAATCTGGTCTGCTGTCGCAAAGTCACGATTGGCACGCGCCTCTTGACGTTTTTGAATCAAGGCTTCGATATCTGCGTCCAAAACTTCCTCGACAAAGACAATTCCAAAGACTTCCAACATATCCGCAAGAGCTTGCTTGACACTTGCATCATAGTTACCTGAGTTGATCCATTTGGCCATTTCAAAGACTACTGTGATACCGTTTGCGGAGTTGAAATCCTCATCCATAGCTGCTACAAACTTGTCTTTAAAGGCTTGCAAGTCTTGGGCATCCACGTTTCCTGTAAATGGTTGTTCGTAAGTATTTTTTAGATACTTGAGATTAGTCTCTGCATCACGCACTGCTTTTTCCGTAAAGTTGATGGGCTTACGGTAGTGTTGTGTTGCAAAGAAGAAACGAAGCACTTGGCCATCGATGGTTTTGAGGGCATCATGAACAGTGATAAAGTTTCCCAAGGACTTGGACATCTTGACATTGTCGATATTGACAAAGCCATTGTGCATCCAGTAATTGGCAAATGTCTTGCCTGTTTTGGCCTCTGACTGGGCAATTTCGTTGGTATGATGTGGAAACTCTAGATCAGCTCCACCGCCGTGGATATCAATGGTATCGCCCAAAATCTCTGTTGACATAACCGAACATTCGATATGCCAACCCGGACGGCCTGCTCCCCAAGGACTGTCCCAAGAAATCTCGCCTGGTTTGGCAGCTTTCCAGAGAGCAAAGTCCACTGGATTTTCCTTACGTGCCGTTTCTTCATCGGTTCGACCTGAAGCACCCAGCTCCAAATCTTCCAAGGTTTTGTTAGCTAATTTGGCGTAATTGTGGGATTTTTCCACTCGGAAGTAAACATCTCCTTGACTCTCGTAGGCAAAGCCTTTTTCAATCAAGTCAGCGACAAAACGAATGATGTCAGCCATAAACTCCACCACACGCGGATGGCGAGTCGCAGGTTTCACGCCTAAGGCCGTCACATCCTCACGAAAGGCAGCGATATACTTGTCCGCAACCTCCTGAGGCGTGATGCCTTCTTCCTTGGCGCGATGGATAATCCTATCATCTACATCTGTAAAATTGGAAATATAGTTGACTTCAAATCCCCGATACTCAAAATAACGGCGAATGGTATCAAAAGCTATTGTTGAGCGGGCATTGCCCACGTGGATGTAGTTGTAGACCGTTGGCCCACAGACATACATCTTAACCTTGCCGTCCTCAATAGGTACAAATTCTCGCAAATCACGAGACATGGTGTCATAAATTTTAATCATGCGGTCCACTCCCTTCTCTATTTCTGACTTTTTCGGCTGAAAACCAGCTCTGCAAAAGGGCCAAATTGTCTGAGGCTATCCAGTCGGTAAAAGCGCTGCCCTTCCTCTTGGGTAAAGAGGGGAACCCCCTTTCCTAGGATAAGGGGCGCTATCTGAATAATGAGGTAGTCGAAAAGATCCGCATCCAAGAGCGGTCCTACCAAGGAATTACCACCAATCACAAAGACATTTTTGCCTTTGTCAATCTGGTGAACAAAGTCTACCACATCCCCAGCTACTGGCTGGTAATTGCTGACAGGCAGGTGCCTATCATGCGTAAAGACATAGTTTTCCGTAGCTTGATAAAAACTTTCTACATCTTGCAAATCTTGGATTTCCTCAAAGGTCCGCTTGCCCATGATGGTGATATCCATTTGCCTGTAAAAGTCATCATAGCCTGTATCCTCTACAGAACCAAGCTGATGCAGCCAGTCTATCCTGTGCTGGCTGTCTGCCAAGTAGCCATCCATGGTGATACAGCCGTAAAAATATACTGCCATTCTTGTAGTTACCTTTCTAGTTCCTTTGCTATTGTCAAAGCGATAGTGAAAAAAGTCATGGCATCAGCTGTCCGCTCTTCATGGCGGGCATCCCAGGTTCGGTTATGATGATCCACATAGTCAGCTGTGTAGAAGAACTGATAGACTTTACTCTTGCGAAATTGACTCCAAGCCATGATAGCCGAAGCTTCCATGTCCACCACTTGGGCTCCAGCAGCCAAGCGACGCTTGACCTTATCAGGCGTTTCTCGATAAAAGGCATCAGTAGTCCAAGACTTGGTGCGGATATGCTCAATGCAAGATTTGTTCAAAGCTTCTTCCATGGTTAAAAGCAAAGTTTCGTCATAAGCTATCTCATCACTTGCAGGAGCGTAATGGTAACTTGTACCTTCATCACGTAGAGCTGAACTTGGTAGGATAATCTTATCTGCCTGAATAGACTGATCTAGAACTCCGCAAGAACCCAAAACAATAAAGTTCTTAAATCCTCTTGCTTTGAGTTCTTCTAAGAGTCCAACAACCACCGGGGCTCCAATCGTAGCTATAGCAACGGCTACCTTACTCCCATCTTTTTCATAGATATACCATGGAAGTCTGCCATTTAGATTGGTTAGATAGCCACCTTCGTAAACATCTTCAAACTGCTTTACTCGTTCAACGATTTCTCCATTAAAAGATAAAATAATCGTGTCACAGATTTCTCCACCACGAATACTTCGATCAGTTGGTTCGATAACAGCAGGTACATTTTCGAATTCTTCTAATAGCATTTGCCTAACCTCCTACCCAAGGCATTACTACTCTCTACAACCCCGACGATCTGTGACTGGCTTCGCGGGCATGTTCGAGTTTATTGACGTAGTATTCTCGTTTTTCTTCGACTTCGTGAATCGTTGGCTCATCCTTCTGTCCATGAACTCGGACAATCTTAGCCGGAATTCCGACCACCGTCACATCACTAGGTACATCTGCCACGACAACTGCTGCTGCACCAACCTTGGCATTTTCACCGATTTCCACTGGTCCGATGACTTGGGCATGGGCTGATATGAGAGCTCCTTTACGCACAGTCGGATGGCGTTTGCCAACATCCTTCCCTGTTCCACCAAGAGTCACTCCATGATAGAGAAGAACGCCTTTTTCAACAATCGCCGTCTCTCCAATCACCAGGCCTGAGCCATGGTCGATAAAGACACCTGATTCTATCTGAGCACCCGGATGAATCTCAATCTGAGTCCAAAAGCGCCAAAACTGACTGTGCATACGAGCCAAGAGTTTGAAGCCGTGCTTCCAGAGAAAATGCGAGAGACGGTGAGCCGCTAAGGCCTTGACACCTGGATAAGTCAGCAAAACTTCCAAACTGTTGCGTGCCGCTGGATCATTTTCTTTTACAATATCAATGGTTTCGCGCCACCATCCCATACATTTCTCCTTTTCTTATTCTGAATCTTTTGGTGTTTCTGTAACTTCTTTCTTAGGTTTGTGGTCCTTGTGATGACGTGGACGGTGAGGACGTTCAGACTTTTCACCTTTTTCATCACGCTCAGGTTTTGGTGGACGAGGAAGAAGAGCCTTCATAGAAGCATCAACACGTCCTTTTTCATCAATCTTGATAACCTTAACATCTACTTCATCACCGATAGCTACCAAGTCTTCTACACGGTTGGTACGAGTCCAAGCCATTTCAGAAATGTGCACAAGTGCATCTGTCTTATCAAAGAGGTTGACAAAGGCACCAAATTTCTCGATACGAACAACCTTGGCATGGTAAACTTCATCTACTTTAGCCTCACGAACCAAGCCAGCGATGATTTCTTTGGTTCGGTTAATGGCATCTTGGTCGCTAGAGTAGATAGACACATTGCCTTCTTCGTCGATATCGATTTTAACGCCTGTTTCAGCGATAATTTTGTCGATGGTTTCTCCACCTTTACCGATGACAATCTTAATCTTGTCCACATCAATCTTGATGGTATCAATTTTCGGTGCAGTTGGAGCCAATTCTGGACGAACTTCTGGAATGGTTGCTTCAATCACATCAAGGATTTCAAAACGAGCTTTCTTGGCTTGAGCAAGAGCCTCTGTCAAGATTTCTGCAGTAATCCCTTGGATCTTGATATCCATTTGAAGGGCTGTAATCCCGTCACGAGTACCGGCAACCTTAAAGTCCATGTCACCAAAGTGGTCTTCCAAACCTTGGATATCTGTCAATACTGTATAGTTATTTCCATCTGAAATAAGACCCATAGCAATCCCAGCTACTGGCGCCTTGATTGGCACACCACCAGCCATAAGGGCAAGCGTTCCCGCACAGATAGAGGCTTGAGAAGATGAACCGTTTGATTCTAAGACTTCTGCTACCAAGCGGATAGCGTATGGAAATTCTTCCAAACTTGGCAAGACTTGAGCAAGAGCACGTTCACCGAGAGCCCCATGACCAATTTCACGACGACCAGGGGCACCGTAACGGCCTGTTTCCCCTACAGAGTATTGAGGGAAGTTATAGTGGTGCATAAAGCGTTTCTTGTACTCTGGATCCAAACCATCGATGATTTGAGTTTCTCCCATCGGAGCCAAGGTCAAAACTGAAAGGGCTTGAGTTTGTCCTCGAGTAAAGAGACCAGAACCATGTACACGAGGAAGATAGTCAACCTGCGCATCTAAAGGACGGATTTCATCGACTTTACGACCGTCAGGACGCACCTTGTCTTCTGTGATCAAACGACGCACTTCAGCGTGTTCCATTTGTTCCAAGATTTCAGCCACATCACGCATAATACGGTCAAATTCTTCGTGGTCTGCATATTTTTCTTCGTAAACAGCAGTTACTTGATCCTTAACTGCTTGAGTAGCAGCTTCACGAGCCAATTTTTCTTCTACTTGAACCGCTTTTTGGAGGTCACTGTTGTAGGCTGCGATGATTTCAGCCTGTAATTCCTCATCCACGTGAAGCAATTCAACTTCTGCTTTTTCCTTACCAACTGTCGCAACGATCTCTTCTTGGAAGGCAATCAATTCTTTGACTGCTTGGTGACCTTTCAGAAGGGCTTCCAACATGATTTCTTCTGACAATTCTTTGGCACCAGACTCCACCATGTTGATAGCGTGTTTGGTCCCAGCTACTGTCAATTCAAGAAGCGAACGCTCTGCCTGTTCTTGAGTAGGGTTGATAATGATTTGGCCATCAACATAACCTACTTGTACCCCAGCAATAGGTCCGTCAAACGGAATATCTGAGATAGAAAGTGCCAAGGATGATCCAAACATTGCCGCCATTGGAGCAGAGGCATTTTCATCATAAGAAAGAACCGTATTGATCACTTGCACTTCGTTACGGAAACCTTCCGCAAACATCGGACGGATTGGACGGTCAATCAAACGCGCTGTCAAAGTCGCATCTGTTGAAGGGCGTCCTTCACGTTTCATAAAACCACCAGGAAACTTCCCAGCCGCATACATTTTTTCTTCATAGTTGACTTGAAGTGGGAAGAAATCCCCAGTTGCCATTTTCTTAGACATAACGGCCGCAGTCAAGACAGTTGACTCACCGTAACGCACGACAACAGAGCCATTTGCTTGCTTAGCAACCTGACCAGTCTCTACGATTAACTCACGACCCGCAAAAGTCGTTTGAAACACATGTTTTGTCATTTTAATCCCCTTTGGATTGATGAAATTATACGCCTTGCCTACAAAGATCAAGATACTAAGGTCGCAAAAAGCAAAGTAAAAATAGGAAACTGGCGAAGTCTTCGATGAAGACAAGACAGTTTATCTTTTTTACACAGCTTTTCGGCCGAGTTCAATTTTCAAGATACAAATCATTAGAAAGGTTTGATGCTAAAGCATCTAATCCTTTCACGCTAATCGCTATTAGGCGATTAGCTAAATGCTTTACTAACTCTCTCGTCAAATAACATCGATTTGACTCGTTCGTGTCGCTCAAACTAAATACTGAAAAGAACAAATTATGAAAAAATTTCTATCATAAAATTGAGAATCGACAAAGCCTTTAACACTTTTATACCCTCATCTTTGTATCAAGTACGTACAGAGTCTATTTTATCATATTTTTCTTAAAAAGTGCGGGCTTTTCTATTAAAAAGGAACCATTCCCCTCACCTGAGAAGAATGGTTTGCTTTTTGTTATCCTAAAGACTGATGGTTAAACAAGGCATGGGTTGCTTGGTGGATGTATTTTGCTGTTTCAGCATTGTTCATGGTGTAGAGATGCACACCTGCGACATCCTGGGTTACCAAGTCCACGATCTGATCCACGGCATAGGCAAGTCCTGCTGCTCTGAGCGACTCAGGGTCATGCTCATACTTGTCTAAGATGGCCTTAAATTTACGTGGAAGGTGGATATTCTCACACGTTTTCAATAGACGAAGCGCTTGGTTACGGTTAAGAATGGGCATGATCCCCGCATGAATGGGAACATCAATCCCTGCCAAGGTACACTTGTCTTGGAAATCATAGAAACGCTCATTGTCAAAGAAAAGTTGCGTTACGAGGCTTGAACAACCTGCATCCACTTTCTTCTTGAGATTTTGGATATCCGAGATCTGGTTTGGCGAGTCAGGGTGTCCCTCTGGGTAGCAAGCTCCGATAATATCAAAGTGAGGGGCTTGTTCCTTGATGAACTCGATCAAGTCCGTTGCATAGCGGAAATCCTTTTGTGGTTCCACATCAGGGATAATATCCCCACGCAAGGCCAAGATTTTCTGTACCCCAACCTTATCCAAGTCCGCAATGGTTTCAGCAACCTTGTCCTTGGTCAGATAGATAGCTGGCAAGTGGGCAATAGTTGGAATCGCCAAGTCATTCTGGATAAAGTCAGCCAAACGAACCGTCGTTTCCTTGATATTAAATTTATTATTGCTGGCGGTCACACTGATAAAGTGCGGTGTCAGCTCCTGCATATCTTGAAGAGCAGAAATAATCTTATCATTACCCACAGCTGGGTTTGGAGGGAACACTTCAAATGAAAGTGACGGTGTTTGGCGTGACATAGTCATTATCCTTTTCTTTTTGATTTCATGATTGCTGAGCCAGCAGGGCCAAGCAGTTCCTTGATCAGTCAGTGTCAAGAGAGAAATCTTATCTTACAATTTCTCACGCGCAGCTTTTGCTGCTTCGACAAGGCGGATCAAGCTTTCTTTCGTTTCTGGAATACCACGTGTTTTCAAACCACAGTCAGGGTTGATCCAAACTTTCTTGCTTGGAACTTTAGCAAGGATTGCTTCGATGGTGTGGTCGATTTCGCCTTCGTTAGGCACACGAGGTGAGTGGATATCGTAAACCCCAGGTCCAACTTCTGTTTGGAAGTTTTTCGCTTTGAGTTCGTCCAAGATTTCAAGGTTTGAACGGCTAGCTTCAAATGAGATAACGTCTGCATCCATGTTGTCGATAGCTGGGATGATATCTGTAAATTCTGAGTAACACATGTGAGTGTGGATTTGTGTGTCTGGCGCTACTGTTGAGTGTACCAAGCGGAAGGCTGGAATAGCCCAGTCAAGGTAGTCTTCGTACCAGTCACTACGACGAAGTGGCAATTTCTCACGAAGAGCAGCCTCGTCGATTTGGATGATTTTCACACCTGCAGCTTCAAGGTCAAGAACTTCATCCTTGATAGCAAGAGCGATTTGAAGAGTAGAGTCCTTGATAGAGATGTCTTCACGTGGGAATGACCAGTTAAGGATGGTAACAGGTCCAGTCAACATACCTTTAACAGGTTTGTCAGTACGGCTTTGTGCGTAGCTAGACCATTTAACAGTGATTGGGTTAAGACGAGTGACATCACCCCAGATGATTGGTGGTTTCACTCCACGCATACCGTATGATTGTACCCAACCATTCTTAGAGAAGAGGTAACCTGACAAGTTTTGACCGAAGTACTCAACCATGTCATTACGCTCAAACTCACCGTGTACAAGCACGTCAAATCCAACTTCTTCTTGCCATTTGATCCATTCGTCGATCGTTTCAGCAAGGAAGGCATCGTATTCTTCTTGTGACAATTCACCCTTACGGAAGGCCAAACGTTTAGCACGAACTTCCTTAGTTTGAGGGAATGAACCGATGGTAGTTGTTGGAAGGGCTGGAAGTTTGAAAGCTTCTTCTTGGATTGCTTCACGTTCTGCAAAGGCTGGCAAACGAGTGTAGTCTGCGTCAGTCAATCCAGCGATACGTGCACGAAGTTCAGCATTTTCACCAACACGTTCAGTTGCAAAGAGTTCTTTGTTAGCTGCAAGAGCTTCTGCTCCTTGACCGTTACGGATAGCATCCAAGTCACGGATTTCATCCAATTTTTCAACTGCAAAAGCAAAGTGGTTCAAGATAGCTGGTTCAAAGTCTTCATTAGCAGTTGTAAATGGTACATGAAGAAGTGAGCATGAGCTTGTCAAAACGATATTTTCAGCTGGGATTTGCTCAAGAATAGCCAAGCTCTTTTCGTAGTTGTTGCGCCAGATGTTCTTACCATTGACAATACCCGCATAAAGAGTCTTGTCAGCTGGGAATCCGCCTTTAACGAGTTCAAGAGTTTTCTTACCTTCAACGAAGTCCAAACCAATGGCATCTACTGGCAAGTTCACAAGATCAGTGTAGACATCACGAACATCACCGAAGTAAGTTTGAAGCAAGACTTCAAGACCTTTCTTGTCAGCCAAGAGTTTGTTGTAGAGGTTTAAGAAGAGAGCTTTTTCTTCTTCTGTCAAGTCTTTGACAAGAGCAGCTTCATCGAGTTGGATACGAGTCGCACCAAGTTCAGCCAATTTCGCAAAAACATCTTGGTAAGCAGCTACTAAGCTATCTACGAAGTCTTCTGCTTTCACACCTTCTTCAAAGTCTGACAATTGAAGGAAAGTGAATGGACCTACAAGGACAGGACGAGTATTGAGACCAAGTTCTTTGGCTTCTTGGAACTCATCAAAGATCTTGTGACCAGCCAATTTAACTTGGGTGTCTTTTTCAAATTTAGGCACGATGTAGTGGTAGTTGGTGTTGAACCATTTCTTCATCGGAAGGGCACGCACGTCCCCTTTTTCTCCTTGGTAACCACGTCCCAAAGCAAAGTAGCGCTCAAGGTCAGACAAGTCCAAGTTTTGAACGGATGCAGGTACTACGTTGAAAAGGAAAGCTGCATCTAAGAAGTTGTCATAGTGAGAAAAGTCATTTGATGGGATTTCAGTGATGCCTTTTTCTTTGACAATGTTCCAGTGTTTTGCACGCAATTCTTTAGCCGCAGCCAAGAGTTCTTCTTCTGAGATTTCTTTTCTAAAGTATTTTTCAGTTGTAAATTTCAATTCGCGGAATTCACCCAAACGAGGGAAACCGATGATCGTAGTTGACATGATGTGTCCTCCAAAATTTGTTGTTGAAACTATCTTAACAGAAAAGAAACTGTCTGTATAATTGTAAATAATTAGGCTTTGATATAGTTTGAAACTATATCACTCTTTTAGACAATAGAAAAAGACTTGAGACCAGCATCTCAAATCCTTTATATTGCTTGTTTTATTGCTGTATTTTAGTTGGAATGCTCAAACGAGCTATTGACGATTCTCATCAATGACTATGGCTTGTTATTAGAAAAGACTATAGGTTGGTTTTCTTTTGTAATTCTGATATTTCCCTTAAAAAGAAGACCTTCAGAAAATTCTAAAGATCTCATTTTTATTATTCAAAAAAATGACGAGAAGAGTTATAATGTGGAGCTAATCCTGACTCTTACACCAACTCAATGCCTTTCTCTCGAAGATTAGCCAGACATTCCTCATAGTATCCTGCATCATGCTCACTATAGATGGGATTGTCCAACTTTTCCTCAGGCAAGTCTTCATAAGCTGGACAAATTTTGCCTCGGTAGTTCTTGTCCAACCATTCTGGACTGACATTGTAGCCACGGTCAGCCATCTCCTCCATGATCAAGAGATGATAGGCGTAGAGACGATAGGGCGAGTGGGTAAAGACATAGTCCACCGTCGCATGCTTTCTACCCCAGCCATTGCCACGCAGGGCGCAGCACTCTCGATGTTGCCCCAAAAGTTGAGGACGGGGAAGTTGTGAAATCAAAGCCTCATGCCAAAGTCTCATGGGAGTCTCCTTTCAGTAAAGTCGAATGTTGCAAGTAGGTATTGGGATAGCGATCAAGCAACTCTCGAGTCTTAGAGATCAAGTCTTCCTTAGAAGCCTGACCATAGCGGTAGCGATCAAGCAAGAGCATATAGTCCTTACGCTCGGCATCTGTCGCTTTCTTTTTGAAATAGCCCCAAATATGCTGAAAGGCATTGCAAACCTGACCTCTATGCTCAGGGATTTGACAGGCACGGTCGATCAGTTCCTGAACATGACTTACCTCCACCACTTCATTCTTCAAGTATTGGCGAATCTCATTGTAAATATTGCTAGAATGACTCAAAACGAGGTATTTGTTTCTAGCCCAGAGTTGTTGGCACTGGGATTTTTGGTTAGTTTGTTCCATGTTTCTCCTTACTTTCTATCAGTTTCCAGGAAATATGGAAACAAAGTTGTATCTTAATTTTTTAAGGAAATGTATTTTCTTTCTATTTTATCATATTTTCACTGCTAAAAATTAACTTTGGTATAACGGTTAAAAATAAGCAATGAATTAGAAAAAATCCCAAATTTTAAAATCCTAATTCCTACGTCTATGTTCTCCATCTATTTCTTCTACAAATTTAAATCCTTTTAATTCCAGTTGCTCAAGTTTCGGACGAATCTTTCTAATAACATCCTCCCTATAATCTTCAAATTCATGAGGAGGTTCAAAAGCGTATTTTTCTATCCAAAGAGTATAGGTCATATTTTCTGGAATTTTATCAAAGTCAAAATAATTTCCACTGTAGAAAGAATCTCTTGGAATTTCCAAAATGATAAAAATTCCTTATCTCCAAAACAATCTATCGCATTTCATATACTGCTATCCCATGACTTAATTTGCCCAAATTTATTAACTACACTGAGATAAGTCAATAGGAAGATTTCTTCTCCTACCTACAGTTCTCGTGCAAATTTTATAGGTTCTATCTCTTAAAAACTTATAAATTGCTAAGTTCAACAAACTAGGATTTGTCGATTTTACAGTAGTTACAATATCTTTATAGCCATTTATTTATATATTTCCTTATTAAATCATTTACTTCATCAGGATTATCTTGATTTGAATTATGAGCGGCATTTTTAATAATATGTAGTGGGTATCCTTCCCTTTTGTGCCACTCTCTTGTATACTGCGACACTTTACCAACCTTATCGTTCTCCCCAAGTAAAAGTATTACAGGACATTTCAAATTTATTTCATGATTTTCAGGAATAAATGCTGCTTCACCTATCCACATCAAATGGCATAGTTCCCTTTTACTATAGATTGAGAGCATAAGTTTCATACTGTTCTGAGTATACTCAGAAACACCACAACCTTTTGCCATAAAATCTCTTAGCATTTTATCTGGGTATAGTTTACTTAGCCACTCAATCTGGTTTAACCAAAACATATCTGATTTGCTATAATAATTTCCAAAAGGAACGCTATCTATAGAAATAAAACCTATTGCTTGTTCTTGATGTCCTTCTATGTAATATTGAGCTATCATTCCTCCAAGTGATTGCCCAATAAATATTGCCGATTTAACATTCTCCGTTTTTAATATAATTTCCAGTTCTTGCGTCACTAATTTGTAATTAAACGTACTGTATGGTCTGGACTCTCCGTGACATGGGCAATCCCAAACAATAATATTGAAATCCTTTTTAAATTCATCTACTTGTTTATCATATAATCTATGATCAGCTGTCAATCCAGGAAGCATTACAATGCATGGTTTTTCGACATTTTCATTAGTCCAATAATACGTATTTCCTTGTTCCGATTCCACACTTTTTTTAATCATCCTATCTCTCCACAAATTCCAATTTATCTACACTGCTTTAATCTTCTCATTTATCAATTCAATAAATACTATCACAATCACTCCATTAAATAAATATATTATCTTTTCTATTTTATCATATTCCTAGAAAAACCACTTGAACTAGGGAGGACGAGTGGGAGCGAAATTTAACACGAGAAAAGGGTACAAGCATGAAGAATATTACTAAAAGGAGAACATACTAACCAATTATCCTTTAAAACTCATAGATTGCCTACCAGTATTCCCTATCTATTTTCTCCTCAAATGTAAATCCTTTAGCTTCCAATTGCTCAAGTTGCGGCTGAATCTTTTCAATGACAGACCTATTCTTTTTCATTTTATCTTGATTTTCACCCATCATAAGAAAATATTTTTTGTTTCTAGGAACAACATCAAAACAGTAATAACCCAATCCATTTGAAAGAATTCCTTGAAATTCCCAAAATACTAAGAACTCTCTGCCTCCAAACTGCTCCATGGCATCCCAAATACTTCTATTCCAACTTTCAAATTCATTAAATTTTTCAATTGAACTAAGATAGGTCAAGAGAAAGAAATCTTTTCGTCTTAGCTTAGCGAAATTTTCATTATTAATTTCTAAGTTTGAATAGTGACGACCCAAATCATAGAAGGTCAGCACTCTATGTTTTTCCATAAAATAAAGTATCTCAGACGGATCCAAACCTTCTTTTCTCAGAATACTTTCCCAGAAATTCACAATTCTACCTATTATTTCCTCACTTAAAGGACTATTCCTCTCATATCGGGGAATTTCTTCATTTAACTTTTCTGCAACAATATAGTCCATTGCAGGGCTATTATAAGATTTAAGAGATTCCTGTATAGTCATACGTAGTAGTTTAGCTTTCTGATTTTCAGAAAAAGATTTATATTCACTTGAGAGATATTGATAAAAATCAGTCTTATGATTCCCCTCTCTTAGTTCTCTTGATAATTCCTGACTATCTGTCTCAAGTAATGTATCCATTTCCTCTTTTGTACGATTTAGAGATTCTTCATAAAGAAAATAGGCCGAGCCATTCATTTTATAGCTTGGTGGATATTGGTTAAGAGCTGATTGTTGAATGTCTGACAGTATTTCTTGTATGCTTCGTCCAAACTTGAACAGCCATGTAAAACTAATTTTTTCATCATCCTTGACTTTTATTTCTTCAGCCTTTAATAATTGTTTATATAATTCAGGATAAAAAAGGTAGGTATAGATAATCCAAAGTTGCTGTTCCTCCTGAACATGTCCTAATTTACCCCTTGAAAAGAATTCTTGATTGACATAGTCATTAAAATGATTTCTATCTCGCAAATTTCTATTTTCAAAGCTGAACCTTTTCCAAAAATCATCTGACAATCTCGTACTAAATTTCTTTCCTAGCAACTCAAAATAATCTTGCCAAATATTTGATGGGTGAAGAACAAATGGTAGTTCTATCCGTCTATCAATAATTTTAGAGAGGAAATTATTGTCGTTAAGATGCACTTTCTCAATATCTCCAACAAAAACAATTGGAATCTTGCCATTAAGCAAGCTAAAAATTTTATAACTCTCCTCTTGTTGTTTGTTAGACATTCGATCAAAATCATCAATAACTAATACTTTTCGAGATAATGATAGACATTTAGAAGTTAGTAAACAACTGTAAAAACCATCTGATTTGATTTTAAAAAATTGATAGATTGCTACTAATAAAACAATACTCCCAATAATTAATTTAACACAAAAAGATTCAAAAAAAGAACTTAAACCCAAATCAACTACATTAGTCATTAAGATAGAAACTGCGACACATAAAACTATGAAAATCCTTAAAAGGCTATATACCAACGGGTGTAATTTTGAAAAAACAATCTCAATCGTTGAGCGGTTATCGTTTAATCTCCAAAAGTCTATCGTAACTAATTTTTTATTAGTATTCTTACCAACTTCAACTAGAAATTCTGTTTTTCCAGAACCCCAGTTCCCATTTAAGAAATAAGTTTTATTTTCTTCAAGTAATTTAGCAACATTTTTAGCTGCTACTGAAGTATCAAAGTGCTTTAATGTAATAAATCTATCATCCATAGTATTTCTTTCTAAAAAACAAAATATTTCATAGCGCCTACTTTTATAAAAATTATACCACGAATCCACAAAAATCCCCTTAGAAATCCTTTTCTAAGGGGTTGTCCTTATCCAGCTACTTGTTCTATTTCTTCTACTTTAACTTTCTTCTCCTTCTTACTTGAACTAGTCAATCGTCTCTTACTGTCTCTAATTGTGTTTATATTTTAAGAGAATTTACTTATTTATCTCTTGTAAACTCCCCTACTCCAACCGGCTTTTAACCTTCTTCTTAATCAAGATACGGTCGTTTTTGTTAGAGAGAGCTTTGATACGAGCTTCGAGAAGGGTTTTCCTTCCTGCCTCTGTTCGTGTATAGACGAGGTGATAGCGTCCGATAGTCGGCGTCAGAAAGTCGAGGAATTTCTGTGCTTCTTCCTTGCGCTTGTCAAAAAGACTAGGCACGGCATAGTAAGGTGACTGACCTTGTCGGACTTTCTCTGCCTTCAAGAGATAACGCTGGTTGTCCACTGGAGCAAAGAACTCTCCCACAGTCTGCGCAAACAACTCCTTGTCCCTCATGCTTCCTCCCTTGAGATAGGCAAAGACCATGTAGTTTTCCTTGTCCTCCTCTACCTGAACACGGGATTGATCATCCGTTAGATGCCCCGAATCTAGCAGAGCCTTTCGGATCTGCTCACCCAGAGATTGCAAACGTTTATAAGGACTCTTATAGCGGAGGTAGCGCCAAGATGCAAAGACTAAAAAGAGGAGACATGCTGTCGTAAGCCACCAAACACCGATCAATCTCAGTCTAAATAGCAAGACCAACAAATCTACTGCCAACAAGAGCAATGACATGCGAACCCATTTTAATGCATCAAGCAAGAGCATGACTGGGACCTTCTGTTTTTGAGTTGCGACTTCTGTAACTACCTCGAACTGATCCGCTACGACAAGAGCTTCCTGCCATTTTTGTCTCAAGCCTGCTCGATCCTTGGAGAGACTCTTAACTCGCTCATTGTACTCACTGATTTGCTTTTTCTTAAAAGGGGGCTTTGGAAAATCCAAACGATCCAAACCGGTCTCAATACTCTCCTGATTATAGGCCAATCCAAGAAAATGCTCCATCCGTCGCGACAAGGTCTGCAGATCTTGATTGCTCTCTGGTCTAGGCTCCTCACCAGGAAGAGTGATAAGTGCTTGCGCTTGAACGGCTACCAGATGCCAGATGTTACTGGTCTTTTCTGGATGTCCCGACCAGATACGAATGGCACGCCCGCGCATCTGGTTACTTAGCATAAAGCTCCCCACAAAGCTTCCGAGGATTAGGGAATTAACACAAGGAGCATCCCAACCCTCTCCGAGGAGAGATTTGGTTCCGACTAGGACTTGAATCCGCCCTCGTTGAAAAAGCTCCGTCACTGCTGCTACGATTCCCTTAGCTGAGCTCGGAAAACCAACCTGCACATAATCTTTTGGATCCAAGTGACCAATAGGTGAGAAACTAAGAGGAACCTGAGGCAAGAGATCCTTAAACTCTGCTGCCACATCGGTAGGCAAAATAACGACACTACCTGACAAGACAGCCAAAGACACAGGTATCTCTTGCTCCTGAGCTTTTCGACGAATGCTTTCAAAATAAGGGAGTACCCCCAACTGAGAAATGGTTGCCTGATTATCTCCCAGATAGGTGGCAAAATCCTTGCGAATATAGTCAGCTAGTACTAACTGTCTCAGTTCCAGACCTAGACTCTCATACTCCGTCAAAAAGATATCGGCAATGGCAGACAACTTCCCTAGAGATTGGCTTAAAATCTGGTCAGAAGCCTTAGACTTAACCAGATAAACCTGACGTTTTTCCACCAACCCACGCGCCTTCAAGTCAGCCTCTAACTTTTTCCTATATCCATCTGGATCCTCATACCAATCTGGTGTCTGATAGAGTATGCTCTGCAACAGCGTCTCCAGCCAGTAGGAGGTCAATGCTGGAAGCTTCTGGGTTCCCAGTAAATTTTGCAAAGAGGGAGGAATCGTTAACCCCTGAGAATGCATATAAATCAACATAGCAGACAAGTACTTGGGATCTTCTAAAAGCAAATCAGATGAAATATCCCCTTTGAGGACCTTAGACCCTGCTACAAATGTTTGAAAATCAGGATCGACTATAAGGTGATGAATATAGTCCCACTTAGTCTCCTCAAACCGTTTGAGACGTTCCGCCTCTTCAGCTGTTGGTGAACACATATAGACAAAATCCTGATGAGGGCAAAGAGTGTCTTCCTTGACTAGTTCAGGTACCGTGATTTCTTGGTCAATTTCCCCACATATACGGATATATCGTTCCCAGAGTTCTGGCTCGCTGTCATATGGTGGTGTTGCTGTCAGGGAGATGACTTGCAGCTGTCCATACTGCTTGCGAAAGGCTTCCAGACTTTTCCACCATTCATTGCGCAGGTGGTGGCATTCGTCCAAGCAAAGAGTCGCAACTTTCTGAGTTCTTAGACTTGCAAGCAAATCAAACCCCACAAAATCCTCTGCTTCTCCATCTTCTTGTGATTGCAATTGATTCATGGCACTATGAAAAGCCTGATAGGTCACAATCGTTAGTGCCTTCATCTCCTTTAAGTTTTGGGAAACGAGATCTGAAAGTCTCTGATTGTCCTCTAGAAAAGCTGTTTGGATTCTATCTACCCATTGTTCACGAATGGTGACAGTTGGAACCAAGATAAGGGCTGGGTTGCCAAAACGAGCGATTAGCTCGATACCAATGGTGGTCTTTCCAGACCCTGGTGCAGCCACTAGGTGAACATGACCGTCTGCTTGGTAGTCTTGAAAACAATCCAAAACCTGTTTTTGGTATTGACGCCAACTTCCTTTAAAGTTTAAACCTAACATGATACCCCTCATTCCTATACCGTCTTTTTCTTATTCTCATTTTACCACACTTATTTCACCTCTCAGATGATCTATATAGTTTTTCTCCATAAAATATGGTATAGTAGAATCATACTATCTATAAGGAGTTTCTATGTCACAGGATAAGCAAATGAAAGCTGTTTCTCCCCTTCTGCAGCAAGTCATCAATATCTCATCTATCGTCGGGGGAGTCGGCACCTTGATTTTCTGTATTTGGGCCTATCAGGCAGGAGTATTACAGTCCAAGGAAACCCTATCAGCCTTTATCCAGCAAGCTGGGGTATGGGGACCACCACTCTTTATCTTTTTACAGATCCTACAAACCGTCGTTCCGATCATTCCAGGTGCTTTGACTTCAGTGGCTGGAGTCTTTATATACGGTCATATCATTGGAACCATCTATAACTATATCGGCATCGTGATTGGCTGTGCCATTATCTTTTACCTGGTTCGTCTCTACGGAGCTGCCTTTGTCCAGTCAGTCGTCAGCAAGCACACCTATGACAAATACATCGGTTGGCTAGATAAGGGCAATCGTTTCGAGCGTTTCTTTATCTTTATGATGATTTGGCCTATCAGTCCAGCTGACTTTCTCTGCATGCTGGCTGCCCTCACCAAGATGACCTTCAAGCGCTATATGATTATCATCGTGTTGACCAAACCCTTTACCCTAGTAGTTTATACTTATGGTTTGACCTATATTATTGATTTCTTCTGGCAGATGTTTTGAGAATAGAAAAATCCGTTTGGTTGCCCAAGCGGATTTTTTGTTTGTTTTATTTTGCGACACTCTTAGCAAGGACAAAGTTCCCAAGTGTAGCAGAACCATTTCCTGCGACTGCTGGAGTAACAATGTAGTCACGCACATCTGGTACTGGTAGGTAGCCGTTTAGAAGAGCTGTAAATTTCTCACGCACACGGTCCAGCATGTGTTGTTGGGCCATGACTCCACCACCAAAGACGATCACGTCTGGGCGGAAAGTCACAGTAGCATTGACAGCAGCCTGAGCAATATAGTAGGCTTGAACATCCCAGACAGAGTTATTGAGTTCTATATTTTCACCACGAATACCTGTACGAGCTTCAAGACTTGGTCCAGCCGCAAAGCCTTCCAAACAGCCCTTGTGGAAAGGACAAACGCCGTTAAACTCTTTCTCCTCGTCCATTGGGTGTTTGGCTACATAGTAGTGACCCATTTCAGGGTGACCCACACCACCGATAAACTCCCCACGTTGGATAACACCTGCACCGATTCCTGTACCGATAGTGTAGTAGACCAAGTTTTCGATACGACCACCAGCATTGTTACGGGCAACCACTTCACCATAGGCAGAGCTGTTTACGTCTGTGGTGAAATACATGGGTACATTAAGGGCACGACGAAGGGCACCAAGCAAGTCCACATTTGCCCAGTTTGGTTTTGGAGTCGTTGTGATAAAGCCATAGGTTTTTGAGTTTTTGTCGATATCGATCGGACCAAATGATCCGACAGCAAGACCTGCAAGGTTATCGAATTTTGAAAAGAACTCGATGGTTTTATCGATCGTCTCGATAGGAGTTGTTGTAGGAAACTGTGTTTTTTCTACAACATTAAAATTTTCATCTCCGACAGCACAGACAAACTTTGTACCGCCTGCTTCTAAGCTTCCGTATAATTTTGTCATGATAAACCTCTTATCTTTGTTTTCTCTATTATAGCACATTTTGAAGAGCTACATTTCTCTATATTTTAGATTTTCCTCTGTAAATCTTACCATTCAAGCAAAAACGAACAAACATGTCATTTGTTCGTTTTTAGATTTGATTTTTGAAGAGGATTAGGCTTTCACTTCGATGATCGCGTCACCCTTGACAACTGAACCACTTGCGACTGGTGTTACAGAAGCGTAGTCTGCTGTGTTGGTAACGATAACCATTGTTGTGTCGTCAAGACCTGCGGCAGCGATTTTGTTTGAGTCAAAGGTTCCAAGAACGTCACCTGCTTTGACCTTGTCGCCTTGAGCAACCTTTTGTTCAAAGCCTTCACCGTTCATAGATACAGTGTCGATACCAACGTGAATCAAGATTTCAGCTCCATCGGCTGTCTTCAAACCAAAGGCGTGACCTGTTGGAAATGCGATCGATACTTCGGCATCAGCTGGTGCGTAAACCACACCTTGGCTTGGTTTCACTGCGATTCCTTGTCCCATTGCGCCACTTGAAAAGACTGGATCATTGACATTCTCAAGAGCAACTACGTCACCAACGATAGGAGTTACAAGTGTTTCATTTTGAGGAGCTACTGGAATGTTACCAGTTGTTTCTTCTTGGACCAAGCGCTCTGTTGCCACTTCAGTAGCAACTTCTTCTTCGTCCTCGTAACCAAACATGTAAGTAAGTGCAAAACCAAGAACGAATGATACAGCTACCATAAGAAGGTATTGAAGCAATTGACCATTCCCAACGTACAACATTGTACCAGGGATGATGGTGATACCATTACCAGTACCAGCAAGTCCAAGGATTGAAGCCAATCCACCACCGATAGCACCAGCGATTAATGAAAGGAAGAATGGTTTACGGAAACGCAAGTTTACCCCGAAGATAGCAGGCTCTGTAATACCGAGGAAGGCAGAAAGAGCAGCTGGGAAAGCAAGTGTTTTCAGTTTAGGATTTTTAGTTTTGACACCAACGGCAACAGTTGCAGCCCCTTGAGCTGTCATTGCTGCAGTGATGATAGCGTTGAATGGATTCACATGGTCAGCAGCAAGCAATTGCACTTCAAGCAAGTTGAAGATGTGGTGCACACCTGATACGACGATCAATTGGTGAACCCCACCGATGACCAAACCACCGAGACCAAATGGCAAACCAAGAATCGCTTTTGTTCCGAGAAGAATGTAGTTTTCAACAACGTGGAAGACTGGTCCGATGACAAAGAGTCCAAGGATAGACATAACCAAAAGTGTCACGAATGGTGTCACCAAGAGATCCAAGACATCTGGAACCACTTTGCGGAGAGCTTTTTCAAACTTGGCTCCGACAACCCCGATGATGAAGGCTGGAAGAACGGAACCTTGCAAACCAACAACAGGAATAAAGCCAAAGAAGTTCATAGCCGTTACTTCACCACCTGAGGCTACTGCCCAAGCGTTTGGAAGCGAACCAGAAACCAGCATCATACCAAGGACGATACCAACGGCAGGATTTCCACCGAATACGCGGAAGGTAGACCACACAACCAAACCTCGCAAGATGATGAAGGCTGTATCTGTGAGGATTTGGCTGTAAATGGTAACATCTTCTGGAAGTGTCATTCCGAGAGCATTCAAGAGACCACGAACACCCATGAAGAGACCAGTTGCTACGATAACTGGGATGATTGGTACAAAGACATCACCGAAAGTACGGATAGCACGTTGGAACCAGTTTCCTTGTTTAGCAGCTTCTGCTTTCATGTCTTCTTTAGAAGATGTTGGCAAACCAAGTGCAACCACTTCGTCGTACATCTTGTTTACTGTACCAGTCCCAAAGATGATTTGGTATTGGCCTGAGTTAAAGAAAGCTCCTTGAACTTTATCCAAGTTCTCAATCACTTCCTTCTTGATTTTCCCTTCATCTTTGACCATGACACGTAGACGAGTCGCACAGTGGGCTACACTGTTGACATTTTCACGTCCGCCAAGGGCTTCGATGACCTTTTTTGCAATATCCTGATTGTTCATTTGCAATAATCTCCTTATAAAAATTTTGTTCTTGTTTGAAAGCGATTTTATTCGCCCTACGACTATTATTTTATCATGTTTCTAAAATATGTCAAGCGTTTTGCAGAGTTTTTTATTTTCCTTTTCTTCTTTATCTCCGTTCATGATAGTTTTTGACTGAGTTCTTCTATTTACTTATAAAAATATCCTTAAATTAGAGGGTTCAAAGCTTTCGTTTTTCATTTCCTTTCATTTTTTCGTGAAAATTTGCTCGATTTCTTCTGCTTAATTTCTGGCAATCGTTTGACATTTTTTCCTCTTTTTTAACATAAAAGACTTGCTTTTTTTGCCGAAAACGTTTACTATTAAGATAGTAGAACTTTAGGAGGAAAGATAAAATGGAATGGACAACAGAGCGTCGCTACAGACGCTATGAAGATTGGTCTAATGATGAAATCAAGCAAATCAAGGAAAAGATGGCGCAATCTCCTTGGCATACTCGTTACCATGTCGAGCCAAAAATGGGGCTTCTCAATGATCCGAATGGCTTTTCTTATTTTGATGGCAAATGGATGCTCTTTTACCAGAACTTTCCTTTTGGTGCAGCTCATGGCTTGAAGTCTTGGGTGCAGCTTGAAAGTGATGATCTGGTGCACTTTGCAGAAACTAATGTCAAAGTCTTACCTGATACAAAACTCGATAGCCACGGGGCCTACTCTGGTTCTGCCATGCAGTTTGGCGATCAGTTGTTCCTATTTTATACAGGAAATGTCCGTGATGAAAACTGGATCCGTCACCCTTACCAGATTGGGGCTCTCTTGGACAAAAGTGGTAAAATCACGAAGATTGACAAGGTCTTGATCGACCAACCTTCTGACTCTACTGACCACTTCCGCGACCCACAAATTTTCAACTTTAAGGGGAAATACTATGCCATCGTGGGTGGTCAGGACTTGGAGAAAAAAGGATTTGTTCGTCTCTACAAGGCTGTGAACAATGACTACACAAACTGGCAGGCAGTTGGTGACCTAGACTTTGCCAACGACCGCACTGCCTACATGATGGAATGTCCAAACTTGGTCTTTGTAGGTGAGCAACCTGTCCTTCTCTACTGTCCACAAGGATTGGATAAAAAAGTTCTAGACTACGATAATATCTTTCCAAATATGTACAAAATCGGGGTTTCCTTTGATCCTGAAAATGCTAAAATGGTAGATGTGTCTCAACTTCATAATCTAGACTATGGTTTCGAAGCCTATGCAACTCAAGCCTTCAACGCTCCTGACGGACGTGCACTAGCAGTAAGTTGGCTTGGTTTACCAGATGTAGCCTACCCATCTGACCGTTTTGACCACCAAGGAACCTTCTCCTTGGTAAAAGAACTCACTATCAAAGATGGCAAACTCTACCAATACCCAGTCGCAGCTATCAAAGAACTTCGTGCTTCTGAGGAAACCTTCTCAAACCGTGCTCAAACCAAGAACACCTATGAACTGGAGCTCAACTTGGAAGCCAATAGCCAGAGCGAGATTGTCTTACTAGCTGATAAAGATGGTAAGGGGCTTTCAATCAACTTCGACCTTGTAAATGGTCAAGTTACAGTGGATCGTAGTCAGGCTGGTGAGCAGTATGCCCAAGAATTTGGGACGACTCGTTCTTGCCCTATCAATAACCAAGCTACTACTGCTAACATCTTCATCGACAATTCTATCTTTGAAATTTTCATCAATAAAGGAGAAAAAGTATTTTCTGGTCGCGTCTTTCCGCATACGGACCAAAACGGTATCCTCATCAAATCTGGAAATCCAACTGGAACTTACTATGAATTAGATTATGGTCGCAAAACTAACTGATGTCGCAAAACTTGCAGGCGTCAGCCCCACTACCGTCTCACGGGTTATCAATAAAAAGGGGTATCTATCGGAAAAAACCATTCAAAAGGTCAATGAAGCCATGAGAGAATTGGGCTACAAGCCCAACAACCTGGCTCGAAGCCTCCAAGGAAAATCTGCTAAGTTAATTGGTCTCATTTTCCCAAACATTAGTCATGTCTTTTATGCAGAGTTGATTGACAAGTTGGAACACCAGCTCTTCAAGAATGGTTACAAGACCATCATCTGTAACAGCGAGCATGACTCTGAAAAAGAACGGGAATACATCGAAATGCTAGAGGCCAATCAGGTCGACGGTATCATTTCTGGAAGTCACAACTTGGGAATCGAAGACTACAATCGTGTGACAGCGCCGATCATTTCCTTTGACCGAAATCTATCACCAGACATCCCTGTTGTCTCCTCTGATAACTACGGTGGCGGGGTCCTCGCTGCCCAAACCCTAGTCAAGACAGGTGCCCAATCTATTATCATGATTACAGGGAATGACAATTCCAACTCACCTACTGGACTGCGTCATGCTGGCTTTGCATCTGTACTCCCAAAAGCTCCTATTATCAATGTTTCGAGTGACTTTTCTCCCGTCAGAAAAGAAATGGAAATCAAGAATATCTTGACTCATCAGAAACCAGATGCCATCTTTGCTTCGGATGATTTGACAGCTATCCTAGTTATCAAAATCGCTCAGGAACTGGGAATTTCTGTTCCTGAAGAGCTTAAGATCATCGGCTATGATGGGACTTACTTTATCGAGAACTACTACCCTCATCTGACAACAATTAAGCAGCCTCTAAAAGAGATTGCCCACCTCACTGTTGATCTCCTCTTGCAGAAGATTGAAGGCAAGGAAGTCGCGACAACTGGTTACTTCTTACCAGTCACCCTATTACCTGGAAAAAGTATTTAACTACAAAAAACTCAGACCAATTGATCTGAGTTTTTTTATGATCGTAAATTTTCTAGATAGCGCTGGGCTATCTCTAAGTTAAAGGTTTTCTCTGCGATGAGGCGCTCGACCAGGGGAGCAACCTCGGTCTCACTAGCACCAGCCAGGAGAGCCAAGGATTTGGCAGAAGGATTTTAGTCTCGTTTTTCCAATCAAAAAATATTGAGCATTTAGTTCTGAAACACTTTAAGACAACAGATACAAGACAAATTTCCTTATACTCTTCTAAAAGTTTTTTACCCAACTGATGTTATTGTTACCAAATGTCTACATGATGAATTCATTCGATTTACTTGTCTTCTCCTTTGTTATTTAAGATATCTTCATTTACACAAAATATGTTTTTTTCCTATAATAAAACACTCCTATCTCTAATTTATCAGTTTTCAATAGGGATATTTTTCTTATATCTCATTTTATGTAGTCAATCCCCCGCGTGTGCGGGAAAAACCGGTACATCTTATGCTCCTCAACGAAAACCTTAGGATCACCCCCGCGTGTGCGGGAAAAACGCTTCCTGAGCAAGCCAACTACTTGCACCAGCGGGATCACCCCCGTATGTGCGGGAAAAACAAGTGTATCATGTTTAGCTGGGACAGTTACACCAGGATCACCCCCGCATGTGCGGGAAAAGCTTACGAGCGACTACAAAGCCCTCAGTCGGATCAGGATCACCCCCGCGTGTGCGGGAAAAGCTTACGAGCGACTACAAAGCCCTCAGTCGGATCAGGATCACCCCCGCGTGTGCGGGAAAAACCTACCAATCTTCTTAAACTTATCTTGAAACTTAGGATCACCCCCGCGTATGCGGGAAAAACTTCTTGCGTGCTTTCTTCAGGTCTTCGAGACCGGGATCACCCCCGCATGTGCGGGAAAAACCATAAAGCGAATACAAGCATCTGTGTTTGCCTGGGATCACCCCCGCGTGTGCGGGAAAAACTTATATCCAGCAATTCCAGTTCAAGGAATACGAGGATCACCCCCGCGTGTGCGGGAAAAACTCAAACGGAGACATCATTGCCATGCCTTATCCGGGATCACCTCCGCGAGTGCGGGAAAAACAACGTATCAAGGTCACGGTCAGTCATGCTGATAGGATCACCCCCGCATGTGCGGGAAAAACGGCTTGTAGCTGTAATAGATTGGCTCGTAGCCAGGATCACCCCCGCATGTGCGGGAAAAACAATTCTGTGACAGGTACAATTAACTTTAATGTGGGATCACCCCCGCGTGTGCGGGAAAAACCTGAAGCGATTATTTGCACGAATTTCGGCTATGGGATCACCCCCGCGAGTGCGGGAAAAACTTTTCGCAAAAGGTTGTAGAGGGTTGATACTTAGGATCACCCCCGCGAGTGCGGGAAAAACGATGGCATGCAAGAAAAGCGGTTGACTGCCGAGGGATCACCCCCGCGAGTGCGGGAAAAACAGGTCAGAAAGCGCATTGGAATTGGATTTATAAGGATCACCCCCGCGAGTGCGGGAAAAACGTAAAGACATGCAAAATTAGTTCATTAGTAGCGGGATCACCCCCGCGAGTGCGGGAAAAACCCTATCTGCATTTCAAAAATCGCCAGGATCTTAGGATCACCCCCGCGAGTGCGGGAAAAACGTCACAAAGTCAACTAGGTTGATAACTTGAATAGGATCACCCCCGCGAGTGCGGGAAAAACGAGAAGAAGTTGCAAGTTTGATTTTAAAGAATGGGATCACCCCCGCGAGTGCGGGAAAAACTCTACTAAAGCATCTAACATATCGTATCGAACAGGATCACCCCCGCGAGTGCGGGAAAAACACTAAAAGATCCCATTGAAATCGCTAATCCCGATTGATTCTATCCAAAAATTTATTCACTTTTGTTGATAACTGATAGATTAACTTAGCGTCCGGTAAAGCTCTATGAGGAACTACCTCTTCAATTCCATATTCCTTAAGAGCTGTCTGTAATTGATAGTTAGCCAGAAATAGTTTTTCACTCTTGACAAATTTCTTTAAATCATGAGTTTTATTTGATAATAAAGGCAAGCCTAACTTGTTAAGCTCATTGTTAATAAACTTAACATCAAAATTGATACCATAGCCAACTAAAGCTGATTCACCTATAAAAAGCAAAAAATCGGAAAGTACTTCTTTTAAATTTCGACCATTTTGTTCTAATAGAGTCTGAGAAATTCCCGTTAATTTAGAAATCTTCGTAGGCAAGATTCCGTCATATTTGATAAGAGCATTAAACTCTTCTGTAGTGGATGGAGTAACCTTAAGTGCCCCAATTTCTATAATGGTATGTTCATTCTCATCTAAACCATCCGTCTCAATATCAATCACAATATAGGAACTCTGTGGTTTTGAAGAAACTTCCGAATGACGGCCAAAACGCTTGATCCGTCTAAACTTAGCAGCATCACTGTATCCAAAACTGGATATTTTTCCATTGCTGTCTGTTTGGCTAGGTAATAGAATTAATGGGATTCCATCATAGTCTAGCACACTCCGCTGAGCATTTACGGTATCAAATTGATAGCCAATTTCATTTCTAAAGGCATAACTAATTGTAGCCTCACCTTTTCCAACGTTCGCCTTAATACGATTCCATAACTTTTCACGAACCCTAGTATTGATATTTCCAACGTAAACCCCTGTGGCAATTTCTTGCATCCACTTGGTTAAATCCCCTTTTAAAGACGGCGGAACATTTTTTAAAGTTAAAACAGTCAGTGGCATATTATCAATTCTCCGTATAACTAACTCCATGTTTAACAAGTTTATCCTTATCATCCCATAAAGAAAGCGTATCAATCACTAACTCCTCTTCATCATCTATTTCAAATAGATATTGAATATCAGCAACTATCCGAGCCATTAACTTGCCATCTACGAAGGAATCTCTTGTTTTCAATCGAGCAAACTTACCAATATCATCATCCTCAGTATAGTTAGCTGCAATTTCAAAAGCTAAGGGAATAGTCAATTCAGCTTTATATAAGTCTGCAATATCATAAATAAAGGATAAATCATGGCCGGTATGTACAAAACCAAGACCTGGAGAAACACCTAGCGCTACCACTATACTATACACCAAACCGTAAAGTGCTACATTAGCTGCGGATAGCGCCTGATTCACTACCGTCCCTCCTTCAAAATCATCAGGTCTGTAGTCCCTTTTATCCCAAGGAACCTTGAATTTTTCAGATTGCATCCTATATGCTTTTCTCACCCTAGCTCCTTCACGACCCCGTAGTTGCTGCATTGTTAATGTGGTGACATCTTCACCAGGAAATCGCATTTGATACATTTTACGGGCAACAACTAAACGCGACCGAGAATTTGAAACCAGCTTAGCCTGTCTCTCTAAGAATTTTGTTGAATGTGCTAAGGATCTTCCATGAGCATACTGACGAACACCTCGCTCACCAACCCAAACCATACTGGTTCCAGCATCTCCTATCAACTCTACAGCACGATGGCTAATATCAGTACCCGGCCCTAGCAATAATACACCAATCATAGCAACAGGTATTCTAACTGTTCCGTTGCTATCAAGCACTGTAATAGCGCTATCCACACGATTTATCTTTGCGTGTTCTACGTAAATAAAGCTGACACGATCGCTTATTTTAGGAAGTTCTCGCAGAGATGTTTTCTTCGTTCCACTTTTTTTTACCATGATTCGTTTCCCAATGGAATTACGGTCATTAAACCAAAACCGTATGCTTTTTTCTTTCCCATTCCTTCAGTCAAAAGCTTCTTAAAAAGATCTGCATCACTAACTGTTAAGATCCCTTCATAAACAACCTTTATCAATCGGATAGGTTTAACAGCTTTTTTAAACACCTCATAACCACGTTCAACGATTGAAAAATCTTCTTTTATCAGTGAAAATCCATTTTTGTCAGAGCGGTCTATTAGATAATTCATCTGATATTCACTCGTAACATGAGGTTTTACAATACCTCTTTTAAGATTATCTGGTGATACTAAGGAAATAACTGGATTAAGCACCACTCGAAATTTCATTCGGCTACCAGTATAGATATTATCTAAAAATTGTTGATAATCCTTAGTTTGAGCACTACCAGAAACCCCGTATTTTTCTAATCGTTGTAAATCAGGTTTATTTTCACTAACAATAATCAGGTAATCTTTATCTTGGATACGATCTATACGCCATAATTTCCTTGTTCGAATAGATTGTTCCATTTCTTCTGGAAAACTCTCTTCTACCCAAGCATGGTAAGCGCCTATATGTGTTAAGCACCTAATTTTTCGGCGATTGGTCCGATCAATTTCTACTCTTGAGATATACATACCATCAATCTCCTATACTCTTAAAAACATCATGTGCCGTATTTTTATCTCGAAACGAATTCCGAACTTGAACCAGTTCTCTAGTTTCATACCTATAGCCAAACCTTCTCCCCTTTTGTGAAAAAGACTTGACAACATCTTGTCTCAGTTGATAAATACCTCTATCGGTTAAATGTCTATCAGAATAGATTTCTAAAGTTACGGCATCCATAAGCTTTCTCTTCATAAACCATGGTGAAGCTTGCCACTCAAGAGTTCTCAAACTTTCAACTGCTCCAATCTCAGTCTCACCTAAGATAAAATCTGCAGTCAACGGCAGAGCCCTTCTTCCCATAAATGGTTGGAAATAGGGATTTCTCAAAGCTTGTAAAATCATTTCCAAAAACTGCTCATTACTATGAGAAAGAGCTACTACAAAAACAGCATCTTCTAAATAATAACGATTTGTGACATAATTTCGTTCAAACTTTCCTTTTTCTGTATACTTCTGTGCAATATGAAAATCTCTGAGTAAATTTCCTTGTTGATCCACTCGAACTGCAAAATCCAGCTCGTTTAAACGAGTAATTTTTTCATCATCGTCTCGACGATATCCTAGACTTGAAGCAATCAACCCAATAACAGAACTCTTAGAAGGATAAAAATCCGTATGTCTTGTTTCGAAATGTGAACTTGTCCCCCAAGATTGCAAAGGGCCAGCAAATTTCAACAAAATAGTCTTCATGCCATTCACCTATTTTTTGAGGACTTGTCCTAAGGTTTCCGAAAAATCTTTTAATAATTCTAAAACTGAATATTTTTCCTCACCTATTTGTTTTAAACTCTCATTCTCATCCAAAGTCACATAGAAAGTCAAAAGTGGTTTATTCACGAATTTTTCAACTCTTGTATACTCTTTAGACAGTTTTTCAATAGATTTTGCCACATAACCATCTGTTGATTTAACTGGTTCTTCAAAAGCACTGACAAGATTAACAGGACGATCATCACGCAAAGAAACGATTAGAGCCTGTGGTAAAGTTTGATTGGCAAAGGTATTCACTTTTCCTGTCGGGAGTGAATTTGCAAATGCTTCGATGAATAAATTCAAACTGTTCTTTAAGGATTTCTCATCCTCTAGTTGTTTTGATAATTCATGAATCGCAACATTGGCATAACGATAGAGCGTAGAAGAGTTAAATTCGATGGTTCCCAGCATACCTGCACCTGCATTATCCTCTGGAGCCAAATCATCAATAGCAGTAAAGAAATCAAATTCAGTTTGTACAGCATGTGTTGAAATAGCATGGGCAACTTGAGAGGAAGCATCCTCGTTTAGAGTTGGATCTTCAGCTACCATTCGACCGAACATAGCAACATCAATGGCTGGATTTGAGTTAGCTAGTTTTTGAAGTTCTTTTTTATCAGTCAGATTTTCATAGGCCGCTTGAGCTAATTTTTCAGCTTGTCTATCCCCCATAAAGTAAAGTGCCTTGACTTCACCTTTTTTCTTAATTCCAGTAGCTATCAAGACTGTATCTGCTTTGGTTAGTGCATCTTCAAAACTGATAGAATTATCTAGTTCTACAATTTTACCTGCAACATATCTTACAATGTCTTTTGTTCGGACACCGACATTAGACTGTTCTCCATAAGTATTAAAATAGTCTCTTATAGCTCTCTTCCAAGCTTGAGAACTCACGCGCGATCTTTTTACACCCCCGTACTGAGCGGTCTTTGGGCTACCTGTATCATCTCTATTCATATTGGAAGGTGGCAAAGTTTGTATAGCATGAATATCTAAAAATAAGCGTTGATTAGTTGTCATTGTGTTTTTCTCCTTTGATTTGTTTATAATATGATCTTGCCCAATTTAGGCGAAGATTTTCTTGTACATTTTTTAAAAACCAATACAAGTCCTCAGCTAACTTAGCGTAATCAACCTTTGTAGCAGGAGACTTTGTTTTGAGTAACATCATCATGTGGCGTAAATGGTAGATCAACTCTTCAAAAGTTGATGATGTAATCATAACATTGAACCTTCTGTCGATGGCTGTCGTGTCATCTCCTTTTCGAAGTTGACTAAGAGCAGAACCGATATTTTGATAAGTATCGGGCTCATCTAACATCACACCAGTTGAAGTTCCTTGTTGATGTAAGGCGTAAAATTGGATAGCTGTATAAATTGCTAACTCCTCATAGCTAGGCTGCTGGTATGAATTGACAAACTCCTCTGGTAAATGCTCAAATAAAATCGGCCAGATATCTGTTGCATCGCTCAAGGGTTTACCCAACGTTTTTCTAATTTTTGCCAGTGCAGCTTTACTCGATGGTGACTCCAACTCATAACTCAATTGTCTAATAATTCTTTTTGTGACAGATCCAACTGTCTGTTTGGATTGTTCCAACACACACACCTCCTATTTTAATTGTTGATGAAGCAAATAATCAAATGAATTATATGCAGTTGCAATATTTTTTATTCGACCATCTTTTTCAATACCGAGATAGTCCCTCGTTCCTCCTTGACCTAAGATGCTCTTTGCTTCAGCTTTAATCATTTTTTTCAGTAAATCTCTCCATTCTTTGATTTTAGGATCCTTTTCATCATCTGGTAGGATACTGGATAACCATTCACGAAAAGGGTGATCGATTTTGAAATAGAGCATTTCAACCATCTGATTAGTATAATTGTTGTTGGAGATATTCCTAATTTCTTTTAGATCCTCTATATAGCGTTTATATACTTTAGAAATGACAGTTTTTGTTTCTTCCACCACCTCATTAATACGTGGTACCCAACCACTCTCATTAAAATCAGCCAAAACTAAATCATTGATAAGTATAGAGTCAATAACTTCATCAGTTGGAAGCCATGAAGTAGCATTTCCATCGTCCTGCATACTAATGGAAATAATATTAAATAATCTATTTCCTATTGTGTCACCTATATCTCCTAGCCAATCAATAATTCCCGGTCTTCTAAAGTGCCCTGTTCTATCTTCTACTGCTAGCAAACCAAATGACCGCCACAACGATTGATTCAAGAGATGTTTCCTAGGAGTATAGCTATCTTTATTTTCTCCTGTAGTATTATATTTCCATGTTGTCATTGGCTCTAAAAAATTGTCCTGATGATTGATTTCGGGTAATTTTACAATCTCAAAAGAGAAAGGCTTATTTAAATCATATTTTGGATCAATATAAATCCCTCTGCTCCAAATCGTATACAGATTAGCTAAATCTGTACATTCACTACCAAACAAATAGCGATTAATATTATCAGAACTAGCAAATTCCCAACAGGGACATTGAATACTTTCTAAATTACCATAGTCATAGAATGGCAAGATACAATTTAATAACAGCGTTTCAAATAAAGAAGTTCCCTGTATAAAAACTGCCCCGATATCAAACAACCAGCCCTTTGACACTTTATATTTTTCTTTTCCAAAAATAACTTTATCGGATAATCCTGAGTACCCTTGAAAAGTTAAAAGCCATCGTGTAAGTTCGGAAGCAGTCAATTGTTCTTTATTTTTACTACTCTTGGGGGAAAATAAGGCTAACTTATTGTCACTCTCTGAAATCGTTCTATTGATATTTTTCCCAGAGATACTGCTTGCTTTTGCTTTACTAATTTTGTCTGCTGCAATATCCTCTTTTCTAACTTGAAAAAATGGATATTCCTCATCAAATAAGTAAAAGCGATCCCGCCATTTTTCTAGGTAATGATTAACAATGTCTGGGAACTTACCACTTTCCCAAAGATCTATCCATGTATCATATAAATCATCCTGATAGTCAGCAATATCAGATTCTTCCACAGGCTCAATTTGTTTAAACCGCTCATCTACTGCCAGATACTCATAGACATTACCATCTGCATCAAAGCGTGAAAAAACAGTATGTAACACAGCCAGCAAAACTCGTAGCACAGCAAAATCTTGCGTTTTTGTATCTCCTGCTAAATCTTTGTACTGATGAGCATTTATAAACAATTCCTGCAAGGAAACTTCTTTTGTTGTTCCTTTTTCATCATAAACGACAGAAATCCAGGGTTCATCTAGCAAATTAAATCGACTCATTCTTATTCAACCTCTCCGTTGTAATTCCATATTTTTTATCATATAAGAGTTTAAACCCATTGAGAATAAACTCATTGTTTTCATCAAAAATAATCCCGAGAGCTCCTTTTAACCACGATGAATTTCGCCATTGACTTAAATAGCTGTTGTTATACCTTTCAAGCTCTTCAATAGTTTGATCGATATTATATCCTTTGGATAAACTCATCGGAAGTCGTAAAGTATTTTGTGCTACTTTTTTAGCGACCGAAGGATTATCAATATTCTGAGATATATCTTGATTTTCAATAAATAAGCTATAGCCATCAGACATTTTCTTTAAAGCAATCACTTCAATTGTATCTTCAACATCACGAACCTGAGCATTAGATTTTTCTTCACTATCGTTTGGATGCAGGTTCTTCAACCAGCCAATCAGACTATTGTTTCTATATCTCGATATTTTTAAGACAGGATCATCGATACGGTATGTTCTTGCCTTTGTTTCCTTATTTTTGATCGTGACATCATGCTCTGTCTTAGCATCTAAATATTTTTGCTGAAATTCCTGACTTGAAAACTCAATTGTAAAATCTGGACTATAAACTTTCTGGACTAATGGTGAAATATCATCTGGTAATCTCATGATATCTAGTAAAAAGTGCTGAGTTCTGGCTAATAGATAATCACCATAAACAAAACTACTTCCTTCTTCAAAATCCAACTCTTCGGAAGTTCCTAAAACGTAAAACCTAGCTATTTCATGTTTTTGAGGCCGTTCTATTTGGTGTCGATGAAGTCGTCCAATACGTTGTATTAGCAAGTCCATAGGTGCCAGATCACTTATCATCACATCGAAGTCAATATCCAAGGATTGCTCAATCACCTGAGTTCCAATGATAACTTTCTTATGTGGACGTTCTACATTTTTTCCGATTTGTTGTAATAATTCTTTCTCTTTTTGGATTCTTTCGGTCGCAATAAAACTGGAATGAAGCAATTCTACCATATCATCTCCAAAAATTTCCGAAAAGTTTCTTGCCAACTCTTGGGATCTTCTCACTGTATTGACAATGATTCCAACTACTCCACCGCCCTCAAGGCCATCTTTAACCGTTCCCAATAACTGCTCTTCTTGTAAACGAATGATGTGAATGTCTTTTATGTTTTGCTTATTGAATGTTGTAACTTGGTGAATCTCTGAGCCATCATTATAAGTGATTAAAGGATAAGCGTCTGTCTTTAATTGGTCCGTATTTTCAATATCTCGCCATTTGAGCCCCATCCCAGACATATAGCTTTTAAGGATATTTTCTCTTTGTTGAGAAGGTAATGTCGCCGACAAAATGACTACTGGAACGCCATAGGCTCCCATCCATTTTATCGCCTCCATCAAATATTGACTCATATAAGCATCATAGGCGTGAACTTCATCAATAATAACAACCTTTTTACTAAAACCTAGATGACGTAAAGCTAAATGTTTTTGTTTCAATGCTAACATTAAGAACTGATCAACAGTCCCCACTACAAAATCATCTAAAGCCGAAGTCTTTCTCCCAGAAAACCATTCATTAATGATAACACTACCATTTTCTACATCGTCAAAATTAAATGTATTAGCTTTAAGTTTTAAAAAATCTTCGTTTAGAGCTGCTTTCCCGTGTACCAACTGAATAGATAGTATGTCTTCAGAATCATCTTTTAAACTTTCAACCCATTTTTCAATACGATTAAAAATTCCATTCGATGTCGCCTGAGTTGGTAAACCAAAAAAAAGACCGCTTCTTCCCGTCTTAGTAGCTAACTGCTCCGCTGTAATCAATGAAGCTTCTGTCTTCCCTAACCCCATTGGTGCTTCTAGAACTACAATCCCAGGTTTAGATATTTGAGTAATAACATGAGATAAGATTGATTGAACATTATTAGGTTCAAATCCAAATCTTTCCTTATAGAGACTATCTGGTTCTGAGATATATTTAGGTTGCCACAAACTAGTTTTTTTCCACCTTTCAAACCCATCTTGAAGGCGTCTTGACTTATCCACCTCCTCTTTTTCATTGACACTCAATAAAGGAAAGTAGTTCTCATTACTAGCAATCCAGTCAGCCATAATCAGCAATCCTGATAAGATAACTTGAGCTGGCTGTTTAATTTTAGGAAGCTCTTTCACAGAGTCAAACCCAAACTCATCTAAAGCACAGTTGAAGATTTCTTTTTGAACCAAATCCCAGTTCTTATGGATAGCACTCTCCCTACTTTCATTTTGAAAATAGTTTGAAAGATAGCTCCCTTGATTTTTTACATCCTCAATCGTATCAATCGGTCGTCCATGGTGTCCACCAATAATTGTCGAAATATCCTCTTGAACACCATAACTAGATAGCAAATATTGACCCGCAAGGCTATGATGACTCTTTTTCGGTGATGATAGTTGAAGTGAACTAATTTTAGTAAATCCTGACTGCTCCAATTTTTCTAATAGTTGAATATCCAAATCATCTGAATTTGCAAATCCTCTTTGAGTTTGAAAGGCTGGAGTTGCTTTCCCGATATCATGAACAGCAGCTAAAAATTGTGCAAGTCGTTTCCCTAAATCTCCATTATATGTTGCTGAATCCAGAGAATCCTCAATCAGTTTTTTTTGCCCCTCACTTAACCAATGCTCCCAGAGAAGTCCAGTTATATTTTTTGTATCTTCTAGATGCTGAGACAAGGGTAACCAAAAAAATCTACCATTTTCTTCCTTTTTCTTAGCCCAAAGCGTATCGGACTTTTTCTTAGACATGATTCATCCCCTTTTCATCCCATTTTATATACTTCCATTTTATACCTAAAAGTTTTAAAATACAACAACAAACATGGAAGGGGTTACAAACATATGCTATTTTCTAAAGTAGTGTAAACATAAGAATGGGAAAATCCTTTTTAGAGGAGTTTTAAAACATTACTAGAATGATCTTTATTACTATAAAACCATTCACCATAGAATTACTTCACTTTCATACCCTAAAGTAAGAAATGGATGATATTTCCCTTGAATTAACTGTAAAGGATTGTATTATTGAAAAACGACTATATTAGTTATGAGGCATAATAACAAGGAAAGTAATAATCATAATGGGGACATTCTCTGTGATTCAAATATCAAAAAAAGAGAGAATAATGTAATCCTCTCTTGTTCATCGTTATATGTGAGACTTTTCAATTGACAATGAATTTGTTTTCCCTATGTTTCATTTTTTGAGACTAATACCACGGTTTCAACTGGTTAAGAGCGCCAGTCTTTTAAAAATTGCTGAGCTCTCTCTAAGTTAAAGGTTTTATCTGCGATGAGGCGCTCAACGAGGGGAGCAACCTCGGTCTCACTAGCACCAGCTAGGAGAGCTAGGGATTTGGCCTGCAATTTCATGTGACCTTGCTGGATGCCCGTACTGACCAAGGCTTTGAGGGCCGCAAAGTTTTGGGCGAGACCGATAGAAACGATGACTTGTGCAAGTTCCTTAGCAGAAGGATTTCCCAGTAGCTCGTGACTAAGAGCTACACGTGGGTTGAGACCGATTGAGCCACCCTTGGTCGCTACAGGCATAGGTAGGGTCATCTCACCGACCAATTCTTCTCTTTCCATGTCCAGCTTCCATTGACTAAGACCTTGATAGCGTCTATCTCGACTGGCAAAGGCATGAGCCCCAGCTTCGATAGCACGCCAGTCATTACCCGTGGCGATTAAAATGGCATCGATACCATTAAAAATCCCTTTATTGTGAGTAGCCGCTCGATAAGGATCAGCCTGCGCAAACTGGCTAGCCAAAGCCATCTTCTCTGCAATTTCACGTCCTTGGTCCTTTTGAGGGTTCAAGTACCTAAAGGCAATACGACAACTTGCTGTCACTAGAGAATCGGTCGCATAGTTGGATAAAATTCCCATGAGACTCTGTCCCTGACTGAGTTCTTCCAAGACTGGTTTCAAGGCTTCTAGCATGGTGTTGAGCATATTGGCTCCCATGGCTTCCTGGGTATCGACATGGAGATAAACAACGAGAAAGTCAGTTTCTCCCTTAATCTGCTCTACACGCAAATCACGCGCCCCACCTCCTCGTTTAACGATGGAAGGATAGGCTTGATTGGCAAGTTCCAAGAGCTCAGCCTTCTTGCTGGCAATCTTCGCTTGCGCTTGTTCAGGATCAGCAACTTGATAAAGGGCTACCTGACCAATCATCTGGCGCTGATGAACTTGAGCAGTAAAACCGCCTGCTCGCTTGATGATTTTGCTGGCATAGCTGGCCGCAGCAACCACTGAGGGTTCTTCTGTCACATAAGGAACTGTGTAATCCTGACCATTCACCAAAAGTTCTGGAATGATCGAATAAGGCAGAGAAAAAGTTCCCACCACATTCTCACTCAGCTGGTCTGCAACAGCCAAACTGACTTGCTCATCCTGCTCTAGACTCCTTTGCTTTTCAGGACTAAGGAGCGCCTGAGCTCGCAACAGTTCAAGGCGCTCATGGTATGATTTTTTAGAAAATCCATTCCAACTTATCTTCATTATTTTTCAACCTTGCTATATCGGCGTTGGTGGTCGACAATCTCCACCAAGGCATAGTCTTGATGTTCATAAGCTGCAAATTGGGCTGAACCCGACTCATCCAACTGCACCTCTTCAAAGAAGACTTTTTCATAGTCTGCAACGGATAGGGCTGTACGCTGCTTGAGCTTGCTCAAGCGTTCTTTGTCTAGATAGGCCTCATAGCCTTCGACCAATTCACCACTAAAGAACTCTGAAACAGCTCCACTTCCGTAACTGTAGAGGGCAATTTTATCGCCAGCCTTCAAATTATCTGCATTTTCCAAAAGGGAGAGGAGTCCGAGGAAGAGGGAACCTGTATAGATATTCCCAATCATCTGACTGTAGAGAATTGATTTGTCAAAGTTTTCTTGCAAACTATCCTGTTTTTCTTGAGATAGAGTCTTGTCCATCATCTTGCGCAAGCCTTTTAGGGCCAGCTTAGGATAAGGTAAGTGGAAACAGATGGCTGCAAAATCACCTATGGTCCAATCGTAGCGCTTCTTGTATTCATCCCAAGTCGTCGTGAGACTATCCAAATACTGCTGGGTTGAATAAACACCATTGACATAAGGAGTCGTTGAGTAGTTTGGTCGCCAGAAATCCATGATGTCACGAGTTTGAGCAACATTATCATTGTTAAAGGCCATAATGCGCGGATTTTTTGTGATTAGCATCGCTACACTTCCAACTCCCTGGGTGGGCTCACCCGGAGTCCCCACACCATACTTGGCAATATCACTGGCAATGACTAGGACTTTTGATTCTGGAGAATTTTCCACATGTAACTTGGCATAATGGAGGGCAGCTGTTGCTCCATAGCAGGCTTCCTTGATTTCAAAGCTACGGGCGAAAGGCTGTATGCCTAATAGACCATGAACAAAGACTGCTGCCGCCTTACTCTGGTCAATTCCTGACTCAGTCGCCACGATGACCATGTCGATTTCTTCTTTTTCTTTGTCTGTTAAAATAGAGTTGCTGGCACTAGCAGCCAAGGTAACAATGTCCTCAGTCAGTGGTGCAATACTAATTTCATTTAACAAGAGTCCCTTGCTAAATTTTTCGGGATCAACTCCCCTTGCTTCTGCTAGGTCTTGTAATTTCAAGACATATTGACTGGTTGCAAAACCAATCTTATCAATACCGATTGTCATATTTACCTCTGTATTTTCATTCATTGTAAAAAATCGTTTCATTCTATTTTATCACAAATAGGGGCAAAAGAGAGAAAAAAGACTTGATTCACCAAATCAAGCCTTTTCTTTGACAGCCTTAGGAGGAGATTCCTCTCTGTTTTCGAATGTAGTAATAAATCTTTAAAATCACCGTTCCACTAGCCATTCCGATAGAAATGACTAGAGCTAACATAACCACCAAGGTCGCGCTGGCAATAGCATGGCTGTAATCGCCTGTCACAAAGAAAGCTGTCGTTCGATAGGATAAATAACCTGGTACCAAGGGGGCAAGAATAGCCAAGACAAAAACCACTGCTGGTGTCTTATAGAGAATACTTAAAATCTGGCTGATACAAGAACCAATCACCGCTGCGATAAAGGTTGCAACGATGACATTGGTTGGTTCTTTGAGTACGAGATAGAGGAGCCAAACGCCCATTCCGAGAATACCACCAGGAAGGAGCATGGAGCGTTGGACATTCAGTACGATTAAAAAGGTGATAATGGCGAGCAAACTCGCAACTGCTTGGAGTAAAATACTTGTTAGAGTCATCTTATGTCATCAAAACCAGGGCGACAGAGGTGCCAGCCCCTAAAGCGAGGGTAATGAGCAAAGATTCGAACATCTTGCTCATACCAGAGTTGATATGGTTGGTCATGATATCCCGTACCGCATTTGTCAGAGCAATCCCTGGAACAAAGGGCATGACGGCTCCTGCTATGATCAGGTCTGCCGTCGAAGGAAATCCAGTATAGCGGGCCCAGAACTGGGCGATCAATCCGAAAACAAAGGCACCCGCAAAGGCTGTTACAAATGGAATTCGGACAAACTTCTCTACATAAAGAGAGAAGGCAAATCCAAATAAGGTCGCAATAGCTGCGCCAAAAGCGTCATAGACATTGCCCCCAAACATAATCGAGAAGAAAGGGGCACTGAGAGTCGCTGCTACAGTCACTTGGAACTTGGTATAAGGAAGGGCTTGATTTCTGATTTCCTTCAGCTTTTTAAAGGCTGTCGAGAGATCAATCTGCCCACCCACAAGCTCCCGTGATACTTGGTTGACATCGCAAACTTTTTCAATATTATAAGAGGATGAGGTCACCCGTTTCATCCGAGAAATATTGGTGTTTTCGATAGAAAAGAAAATAGCAGCGGGCATGGCAAGAACATTGCAATCCATAATTCCTTGTGAATGGGCAATACGGATCATGGTATCCTCAACCCGATGAATCTCCGAACCACTTTTCAAGAGAATGGTTCCTGCTAGCATAATGACATCAATGATGGCATTTAACTCTCTCGATTCGTCCATTTTCTCCTCCTTTTTTCTACTCCCTATATTTTATCACAAAATCTTGTGATAAAAAAATCTTTGTCATGAAATCATGACAAAGATTCATCTAGTCTTGTGTTGGAACTTGTGTTCTCTCTCCACTTGATGGATTAGTGGACGGGTTATTACCTTGATGGTTTCCCTGTGTTGGTGTTGTATCTGTTCCTTGATTCTCACGTTGGGATGAACTTGATGATGAGGATGATGAAGGAGCTGGTTTCGGTTTATAAATCGAAATCTTAATACGTGTTTTATTAAGATCCACCTTTTCACCAGGTTTAGGATCCTGACTAACAACTATTCCTGCAGTAGTTCCTTCAGGAGCAGTTGATACTTCCACAATTTCGATATTAGCTTCTTTTACACCAACAATTTGAATCAAATTGTTCTTAGTAAATTCGAGACTTAATCCAATATAACTTGGCATCGAAACGCTGGTCACTTTCTTAGCAACCGTCAAAACAATACTGGTTGCCTTGGTCAAATCATAAGTACTTCCTGCAGCTGGTGTTTGCCTTAAAACAGTTCCCTCTTCGCCCTCGCTAGATTCCTCTTCCTCAATCTTGATGAGATTTTCCGGAACCTTTTTCTCTTTGAGTTCTGCAATAACATCCGAGGACTTACGTCCCACATAGTTACTCAGCTGGAAGGATTGCTTGCCTGATGAAACGATTAGATTTACCTTGCTTCCCTCTTTTCGGCCACTTCCAGCTTCTGGATCTGTTCGAATGACTCGGCCTTCAGCCACCGTCTCACTGGCCTCTGATTTTTCCTCGCCTACTTCAAAATTGGACTTTTTAAGGGTTTCTTTGGCCTCTGCAACGGTTTGTCCAGCCACGTCAGGAATGGCAATCGTTGCCGGAGTTTTAGAAAAAATCCAAATGAGAGAAGCTGCAACTAACAATAGACCAGCTAGTATAATCATATAGCGAGCCTTAAACTTCCGTTTTTTAGCTGGCTTTTGTACAGACGCCTGATTTGAAATTTCTTGAGTTGGTTTTCTTACTGATGGGCGTTCTTCTTGCACCTGAGTTTTAGGGATAGAAGTTAGAGTGCTTTGCGAAACCTTTGGCAAGGTTTTGGTATCCGCCTTATTGGCATCATCAAAGACCAGTTTAGGTTCATTTCGACGATTATAGGACAAGCTAGTTGACAAGTCCACATACATTTCTGAAACCGACTGATAGCGATCCGATAGCTTCTTAGCGGTTGCCTTGATAACGACATTTTCTAAAGCCTGAGGTACAGATGGATTTTCAGCAATGACTGATGGTAGTGGTTTTTGAAAATGCTGGAGAGCAATCGTAACCGCACTATCCCCATCGTAAGGGATATGACCAGTCAGCATTTCATAGAAAATAATCCCCATGGCATAGATATCACTCTGGAAAGTCGCTTTTGAGCCACGCGCTTGCTCAGGTGACAGGTAATGAACAGATCCTAGCATAGAATTGGTCTGAGTCAGACTGGTCTCTGCAAAGGCTACTGCAATCCCAAAGTCCGTGACCTTGGCAGTACCATCTGGGGTCAAAAGGATATTTTGAGGTTTCAAATCTCTGTGAACGATCCCGCGAGCATGTGCTAAACGCATAGCCAAGAGAATCTGTCCCATAATACGAACTGCTTCCTCATTTGAAAGAGGGTAATTTTCTTTGATATATCGTTTAAGGTCAAGGCCAGCCACATACTCCATCGCTAGGTATTGTTGGCCGTCTTCTTCACCGATATCTGTTATCCGAACGATATGAGGATGGTCTAGATCTGCCATAGCTCTCGCTTCTCTCTGAAAGCGCGCTACAGCTATTGGGTCAGTTTGGTAGTTGGTCCTCAGGACCTTGACAGCTACCTCTTCCCCATCCAAGATCAAATCCTTGGCCAAATAGACATCTGCCATGCCTCCTCGACCAATCTGTTTTAGAATCCGATACCGTCCGGCAAAAATTTTGCCGATTTGGATCATTCTATAGCCTCCTCGTTCATGTAAATAAGGGCAACTGTAATATTATCTAAACCACCTGCATTGTTGGCAAAACGAATTAAGGTTGCCACTTTGTCTTCCAAGGAAATATCACTGGTTACAATATCGTAAATCTCACTACCTGAAATCATATTAGTCAAACCATCACTATTGAGCAGGAGATAATCCCCAGTCTCCAGCGTAATCATACCAAAATCTGGCTGAATTTCATCCTTTTGTCCGATAGACTGTGTGATGATATTCTTTTGAGGGTGGCTTTCTGCTTCTTCTGGGGTCAATTGGCCAGCTTTCAACAAAGCATTAACCAAGGAATGATCACTCGTCAACTGATGATACTCTTCACCACGAATCAAACCAATACGAGAATCTCCGATGTGAGCATAGATGGCCTGATTTCCAATAATGGCTACTGCTTCAAGGGTTGTCCCCATTCCTTTATAAGCCTCATCGCGACCAAGTTGATGAATTTTTTGATTTTCAATTTCTAGGTAGTGGGCAAACCATTCACGAACTTCATTGACCGTGTCAATTTGGGTATCAACCCAAGCCACGCCTAGGTCTGTTACCGCCATCTCACTAGCGATATTTCCTGCACGGTGTCCTCCCATCCCATCAGCCAAGATGATCATGGTGCGTCCTGCTCGGTTGACAAAGTGATTGACATAGTCTTGGTTATTTGTTCGTTTCTGACCAACATCTGTTAATAATGCTATTTCCATTGTGTCAGTTCCTTCCTAATCTGATATCTTGCGAAATTGGCTAATGAAGAATCCATCACTTCCGTATAGTTCAGGGGTGATCAAGATGCAGCCATCTTTCAAGATATCCTTGCATTCGTGTTCTAGTTTTACCTGTTCAAACTCTGGATGACTTTCTAAAAAAGCTTCAACAACTTGAAAGTTCTCCTCTGAGACAATAGTACAGGTACTATACGTTATTATACCACCTTTTCGTAAGGTTTGACAAACATTACCTAATATTTCCAGCTGAATTTGCTGTAATGATGCGAAATTCGCTGTTTCTTTGTTGTATTTGATATCTGGTTTGCGGCGCAAAAGTCCAATTCCAGAACAAGGAGCATCTACTAAAATCTTGTCAAATGAGTCCCGACCGAAAAATTCATGTACTTTTCTGGCGTCCAATTTTTGTGTCTGAACCCGATCCGCCACACCCAAACGTTGGGCGTTTTCTTGGATCAAGTCCAACTTGTGATCATAAAGATCCAAAGCCGTAACCTTTCCAGATGTGAGGTAAGAAGCCATATGGGCTGTTTTCCCACCCGGAGCGGCACAGGCATCTAGGACCTCTTCATCCCCTTGTAGATCAAGAGCCGGAGCAACCAGTTGACTGGACTCGTCTTGGATGGTAATAGCACCCTCTAAAAACAAATCATGTCCCGCAAAGTGTCCCTGCTCCTTGACCAGACCAGAAGCGGCCAAAGGTGAATCACTCGCCTCTAACACGGCCTTGATTTCCTCTTTTCGGCTCAAGTCAGTCACTCGAATGCTAGCTTTGTTGCGCACCAAAAGACTTTCAAAGATAACTCGGGCTCGCTCTTCGCCGTATTCTTCCTTGAGTTTAGACACCAACCAAACTGGGAGAGAATAGGCAATGGAATCACGCTTGTTTTTGCGTTTGATAGTTTCAATATCTGGCCACCCTTCTCGCAAGATACGACGAAGGACAGCGTTGACCAATTTTTCACTGCCTTTTTTACGGGCTTTGGCTAGTTCCACTGCTTCATTGACCACAGCATGGTCAGGCACCTTGTCCAGATAACAGAGTTGATAGGCGCTCATGAGAAGAAGAACATAGAGCCAGTTATCTAGCTTATCTCGGTCTTCGATAAAGTGGGACAGATACCATTCTAAGGTGAGTTTGCGGGCTACCGTTCCGTAGACAATCTCTGTCACCAAACCCTTGTCTGCTGCTGAGAGTTGACTGCCTTTGAGGTGTTTATTTAAAGCAATATTGGAATATGCTTGGTTGACAAAAACATCCTCTAGCACTGCTAGAGCTAGATTTCTAGCCGTTTCTACTTTAGTCACCAAATCGTTCTCCTACAGTCAATGTTCGTCCAACTCCGTTGAGGAAGGATGCAATGTCCATCTTAGGCTTACCTGCTGGCTGCACTTGCTTGAGAGATAGAGCTCCGTCTGCCGTTGCAACGATCAATTCTTTCTTGCCAATAGACAGAATCTCACCTGGAGCTCCCTGACCTTCTACTGGAAGGGCTTCATAAATCTTAAAGCGATCGCCTTTAAGGAAAGTGTGGGCAACAGGCCACGGGTTCATTCCACGGATTTGGTTGAAGAGTTGACGATTAGTCTTATTCCAGTCCAATTTTTCTTCCTCTGGTTTGATATTTGGAGAAAATGTAACCTGGTTTGGATCTTGCGGTTCTGGCTGAATTTCACCAGCTATATAAGCAGGAAGAGTATCTAAAAGCAAGTCACGACCTACAATCGCTAATTTCTCAAATAAGGTCCCGACATTGTCCTCATCTGTGATAGGAATGCTACGACGAGAAATCATATCTCCTGCATCCATTTCCTTAACCATCTCCATAATGGTCACACCAGCTTCCTCATCCCCTTGAATCAAGGCATAATGGATAGGCGCACCACCACGGTGTTTTGGAAGAAGGGAAGCGTGAACGTTGACCGCAAAGTCCATGCTATCAAGGAGTTTACTTGGGAGAAACTGCCCAAAAGCAGCAGTGATAATCCCATCCGCCCCTAGCTTCATAATGTCTTCCATCTCTGGACTCCCAGATAATTTTTCAGGTTGGTAGATGGGAAGGCCTGCTTCTTTGGCAGCCTGCTTAACCGGGGTTTCTTGGATCACTTTTTTACGGCCGACAGCGCGGTCTGGCTGGGTCACAACAGCTAGAATCTCGTAACGATCATCTGATAACAACCCCTTCAAAACTGTCGCTGAAAATTCAGGTGTCCCCATAAAGATTAGTTTTGTCATTTCTTCTCCTTCTTATAAAAATTGCTGCGGCTCATGGTCAATGCTGAGACGGAGCTCGCTATTTTCCCGTTCTTGAGTCAAGGCCAAAACTCGATTGAGAGTTGGTCCCAGCTCATCTTCTAAACGGTATTTAATCAAAATCTGGTAATGATAAAGGTTGTGGGTACGGGCGATGGGTTTTGGCGTTGGTCCAAGGATTTTACTAGTTTCCGATAAACCTGAGCGCAAAATCCCCATAACTTCATAGGCACGTTTGACAACCTCTTCTTCGTTCTTGTGAGAGAGGGTAATCCCAATAGTGAAATAATAAGGTGGGTAGCCAAGTTGGCGTCTGATACTCATTTCATAAGCGTAAAAGCCTTCGTAGTCCTGATCTTTGGCAAAACGAATGGCATAGTGCTCAGGATTGTATGACTGGATCAAGACCTGCCCTGCTTTTTCCGCACGACCTGCGCGACCAGCAACCTGAGTTAAGAGCTGGAAGGTTCTCTCAGAAGAACGGAAATCAGGCAAGTTCAAGACCGTATCCGCATTGAGCACTCCGACTAGGGTCACATTTGGAAAATCCAATCCCTTGGCAATCATCTGAGTTCCCAGCAAGATATCTGCCTCCCCTTGACCAAACTGGTCAAGAAGAGCTTGGTGACTACCTTTCTTGCGGGTCGTATCCACATCCATCCGCAGAATGCGGACCTGAGGAAAGAGCTCTGCTAGCTCATCGTAGGCTTTCTGAGTTCCTGTACCGTAGTAGCGAATACTGCGGCTCTGACAGTTGGGACAGACATGAGGAATTCCCTTAGAAAAGCCACAGTAATGGCAGTTCATAGTCTTGGTATCCATGTGGAGAGTCAGAGAAATGTCACAGTTGGGACAAGTATCCACCGTCCCACACTCCCGACACATGACAAAGCTAGAATAACCCCGACGGTTGAGCATGAGGACTACCTGTTCTTTTTTATCCAGGCGATCTCGAATGGCCTCTAGCAAAGGAGGCGTAAAGTTTGATGTCTCATTCTGCCCGATATAGTCACGAAAGTCAATCACTTGAACCTCAGGAATGGTGGCTAAAGGATTGGCTCGTTGGGTCAGGCGTAAGTGTTGATAAACACCTTTGCCAGCCCGCGCACGGCTTTCTAAGCTCGGTGTTGCCGAACCAAGGACCAGTGCTGCTTGATTGTACTGGGCCCGTAAAATGGCGACCTCTCTGGCATGATAACGGGGATTGCTGTCTTGTTTGTAGCTAGCTTCATGCTCTTCATCGATAATCATGACACCTAGATTTTTCAAAGGAGCAAAGATAGCTGATCGAGCGCCAACGACAACTTGGGCATCGCCACGCTCAACCTTGCGCCATTCATCGTACTTTTCACCATTGGACAGGCCTGAGTGAAGAATAGCTACTTTCTCGCCGAAACGAGCAACGAACCGCTCCGTCATTTGTGGCGTCAAAGAAATCTCAGGTACCAGTAAAATAGCCGTCTTGCCCTTGTCCAAGGCCCCTTGGATAATCTGCAAGTATACCTCCGTTTTCCCACTTCCTGTAATTCCTTGAAGGAGGAAAGGAGGCTGTTGACTGCTAATAGCACTGACAACCGCATCACGTGCCTGTCTTTGTTCAGGATTCAATTCCAAAGGTTGGCTGGCTTCAATGCCTTCAAAATAAACAGCTGAACGTTGCACTTCCTTTTGTACTAGGGTTAGAGCTCCTTGTTCCACAAAGAAGTTGACTTGCTCCCGCGAGTAGGACTCTAACAAACTAGCCAGAGGAGCACTTCCCGCATGAGCAAGCAAATAGTCTCTGAGCTCTGCCTTTTTCTTAGCACGCGCAGAAATCTCAATACCTTCTAACCGCTCGACATGAACCTCATACCAAGACTGGGTCTTGACCTTCTTCTGATCGACTGCCTGGTACTCTAAACGAAGCAACCCTTTTCTGGTCAAGCGCATCATTTCTGCCTGCTTAGCTAAATCTAGAGAAGAAAAGGCTAGCGAATCTTCTGAACCAAACAAGCGCTCTTTGTCTGCCTGACTTAGGTCTTCTAGAGGATAGAGAATCTTATCATAACTGGAGTTTAAAAATCCTGGAAGCATGGCTTTTAGAATGGAGATTTTGTAAGAAAAGACAGACTTACGTAGCTCCTCAGCCAGCCAGAGTTGCTCCTGGGTCAAGACGGGCGTAAAGTCTAGGACTTCTGCAATCTCTTTCAAGTCCTGATCAGCCACTTCTTCATCCAACTGGAACTCCAAGCCCAACACAATCCCTTGGATCAAACGATTGCCCTTGCCAAAAGGAACATGGACTCGCATACCAACTTCCAGCATGTCTACAAATTCCTCAGGTACCTTATAACTATAGGGCTGGTCCGTCTGCATCAAGGGAATATCCACGATAATCTTTGCAATAGCCATCTTCCCACCTCCTTCTTGTCAGCAAATTCTTGCAATAGAAAAAATAAGATTGAGTCCCCCCAACCTTAAATTTTTTCACCATCTTCTTTTTCTTTAGCGATTTGCTCTTTGATTTTCTTTTCTTCTTCTTCTCTGCGGCGTTTCTCTTCTTCGATACGGAGACGAACCGCTTCACGTTTTCCTTCTGGATCTGGGTGAATCGTAACGTTTCCTGACTCGATTTCTTCCAAAGCGCGAAGAGTTGATTTTTCAGACTTAAACTCTTGAGTAGCTGGCGCACCTGCTTCTAGTTCGTGGGCACGTTTTGCTTCCAAGATTACGAGTGAATATTTTGATGGTACCTTGTCTAGCAAGGTATCGATAGAGGGTTTTAACATCATTTGCTTGTACCTGTTTCCTATAGTTTATCGAGTAGTTGGAGATTTTGGCAACATCTCCTGGTAGTGACCAATAACACGGTCCACACGGAAGTGTTCTGCTTCGATCACACGCTTGACACGTTCAGCAGCGAGGGGCACCTGATCGTTGACAATAGCATAATCATACTCACGCATGAGGGCAATTTCTTCCTTGGCTTTTTCGATTCGTTGGGCAATCACTTCTGCACTATCTGTTCCACGACCTACCAAACGATCTTGCAATTCATCCAAATCTGGTGGCGTTAGAAAGATAAAGACAGCGTCTGGGACCTTTTTCTTAACCTGAAGAGCTCCTTGGACTTCAATCTCAAGAAAGACATCGATTCCCTTATCCAGAGTTTCATTGACATAGGTCAAAGGAGTTCCATAGTAATTACCGACATATTCTGCATATTCCAACATCTGACCTTGACGGATCAGCTCTTCAAACTCTTCACGAGTACGGAAGAAATAGTCCACCCCGTCCACTTCACCAGGACGTTGCGCACGTGTCGTCATCGATACAGAATATTGAAATTGATTCTCAGAACTCTCAAAAATCTCTCTTCTAACCGTTCCTTTCCCAACTCCTGAAGGACCAGAAAAAACGATTAGCAAGCCTCGGTCTGCCATTATGTCTCCTTTAGTTAGTCTGTGAAATAAAATGAAATTTCTCTCGGATACTGATGATAGCGTCAGTTATCCTCCTACAGTCTTTCTATCTAGTGTAACAAAAAAGCAGTAATATTTCAACTGCTCTTTCTTATTTATTTAGCATAATCTACTGCACGAAGTTCGCGGATTACGGTTACCTTGATATTTCCTGGGTAATCGAGATTATTTTCAATTTTCTCACGAACTTTGTGAGCCAAGATTGTGACTTTGTCGTCTTTGATTTGTCCTGGATTAACCATGATACGGATCTCACGTCCTGCTTGAAGGGCAAAGCTATTTTGCACGCCTTCAAAGCCATTGGCGATTTCTTCCAAATCGTGAAGACGCTTGATATAGTTTTCAAGAGATTCACTACGAGCACCTGGACGCGCTGCACTCAAGGCATCTGCTGCAGCAACGATCACTGCAATGACGCTTTCGGCTTCGACATCTCCGTGGTGGCTAGCAATCGTATTCACCACAACTGGGTGTTCCTTGTACTTACGAGCCAACTCCGTACCAATCTCAACGTGGCTACCTTCAACCTCGCGGTCAATAGCTTTCCCGATGTCATGAAGGAAACCAGCACGACGGGCAAGAGCTGCATTTTCACCAAGTTCACTCGCGATAATACCAGATAACTTAGCAACCTCAATCGAATGACGCAAGACATTTTGTCCATAAGAAGTACGGAACTGCAAGCGTCCCATAATCTTCATCAAGTCTGGATGAAGGTTTGGCGCACCAATCTCATAGGCAGCAGCCTCACCGTATTCGCGGATCTTATTGTCAATCTCTTGACGGTTTTTCTCCACCAACTCCTCGATACGAGCTGGGTGGATGCGGCCGTCTTTGAGCAACATTTCCATGGTCATACGAGCAATTTCACGACGAATCGGATCAAATCCTGACAAGGTTACCACTTCTGGCGTGTCGTCAATGATGACATCTACCCCTGTCAAACTTTCAAAGGTACGAATATTACGTCCTTCACGACCGATAATGCGTCCCTTCATGGTATCATCTGGTAGGTGAACTGTCGAGTTTGTTGACTCTGCTACATAGTCACCAGCGATACGCTGCATAGCCTGAACCAAGATATCTTTCGCAATCTTGTCTGAACGTTCCTTAACTTCTTGCTCAGCCTCACGAATGCGGCTAGCAATTTCCTTGGTCAAGTTTTCCTCTGTCTGAGCCAAGATAATATCTCGAGCCTCAGTTTGGGAAAGGGAACCGATACGTTCAAGTTCAGCTTCTTTTTGTCTTTCGACTTCCTCTAATTGCTCTTCACGTGCATCAAGGTTTTTTGCTCTATCAGAAATACTTTGTTCTTTTTGTTCAAGTGTTTTTTCTTTGTTCGTCAAATTGTCGTCTTTGCGGTCAAGGCTCGTAGCTCTCTCCGTCAAACGACTTTCAATTTGCTTGAGCTCCTGACGTTCTGACTTAAATTCAGCGTCCACTTCTTCACGGTATTTTCTGGCTTCCTCTTTGGCCTCCAATAGTGCTTCTTTTTTAAGAGACTTGCTTTCGCTTTTGGCTTCATTTAGTAATAAATCCGCTTCACGCTCAGCTTGTCCTCGTAAATTAGTTGCTTCTTGTTCAGCATTTAGAAGCATCAACTCTGCAGCTTCTTGAGATGATTTCATCTTAGCTGAGATGCTGACATATCCAATGACTAAACCAATGATGACGGCAAAAACAGCAATCGCAAGTGTCATGATTTCCATGTTTTTACCTCATTAAATTTGTTTATCGAATGACATACATTCCTTAATATTCTATCATAAAAAACCGATTTTCACAAACCCAAATTGAAGAGTTTCTATTGAAATTTAGACAAAGAGCCATCTAATTCTAAGCTCTATTGTATTAATTCATATAATGGAATGTGATTAATTGTGATTTGCCCCTTCGATTCCAAAGGTAGATATTTTTTTATAAAGTTCTGATATTCTGGGGCTTCTAATTTCTCCCTGTCATTAATTGTATAATTATCTTTTATATTATTGTCTAAAACATCATAGTATATTTCAACTAGACGTTCCTCTATATCATAACCAGAATGATTACCGTTACGATAAAATACATCCTCGGTTTCTTCTGATAAAAATAAATCTCTTAACCCTATCTCCCATAAACACGATAAAAGTTGAGAAAGATAGGCCTTTTTCTTATTATATGATTTTTTATCTATGTTCGAAAAATCATCTGAAATTTCTATAAGATCTTCAATATTAAAATCTACAATCTTTGCTAACATTTCAAAATGAAAATATCCTTCAGACTCAAATAACTTGTTATATTTGTCTATCCAATTAAAACGCTTATAAGATTCAAAAAATAATACTAGAATACTCTCTGTTTCCTCGCAACCATTCATCCACTTAATAATGTAGTCTGCTTTCTCATTATTATCAGTTTTATTTGAAAGTTCTTCTAACGACTTCTGGAACTCTCTCAGATTTGGTTTTTTTGCTTTTGAATTATTATTTTTATCTTGTACAACTCTTTCCTCTATATCTACATAATAAATTTTAAAAATCAATGATAACATTTTCCCAAAGTCATCATCTCTCAATTTACTCTTTTTCAAAATGTTATCTATGACTTCTCCTGTAGATACCATTCTATTATGATTCAGCTTAAATTTATTATCAATGAGATATTTCTTTGTTGATTCTATTTCCTTACTATTTAAAATTACAATAATTTTAAATTTTTTATTCTCAGAAAGATAGTCAATATAACCCAATAAATCATTGTAATCTGAAGGGTTATCAGATTTTGCTTCATCTAAACGCTCATCTGATTTTGCTGCATCTGAAGAGTTATCTGATTTTGCTACATATGAAACCCGTTCAAAATCATCAAAAATGATGATAGAATCTCGCTTCATCAAATCCGTTCCAACTGTTTTAAAGAACCATTTAAAAACTCCTCCAACAAGTGGAATAAAGTCCAAATTCCCGAGTATGGATTGTTTTTCTATCTCATTAATCAATATCTTCTCTGCTTGCTCTCTTGTTTTGATCCCAAAGCAAGAAATATAGTAGATTTCTTTCTTTTTGTAAATTTGATTTTCAAAAAACGTCTTTATAAAAAATGTTTTCCCACTTCCCCAAGAACCATCCAACCAGAAGACATTATGAATAGAATCTGAACTATTTAAAAACTCCACCAGATGAGTTTGAAAAGGATAGTCACCCAAGTCATATTCCGGAAATAGCTCTGGGTCCAGTTTCTTATAACTAATTTTTTTAAAAATTATGTCTAAAAACCAGAATAGTATTGTTGGTATAGTCAGTGCTAACAATATTATTACACGATTCGCATACAAAATCGAAATAATATCTTTTAAAAAATTATAATTAGATACAAATTTATAGATAGGTAAAGCAAAGCGTTTAAATTGTTCAATCTCCAGCGCAAGATATAGTACCCATATACTGGCTATAAATATTTTATACCACTCAACAACTCTAACATTACTACTCCATGATGGCCTTTTCAATAAATATTTCAATGGTTTGAATTTCAGAAGAAAATTAAGAATCCTCGTCATTATATTTTTCATATATACCTCTTTTAATCCATATTATTATGATTATACCACAAAATAAGAGTTATAAAGCGGATTCAAGGGACAAGAATTTAGTTATTATACTAAAATTTTTCACTGATTTCTTAACTTAGGAAATCTGTCATTTTCCAAAAATTTACCTTCAATTTACTAGCTAAAATTTCTAAAATAAAAAAGCCCACTTTTCAGTAGACTTAGTAATGATCTTTGAAGGACAAGAAAGCCACGCTATCTCCATCCATCATATAAATCAAGCGATTTTCTGCATCAATGCGACGTGACCAAGCACCTTGATAATCATACTTGAGCGGTTCTGGTTTCCCCATTCCTACAAAAGGATCGCGTTGAATATCCTTGATTAATTTATTGATTCTTTTTAGTGTTTTCTTGTCCTGGTTTTACCAATAGTAATAATCCGCCCAGGCATCTTCTGTAAATCTGAGCAGCATTTCTCACTCCTCAATGACATGCACCTGAGTACTTCCAGCACGAACTTGAGCCATTCCTCGCAAGACCTTGTCAGAAAGTTCCTTGTTCTGAGCGATTCTCAGGGTTTCTTGAATACTGTCCCATTCGCTCTTTGAAAGGACTACAATATCCTCATCTGGATTTTTATTGACCACCGTCAAAGGCTCAAACTCATCATTTACCTTCTTCATGTAGTCCTTTAAATGATTTCGGAATGTTGAGTAAAGAACTGCTTCCATAACCATACCTCGTTTTACCTCTTTTCCACTATTATACACGAAAAGAAAGAAATTGTCAGGAACTTGTACAAGATGTTTCTTTTATATCTATTTATTCGAAAATCTTCTAAAAAAGCCTACCTTTCAGTAGACTTAGTTTGATTCGATTTTGATAGGCACTCTACCGAAATTCTGCTCTGCGATACTTAGCTGTCCTAGTTGGTAAATCTGGTCTGCCTTTTGAGTCATAGCATCCCAAGGTTCTTTGCCAATTCGGCTCACTAGAGAGACCTGCTCTTTCAGAGACTTGAGATGTTGTCTGCCTTTTTCGGTAAATCCAAGGACATGGATGCCTTCTGGCAAGGTTCTTTCTCTAGCTTGCACCAAGATATAGGTCAAGAGGCGACGTACACGCGCCTTGGTGTAGCGTTTGGTGGCAACTGCTCCAACCAATTCCTCTACAGACTGAGCCGTCTTGATAGCTTCCTTGATGCGCACAGCCATTTCCTGATTGACCTGATAGATGGTCGTTAGGTCTGGATTTGACAAAATTTGATAGCGGAGCAAGGGAAAATAGTCATCCCAACTCACCTTACTGGCCTGGACAAAGAGGGCAAGAGAAGGCATAAAACGTTCTAAGAAATCTTGGTCTGATTGATGCTGACGGAGAGCTGTTGCCGAGGCAAAGTCCACATCCTTATCCACAGAATGATAACCAGCTCCCTGACGCTGAATCGGATGGAGTTTGATTCTACGTCCCGCAACCGCCTTGGCATAGGCCAAAGCTAGAACATGATTGGGTGTATTGCCTGAAAAATCAAGACCTGCAAATTCCTTCCACATAGTTTGGGTTTTCTGGGGATAGGAGAGGGAATCAGGCAGATTATCCACAAAATTCTCCATCTCAGCACCTTGCTCCGTGTATAGGTCAGCAATTTTCTGATAATCCAGAACTCCCTCCGTCCCGAAAGCTAGAGTATCAATACCCAACCGAGCCAAGATATCCACAGCTCCTTGTCCAAAGAAGTCTGCTGCCTGAACACTGACTAAAAAGGGCAATTCCACTACCAAATCCGCTCCATTTTCCAGCGCCATCTGGGCACGTGTCCACTTGTCTACGATAGCAGGCTCTCCACGCTGCATGAAATTCCCTGACATGGCAACGATTTTCAATCCCTCCGCCTGCTCAAGCAGGTATTTGTGGCCATTATGAAAAGGATTGAACTCCGCGATAATACCTGTGATGGTCATGATGTTCTCCCTTTCTAATGACGAAATCTACGATACCGCTCAGGCAATCTTCCTCTCCAGTTAAGCCATTGTTTTTCTCCTACTGGAAGGATTTCTGCCAGTTGTTCATTACTATAATTTTTTTGTAACTCAGGATAAGCTATCAACATAGTTGGTCTATGGCATCCAGCAACTGTCATTGGCCATGTTCCATACATCAGCATATGTCGGATATCATCCTCCGATTTTATTTCATTTACTAACATATCAAAAAGTTTCTTAGACATATCGTAAACGACTAACTCTGAAAATACGGTTCCTTCTTCCTGAACATAGAAGTATTGTCCATCTTTCTCCCAAAGCGTTCCATTTTGACGAATACGATTAAACTGCGAAACTTCTTCCCAAGAATATTTTGATCGAACCATATCCATCTCCTACTTCTGCGCGACAAAAAACCAACGTGTGCTGGTTTCTGTCGGCTCCTTGTCCTCAAAGTCCGCATAGAGTTTGAAGGACTTGAAACCAGCCTGCTCCAGCAAAATATCATAGGTCAAGACCTCATAGGTCCGCTCCTCATGCACTTCATCGTGGCGACTAAAGGAACCGTCAGCCTCCTTGACAAAGAAAGTCAACTCATGCACGATGGAGTGAGGAGCTTCGTCCTCATAGGTGTCCCAAAGCATAGCGAAATCTTCCGCATTTTCATGGTAGGAATAGCCTGGAAAAACTTTATCTGTCTGGTAGGTCGAATGCACATCAAAGATAAAAACTCCATCTTCATTGAGGGCACTATACACTTCCTTAAAGACGTCTCCTACCTCGACCTCATCCTGCATGTAGCAGATAGAGTCCGAGTAACACGTAACAAAGTCGTACTTACCAGCCTTGGATAAATCCAGCATATTGCCTTCAATAAAGTAAATCTTTTGCTTGGCTAAAGTCGCTCTCTTCTCAGCAATCTTCAGCATATCCGCGCTCAAGTCAAGTCCTGTCACATCAAAGCCAGCCTGAGAAAAGCGGACAGACTGGATACCTGTTCCACAAGCCAATTCCAAAAGCGTCTTTCTCTCCTTGGTCTTAGGCAAATGACGCAGAGAAAAATCCGTCCATTTATCATATAAACTATCGTCCATTACAGCATCGTAAACAGCCGCAAAGGTTTCATAAGTTGCCATAATCATGATACCAAGTCCGCCCGTAATCGGAATGAAAATTAGGAGCTTGACGATGGAGCCGAGCTCCAAGGAAGGCTATCTATTTTCCGACGATTACAGGACGGGTTCAAATCCTTTCTAAGATACAAAGAGCGTTAAAAGCAAGGAGAAAATAGGAAACTTTCTGCTGTATCATCAGATACAAAGGAAGTTACTCTTTTTCTCGCAGCTTTTAGCTCGTGTTCAGTTTCGAGATGAACAAAACACGACGCCCTCACCTTTCTATCCATTTTTTCTAAAATAAGCAAATAAAACCCAGTTGCCTGCAACTGAGTTCATCTACTAGGCCAAGGCTTCTGAAATATCTACTGAATCCGCCTCATGCCATAGTTTTTCTAGGTTATAGTGGGCACGCATTTCTTCCGAGAAGATATGCACAACGACACCGCCGAGGTCCAGCAAAACCCAGCCTCCAGCTGCATCACCTTCGACATGACTGCCTTTAAAGCCTGCTTCCGCTACTTTTTCACGAATGTTATCAGCAATAGCGTCCAACTGACGGCTATTCATCGAGCTAGCGATAACAAAGTAGTCCGTCACGCTGGTCAAATCTTGTACATCAAGTGCGAGAATATCCTCCGCACGTTTCTCATCAGCCGCTTTCACGACTAGTTCTAGTAATTCTTTTTCGTTCATTTAGTCCTCTTTCAAATAGTGTACAAAGGCGTTATAGGTTTCAAGGGTTTGGGGATAGATAGGGAATCCCTGATGAGCCAAATGTTCCACAGTTCGCGCTGTTTCATAGGCCACCGCCTTATCAAGCGATAGACTTGCAATCTCACGCGCCTGGTCCACTCCCGGAAAGGCACGGTTATGCTCGATATAATCTGCGACGTAGATGACCTTATCTAGATCTGTCATCTGGTCAGCACCGACTGTATGGATTTCAATGGCCCGCAGGATCTCTGGATCATGCAAATCCAAATCTTCCTGAATCTTGTAAATTCCAACCATGCCATGCCAAACATTATTGCCCCAGTTTTTGAGGTCGGGGTCTAGCTGATAACGGTCAATCAAGTTTAGAAATTCCTGATCTGACAACTTTTTAGCATAGTCATGAAGGAGGCCTGCTAGACCTGCTTTCTCGGCATCAACTCCGAATCGCTGGGCAAGCTCTATGGCTGCACGCTCCACCCCCAAGCAATGGGTTAAGCGTTTTTCAGGCAGAAGCTCTGCCATTTTTTCCAACAAAGCCTCTCGGGAACAGTTGATATAGTCTTGGTATGCCATCAGTAAAGCCCCTCCTTCTCGATGTAGTCTAGCACTGGCTGAGGTAGGAGAAAGTTGGGCTTCCGACCTTGGGCAAAGAAGTCACGCACCATGCTGGACGAGATGTCCATGAGAGGCACATCCACCCAGATAACTGGATAGGAAGTCCCTGCCTTGTAGCGCGGACGCTGAACCCCTACAAACTGAACCATGTCGACCAGCTCATCAATTCGGTACCACTTAGGCAGATAGTCCACCATATCAGCCCCGATAATGAAGTAATAATCCGTATCTGGATTCTTCTCAGTTAGAAGCTTCATGGTGTCGTAGGTGTAGGAAATGCCCTTGCGCTCTAGCTCGATGTTTTCAATGGCGAGACCTTCAATACCCTCAATCGCCAATTCAAGCATCTTGAGGCGGTGGTGTTCAGGGATGGTTTCTTTTTTGTCTACATGAGGAGGTTGGTATTCTGGCATGAGCAGAACCTGATCCAGTCCTAACTGTTGTCGTACTTGGTCCGCTACAACAAGATGGGCATGGTGAACGGGGTTAAAATTTCCCCCTAAAATCCCAACTTGTTTGCGTTTTTTCTCCTTGATTTCTGGCTCCAACTCTACCTTGGTAAAGGGAGTCAATAATTCGATTGCCATAGGCTCGTCTTCCTTTAATTCTCTGTAAAAACAGTTCTTGGAGTAGGTGTTTAGATTTCTTTAACTTTTTTAGAAATCTTGCGATTTTCTTTCTTGCTAGATTGTTTAAACAAAATCAAGATGCGTCCGATTTTTTGGACAGTATCCACACCGATTTCTTCTTCCAAGATTTCAGCTACTTCGTGGATGTTTTCGTCTGTGTTTTGTAAGAGTGTAACCTTGATCAATTCACGAGCGTCAAGAGCTTGACGGACGCTGGTTTTGATTTGGTCGTTGAGTCCATTTTTCCCGATTTGGATGATAGGTTTGAGGGTGTGTGCCTGACTGTTGAGGAAGGCACGTTGTTTCGATGTTAATGACATGTTCTTTCTTCCTTTTTTGATAGTTATTTTAGGTGGTGAGGGACGGTCGGAACTAATTTTTCAAAGATTTTATCTTTGAAAAATGGATTTCCTGACCTCACAATTGAGCCTAGGTCTCAATTGTGCCCCTTGCCAATCTAAAGATTGGCAATCACACCACGGGCAATAACTATCTCTGTATGAGCTCACTTTGTTCGCTCAGTGATTTTATTTTAAATAATGGCTTTTCGTGTGACGACGGCGACGCCTTCTGGTGCCCAGACGGCGACTTTGGCTATTCCTGTTACACGGATCCAGCCTAGTCCTGAGATGACTAGATCAGTCTTGTCCTTGATGGTAAAGACATGCTGGACTAGTTTTGGAAAATCTTCTTTTTCCTTGCTATTTGGTGGTGTGAGGAGAGTTCCCAGGTGCTTGTCATAAAAAGCACTAGCGCCTTCTAGCTTGGTACGGTGGAGTTTGAGTTCATTGTCAAAGAAAGCAGTAAAACCTTGCTTCTCACCTGATATGAAGTCAAAACGTCCAAGACCACCTAGAAACAGGGTTTGTTCAGGATTGAGCTGATAGGTTTTGGGCTTAATTTCCTTTTTAGGGCTGACATACTTGAGGTTTTTAGCCGTCAAGTAATGAGCCATCTGGTGGCGGTGGATAATCCCTGGTGTATCGTAAATATAAGAACCATCGTCAAGCGGAATCTCGATCTTGTCCAAGGTTGTCCCTGGGAAGCGCGAAGTCGTGATGACATTCTGGTCACCCGTAATTTCTTGGATAATGGCATTGATAAGGGTTGATTTTCCAACGTTGGTCACCCCAACCACATAGACATCACGCCCCTTACGGTAGTGCTCGATTTTATCAATGACTTCCTTAATGGCATGCTTATTCTGTGCCGAAGTCAGGACGACGTCCACAGGACGCAAGCCCTCTTCGTGAGCACGTTCCATCAGCCACTGGCTAATCTTGCCCGGTTTAACAGACTTGGGCAGGATATCTTTTTTATTTCCAACCAAGAGGACATCATTGCCCGATACAAAACGTGGTAAGCCTGGGATGACAGAGCCATTAAAATCAAAGATATCAATGACATTGACCACCAAGGCATCACTGTCTCCTACCTCGTGCAAGAGCTTGAGGAAATCATCGTCCGTCAACTGGACATCTGTGATTTCATTGTAATGACGGAGACGGAAACAGCGTTGGCAATAAACTTCACCAGTCTCCAAACCTTTTTCAAGTGCCGACTGGGGTGTAAAGCCAAGACCAGTCTTATCTGTCGTCTGAATGGTTGCTCCACAACCGATACAGAGAATTTCTTCCATAGTTAAATTCCTTTTTTATATGTAATCGGTCCGTACTTTTCAGTGATTTTTCGCATAACACGGCGCTCACGAGCTCGGTTAATCTGCGTTTTGATGGAGTCGTGTTGGACCAAGGGTTTGACTAAAATCGAACGAATTCCTGCACGGTGCGCTGCACGAATATCCGTCATGAGTTGATCGCCGACCATGACCACTTCATTTTTCTCATAGTGGAATTCCTTCATAGCACGGTCAATCCCAAATGTGAAGGGCTTCAAGGCCCAATAAACGTAATCAATCCCAAATTTTTCAACTGCACGTTGAACCCGTTTTTTGGTATTATTTGAGACCACGATAATGCGAATGCCCGCGTCCCGGAGGTCATGTAGCCATTGCTTCATCTCTGGTGTCCCATCAGGGTTGTTCCAAGCAATGAGGGTATTATCCAAATCGACCAAAACAGCCTTGATCCCCTGCGCCTGCAGGCTTGGGACTGTCAGATCATAAACTGCTTCCACAGCAAAATCTGGCATATAGTTTTCAATCGCCATTCTGGCTCCTTTTCTTTTTAATTTCTAGCAATTTTCTTTAGATACTGAGCTAAGATTCCCCACAATATTAAACTAGCTAATAAAATATAAATCCAAGCATTTGGTTCATCTGTAAACGGTAAAGGAACATTCATTCCGAAAAATCCTGTAATAACCGCAAGGATAGCTAGCAAGACTGAGATAATTGTCAAAGTTGTCAAATTATCATTCAGATTATTGTTTAGGATGTTGTTATAAGAGGCTGAGAGTTGTTGCAAAACTTGAGAAATCAAGTCTGTCATCGAAACCAACTGATGGGCTTCAATCATGGCATCGTCAAACTGCTCTCTTTCTACCTCATTAAAATTACGATAAAGAGCATGCACTTGGATATGTTCCAAGAGGAGACGATTTTGTTTGGCAGCAGCTGTCAGGTAAACCATACCAGTTTCCAAGTCAGATAGGGCAAAAAGATTTTTTTTAGTTGTTTTTTGACGAAGAAGTGCACTGATTTCATCCTTACTTTTATCCATTTCTTCAATAACTGGATAGTAAGCATTACTAATAATCTCTAAACTGGCAAAAAGAAATTTGTAGATGGAAATAATTTCATGGCTTTCAAGGTAGGTCGCCATACGTTCAATCACATAAGTATTCTTGTGATTGCTGATAGTAATCAACCGTTGTTTTTCAACGATAAAGGTCATCGGAATCGCTTCATAATATTCTTTATCTTTTTCTAAATCAAGAACATTATAAATGAAGGTTACCGTCCCCGTTTCACGGTTATAATCCATGTGGGCGCGTTCATTTCTATCTAGAGCATACTCGATGGTTTCCTTGTCCAATCCATAGACGTCCGAAAGGTCTTCCATGTTTTTAATCTTATCTACATCAAGGTCTATCCATGTACAATCGTGACCTAATTTTTTCTCTACAAATAGCATACTCTCTCCTTTACCAAACTCCTTCTATTGTACCACAAATCTGCTAAAATAGCAGGGCTATTCAGTACGAGATAGATTGCTGACGACGGTGATATTACGGTTAGGAACAAAGTGAAGGGCTTGATCATCACCTCTCAGTTGCGTTGTACGAATTCCTACACTAACGACCTTTCCAGAAACGGTAATAGGACCATTTGTGAGAACTACCTCGTCGCCCACATCGAGCTGGCGTTCAAAGAGGATAAAGAAACCATTGATAACGTCGGACAGAAAACCTTGCGCCCCCATACCAATGGCTACCCCAGCAATCCCCGCACCAGCAAGGAGGCTAGAAACTGGCAAACCCAAAATAGACAAGATACAGTAAATCAAAAAGAAATAGAGTGTGTAGTTAAAAATATTTTCAAGCAAACGAGAAATGGTCTTTTGTCTGCCTGCATCCCGATTGGAAAATTTAAGCGAGGGCTTGACAATCTTTCGTACAGTCGCATGAAGCATCTTTTTAGCTATATAAAATAGTAAAAACAAAATCAAAAGAGAAATCACCTTGGTCAAGAGATTCTCTAACATGGTTGTTAAATCAAGTTTATCAAAATAGCGTTGAAAAAAATCTTGCATATAAAACTCCTTTTTACTATTATACCATAAAATCGTCCTTCTCTTTTCTTTCATAATTATTCAATTATCGTTCCTATTTTCAAAATATCACTTGCCTCTATAGCATATTTATACTATAATTATAAACAATACATTTGAAGGAGACTGCTATGAAACGAATCATTAGAGCCTGGACCAAGGCAAGCCTCATCAAACGAATCCTTATTGGAATGATTTTGGGAGCTACATTAGGGATGCTCTTTCCAAACCTTACAGGAATTGGCCTACTCGGAGACCTCTTTGTAGGCGGACTGAAAGCCATCGCTCCTATTTTGGTTTTTGCCCTTGTTGCCAATGCCCTTTCCCAACACCAAAAGGGGCAAAATACCAATATGAAGACTGTTATTTTCCTATACTTGCTAGGAACCTTTGCTGCTGCATTGGTGGCCGTTCTAGCTAGTTTCTTACTGCCTGTGCAAATCACCCTGACCAGTGCAAATACAGAAGTTGCTGCTCCTGACGGTATCGGTCAAGTCCTCAGTAATCTCTTGCTCAAACTGGTGGACAATCCCTTAAATGCCATTGTTGAAGCCAATTATATCGGGATTCTCTCTTGGGCAGTCATCTTTGGCTTGGCTATGAGAGAAGCAAGTAAACACAGCAAAGAATTACTGAGAACCATGGCAGATGTCACCTCTAAAATCGTGGAATGGATTATCAATCTAGCACCTTTTGGGATTTTAGGCTTGGTTTTCAAGACCATCTCCGACAAGGGCATTGTCAGTCTGGCTAACTACGGTGTTCTCCTAGGACTCTTGATTGCTACCATGGCCTTTGTAGCTCTCGTCATCAACCCGCTCATCGCTTTTCTCTTTATGAGGAAAAATCCCTATCCCCTTGTTTTAAAATGCCTACGTGTCAGTGGTATTACAGCCTTTTTCACTCGTAGCTCTGCCGCCAATATCCCTGTCAATATGAAACTCTGTCAAGACCTGGGACTGAATCCTGACACCTACTCTGTCTCCATCCCGCTTGGTTCGACCATCAACATGGCTGGCGCTGCCGTTACCATTAACATCCTGACCCTGGCTGCTGTCAATACACTCGGAATCTCGGTAGACTTTGGGACAGCATTTGTGCTCAGTGTCGTGGCTGCCATTTCTGCCTGCGGAGCTTCTGGAATCGCTGGAGGATCGCTTCTCCTCATTCCTGTCGCTTGTAGCCTCTTTGGGATTTCCAACGACTTGGCTATGCAGGTTGTCGGAGTCGGTTTTGTGATTGGGGTCGTTCAAGACTCCTGCGAAACAGCCCTGAACTCTTCAACAGATGTCCTCTTTACAGCCGTTGCCGAGTATGCTACAAACCGAAAACTTCGCCCCTAGTCTCTGACTCCTCGTTAAACACTTGACTCTATTAGTTTAGGAAATTTTCATGTCCCTCACTCAACGTACGACAAAACTGATCTTAGCGACCTGTCTCGCTTGTTTTCTCGCTTATTTTTTAGATCTATCATCAGCAGTTTCAGCTGGAATTATCGCTCTCTTAAGCCTCTCCGACACGCGCAGAAGCACGCTGAAATTAGCACGTAACCGCCTCTTTTCCATGCTCCTAGCGCTCGTCATCGGTGTTCTAGCCTTTCAGCTGACAGGCTTTCACATCTGGAGTTTGGGCCTCTATCTGGCTCTCTATGTCCCTCTTGCTTACAAAATGGGTTGGGAAATCGGCATCACCCCTAGCAGTGTCTTGGTCAGCCATCTCTTGGTACAGGAGTCTACTTCCCCAGCCCTCCTACTCAATGAAGTGCTCCTCTTTCTCATCGGGACAAGCTTTGCTCTATTGGTCAACCTTTATATGCCCTCTCGTGAGAAAGCCATCCAAAGCTACCACCTTCAGGTCGAAGAAAAGTTAAAAGACATCCTGCTTCGCTTTAAATACTATCTGTCAAGAGGAGACGGACGCAACCAAGCCCAACTCGTTGATGAATTAGATGTGCTACTCGATGAAGCCCTCAAGCTTGTCTATTTGGACCACTCGGATCACCTCTTTCACCAGACAGACTACCACATCCACTACTTTGAGATGAGGCAGAGGCAAAGTCGCATCCTGCGAAATATGGCCCAGCAGATCAATACCTGTCACCTGGCCGCAAGTGAGAGTTTGATTTTAGCCCAGCTCTTTTCTAAGATTGCTGCCCAGCTAAGCCAGACCAATCCTGCTCATGACCTACTTGATGACATCGAACGCTATCTGCAAGTCTTCCGCAATCGGAGTCTCCCTAAAACACGTGAGGAGTTTGAAACCCGTGCTACCCTCCTGCAACTACTACGCGAATCCGAAACCTTTATCCAAGTCAAGGTCGATTTTTACCAAAAATATGGAAACTAGAACGCAAAGAACCTCAGAGAATTCCTCTGAGGTTCTTTTGTTTTGCATTTGGAAGGAAAGTTCATCCTCTCGTACTGTTCTCAAAAAAGAAATAGCAACTCCTAGTCGTCCATCACGCCACCTGTCAGCTGGTACATGAGGTAAATGTGCTCCAAGGTTTTTACCTTATCCATATGATCCACATCTTTTACGCCTCCCAAAGCTAGTAAAGGAACAAAACCGAAACATTCATCGTAGGCTAATTGACCATGTTTGGCAACAGCTTTTTTGTAGAGTGGAATATCGAAATAATCGTCTTTGAAATCTTCATCATCAACATACTCTATGAAACGATCCATCCGCTTAATCATAATATCTAAATCCTGAATATTATATTGGACAATTCCCACGTAGGCGTTCTCTTCCCAAGTAATAATATCTCCAAATGCTGTTACAAACATAGGAAAAGCGACATCTCCTCTGAAATAACTATCTTGGAGAAGCTCAAGATAATCCTCTGGATTGATCACCTTCAAATAACCATCTAAAAAGGTTCCCAGACCATCTTCCTGCCAAATTTGTAGCAACTCCGCTGGAACTTGATTCTGGTATTTTTCAATCACTTCTTGGGGCATATCTGCCACTTTGACAAAATCTTTTAACATCTATTAATCCTCCGCCTCAATCTTCATAAAAGACTGTTTAAAGTCTTCGTACATCCCAAAAGCAACTTTCATGACATTTTCAAAGTCATCATAATTCGCAATCACTGGATCCATGATTTTATAATCCGGAGAGATGAGCCTCCTAGAAAACTCCATCAGTGGGGTCCCCAGTATAACTTTGTTTTGAGAGTCCTTAACAATCCATATCAATTCTACCAATCCTTTAAAGATACTAATATGGAATCCAAAAGTATAACCATTTTCTTTAAAAGGCTCAATATAAAAGAATTTTTCACGTCCATCAAATTTAGCTCTATACCCTAAATTTTCAAAAACATCAAATACCAACTCGCCTGTAATAATATTTAAGCGTTTGTCTTTAGGCGTTCTATCTAAACTAAATTTATCTGAAAGCTCCTTATAGCGCTCCACAAAATTTATAGCTTGCAAAGCCTGTTCAACCCTGCTGTCTAATTTCATCTGTCTACTCCTTTGTAAATCCTAGTTCAAATCTGTATTCTTTAGCAATTTCCTTATATTTTCAATCACTTCTTAGGGCAGTCTACTACTTTTACAAAGTTTTTCTAACATTTTTCTCCTTTTGAGTTCATAGACAAGACCATTAGATGCCATTCGTCATTTACTAGCTAGAAAATCTAAAATAGGTTGCTTTTCTTTCCCAAGCAAGTTGGGTAACTTTATGAAGCGGAAAAAATTTCTTCATCTTGTTCATTCAGAATCGCCTGAATATCTCCACCATTAACTACTACTAGGTAGTCCGCAGGTAGAATCAAAGTTTTTATTAGTTTTGGATTCTTTTTCAATATTTCAAAAGCATACATAGCAACAAAATCATCTGTATCTTGATTTTGATAGCCAACAAACCATCCCGAATCACCTTTTCGATCAGTATCTTGTCTCTGCAAATAGTAATGTTCACACTCAAAGACACCTTTAGCCAACACTATTTTCTCATCAAATCTGATTTCAGAAACTTCAATCTTAATCTCTTTAGCTAGTGTACTTTGTTCAGACTGAATCCAAAGAGCCAAGGTCAAATCATCAGTAAACTCTTTAAAAGGATTTGTTTCATAGTTGACTGACACTATCCTAAATTGGTCCATGTTCAATTGAGCAAGTTTATATATGCTGAAACCGATTTGTATTAGCAGGCCATCTTGTATTCGTTCCTTCGAGGGCAGTACATTCACAACTTTGAGCCATTCCTCAAAAAGACCTTCAGAGAATGTCCCGTAAAAGATCAAACCATTCTTCTCTACTTTTGTATCAAGCACTTCCGTCATTTTTCAACCTCCTGAAAATTTCATTTTGTAGCTTAGTTCTAGCTTCACGCTCCAAAGCTATCATTTTTTCTCTTATCTCAGCCGGAATATCTCCTAATTTGGAATGCCCCTGCCAATCACTCCAAGTTTTAGACCCTTTGGAACTATTGGTAGGTTTACCTAATCCCATAAAATTATCCTCAAGATTCAAAACCTCTACCTTATCAACATCAGATAGAGGAGCAAATCCATCCATTTCGGTAATTTCTTTCATAGAGACAATATGGTCTGCTTCGAGGGTTTCAACTGGATAACCATAAATTGGATCAAATTTTTCTCCATCAATATTATTGACATGATCGCGTATCTCTTGACTTGGTGTTTTCTTGCGAAGCGAATTATATTCTTTTTTTGAAATTCCTTTAGAAGTACTCGCAGCATCATCACTATGCTTAGATAGTTGTTCACTAGCTTCCTTGCTGAACTCTCGGCCGACCTTCCGGCCGCTCTGCTCGCTTGCATCGCCATAAAGATCCCGAAGTATACTCTGATACTCCGCACTCTCACCCGTACTCTGGTAGAGTCGAGCTGTATGCTTGCCAATGTCCTCTCCATAACGGAAGTCATCCAACCCCACAGGGGAGAGCTTCTTGAGACTAAAGTCATCCCAAAGATTCCCCAAACGACTTCTAAAGAAGTCCTTGGTCGCACCGTAGCTCTCCCGTGCTAGTGTGCTCAGATAGTTGTCAGACAACATCGTACGAGCTTGTTTTATATAAGATAGACCCTTTTCAATCTTGGGCACCTGTGACAATCGGCTAATCAGCTTGCTCTTGCCGGCTATCTTGGCTAACTTAGCAGGACCAATAAATGAAACGATTTCACTGATGATTTCACCTGTAGCCTGTCCACTTTTGTAGCCTTAAAATTGACTAACTAGATTGATTTTATCATGAAGATGTTTGATTGGAAATCATGAACAAATTCAATTTATTATATCATACAAACGCAGAATGTAAAAACCGCCCAAAAGGGCGGTCAAATTAGATATTATCTATCTTCCTGAACCAAGAGATCATAAGGGAAGAAATCCAAATCTTTGAGACGTTCATCATAGATACCACGCATCTTGCAAAGGGCAGCAGTATCAAAACTCCAGTAACCATAATAGGCATCCTCTGTCTTATGTGTGTCATACCATGATGCTTCTGAGTGGGCATAGTACCAGAACTTCTGTGCTTCAATGACACTATCTGCATCATTCCCAATCATATTCAGGTATTCCAAATGCGAGTGGAAATTCTCAACTTCGCCCTTTAATAAGTAAAGAGCAAGTGTTTCGATGTAGCCGTCCTCATACTGCTCGCCTGAATCTACGAAGGACTGATACTTACTAAAGATTTTCTCAACATCTTCGATAAATTCCTCTTTGCGGTCTTCGAACAGAACAGCAAGAGATAGGTAATCAATTAATGTGTAAATACTCCCTCTAGTTTGATAGTATTTCTGATAATAATTGAGACTAATTTTAAACCATTTAAATACTTCATCTAATGAATGTCCTAGGGAATAACACATAGATACTAGTTCTCTAGTATAGAGAGATTGGGAAGAATAGTATCTATTTATGTATTGCGGTAAAACACGGGACTTATAAGTACCTAATTCTCTTCTCTTAAACGCCTCAATATTGAAATGATAAACTTCATTAAAGTAATCTTCATCTTTATATTTGTCTCTAAACATCATATTCCTCACTTCATTGATCTCACCATTCTTTTTAACATTAAATTAAATAGATATTTTTGAACATCTCCGATATATTCAGTTTCACGAATAGTTTCCGCAAGATCTAGACCCACAGCTTTCTCTAACCTATTTCTTACCCAAGACTTACTCATCTGTTTCCCATCTTTAGTTTTACCAAGTCTAGCTTTATTATACTTAGCTTCAGCGATAATATATGGCGGATTCCCATTTGGATTGTAGTAAACACCATCAATTCCCTAATGGCCAGCATCACCCAACCCCGTTACTATGTTCTTGCTGATACGCTCATAACCAAACTGACGATAGTAACTCTATAATTTTAGTATACCACAAACCTATATACCAGCGTTTGCCAAACCACAAAAAACCGCCCAAAAGGGCGGTCAACTTATATTATTTATCTTTCTGAACCAATAGGTCGTATGGGAAAAAATCCAAATCCTTGAAACGTTCATCATAGATACCACGCATCTTGCAAAGGGCAGCGGTATCAAAACTCCAGTAACCATAATAGGCATCCTCTGTCTTATGCGTGTCATACCATGAAGCTTCTGAGTGGGCATAGTACCAGAACTTCTGCGCTTCAATGACACTATCTGCATCATTCCCAATCATATTCAGGTATTCCAAATGCGAGTGGAAATTCTCAACATCGCCCTTTAATAAGTAAAGAGCAAGTGTTTCGATGTAGCCGTCCTCATACTGCTCGCCTGAATCTACGAAGGACTGATACTTACTAAAGATTTTCTCAACATCTTCGATAAATTCTTCTTTGCGGTCTTCGAACAGAACAGCTAATGAGAGGTAATCAATTAGAGTATAAATACTCCCTTTGGTTTGATAGTATTTTTGATAATAATTGAGACTAATTTTAAACCACTTAAATACTTCATCTAATGAATATCCTAGGGAATAATTAATGGTCAATAGCTTTTCGGAATAACCAGATTGAATCAAATAAAATCTACTCATTCTATTATCCTGTATCTCTGATGCCATCTCCTCAAAATCATAAAAAACTTCACTATTAAATTCTAATCTTTTAATAAAATAATCTTTATTTTTAAATTTATCTCTAAACATCCTATTCCTCACTTCATTTTCTTAGCCATAGCATCTTGAATTGCAGCCAAATGTTCTTCACTTACTACTCTATCCAAAAGATTATTGATCCATTCAAGATCCATCTGGTCCATTCCATCCGCTAAGCCTTTACTCAATTTTGCTTTATTATACTTAGCCTCCGAAACGATGTATGGTGGGTGGCCATTAGGATTATAGTAAACATCATCAAGCCCCTGATGACCAGCATCACCCAATCCCGTTACTATGTCCTTGCTGAGACGCTCATAATTGAACTGACGATAGTAACTCTATAATTTTAGTATACCACAAACCTATATACCAGCGTTTGCCAAACCAAAAAAGACCATCATAAAATGAATCATGCTCTCAAAGTTAGATTTTTCTATCTAACTTTTGAGGGACTTTGTTACGAAAGCAACTTACGAGAACAAGGGTAAAACTTCAAACGGCTTTCAAATAGATTGGGCATATGTGTTTCTGGTCTTACATACATGATGAGTCTGATTGAATATTATAGATTAGAGATTGTTAAAAGGAGGAAGAACCACTATTACTCTACTAGATCAAAGCAAAAAATGATTGAGAAAGATTTTGGCATTTTAAAATCAGGGATGTTTTATGATTTTGAAAAGGATTCAGCTTCTCAAAAAAATTAAAAAGACGATTGCCAACTACATTGATTACTACAATAACAAACGAATCAAAGTAAAACTAAAAGGACCTAGTCCTGTGCAATACAGAACTAAATCCTTTCAATCATTATTTGTCCAACTTTTGGGGGTCAGTTCACTCTTACTGTTCTCTCTTTTTCCCTAGTGCAAACAAGCCAAGGAAGAAAGCTGTTAGTCCTAGTGAAGCTAGGAAGCCACTCTCCTTGTTCCCTGTTTCAGGAAGTGTCTGCTGAGCAAGAGGAGCTTTGTAAGTATAATCTTCTGCAGCAAGACTTACAAGCGAATTTGCTCCCTTATATTCTGCAATTTCATGCACAGCTGCCTCAGTGCCATTCACACCACCTTTGTACTCTGGTACTTCATGGACTGCGGCCTCAACAGCATTAACCCCGCCTGTAAATTCTGGTTTTTCAACTGTTGGTGCTGGTTCCTCACCTGCTGTACCTAATGGACCTGTATACTCTGGAATTTCATGAACAGCTGCCTCTTCACCATTTACACCGCCTGTGAATTCTGGAACTTCATGAACCGCGGCTTCACTTCCGTTCATTCCATTCGAAAGCTTAGTGCCCGCTACAGAGACTGGTAAATTATGCATACTTTCAATTGCACCTTCTGCCAGACCTGTAACTTTTTGACCCATATCCTCTGAATCTATTGTAAATAGGAGGGTTTTTGTGTCATACTGGGTCATGAAGCGTGCTGTTTTACCGTTTGCCAATTGAAGGGTTGGTGCCTTGTTGACCAATACTTCCGAATCAAACTCCATAGCAAGGATGCCTGGCCATTTTTCAATCGCATATTTCACTTTTGCTTCTTTAGGAGAAATCCAATCCTTGGCTAAGAAATCCCAGTTGAATTTCTTGAAGGAGAGTGTATATGGAACACCTCCAGGAGCATGGTGTTCATATAAAAGCCCAAATTCATCTGGCCCTATCTGTTGAAGTGAGTTATAAGCATACTCGCCTTCTTGAATCAAATGGTGGTGTAACCAAGTCAACTGGCCATCTTCTTCTACACGAGCCACTCGAATATAACCATTTTTACGACCTGGACCGTTCGCATTTGCCAAGAGAATATACTCTTTACCATTTTGAACCGTATGAGTCGCAGCCATTTGAACATAAACATCTGGTACATCGTAGCGATCAACGTTATTGTCCCAAGTGAGACCACCGTCATGACTGGTTGCAACCTGTAAATCTCCTGTCAATCCACGCATAAAGAGTTTGAGATCTCCATTGTTTAACTGAACAACAGAAGCCTCCGTATTTTGAGCATAATAATTGCTCATGGTGCTTGAATCAATCACTGTGCCATCATAAAGTTTGCGATTGTCGTTGACACCACCACCCATATGCCAAGTCTTACCATGGTCGTCTGAGTAGATGATTCGAGATGATTGGGAACCATTGAGGTGGTTAGCTCGGTTGGTCGTATAGACTGGAACTACGATTCGACCTTTATGCGGTCCAGTACGAAGGGTTATCCCCACACCAGGCCCTACACCCAAGAATTTCATCCAATCGGCTTTGACCATCGGAGTGATATCTTGAGGTGCTGACCAGGTCTTCCCGTCGTCATCACTGTAGGACATCCATAGATAACTATCCTTAGCAATTCTAAATGGAGAAGTTTTGTTTGTTGTGAAGTAAATATTGCCTAGTAGCTGGTCACCCTTGTATAGATCACCCTTGTCGCTATAGGCCGGTTTTACAGGATCTACAACAACGCGGTAGTCCGTCGCCTTGCCATCTGGTGTGTAGACAGTACCATTTTCTCGAATGGTATAAGCTTCCTTTTCTCCTTCACGATAGAGGATTTGATAGGTTTTGCCATTGATTTCTTTGTAGGCTTCTTCTTTTTGCGAAGACATACCAAAGATTCCTTTTCCTTCTGGGAACATGTCATAAATGGCAAAGATGCGTTTGGTTTCAGGATCTTGAGTCAAGGTCATGTCGATGTTCACTGGTGAACCGATCGATGGATCAGAGGCCTTTGGGTTGTCACGTAAGTTGGTAATGGTTACTCGGTCTCCCCAAGTTTTACCATTGTCTTCACTACGTCTGATAACCATACCGATATCACCCCAGTCACTCGAATGAAGACGGCGTTCATCTGCACCTGCAATGAGAGTTCCTTTATCCGTCTTGAGAAGAGCTGGAATGCGATAACTCTTGATTCCATCTTTATTTGGTTGGTTGTTCATTCCGCCTTCAAAGACGTCTTCTTTCTCTGAGATTTTCGCACCCTCAGGAAGTTTCTTCTCCAAATCACCTCTTTCAAATAGTTGACTTCTCGTTTGAACTTCTTCTGGGCTTAAGGCACGATTATAGACGGTTAGGTTTCGAACTTGTAGATTGCTTCCCCAAACTGTATTGCTAGCACGCTTGGTTGCTCCAATTTGAGCATGCGTTACATCTGGCATATCTTTGATGAAGTTGCCTGATTTCAGACTTGTTCGAGATAAAACACCGTTCACATAGAGACGCACTCGGCCATTTGGTAATTCTGCTGTCGGTTTTTCAACTGTGAAAGTCACTGAATTCCACTGGCCAGGACGTACTTGTAAAGGAGCATCCGTATATTTATCATAGAATTGCTCCCCTTTGGCACCGCGCCCCTCAATCAGAGCTACTTGATTGTAGACTGCCATAGTGAAGTACTCATCTTTTTTAGTAGCACTTGACACAGAAAAGAGATTGTAGAATGCTGGAGCTTTGGCATCTGGCTTAAACTCCATGTGGACTGTTGCGTTTTCAAGTTTCTTTAACTTTTCTAATTCGCTTGAAAGATCAACTCTCTGACCATTTGAAGCATTAGTTTCAACATCTTCTTTTTCTAGGACTGGAGTGGCATTCTGTAAATCCCTTGAATAATAATCACGAGGAATAGCATTCGAGTCTGTTGATTTTTCCTCTTCCTTTAGGGCTGTTTCCGTTGCATTTGCTATCTTTGCTTCTACCTGCTTCTTGAGCTTATCTTGATCTAGTTCAGTCCCAACTGCGTTCTTATCAGCATCAGATACATTTGCTACCACGGCTTCTTTAGGCACCTCTTCTGATGATTGGTCTTTGCCTTTTTCTACATTTTCAGTACTTGGTGCTACTGCATTTCCCTGTTCTTGGGCTAAAACTGGCGAAACTCCAATCACAACTGTTCCAATTAGTACAGAAGCTGTCCCAACTGCAAATTTCCGAATGCCATATCGTCGTTTTCGATCAAAATCCCTATACTTCATTTTTTTACCTTTCATATTCTCCATAAATAAAGCGCTTTCTTTTTTTCTTAAAATTTTTAGTTCCTCCAACTAAACAAGTAAAAAGAAAATAACCGACTGAATGAGACCTCCCATTCTTCAAACGTCCACTGCTCTTACTCTCTGACCAAACAGCGGAAAATTTCCTCCTTTCGCATAATGTCTTTCCCTTATTATACAATAAACTCTGAACTTTATAGCTAAATTGATATAGAATAGATTCCACTTTTAAAACTATTTTAATATTTTGAATTTCCTAAAAGTACTTTCAGGATTTTGATATAAAAAGAGAGCTCGCGAGCTCTCTTATTCATTATCTTACGTACTTAAAAGAAATCTCACTGCCACAGAGCCAGTTATAAACTTGGTCATTGACAAAAACATTCATGGCTTCGTGAGCATACTCTGGCATGATGCGATAGGCCTTATCGCAAGTTAAACGGTTGTAAATCGCAAACTGGGTAATAGGGTAGCAGACGTCGTCATCCAAGCCCGTAATCATCTTGACCTCACCTTTAATACGATGGGCAAGATTTTTCACATCGATATAGGCAAGAGTCGCCATGATTTCCTCCTCTGTTTCATGGAAAGGATCGTGGAACTTGAAATAACGGAAGAGTTCATCATAGGCTTCACTGGTATTGCCAATCTCAAGCACTCGTCTAAAATCAGACAAGAAGGGATAGATGGCAACTGTTTTCTGAATCCGAGGATTAAGCGCTGCTGCAACTAATGCTAGAGCTCCTCCTTGTGAGGCACCATAGCTAGAAAGTCGCTTCTCATCCACCTGAGGTAGACTAGCAACAATTTCAACCAACTGGTAAATATCCAGATAAACATCCTTATAAAAGAGATGTTCACGACCATCCACAGCACCACGGATGATATGCCCCTTCACCGTATTTCCTAGTGGAGAGCGCAAGCCATCTTGCGAATAGCCCGACTGGCCTCGAACGTCCATAGAAACAACGCCGTAACCAGCTACAGTATAGGCCAGCATGTCGGCCCAGTCCCAACCACGTCCCATATAGCCATGAAAGTGGAAGATTAACGGAACTTTACCTTCACTCTTTGGAAGGACGACACGCGCATAAACCTTGCCTTCATTGGTTCCTTCAAAAGTGAGCTCATAGCACTTGGCTTGAGGAATATGGAAATCTCTTTCCTCCAACTGGTAGGCTGGAAGAGATGAAACTTTTTTGAGTTCCTCATCCCAGAAAGCATCAAAATCTTCTGGAACCTCATCCCGTCCTTTATAAGTCTTAATTTCTTCTAACAAAGCTGGATTTTTCATAGCATACTCCTTTTATTTTGTAATCGCTATCACAACTGTAGCATATCTAGGAAAGCAATGCAAGAAAGAATGGTAAATAGAAAGTGATTTTAGATTCTCTAACTTCAAACAGAGCACCTGAAAGTAGTTTTAAAAATAAAAAGAGCGTTTCCGCTCTTTGTGTATCAATAGGTGCTAGCTCCTTTCTCTTGTTTGACAGTTTGAAACTTCTTTTGGTAGGTTACTTTAATAGTCATGAGAAAGTCCTCGTTTCTTTTTTGTTGACACTATTATAAGAAATAATCCTAAAAGCTAGCTTAAGTTTTCCTTAGAGAAAGCTTATACTCAATGAAAATCAAAGAGCAAACTAGGAAACTAGCCGCAGGCTGTACTTGAGTACGGCAAGGCGACGTTGACGTGGTTTGAATTTGATTTTCGAAGAGTATTAATCTAGATGTTCTTTCTTTTCCAGATGGAGAGCAATCATCCGCCATTCTGGATCCTCTTTCCAACCTTCCATAGAACTAATGTAGCTGGCAACCTTCCTCGCTTCTTCTAAAATCGGAAAATCTTCGATAATATCAGCCACTTGAAACTCTGGAAGTCCTGACTGTCTAGTTCCAAAAATCTCACCGGAACCGCGCATTTTCAAATCCTCTTCAGCAAGGACAAATCCATTAGTCGTTTCTGTCATGATGCGCATGCGGTCTTTCCCTGACTCAGTCTTGGGATTGGCAACGAGAACAGCATAGGACTGCTTGTTCCCCCGACCAACACGACCTCTGAGCTGGTGAAGCTGACTGAGACCGAACCGATCGGCATCCATGATGATCATGACGGTCGCATTTGGAACATTAACCCCAACCTCGATAACCGTCGTCGAAACCAGAATATTCGTTTTTCTCTCTTTGAATTCCTGCATAATCTGATCTTTTTCGTCACTCTTCATCTTACCGTGTAGAAGAGCTACTTCAGCCTTGCCAGCAAAATGAGCTGTCAACTCCTCAGATAAGGCAACGGCATTTTTCAGGTCCAGAGCTTCAGATTCTTCAATCAAGGGAGAGATGACGTAGGCTTGAGAACCTTTTTGAATTTCTCCCTCTAACCAAGTCAAGACCTGAGGCAGCTGCTCATGCTTAATCCAGCGAGTCACAATAGGTTTTCGTCCTGCTGGCATCTGGTCAATAATAGAAACATCCATATCCCCAAAGGCTGTGATAGCCAGCGTCCGAGGAATCGGTGTCGCTGTCATCATGAGAACGTCAGGATTATCTCCTTTTTCTCGCAGAATACGCCTTTGCCCCACACCAAAACGGTGCTGCTCATCGATGATAATCAAGCCAAGACGAGCATAATCCACTCCATCTTGTATCAAAGCATGAGTCCCGATAATAAAGTCGGCCTCACCCTTGGCAATGGTCTCCAAGACTTCTCTTTTTTCTGCAGCTTTTAAGGAAGCTGTCAAGAGAGCGAGTTTCAAGTTCGGAAAAAGACCCTTCAAACTCTCAAAGTGTTGCTCTGCTAGGATTTCTGTTGGCACCATGAGAGCTGCCTGATAGCCAGCCGTCACCGTCGCAAACATGGCCAGGCCAGCAACCACCGTCTTTCCGCTCCCTACATCCCCTTGTAAGAGACGATTCATGTGGTGGTCGGACTTCATGTCAGTTAAAATTTCCTGCAAACTCTTTTCCTGAGCTTGGGTCAGGGCAAAAGGAAGACTTTCTTTAACGGCTGTCACTTTTTCCTGGGACCAATTCAGAACCAGACCACTTCCTTGAACTCTATTTTCAGACTTGAGCGACTGCAACTGCATCTGAAAATAAAAGAGTTCCTCAAACTTAATACGGCGAAGGGCCTGCTTGTATTCTGCCAAATCCTTAGGAAAATGCATGGCACGGACTGCCTGACAACGAGACATGAGTTTGTATTTGTCCAGCAAAGACTGGGGAAGATTTTCCTCTATCAAGAGATCCAATCCCTGATCAAAGGCCGTCTTAATGACCTTGACCAGACTGGCTTGACTAATTCCCTGAGCCAATCGATAGACAGGTTGGAGGTCATCCTCCACCTGAGCCAGGACCTTCATCCCAGTCAGACTGGCTTTGGCACGGTCCCATTTTCCAAAAACGGCTAGAGTTGCGCCTAGTTCAATCTTGTCAGCTAAGTAGGGTTGGTTAAAGAAATTCACCGCAAAAACGACTTCTCCCTGCTTGAGACTAAAACGCAGGCGATTGCGCTTGAAACCATAATACTGGACACTGGCAGGAGTCACGACTTGACCAGACAGAACCGCCTTCTCCCCATCTTCCAATTCCAGTACCTGCTTGGTCTTAAAGTCTTCATAACGGAAAGGAAAGTAGAGCAAGAGGTCTTGCAAGTTTTCAATTCCTAGTTTGGCGTATTTTTCTGCTGACTTTGGCCCCACACCAGGTAAGACATGCAAGGGTTGATGTAGATTCATGCTCCACTCCTTTCTTTTTAATAATATTCTCTCGGAATGCGGTCGCTGAGGAGGCAAACCACTTCATAGTTAATGGTTCCACGGTAGGTCGCTACCTGAGTTGCTGTGATTTCCTTGTCACCGTTTGTGCCGATCAAGGTTACTTTTGTGCCTAGCGGGTAAACCTTAGGCAAACGAATGGTAATTTGGTCCATAGATACTCGTCCGACGATTGGGCAAGCTTGGCCATCTACCAAGACAGTGAAATTCTGCATATCACGTGTCCAACCATCCGCATAACCGATTGGCACCGTCGCAATGACTTGCTCACTATCTGCCTGATAGGTGGCTCCATAGCCCATGCAAGCTCCAGCTGAAACTGTCTTGACATGAACTAGAGCAGATTCCAAGGTCAAGGCTGGAGTCAAGGCATAAGGCAAGTCCAAAACCTCTCCACTTGGATTGAGACCATACATGGCATCTCCCATACGGATTGCATTGAAAATAGTCTCTGCATGCCAGAGGGTCGTTGCCGAGTTGCTGGCATGAACCAGCTCTGGAACTGCCTTCATACTTGCCAAAATAGATTTAAATCGTTCTAACTGCTTATTAAAATAGGCATCTGATTCCTCATCTGCAGTCGCAAAGTGGGTAAAAATCCCTTCAATGCGAGCGCCATGTTGTTGGAGCAAGTCTTGAGCCAGATCAGCTTCACTGGCATCTCTAAAACCAATCCGTCCCATTCCTGAGTCAATCTTGAGATGGACAGTCAAGCCAGTTAAATCTGCTTCCTTGTTTAACAGCGCTTGAATCCATTCCAGTCCAGCCACTGTCAAGGTGATATCGTATTCTTTAGCTAGAGCAACAGCTTCTAGCTCAGAAACTCCTAAGATGAGGATTTTCTTGTTTATACCTGCTTGACGCAACTCGATGGCTTCATCGATATTGGAAACGCAAAATCCATCAACATCATTTTGAATAGCCTTGGCAACGGCTACTGCCCCATGTCCATAGGCATTGGCCTTGACCACTGCCCACTTGAGCGTTCCTTCAGGGATATGAGCCCCCATTTGCTGGATATTTTTTCGAATAGCTCCTAGATATATCAGAGCCTTGGTTGGTCTATGTGGACTAGCTTTCATGATTTTCCTCCAAAATGACACTTGCTGTCACAAACTGATCTGTATGGCTGATCGACAGCCAAATCTTTCCTGAAAATGGCGACTGACTAAAATAGGGAGCCCCTCTTTCATTGTTCAAAACTTCCAAATCCTGAAAGGTCAGTTTGCCAATCCCAGTTCCCAGAGCCTTGGAAAAGGCTTCTTTAGCCGACCAGCGACCAGCCAAGTATTCAATCTGTCTGCGCCCTTTGAGACTAGCAAAACGCTCCATTTCCTTAGTTGTTAGCACCCGCTTGGCAAAGCCTGTGTGCCGTGTAACTGCGCTTTTTATCGAAGCCAATTCTTCGATGTCAATTCCATGTCCAACTATCATTTTCATCAAAAGGAGTTGAGATTCCCCCAACTCCATCCTTTTCACTTATTTTGTTAAGGTAGTATAAATTTCTTCTACCAAGGCTACTGTATTTTCCCAACCTAGACAAGGGTCAGTAATAGAGCAACCAAAGACTTCTGGTTGGTTTTGGCGACCATCTGCTAGGTAAGATTCGATCATAAAGCCTCGAACCGTCTTTTTAATCTTTTCATTCCAGTCACGATTCAGCAAGGATTGGCGAACAATGCGAATTTGTTCCATATACTGCTTGCCTGAATTGTCATGATTGGTATCGATAATGATAAAGGGATTTTCAAGTCCCATGGTCTCATAGCGATTGATAGCATTTAAGAGGGTTTCATAGTAGAAATTGGATTCATTTTTGCCGTATTCGTTCATGGCACCACGAAGGATAACGTGGGCCAAGGGATTTCCTGAAGTTTCCACTTCTTGACCATGGTAAAGGAAGGTTTGCTTGTTTTGAGCTGCATAGATAGCATTAAACATAACTCCAAGGTTCCCAGATGTTGGATTTTTCATCCCAACCGGAGCATCAATCCCAGAGGCTACAAAGCGGTGTTCTTGATCTTCCACTGAACGAGCTCCAACAGCATGGTAGCTGACCAAATCATCGACCAAAACAAGATTTGACGGATAAAGCATCTCATCAGCTGTTGTCAAGCCCGTTTCGGTAATCACACGGTAGTGGAGCTGACGAACAGCCTGCAAACCATTGATGAGACTAGGCGCTTCGCTGGTATTTGGCTGATGAATCATGCCCTTATAGCCATCTCCATTGGTACGAGGTTTAGCCGTATAGACACGCATCACGATAAAAATTTTATCCGCAACTTTTTTCTGCAAGTCTGCTAAGCGACGAGCATATTCGAGCACTGCTTCTTCATTGTCTGAAGAGCAAGGTCCCATCACCAAAAGGATTCGATCGTCCTCACCCGAGATGATGGCTGCCAACTCTCTATCGCGGGCTTCTTTCTTTCGCAAGGCCTCAGCTGACAACTGGGTCGCAGCCTTGATTGCTTCAATATCAATTTCTTGACCTTTTTCGATAAATGCCATCTTATTCTCCTAGTGTTTGGTAAATTTCGCGAACAAGTGCTTCTGTGTTGTCCCATCCTAGACACGGATCTGTAATGGACTTACCAAAAACTTCTGGTTCATTTTGACGTCCATCTTCTAGATAGGACTCAATCATGAAACCACGAACGTATTTCTTGATCTTCTCATTCCAGTCACGGTTGATCAAGGTCTGACGAACGATACGGATTTGATCCATATATTGCTTGCCTGAATTGTCATGATTGGTATCGATGATGATAAAGGGATTTTCCAAGCCCATCTTTTCATACTGGGCAATGGTATCCATCAAATTGTCATAGTAGTAGTTAGGAATATTTTTCCCGTATTCATTCAAGGCACCTCGAAGAATGGCATGAGACAATGGATTTCCCGTTGTTTCCACCTCTTTACCGAGAAAGAGAAAACTCTGTTTATTTTGCGCTGCGTAAATCCCGTTAAACATAACATTGAGATTTCCAGATGTTGGATTTTTAAATCCTGTTGAGAAATCTGCTCCACTCGCTACAAAACGGTGCTGTTGATCCTCTACAGAACGAGCTCCAACAGCCATATAAGAAATCAAATCATCCACCAGCGGAAGATTTTCAGGATAAAGCATCTCATCCGCTGTTGTCATACCAGTCTCGGTAATCACACGATAGTGGAGCTGACGAACAGCCTTGATCCCATTGATCAAGCTAGGAGCTTCTGTCGCATTTGGTTGATGAATCAAGCCCTTATAGCCATCTCCATTGGTACGAGGTTTAGCCGTATAGACACGCATGACCATAAAAATGCGATCTTTGACCTCTTCTTGTAAAGCAGATAGACGCTTGGCATACTCGAGAACCGCCTCTTCGTTATCAGATGAACATGGTCCAATCACCAAGAGAATACGCTGGTCTTCTCCACGGATGATGGCTTCCAATTCCTGATCACGTTGTTTTTTTCTTGCAAGAGCTGCTCCCTCTAATTTAGACAAGGCACGAACTTCTTCAATGTTAATTTTAGGACTTTTAGCTTTAAATACCATGATTCATCTCCTTATAAAGCAAACGGACACCAAGTAAAAATGTATTTTCACCAGGTATCCGCCTGTATCTTATCTTATATTATTGTCTCTTACCATGACAGTTCTTAAATTTCTTACCAGATCCACATGGACATTGGTCATTTCGTCCGATTTGGCTCAAGTCCACATCTGCTGGAAGGTTAGCACGCTGAGCGGCGATATTTCGAGTAGCTGTTGTGCTAATATTAATCTCGGTCTGCGGTCTTTCTTGTTCATGGATTTGTGCTTTCATCATCAAACGAGTCACATCAAACTCAATCGCCCCAATCATATCATTAAACATGCGGAAACCTTCTGCTTGATACTCAACAACTGGGTTATTTTGGGCATATCCACGAAGACCAACAGCATTTCGTAACTGATCAAGAGCATCAATATGATCCGTCCACTTGTTATCCACAACTCGAAGAATCAAAACTTTTTGGAATTCCTTGACTGCGTCCTCATCACGTAATTTTGAGATTTGACTATCGTATACCTTCAAAGCACGTTGGAAGAGTTCATCTTTTATTTCACGATCTGATAAACCAGCTAAATCTTCCTCAGAAATAGAAGCCTCTGGTAGCAGATTGTACTTAGCAAAATTCAAAATAGCTTCGATTTTTTCTTCTTCCTTAGAACGTGAATGAGCATCCACAACTCGTCCGATTGTACGTTTAATCATAGCGTGAATCTCAGGAGCCAAGTCACGGTCTGCAGTGATGACATCATAACGTTGTGCATAGATGATTTCACGTTGCTCACGCATAACGTCATCGTATTGAAGGACTTGTTTACGAGTATCGTAGTTGTTTCCTTCAACACGTTTTTGAGCTGCTTCAACCTGACGCGTTAACATACGTGATTCAATGGCCTCATCAGACATATTGAGACGTTCAAAGACACCTTTCAGACGTTCTGAACCGAAACGTTTCATCAAATCATCTTCAAGAGACAAGTAAAATTGTGACTCACCTGGATCTCCTTGACGTCCTGAACGTCCACGAAGCTGGTTATCAATACGACGGCTCTCGTGGCGCTCAGTACCGATGACACAAAGTCCACCTAACTCACGAACCCCTTCACCGAGCTTGATGTCGGTACCACGACCAGCCATATTAGTTGCAATTGTAACTGCGCCACGTTGACCAGCATTCATGATGATTTGTGCTTCTTTGTAGTGGTTCTTCGCATTCAAAACTTCGTGGGGAATCCCTGCTGCCACTAATTTTTTGGAAATATAATCACTGGTTTCAACGGCAACTGTACCAACTAAAACTGGCTGTCCTTTTTGGTAACGAACTTTGACATCCTCAACAACGGCATTAAATTTTGCTTCGATGCTAGCATAGAGAAGGTCTGGATGGTCAATACGCTGAACAGGGCGGTTAGTTGGGATTGGAATCACGCGAATGTTATAAATCTCACGGAATTCTTCTTCTTCAGTCTTACCAGTACCAGTCATACCAGACAACTTCTTATACATACGAAATAGATTCTGGTAAGTAATAGAGGCTGAAGTTTTTGTTTCGTCTTGAATTGGAACACCCTCTTTGGCTTCAATTGCTTGGTGCAATCCGTCAGAATAACGACGACCTTCCATAGTACGACCTGTAAATTGATCGACAATCAGGATTTCCTGCTCTTCACTGACCACATAGTCAATATCAAGAAGCATGATGTAGTTAGCTCGAAGAGAATTATCAATAAAATGAGTCAAAGCTACATTTTCGATATCATAAAGATTTTCCAGTCTAAAATAACTTTCGGCCTTATCAATACCTGAATCAGACAAACCGATTGCCTTAGATTGAATGTCAATGATATAATCTTCTTTATCTAACGATTTGACAAAGCTATCAGCCATGTGATACAACTGGCTCGTTTCGACAGCATTGGCACCGGATACAATCAATGGCGTACGCGCCTCGTCAATCAAAATCGAATCCACCTCGTCAACCAAGGCATAGTTGAGTGGACGTTGTACCATATTTTCAGCTCGAACAACCATGTTATCACGCAGATAGTCAAAACCAATCTCAGAGTTAGTTGAGTAGGTGATATCACAAGCATAAGCTTCTCTTTTTTCCATTGGAGATTTAGCCGCCAAGTTAATTCCTACCGATAAACCAAGCCATGAATAGAGTTCACCCATTTCCGTCGCATCACGTTCTGACAGGTATTCATTGACCGTTACAACGTGGACTCCTTTTCCAGATAAGGCATTCAGATACACTGGCATGGTCGCTGTCAGGGTTTTTCCTTCCCCTGTACGCATTTCAGGTACATCACCGTGGTGAAGGACAATCCCCCCCATAATCTGAACCTTATATGGGAAAAGACCTAAGACACGTTTAGCCCCTTCACGGACAACTGCAAATGCTTCGTACAGAAGTTGATCTAACGTTTCACCATTTGCATAGCGTTCCTTAAATTCGACTGTTTTTGCTTGTAGTTCTTCATCGGTCAAGGCTGCCATTTCATCCTCATAGGACATGACCTTTTCTGCCATTTTTTCTAATTTTCTTATTTCACCTTTATCATTTTCGATGATTTTTTTTAAAATATTAGCCATTATTTTCCTTACTTTTAATTCTGAAGATTTTAGAAAGTTCTTTTAATTGTAGCATATTTACTCTTATTTTTCAAGAAAAAATCCCTGTTTTCAAGGGAAACGAACTAGAAGATAGTCTAGAAGGCCATGTCAAAAATTGTTCTAAAGATGTGTACCTCCCCAAAAGGTTAGATAGAAAAAATCTAACTTCTGGAGTGCGGTACAAACGTTGTTTTCACCGGAGTATCATACAAGTTCATAGACTTCTTTTAAAAATTTAGAAAAAGAAACGGCCCCTTTAATAACGAAAAATCCTCCTATCCACTCGGTCGCTGAAAGCGTGCCCATCACTCCACCAAGGATAAATAAAATAGAAGGCAGCTTTCGAAGTTGTTGATCTTCTTCAAAATAGATTAACATAAAGGTGCCTAATGCAATCATCAAAATCTTAAAAAATGTCAGGAGCAAGGAAAAGGCAACCGTGACGACCAGTATTTTTGAAGGATCTTTATAAATAACAGCCCCAGCATAGGATAGTAAAAATCTTAGAACGGGTCCCAAAAGCAAGGCAATCCCTGCTATCATACCCAGCTTCCAATTGAGTCGAACTAATCTATTTATCTCCATAAGAACCTCCTCTATCGTAGCTATCATTCTACCATATTTATCTCAGAAACAAAAGACCTTCTCAAGATACGAACAAATATCATCTCCGATTTCTAACTTAATCCCTTGCATTCAAAAAGAGGGGCTTGCGCCCCCCTCTTTATCGGATACATAAAATAGTAGTGAGTCCCTGATACTACGTGTCAAAAAAACTTGATATATCGCATTTTATCATAGATATACTTACTGACTTTCATCCTTAAATTGAATTTTTTCTCAGCTTCATATAACTTATTTTTCTTCAAAACCTTGAGCAACTGCATCCGCAAAGTTTTCTTCTACGATGCTTGCACAGTGGTCACAGATGACTGCATGGTAGCTGCGTTCTGCTGTTGTTGGATCGATACGACGGCAACGGTCACAAACTTCACCTGCAGCGCGTTCAACTGTAAAGGCAACATCCTCAAAGCTAACTGCGCCTTCTGGAGCTGTACCTTCAGCGATGGTCAATTCTGACACGATCAAAAGTTGAGCCACATTACTGTCCACTGCTCCAAGAAGAGTTTTCACAACTTCGTTTGGATAAACTGTCAAGTGTGCTTCAAGCGATTTACCGATCACTTTGGCATTACGTGCTTCTTCCAAGGCTTTTTGAGCTTGTCCTCGGAAGTCCATGAAGGCTGACCATGTATCCAAGATTTCTTCTTGGTTGGCAAAAGTTTCAGCTTCTGGTAATTCAGACAATTGAACAAATTCTTCAGCTTCAAACTCAAGATATGACCAGATTTCCTCTGCTGTGTGAGGAAGGATTGGTGTCAAGAGTTTGGTGATTTTGACAAGAATGTCATAGAAGACTGTCTGCATTTGACGGCGTTCGAGTGATTTGGCACCTTCGATGTAAACAACGTCTTTAGCAAAATCAAGGTAGAAGGCTGACAAGTCAACGTTGATAAAGTTCACCAAGGCCTTGTAGATTGTCAAGAATTCAAAGTTGGCATAGGCATCACGAATCGTTTTCACAAGCTGGTTAAAGTGAATGGTCATGTACTTGTCAACAGAACGAAGCTCATCGTAAGCTACTGCATCTTGAGCTGGGTTAAAGTCAGATGTGTTAGCAATCAAGAAGCGAAGAGTGTTACGGATCTTACGGTAAGTTTCAGAGACTTGGCTCAAGATATCCATAGAGATACGCACGTCGTTGCTTGAGTCCACACTTGTTACCCAGAGACGCAAGATTTCCGCACCAAATTGTTTTTCAACATCACTTGGAGCAATGGTATTCCCAAGAGATTTAGACATCTTCTCACCTTTACCATCAAGGGCAAAACCTTGTGACAAGATTTGTTTATATGGAGCAACGCCATGGTTGGCAACAGATGTGATAAGTGATGAGTTGAACCAACCACGGTACTGGTCAGAACCTTCAAGGTAAAGATCTGCTGGATATTTGAGTTCTGGACGGTTGACCACTACTCCATTCCATGATGAACCTGAATCAAACCATACGTCCATGATATCTGTTTCTTTCTTGAACTCGCCATTTGGTGAACCTGGATGAGTAAATCCTTCTGGCAAGAGGTCCTTAGCATCACGTTCCCACCAGACAATAGAGCCGTGCTCTTCAAAGAGTTGAGCCACATGTTCGATGGTCTCAGCAGTCATGATTGGTGTTCCGTCTTCTGCGTAGAAGATAGGAAGGGGAACTCCCCAGGCACGTTGACGAGAGATCACCCAGTCGCCACGGTCACGAATCATGTTGTAGAGACGTACTTTCCCCCATTCTGAGTGGAACTTCACTTTTTCAATTTCGTCCAAGATTTCTTGGCGGAATTTAGATACAGAGGCGAACCACTGTGGCACTGCACGCCAGATGATTGGTTTTTTCGTACGCCAGTCAAATGGATATGAGTGAGAGATTTCTTCTTGGGCAAGAAGGAGGTTACCAAGTTTTTCGATAACAGTTGGAACCACCTTGTCATAGAATTGACCCGCAAAATCAGGACCAGCATTTTCCATCATGATCCCGCGTTCGTCAACTGTTACAGCAACTTCAAGACCATTAGCAACACCGACATTGTAGTCATCCTCACCAAAACCAGGCGCTGTATGGACGATACCTGTACCAGAGTCAGTCGTAACGTGGTCGCCAAGGATCACCAGCTCATCTACAGCCGTATCCCAAGGGTGGACTGTCACGATGTGGTTCAATTCTTGACCACGGTAAGTCGCTAAGACTTGAACATCAGCCCAACCAAATTTCTCAGACAAAGTAGTCAACAACTCTGCAGCAACCACAAACTTACGAGCTTCACCAGCAGGTTGCACCACAACGTAGTCAATATCCGCTCCAACTGTCAATCCACGAGAAGCTGTGATGGTAAATGGAGTCGTTGTCCATACGACAATATAGGTGTCTGTATCTAGAACACCTTTCCCATCTTTAACTGGATTGGCATAGTAAAGGGAAGTTGAAAGCAAGTCATGGTATTCAATTTCCGCTTCAGCCAGGGCTGACTCAGAAGACCATGACCAGTAGACTGGCTTTGCACCACGGTAGATATAGCCTTTTTTAGCCATTTCACTGAAGACACGAATTTGAGCTGCTTCATAGTCTGGAGTCAAGGTCACATAAGGATTTTCCCAGTCACCAGAAACACCCAAACGTTTAAAGTCTTCTCGTTGTTTATCTACTTGAGAAAGAGCATACTCACGGCAAAGTTTCAAGTACTCAACCAAGTCCATTTCTTTGCGTTTAACACCCTGTTTTGCCAAGACTTGCTCGATTGGTAGACCATGTGTATCCCAGCCTGGGATGTAAGGCGCATAAAATCCTGACATCGATTTTGAACGAACAATAATATCTTTAGAAATCTTGTTCATGGCATGTCCAACGTGGATATTTCCGTTTGCATATGGAGGGCCATCATGCAAGGTGAAATGCGGTTTTCCTTGATTCAATTCTTGACGACGTTGGTAAAGTTTTGCTTCTTCCCATTCTTTTTGCCAGATTGGTTCTTTGGTTGGAAGACCAGCACGCATTGGAAATTCAGTTTTTCCAAGATTTAGGGTATCTTTGAGTTTCATTGTTACTCCTTTAATTTAAATTGACAAAATAAAAACCACGATTCGCAAAAAGGACGAAAATCGTGGTACCACCTTTATTCGAAAAAAGACAGGGTCTCTTTTCCTCTTTTCCCGTAACGTGGGGAACGTCCAGTCTTACTGCTTTCAGACTAGATTTGTTGAGAGGATAATCTAACCACTAGGGATTGTAGGACTCACACCATCTCCTACTCGCTGGAAATATAGTTGGTTAGATCTTGTTCTCACATTTTATACTTATAAAATCGAAACAGATTCTTTTTTTGATTTCTTTTCTTTAGAATCTGACTGGGCTTCAACAATTGCCTCTATAGAGTCTTCTAAAGAAGGTGTACTAACGTCTTCATCTTCTTTTTGTTCTTCCTCTAATCCAGCTAATTCTTTACTGCTCGCCTCAATACGAGCTTGCAATTCCGCCATTTCCTCAGGAGAGAATTGACGTGTCACATCAATTGGGTCTTCTTCAGGTTGAGAAGGAAGCTTTTCGCCTAAAACTTCGCTCACAACTTCTTTGAAAGCTTCATCACTTGTTTGAAGATAAGTTGCCGTAGGCTTCAAAATATCTTCCCAATCTGGTGATTCAACAATTGCCAACTGACTTTCAATTGTTGATTTGAGACGTTGATGGAATACACGACTCTTGTTTTTCAATTCTTCTGTCTCTACAGCCACTTTTTTAGCATTATCTGCTGCTTGGCGTAAAATTTCATTAGCTCTATACTTAGCCTCATCTAAAAGGCGCTCTGCATCTTGTTCAGCTTGTTTAATAATATTACTTGAACGTTCCTGAGCTGCCTGTTTTACCCTTTCAGCTGTATCTTGAGCAATCAAAACAGACTGACTCAAAGAATTTTTCATCTCATCAAAGTAAGATAAGCGCTCTTCTAAACTTTTAATCTGTCTTTCCTTATCATGATTGCTACGAACTAACTCCTCATAATCACGTACAACAATATCAAGGAATTCATTAACTTCTTCTGGATCTAAACCTCTAAATTTTGTACCAAAGGTTTTATCTTTAATTTCTAACGATGTAATTGGCATACTTTTCCTCACTTACTTAATAAAAAATAGAATCATTCATTGCCTCTGGTTCTTGCTCTTGGTTGTTTGTTACTGTTCTCTTAGGAATATCATTAGTATAATAGGAAAGACGTTCTTCTAGTTTTTTGATATAGAGTTCAGTTTCATCTTTGTATCGAATCATCTCCTCTAATTCAAAGTAAATCTTATCTAGAAAGAGGTCAACTTCTTCCTGATTGTAGCCTCTGAATGTTCTTGAGAAAGCTTTATCACTTATTTCTTGTGGTGTAATCGACATATTTTTTCTCACTTGCTTAATAATAATTGAATGCTTAATTTTATCTTGTCTTTTTTTGTCTGTCCATTGTCTTTGACAATTTTTAGACGACCAAACTTTCTCACACTGATCAAATCTCCAACTGCAACCTGGTAATCACTTTTTTCAACCAGATGATAGTTCACCTGGACAGATTTTTTCTCTATCAGTTGACTAGCTTGGTTTCTAGATAATTTCAAGGCACTTGATAAGAGGGCATCCAATCGAAAACTCGAAACTAAAATTTCTCGTTCTCTATAATCAATTTTAGACAAAATCCTATCGGTAAAAGGACGTTCCTCCAGCGATACAGGAAGTCTGCCAATCTTTCTTATTCCATCCTGAAAAAGAGGAATGAAATCACGATTGACAAAAATCTGTGCTCTCTTTTCATCTACCAAGATATCACCAAATAATTTACGGTCAATTCCTAGTTGGTTGATGATTGTTCCCAATATTTTTCCATGACTCAGTTGTTCAAACTTACTCGGATAGCAAATTTCCAACAAGGCCATTTCAAAGTCTGATATCTCCGGTTCAAAGTAATCGGGATAGATAAGAACACGAACCGACTCTGTCGGAAGAACATCACCACTACTTTGGCAACCCAGTCCATATGTCCCAGCTAGCACCCTCAAAATCTGTTCCTGATGGGGATTGATAAAAGGAGTAAGTACCGGCGCATATGTATCTTCTACCCGCTTGAACCACTCTAAACCCTTATCAATAAAGGGAATATCATCTTGGGAAAAATGCTGATAAATGGCTCGATTTGCTGTCATAGTAATAGGACTAGTCGTGTTAAGAGATTTCCAACAAACTGAATCAGAATCAGCACTGCCCAAACCGTAAAGTCAAGACCAGCAAATTGTAGATTGAGTTTACGAAGTGGCTCAATAACTGGGCGAGCAAGGCGAATGATTAAGCGACCTAGTGAACTATCGTAGGCATTAGGAAACCAAGAAAGTAAAACAAAAGCTAGAAGAATGAAGGAATAGATGTTCACAGCATTTTGGATTAAGTGAATTAGAAAAAACATTATCTCGCTCTATTTCGCTTAATATCAAAACCAAACTCAGCATTTTGTGAATCATCCGACAATTTAATATCTTCAATATTTACAACTACATTGACTGGTGTCAACAAATACATCGTACTCGCAACCTTTTTCATATTACCAGCCAAAACATGACGTGCACCATCAAGATAGTCTAAACAACGACGTGCTTGAACTTCCGTCATGTACTGAAAATCAATCAGGATACTTTCATTCCCAGTTAATAGGTCGACAATCACTGTTGCATCTTCATACTTTCTAGGATAACGAACTTCAATGATTACTTTTCCATCTGTACGGTGACTTTGCATAGCTAGTTCCTTTTGACGTTCATGCAAGCGAGTGATATTGGCATCTTTTGATGTACTTGCTTGGGACTGTACTGGCAATTCCTTAGAAGTTGAAATTGGTGAAACAACCACTTCATCTTGTTGAGATTCATAGCGAGGTGTTGTTTCTTCTCCATCTTCTGTAAAATAATCTATAAATTTATCAAATTTATCTTTTAAAGACATGAGTCTCTCCTATTTAAAAAAAGCTGTGCCAATTCGAACAAAAGTCGAGCCGAACTGAATCGCTTCTTCATAATCGCGACTCATTCCCATACTTAACTCTGTCATAGGCATGTTAGGGATTTGTTTTTCTCTAATTTCTGCTTGCAGTTCTTGTGTTTTTTTGAAAATCGTTCTCAATTCATCCGTATCTGCCTCAAGAGGAGCCATGGTCATTAGACCAACATATTCAATTCGATCTAACTGAGCTAAGTCAGCTAATTGCTCCAGCAAGGCTTCTTTGGAAAACCCGTGTTTAGTTTCCTCGCCAGAAATATTGACCTGTAAAAAGCACTTAATCGTACGATTCGTTCTTTTTTGAATTTCTTGAGCGAGCTTAAGAGAATCTAGAGCATGGAAATAGTCTACAAAAGAGATGACATCCTTTACCTTACGCCTCTGGAGCGTTCCGATCAAATGCCAGGTAACAGGTCGATCTTTCAAAGCCTGATATTTTTCCAAAAATTTATCAACACGATTTTCACCAATATGATGAACACCAAGCGGAAGCAATGCTTCCGCTGTTTCTATATCTACATATTTTGTGACAGCAATCACTGAAACTGAATCTAAATCACGATTTGCTTTTTGACTAGCATCCGCGATTTGCTGAAAAATTAATTCCGTATTTTTTTTCAAATTCATTTTTTAACGATTCTTGAAAAATGGAGGTGTATCCAACTCATCCTCATCTTGAGAAACAGGTACTTCAAATCGTTCTACAGGTGACACGACTGAATCAGTTGGGCGAACGATTGACTCACGACGTAAATCCCAGTCACCAAATGCAGATGTTTGGTTGGTTTCATAACGGCGCGAGTTCGGTTTTGCAACTTCTGCGGTGTCCTCTAAATCAAAGTGACGGTCAAATGTGTGTGAATGCGGAGTTCTAGAAACTTCTCTACGAGCTGCTTGCTTAACTGGAGAACCAACAACTTTGTCTACACGTTCTTGGCGAACACCTGTCGCTACAACTGTAACACGAATTTCGTCCTTCATACTTTCATCGATTGATGTTCCAAGCCAGATGTTTACTCCTTGACCAGCTGCTTGATTGACGATTTCAGAAGCTTCTTCTGCTTCAATCAAAGTCAAGTCAAGACCACCAGTAACGTTGACAATAACATCCTCTGCGCCATCGATCGTTGTCTCAAGAAGTGGAGAGTAGATAGCTTTACGAGCTGCTTCAACGACACGCTCTTCTCCACTACCAACACCGATCCCCATAAGAGCATTCCCTTTGTTTGCCATTACAGTTTTTACGTCAGCAAAGTCAAGGTTAATCAACCCTGGGTTGGTAATCAAGTCAGTAATTCCTTGAACACCTTGGCGAAGAACGTTATCTGCTTCGCTAAGAGCTTCAAGAAGCGGTGTCTTCTTGTCAACAATTTCAAGCAAATTGTTGTTTGAAATAATCAACAAAGTATCAACATGTTCGCGAAGTTCGTTGATTCCTTCCACAGCGTACTGACCACGTTTGCTTCCTTCAAATCCGAAAGGACGTGTCACAACACCTACTGTAAGGGCACCAAGATCTTTAGCAATACGCGCAATAACAGGAGCAGCACCTGTACCAGATCCACCACCCATACCAGCAGTGATAAAGACCATGTCTGCACCACTAAGGGCTTCGGTCAGAGCCTCTTCGCTTTCCTCAGCAGCTTTACGACCAACTTCAGGACGACCTCCAGCACCCAAACCACGAGTCAATTTTGGTCCGAGTTGGATTACTGTTTCAGCTTTTGTACTGCTAAGAGCCTGTACATCTGTATTTGCTGCGATGAATTCAACCCCCGCAACACCTTCGTCGATCATACGGTTAATAGCATTACCACCGCCTCCACCGACACCAATTACTTTAATGATTGCGCCTTGAGAAGCCGCTGTATCAAATGAAAATGTCATAGTTTCTTTTCCTCTTTTATTCGTCAAACATGCTTCCGATTAAGCTACGGAAACGCTCTGTTAATTTCGGTTTATTTTGAGAAGTTACTTGGAACTCATCTTTAGGAGCAACCGTTCCTTCCTGAGTATTTTCAGCCACTGTTGGAGCAGGCTGTATAGGAGCAGGTTGTGAGATTGGAGTTACACTCTGAGTAGGCACCCCAAAACTAATTGGTTTTTGACGAAGAAATTCATCTCCTTTAACCGCCTTCTGAGCAATACGATTTACCTCTGTCAATTTACCTGCAAATTCAGACAAGCTAATCACATGTGCAAAAGCAGGATTTCGAATACCAACTTGATTTGGTACATAGAGTTTCACTCGTACCCCAAATACTTCTTGAGCTAATTCAACAATCCCTGGCAAGATGGCATTCCCACCAATCAAAACAATCCCTCCAGGCAAATCCAACAAGTGGCGTCTATCCAACTCTTGTTTGATTTGATCGAAGATATGCTTAATACGCGCTGAAATGATTTCTGCTAAGTAGCTTTCTGTTATCTCAACAGGCTCAACCTCACCGATCACTTCAACTTGAAAAGTCTCATTTCCTGCTAACGGCACATAAGCTTCACCATAGTTTTGTTTTAGACTTTCAGCAATTCGTTTAGAAGTTTTCAAGACTTTAGAAATATCTTTTGTAACATAGTCTCCACCTTCTTGGTAGATATTTGTGAACTGCAATTCTTGATTGCGGATAGTTGCTACTGTAGTCTGTCCACCACCCATATCAATCACTGTTGCACCAAATTCACGTTCTCCCTCATTGAGGACAGAATTTACAATTGCTAGTGGAGAAATGATAACATTTTCTACCTGAACTCCTACACGTTCGACAGTCTTGCGAAGATTGTGGAGAATGGTACGAGGACCTGTGTAAAGCAAGCCACGCATTTCCAAACGAACACCCATCATTCCACGAGGATCACGGATTCCTTGGAAGCCATCCACGATAAACTCTTCGGGAATAAAAGTAATGACTTCACGATCAGGTGTCATGCTCTTAGTCAAAGCTGATTTGACAACATTTTCCACATCTTGATCTGTAATTTCTTTTGTATCTGAGGTAACGGGAATCATTCCTTGTGTTGGCTCTACCTGCAAGAGATTCGCGGGAAGTCCAACGTTTACAGACTTAATCGAAATCCCTGCTTTCTCTTCAGCCTGGGAAATTGCCGATTTAATTGCCGAAGCAGCAGCCTCAATATCAACAATGATTCCGTCTTTGACACCCTTACTTTTGGCATTACTAACGCCAATCACATTTACTTCACCATCTCTAAGTTCAGCAACCAGTACTTTGATGGAACTAGTTCCGATATCTAAGCCTGTAAAAAAACCATCTCTAGTCATTACATCGCGTCCTCTCTGTCTTCCAAGTTTCTCACTTCTATTTTAATAACTGTAATAGGGCACAGCTATTCACAAAATATTATAACACAAAAAATCCAATCGTGCTTAGTTTTTCATAAATTTCCTCAAGGTTTTTGTAAAAATCTTTTTTGCTTCTTTTATGAAAATAAATCAAGTCCTTGCTTAGAAAAAAGCATTCTCGTTGTATTCACTAAAAAGAGAAGATCTTCTTAGACCTTCTCTTGAATCATCTTTTCTGCTCTTTGTTGTAAAAAAACTTCTAATACTTTTGCAGTCAAACTGATGGCTACTACCAATACACTTGACACGATGATGTAATTTGCTAATGGACCATGATTCCCAACAATTGGTGGTTTCGTTAAAAATCCATAGTCCCCACCTACAACTAAGTTGACAACCCATATCAAGCCATTTAAGGCGAAAGTAATCCACACCACATTCTTCAAATCAAGAAGGGAAGGTTGATAGTTTCTAAACAAGTATAGGAGCGCATTTCCTAAAAGGGCGACATGTCCGATAATGAAGGACAAAATGGTCACGTGTGGAAATGGGTAGGGATCAAAGAGTGGGTAAGCCAGTGCTGCTGTTGCTCCAAAAGTTCCTAAAAGGGCAAAGTACTGTTTGTACTTGGATGTCCCTGGAATCAAGAGCATCACAAACATGGCGATACGGCAATGATAGAAGGGCAAACTTTCTGACAGAGGCATGAGATTTCCCCAATACCAGCTATACAGAACAATCAGTTGAACAGACTGAAGGATCTGAATAAAACGCTGGTAAGCCACTTTGTCGCGAAAACGATAAGAAGCATAGAAAGTAAGTGCCAATAAACATAACAAACCAATGTACCAGTGAAGTTCAAACTGGGGCGGTTCTGATATCTGTGTGGTAAATAATTTATCCCACAAATTCATATTCTATTCCTCGTTCATCTAGCTAGAGGCGGTAAAAAATTCACTTTCTCCAGCTTTTAAATTTTTTGAAAAACTTGATTCTATACTAAGCATAGAATACTTGCGTCTTAAATTTGCAATCTATTATATCATTTGTACCGCAGAAATGCATCTTACAAACACCCTTTTTTGATTTGCAGATTTCTCTAGCATAACCTAATCAATATATTGGTCTCTTTGTCCTTTATAAACCTGCCAAAGAATCTCCATTTGTCCCTTGGTGATGCGTTTTTCAGATAAGACTGGCAATTGGTCAATGGCAAAAAATTGAAGCTCAGCAATTTCTTGATTCTCTTGAAATTGTCCATCAAGAAGCTTACATTCAAAGACAAACTTTGCATATTGTTTGCTCTGTAGTTGGAAACGATTGGTGTCAAAAACTGCAAGTAACCTTTCAGCTTTTGCTGTAAAACCGGTTTCTTCTTCAATTTCTTTAAGAATATTTTCGGTTGGAGAATAGCCAACTTCACCAAAACCACCTGGCAAAGCCCAACTATCCTCTCCTTTTCCTCTAACTAAACAGACTTTTTCATCCTCAACAATCCAAGCACGGACGTCCATCAGAGGAGTTGCATAAGCGGAAGTTGGTTTCATGACTTCTGCCACTTCTTCTACATCGAGGTCTGATACCTGATTCAACATTTCAGATAACAGACTTCGCAAATCCTCGTAGCGCTCACGGTCGAAAGGATCTTTTGTAAAGGTTAATCCAGTATCCGTAATGGCTAGCATTCTTTGCAGATACTTGGCAAAATCACTTGCATTCATTTTCTAAACTTTCTACCAACTTGGCTAGATTCATGGAGTTAGAGCCTTTAAGCAAAATTTGGTCATTGGCCCCAAGGCTTTCCTTAACCTTCTTGACTAGGTCTTCAAATTGGTCCTCGTCAGCTGTTTTTTTGAAGTAGAAAACGTGGCCGATTGGAAACATTTGACTGGCAAGTTGGGCCAATTCAGAAATATCTTCTCCATAGAAAATAACGGTATCCAGCACATCTGGCGAGAGACTCAAAATCATCTGGTTATGGAGTTGAACAGACTGGTTGCCGAGTTCCTTCATGTCTGCTAGAACAGCTATTTTCTTGCCTTCTTCATTGGCTGGAATAGCCGAAAAAGTCTCCAAAATCAACTTCATAGCAGTTGGATTGGCATTGTATACGTCAGACAGGATATCTGCTCCATTGGCTGCTTTCTTCCACTCAGTACGGTTACGCGTCAATTCAAGATCTTGGAAGGCCTGACGAATTTGCTCTTCTGAAACTCCTTCTTGTAGAGCCACATAAGATGCGATCATAGCATTGGTCGCATTGTACTTACCAGTCACTGGCAAGTCAAGAGCTTTTCCCAAGAAATTAGCCTTAAAGGTCAGACTATCCTTACGCTCAATCAAGTCTGTGATTTCCAATTCTGCCCCTTGCCCAAAACGGACCACCTTTTTATCAGCTGGCAAGTAGGCCTCTACAATGGAGTCGGCTGGTGCTAAGAGCAAGGAACCTGAAGTCATGCCGTCTGCAATTTGCATTTTTCCTTTAGCAATCTCAGAACGATCTTTGAAAAAGGCCAAATGAGCTTCTCCAACCAAAGTCACAATGGCTGTTTTGGGATGGGCCAATTCTGACAAGAGATGAATATCTCCCAAGTGATCCTGCCCCATCTCCAATACCAATTTTTCAGTATCATCTGGCATATGAAGAACTGTGTAAGGAAGACCAATTTCGTTATTGTAATTGCCCTGAGTTTTGTAGGTCTTGTAAGTTGTCGATAGCAAATGCGCCAACATATCCTTGGTCGTTGTCTTGCCATTTGAACCTGTGACCGCAAAGACATCAACTGCCATTTTTTCAAGATAGTAGGCTGCAAGGGTTTGAAAGGCAGTCAACACATCGTCTACTAAAATATAGGGATGATTTGCAACCTCTTTCTCAGACAAGGTTACTGTTGCACCATTTTCAAAAGCGGTTTCGATAAAGTCATGACCATCGCGCGCACCTTTAAGTGGCACAAACAAACCTCCCGTCCCAATCAAACGACTGTCAAACTCAGCTTTTTCTAACTGAGCGTCCGCAAAAAGGCTAACATCATTTTTAGCTCCAACAGTTTGGGCAACTTCATGGATTGTTAATTTCATTTCTACTCCTTTAAAAAGGGTTGAAGTCCAAGAACTCGACTCACCTTACAGTGACGGTTCCGGCTTCTACCCTCTCTTTCATTTTTATAGCAAATGCGCTTCGCGCTTGTTAAAGCTTTCCTTGGCAAGGTCAACCAAACGCTCGATTAGTTCTGGGTAGCTGATTCCCATATTGTCCCATAGTAGTGGATACATAGACCACTGGGTAAAACCTGGCATGGTATTGAGCTCGTTTAGGAAAATCTCTCCCTTATCTGTATAGAAAAAATCGCAACGAGATAGACCGAGTCCACCGATCGCACGGAAGGCGGTTTCAGCATTTTGACGCATGACAGCTACTACATCATCACTAATTCTAGCTGGGATATCCATGGTAATCTTGTTGTCAATATACTTGGCATCATAGTCGTAGAAAGCAACGTCCTTGACCACTTCACCAGGAAGCGTGCTCTTAACAGCGTAGTTCCCCAAGAGACCAACCTCGATTTCACGGGCATTCACTCCTTGCTCTACCAAGACACGGCTGTCATATTGGAAGGCGAGTTCCAAGGCTTGACGGAGTTCTTCTTGGTTTTCAGACTTAGAAATACCGACACTTGAACCCATATTTGACGGTTTCGTGAAGACTGGATAAGTCAATTTTTCTTCAACTTCAGCGATTTTAGAAGTCACATCATCACCTTCGACGATGGCCACATAAGGAACTTGAGCAATCCCTACAGATTCTAAAACACGCTTAGTCGTAATTTTGTCCATGGCAAGGCTTGATGACAAGATATTACAGCCGACATATGGCATTTTCAAGACTTCCAAGAATCCTTGAACAGAACCATCTTCTCCCATCGGACCATGAAGAACTGGAAAGACCACTGCACCTTCTTCGTATATGGCACTGGGCGCGATTTTCTTGTCCCAGTCAATGGTCGCATTGGTCATGAGACGATCCTCTTGGCCTGGAGTCTGGCTAAATTCTTGCGTTTTGATAAAGTCACCTGACTGACTGATGAAGAAAGTCTTGACTGTGAAACGGTCGTAGTTGACCGCACGCATGACACTTTCAGCTGACAATACAGACACTTCACGTTCTGCACTGCGTCCACCGTATAAAAGAATAATCGTTTGTTTCATATTGTTTGTCCTAATTCTAATAGAATACTCGTTCTTTAGTATATCATATTTGCTTCTTTTTTGAAACTTGTATCTAAAAAAGCCCTCATTTGAGAGCTGAAATTTTACCTATCCACCACTTGAGCTTCAAAGTAAGCTGGTTTGTCGTCTACATTGGTGATAGTGATCGTGTAGGACTCGTTATTAGTCACATTAAAAACTTTTTCCCCTTTGTAACTGACAACAATTCCATCCTGGACTAAATGGATATCTTTTTGATTATTGGGTAACTCTTCATCATCATTTTCTGAATGATTTCTTCTAAAAAGTTTTTGTTCTTCAACACCATAAAAAATATCGCTATCCATCTCAAACCAAACTTTTTTACCTGATAATTTAAGCTTATTAGTGTCATTTTTTTTCAAGATTAATTCTGAGTAGTATTCTACATCATGTGTCCGAGGATTTACTGTAAAGTTAGCCGACTCTCCTGGTTGCAGAGTATACTTACCAAGATTTTGTGCCCATAGATTAAAGAAAAAAATAGCCGCCAAAACTACAACAAGTGTTAAACTACAACCTAAATTCCAATTCGATTTTTTCTTCATGCTCATTTGTAACTCTCCTTATAGTCATCATACCTTTTTGGAGCTCTATCTATTCTGCAAAATTTCGTTCTCTTTCCTTTTTCTACGCTGACCCGACCACCTGATACACTGCAACAATACTATCATACGAAGAATCAAGTAGACCAAACGAAGGATTTTCATCTTTCTAAGCGCTGATAAGAAGTTTTTCCTTGCATTCCCCACTTCTTGGCCTAACTGTTCAACCGTCTTACCTGTTTCCTCTTTAATAGCAACTGCATTCTTTGAAATCAAATAATAATTTTGTTCTAATCTGCTGATATAGGCTTTGGAAATTGGCTCGTCTAAGAAAAAATATACTCTATCAGCATACTCATCCTGAGACAGCGTATAGTAAACTTCAGCTTCACTCTCCCATTTTTTAGGAAAACTAGTTATTCTAATATTTCCATAGTCTAAATGCATCATTCCAACTAAAACGTCATTAGTCCATTCTTCCGCATAGTGGTATAATTTCATTTTCTTATCTACCATTGGCCAAACCATCACATACCGACTATGCATGAATTCCTTAGTTAATGCTGAGTTACTTGCCAAACTGGTCGCACCAATCTCATATACTGACCAAATAAGAACTATAAGCATCAAGACAGCTTGAGTTGGTTTGTTTTTATAATAGTTTCTTATTCTTTTTAACATTTTACTCTCCAACTGCGGGATTAGGTTTATCTAAATCTTTTTTTGAAATTCTGACTAGCATTCGCCACTAGATTCTCTCTTGCATATCCGAAAGCAACAAGCTAATTGTTACTATCAGAGCAAATTAGTCTCGTTACCAAACAATTGCAACAACTGAGACCTAGTTTACGATTCTTAAATCTACCGATCCACCACTTGAGCTTCAAAGTGAGCTAGCTTGTCGTCTACATTGGTGATGGTGATCGTGTAGGGAGTTACTTCCGTCACCCCAAATACTTCCTTTATTTCTCCTTGAACCACTATTCCATCACTTTCTAAATAGATACTTTTACTCTTATCATTTGGTCAGTCTTTGCGCTCTGTGCCATCTTTGGAAATAATAATCTCAGTTACTGACTGCTTCTCGGCATTATAAACTGTATTACTACCTTTCATACCCCATCCTTTTCGGCCCGATAGTTTTACTTTGGCATCATCCTTTTTTTCTAAAATCAATTCCGAATTATACTCTAGCTGATCTGTATTGGGATAAACTCTCAATTGAACACTTTGACCTGGTTGCAGAGTGTACTTACCAGCATTTAAAACCACACAAATAAAAACTGCCGCAAACGAACCATACAACAATCCGATGATCATTCTTGAGAGACTGCTTTTAAAGTGCCGTAAAAGTAGAAATAAAGACACAATAAATAACACGGGTGTTAGCATTTTAGTTTTCCTCTCTCATCACTATTAAAATCCAGAAGAACTGTGGCCCTCAATCCCTCCTTAAAAGAGAGTATATTTTCCAACCCAAAAGAAAGCAGACCAAAGCTATCGAATAGTAGAAAATTTTCTGAAGCAAATGATTTAAAACTATCTTTCTCATCTGATTCACAACTGTATATAACTGATTCATCGCATTGTCCGAGCGTTGTTCCCAAACGGTCACTGAAGAACCTGTGTTACTTTCAATCACAGCTTGATTTTCACTTGCTAATTTCAAATATCTCCCAGCATGATACAACCGCTTTTCCCCATTTAACCAACTAATTTCAACACTCTTGTCTCCTTGTAATCGATTATTGTAACTGATGGATACCGCTTGATTCTCAGAAGAAATCTTACTTTCAATTTGATTATAGTCATCCACCACATAGATAAGGCCGATGTTCTTTCCATTTTCTTTTGAGGGCACTAGATGAATATGCTTATCAAGAGCATGCCAATCCTGATCATTTTTATCTTGAATCAATTGAACCATACTACTATTCACATCCATCTTAGAAAATGAATAATATTGATAGATTGGCTTAATGATGAACAATACCATATAAAAAAGGAAAAATAGGATAGACTTACTTTTATTTCTCATTTACTGCTCCAAAGTGACTTCTTTTTTTACAAAATGTTCTTAAGAACTCTGTCATAGCAAGCTGCCTTTATAAAACTATTACCTCGTCGTTCCGTTTGTTATTCGGTTCTCCATATATCCTTAACTGTCACTTCTCCCCAATTATCTGGGCTAAAACGACTAGAGTAGATAGTGGTCCAGTCTTTAAGGACTTTATTACGGAGTACATTATCTGCTTCCTTGCGAATCTCATCGACAGTCTTTCCATGCTCCACTAGAAAGGCTTCTATTTGAGATTGCTGAAAATATCCTGTACTCTCATCATCATAGTACCACATAAACCGTTCTAATTGCTGATTGTTTACATCGTACTGGTAATCTACATTTATGGTTGTCTCTGTATCTGGCAGTCTCAAACGCATTTCTATCCCAACTTTCGTCATCTCCTGAAATCCAAAATAAAAATAATAACCTAGAGAATGAATAGTGTTTGGTAAATTTACACTTTTATAATCAATAGAATGTTTATATAAATCTTGAGATCCATTATCGATAATTTTTAACCCTTTTAACTTATAAAAAGCTCGTCCTTTCCAGAGAAATGTATAATTGTGATAATCACTTTCTTCGTAGTATATTTCATCAAAAATATTATGAACTCTCTGATATTTATAATACTGAAAACCAGAGAAAGATAATAATAGAACCATTAACAATGAAAAAATTACAAATTTTTTCTTCCTCATCTAATCACCTCATCTCTGTCAATTCTTGATTACCTGTTTCAATATTTCGAATGAAATTATAAGTACTTGGGTAATTTTTTTGTAGCTTATCTACGGTATCTTTTTCTAGTAAAATCCCTCAACACACCCCGTTGTTCATACGACATTGTGTTAAGAAAGAAGTTACTTTCTCTGGTAAACTATCCATACAAAGTCTGATACATCTTTTTCATGAAGCCATCAATCTCGCTTTGAACAATCTTTAATAGGCGCTCTTCTTCGGATTGAGAGATGTTCACACTCTCTTTTATATTTTTTTCATTAAATTGAAAGTAGCTGCTAGAAACTATATCAAAGTTCTTATCCAATTCATAGAGTACACTAGTTATTTTACCATCTATCTCTATTCTAAAATAAGCAGTAACCCCATTCCGTCCCGGATTTGAGATATCCAAATTGATGTCTCCTTTTATCTCTATGGAGTCAATTCCTCCATCCAAACGAATAGCTCCATCGGGAGGAACGACATAACCCGCTTTACGGATATCAGACGCATATTTTTCTGACGCCATTAAACGTTGTAAGACGGCTATATTGTCCCTCTCTTCAAAGGAGGTTTTTAATTGCATATGTTCTTGGTGGTTTTGATACTGAAAATAAAGATTCAAGCCAGTAGCTAAGACAATTACAGAAGCAATCACGATTAGTATTTCTTTAAGTCCTGTCATTTTTTCACCCCCTCTGTCTAAGTAATCATAGAAGTGTTGTTCATACAGCATTGCGTTGAGCAAGAAGTTACTTTCTCTAACAATCTAACCATACAAGGTTTGATACATTTTTTTCATGAAGTCATCAATCTCGCTTTGAACACTTCTCAACAAGTAATCTTCTTCGGCTTGTGAGATAGAAACAATCTCTCTTTTCCCGTTACCATTTTGCTGAGAATAGCTGGAATCAATTAAATTCAGATTTTTATCTAAAATAAAAGCTACATGCGTTTGTTTTTCATTAATCTGTGTAATGAAAAATAACTGAAAATCCTTAGCATCCTTTTTGGGAGGGCTAATTTTCAAATGTAACTCTCCTTCTATTTCTAATGGATAAATAACTCCATCCAATCGAATAGCTCCGTCAGAAGGAATAGTATAGCCTGCCTTGCGGATGTCAGGTGCATATTTTTCTGATGCCATCAAACGATGAAGAACTTCAATTCTTTCATTTTTTTCAAAAGCTTCTTTTAAAGCACTAGATTGTCGGAAATGATTGTAAGCAAAATATGAAGGGATTGCTAATAGGAACAAAAACAATACAATCAACCATTTAAGCTGTTTTACTTTATCTGACATTCATCTTTCCTCTATTCAACACTCACTTTCAAATAGGTGTCATTATCAGTTCTCACTCGTCTTCCTCGTCGTCATAAACTCGTTCACCATGGATTTGGATGTATTCTTCATTTCTGCGGTCATCTTCTTCCCAAACTGGGTCTCTCACATCGTCCAAAAAGGGAATTTCTTCCAAACTCAGCTCATTAGCTTCTTCATAACTCATCGAAAGGATATCCTCATGCCGATTTTTAAATTCCTCCACACTTAACCAGCTCTCTTTATCATCTTCGCTAATCTGACCATCAATAGCAGTCGAAATTTCAATGGCCATAATATACATAGCTCGTTTATCAACAGTGAGAAAGTCAAGGTGGGTAGAAGCTAAACGTAGACAGTCTCCTTTTTCTCGATAGTCTGTTGCTGGATTGTCTTCAAAATCTAATTCAAGGTTTTCATATATATGACTTCCAAATTCGTTGGTAATCCCTTCTTTCAACTGAACATTATTCCATCTATTATCATGCATCCACTTATTCAATTTCAAGTGAATAGTTGGGTCTGTTTTAAATGGGCGAGTATTCCCAAAATAAGAAATATCTACTGTCTTCCCATCTTTAGTATCAAACCACATTCTCTTCGCTAGTTCTAAATAGTCAAACGGAATTTCTTTGGTATAATCGCCTTTGATATATAGTCTCACTCGTCTTCCTCGTCATCATAAACTGGCTCGCCATGGATTTTGATGTATTCTTCATTTCTACGGTCATCTTCTTCCCAGACTGGGTCTCTTACATCGTCCATAAACGGAATTTCTCCCAAACTCAGCTCATTAGCTTCTTCATAACTCATCGAAAGGATATCCTCATGCCGGTTTTTAAATTCCTCCACACTTAACCAGCTCTCTTTATCATCTTCGCTAATCTGACCATCAATAGCAGTCGCAATTTCAATGGCCATAATATACATAGCTCGTTTATCAACAGTGAGAAGGTCAAGGTGCTTAGAAGCAATTCTTAAACATTCACCTTTCTCACGAAAGTCCGACATGATAGCATCTTCATAGTCTAACTGTATATATTCTGACTTATGGGATAAAAAATCATACTTTATCCCTTCCTTAATCTGAACACTTTTCCATCTATCATCATGAGTTTTCTTGTCTAATTCTAAGTGAATAGAAAGTTTCTCAATTGGTAGTTCTAGATACCCAGCATACGACAAATCCGGCTCTTTTCCATCTTTTTCCTCAAACCACATCCTTTTCGCTAGTTCCATGTAATCAAATGGAATTTCTTTGGTGTAATCGCCTTTGATGTAAACTTTCATTTTTCCTCCTATGATTTTAACCACTTAACAGCTTTTAAAATATATTTGACTAATTGATTTTTTTCATAATTTGATAATTTATTCAATTCTGAAATATCATCAATCCATTCTCTAGCACTTGCTGCATCGACAATTTCATCCATTCCCCTATGGGCATTAACTCTATAACCTGATTTTCCTCCCCCTGACTGAATCTGAACTTTACCACTATGGGGTTCTGCATCTACGCGAATATTCCCTTTCTTTCCTTTTACTTTTCCTTCAACAGTCCCAAAAGTCTTACTCGTAGGTTTATTGGCCTTCCAGCTATCGTAGTTGCTAGAATAATTAACCTGAATTTCGCCATTTAGTAAGGCCGTATTTGTAATAGCTGATAAGCTAGTTACTGCTCCACTAGATATCAGTACATTTCCATATTGTACCACTGATACAGATACTGCGGTACCAACTACGAGACTTCCTCCCATTGTTGGTGGACTAGCCATTATACTCAATGTTTCGAGAGCACCACTCGCAAAGTAGACTCCTAAACCAGAGAAAATTTGAGCTACTCCACTCCAAAATTCGACTGAATTTGCTTCAAAGTTTTGGGCTTTTAGTTCATCAAGCTTTTTGTTAACCAAATGAGTATAATCATCATCATACTTCCCATTTTTTAAAACGACATAGCCTTGCTCCAAGGAATGAATTTCAATGATATTCCCTGTTTCATCAATCTTAAGAGTGTGATTGTAGTCGTCGATTATTTTATCCCATTCGGACTTGTCGTGACCTTTTAAGCGCTTCTTTAATTCAGCACGATAGTAGGCATCACCATCGTCCGATAGCATCATATCCCTAGAAGCTTTATTGATGGCACGAGTTTCAGAGTCTTGAAAATCTCTTTTGGCATGCGAAACAATCTTCACATCCTTCATCTTTTGCACCCAGCTCATGTCCAGACCGTCCGCATAGTAGTTGCCATCGCTATCGACAATGATTTTACTTAGTTGCGTAGCTCCTTGAATCGCTAAGCTAAGGACTTCTAGACTATCACTGAAATACTGGGAAACTTGTGAGACAAAAAATTCTAGTTTTTCAATCTTGTCATCCAAATCCTGAATACCTGACTCGATTTGAGACTTAGTATTGTAGAGGATGGTCTTCTCAGAGAAAGCTTTCCCCCAATTAAGTGTAAAGAGATCTTTGATTTGATTTAACCAGTTCTCCCTCGCTTGAATCTGAGCTTCTACGATAGCTAGCTGCTCTTCTCTCAATTTTTTCAGTTTCTTGAGCTGGTCCAGGTCCAAATCTCCATATCCAGAGACCTGAGCATCTGCATTTTTGTAGGAGGTCAACTCTAGTTGGATATCATCTATCGCTGCTTGTAACTTCTTGATGCTAGGGATGATAATCTCTGTAAAGAGACCCTTCCCAGCTGTGTAGGCTGCTCCTGTCAGCTCACCTGAGTCTAAAGAGGAAATCAGGTGGTCACATCCACTAGATAAGCGGTCCGTGACTTCATTTGCGACTTGGAGATTGTTAGTCATGGCCTGAATCAATTCTTGGGATTCTTGTGCACTGTATTTTACTCCCATGGTAGCCGGTTCCTTTCTGATATCAGTTCTTCTCTGGCTTCATCGAAAGACCGACGTGCCTTCTTCGTTTGTTTTCCCAATTCATCCAGTTCCTCATCTACATAGGAGTTGACCTGTCGCTGAATGGTTCTATTTTCACTTTCGATTTGCTCTATCATTTGACGAGAACTGGGTGAGAGAGCCAATAGAGTCGCCATACGATGGTGGATGCTCTGGATTTCTGAGTGAAAGTGAGTTAGCTGCTGTTCATATTGTCTTTTTAGAGTCTGAAGACTTTCTTCTTTATCGTCAATCTTGACAATTTCTCTCCAAAGTTTGTAGCGTTTTTCTTCGTTCTTATCTGCCATTTTTAATGTTCCCATCTCTTAGCCAGCTCTACGTCGCGTTTTTCAATCTTATGAGCAATTTCTGGAAACTTATTTGCTTGGGTCAAAACAGCCGAGCTGAAATCACTGACTGCCTGAAGCATTTGGTTGCAGGCCTGACGTCCCGCTTCCATCCCAGCGATTTCAGAAGTATATGAAAATTCTACTTGCTGATTTTGCTTCTTGCTCGTGTCATACCCGACCAATTCATTAATAGCTGCCTCTGCTGCTATCGTGCTAGATTTTATCTTTCCACCCATACTTCAAACTCCCCTTATTCATTGTATATTGACCATATCATAACACAAAAATAGTACGATTTCAAAATGAATCATAAGGAACTAAAGAGTTTCCATATTATCAAAACTATCAAACTCAACACCTTTAGTTTTTGGAACTTTAACAACTCTAAAAAACGGATTTTTATTTCTCTAAATATAAAAATGGAGAAGATAGTAATTATCCTCTTCATATGTTAGCTTTTCCCCAACCCACTACAGTTGACAAAGAGGCCAATAAACGAATTAAGACCAAACTAAAACATCTTGTCGGCACCATCTGGGGAACAATATTGGAACTTGGTGACATTCGTAGATTTCACTCTGCCAATCAAATCAATGTTTTTATCGGCATTGACCTCAGACACTATAAATCTGGAAACTTTTTAGCCAAGGAACATATCACCAAACGTGGAAATCCCTATGCCGGAAAGATTCTCTTTAAGTGCATTCATAACATAGCTTTAGCTAGCTACACCAATCCTTGTCATATCGCAGACTTCTATGAGAAACGGAAAAGACAATCGCAAGTGACTTCAACCAAACCACACACGAGTTTGACTATTAAATTCAGACTATGGAACTCAAACTATTTTTCATCAAATATCTTGATATACTTGACAAATAGTAGAAAAGGATTTAGTCCTGTGCAATACAGAACTAAATCCTTTCAATCACTATTTATCCAACTTTTGGGGGCAGTACATTAACAGGCGGTTATGATTCGATTTTCCATTTTTGAGCCAACCAGTTAGAAAAAGCTAGAAATCGCTCAGCCACTTGCTCATGATGCCCATAAGAATCAAAGACAAACTGACCAGCCGGATAGCGTTGCTGAAGACTGGTATGGATCTGCTCAGCATAGGCTGGTGCTTGAGCCAAGCGATTGGTATGATGGGCTCCTTCTGTTTGACCATTCTGTAAATACAGCAAACAGTCCAAATTTTTCACCTTTTCTTCCTTGCAATAAGTCGTAAAATCAGGATACCAAAAGGAACCGCAGATAGAGAAGACACAGGAGACCTTGTCAAAATGGAAAAGACTGTATACAGCCGCCAAACCACCTAGTGAGTAACCTCCATAAGCAAGGCGATTTTTGTCCAGGCGATAAAGTGACTGCAACTTGTCTAAAAGACCTCCAAATAAATGACTATGATAGGTATTTGCCTGACCGCCAAAATCTGGAGCCCCATCTCTCAGAGCAGCTGCCTTCCATGGAGTGTAATCGTCTAGGCGATTTTTAGAGGTCAAACCCACTAAAATCACAGATTCTGAAAGGGAAGAGAGGAAATCCAAGTTTCCATCATTCAAGAGAATAACTGGATAGGTTTGATTGGGATCATAGGTCGAAGGAAGACTGACCTTGACTTGGATCCCTTCCCAGTCAAACTCATTATTTATTGATAAAGTCATTGATTTTCTCAAGGGAATCAATCACTGCTGGACCATAGTCCATCAACTCGTCGTAAGAGATGGTCATGATTTTTTGATTCTTAATTGCAGGAACACCTTCCAAAACAGCATTTGCCTTCATCAATTCTACTGCGTTGGCATCCAATTTTTTATTACGGTCACTGGTTACATAGATAATCAACTCAGGATCCATTGACACGAGATTTTCCAAGGTCAAGCCTGAGGTTCCCGTTGCAACGTTGGTATAACCAAGTTGATTTAGCAGGCTTTCTTGCAAAGCAGACTTGTAGGCACCAAAGGTTTCATCATTATAAGCAACCATAATCAAAGCCTTTTTCTTTTCACCTTGGCTTGTTGGGTTTGCTTTCTTAACAGCGTCAATTTTAGCTTGTAATTGGGCTGCGTATTCATTGGCCTTGTCCTGAACATTGAAAATCATTCCAAGATTTTTGACATCTTCTACGATATTTCCCAAATCTTGCTGAATTGTTGAGAGAGAAGCTTTTTGCGTATAGACTGGGATTTTGTTTTCATTCCAAGTGCTAACTGTTCCCAAGGATTTTTCAGAAAACATCATGTTTCGACCCATCACAGCATCTGGCTCATAAGAAAGGACTGTCTCTTGAGAGATTGTTTTTTTATCACCGATTTGAGGAATCGTTGCAATCGCGTCCTTGTATTTACCTGTTACAGCATTGTCAGGGTTGAGCATGCCAGCAATTTTATCCTTCAAGCCTAACTCCAATAAGATTTCAGTGGTTGAAAGATTATTTGTGATAACTTTTTCAGGTGCCTTGTCAAAGACTTGTTCGACTTCATTTCCCTTAGCATCATAGGTCTTGACCGTTAGCGGATAAGTCGTCTCTGTGCTGGCCTTTTGACTTGTTTCTGTACTAGATTGTGTGGTAGCTTTTTCTGTAGTAGTATTACCACAAGCTGCCATGGTTAGGGTAGCTACTGCTACGAGTAAAATGCTCAGTGTTTTTTTCATCTTATTTTCCTTTTCATTTTTATAAATAGTGAATCATGGCTTGCTGATCCTCGGTCCAAGTAACCTGACTTTGAACTCCATATACAGTTTGCAATGACTCTGGGGTGATGGTCTCCTTTGGAGTCCCTTGGTAAAGGATTTCCCCCTCTTTCATCAGATAGAGATAATCCGAATAGCGACAAGCAAGTTGAATGTCATGTAGGACAGCTAGAACATTGACCTTAAGATTCTTCACAATGGCCAACAAGTCTAGCTGATACTTGATATCTAGGTGATTGGTTGGTTCATCCAGGAGCAAGAGGGTCGGTTCTTGCGCTAAGGCACGTGCCAACAAGACTCGTTGCTTTTCTCCACCTGACAGAGATGAATAGAGACGAGTTTTCTTCTCAAGCATATCCACCTTGACGAGAGCATCTTGAACGATGGCATAATCCCTTTCCTTTTCCTTCTGTAAAAAAGAGAGGTGAGGCGTTCTTCCCAGCAAGACGATTTCCTCAACTGTACAATCAAACTGCAATTGATTAAACTGGGTGACAACTGCCATTTGCTTGGCTGTTTCTTTGAGTGACCAATGCTCCAGCGGCTTTCCATCTAGGCTTATCAAGCCTTTGTCCGCCCTTTCCTGACGATAGAGGAGTTTAAGCAGGCTGGTTTTTCCACTTCCATTTGGCCCTAGTATCGTATGAAATTGATGCCCCTCAACCTTAAGAGAAACTCCTTTTAAGATTTTTTTCTCTCCTAGTCCAAAGTGGACATCCTGACAAATCAAGTCCATATCAGGCCCTCACCTCCCTTCGCCTACCTCCAACAATGTAGATGAAGAAGGGAGCACCTACTAAGGCTGTAAAAATACCAATCGGCAACTCAGCATTTTGAATGATGACACGAGAGAGTACATCTGCCCAGACGACAAAGAGGGCGCCCAGTAAGGTCGCAACGGGAAAAAGTCTCATGTAATTCGTTCCTACTAACCCTCGAGCTAAGTGAGGAGTAATCAGACCAACAAATCCAATAATCCCACAAGTTGCCACTAATACTGCTGTCAGAACAGCCACCATGGTCACATAAAGATACCAATAAAAGCGTAAGGGAATCCCCAAAGTTAAAGCAGCCTCATCTCCCATCATCATCGCATTAAAAACACGATACTGAGTAGAAAAAAATAGAAAGGCCATTCCTACTACTATAGTTGGCAGGACCAAGTCTGCCCAGGTAGTTCCAGCAAGCGAGCCCATGGTCCAAAACTTAATGGTCATCACACTGTCAGCATTAGCTCCAACTGAGATAATAAAGTTGGAAAATGCCAGAAAAAGGGCATTGACCACCGTTCCTGATAAGATCAGACTAGAAGTCGTCATTCTTCCCTGCATAGAGGCAATGATGAGGACAGCGATTGTTGCCAAAATAGCTCCAAGAAAAGCTCCAAGGCTAATCATCACTTTTAAGCCAAGAATGATGCTCAAAGTTGCACCTAGAGTTGCACCCGCAGAGATGCCTAAGACATAGGGCTCAGCAATAGGATTATTCACTGTGGACTGCATCACGCTACCACACATAGAAAGACCAGCACCTACTATCAATCCTAACAATACTCGGGGGAATCTCATGTTCCATACAATGGCAAGAGTGGACTTGGAAACCTCTCCTATCTCAAGAGGAAAACCCAACCTGCTCAAAATAATCCGATAGGTATCACCTAGATCAATCGCAACGGATCCCATAGAAACTGCTAGAAGGAGGGAAATCCCTAAAACAGCTAGCAAAATACCTAAAAGTAACACAAATTGCAGGTCCCGTCGGCTTCCAGAAAATTTGGAAAGCATGCAAACCTCCTTTGATAGAATCTTAAAAATTTAGAAAATTCTCATGAAAAGTATACCATATTTCTACTAGATGAACAAGGATAGAAACATATATAGAAAAAGCCCTCTGAAGTCAGAGAGCTTACCTATTTATAAAATTAGTGAAAATTCTATATATCACCAATTCTCCCACTGAGTTTCAATCTTGACATCGCCATAGTTGCTTGGTGAATACTTACTGTCATAAATGGTACACCAGTCCTTCAAAACTTTCTGATTGACGATTTCGTCGTAATAAGAATCCAAATCCTTGGCAGTGATACCGTACTGTTCTAGGTAGGATTTTACCTCTGATTGATCATCAATATATACTTTGGAATTATTTTCTTTTTTTATTATAGTGGCTTCTTTACTCAAAACACCTAATTTATAATTGTAGCTTCCCCATATTTTTACACTAACATTGGAAGATAGTCTTCTTTCAGAGTAAATGAACAAAACCTTCTGTGAGTTTTGAAAATTAAAACCAATTTCTATCTCAGAATAATCTGACGGTGTTTTCTCTTTGTTGTATAATCCAAACGGAGTATACAAAATATTGGGGTCATCACTTGGCCAATCCGGTCTGATTTTAAACCCATCTATATGCCTTAAAATATTATTTGACCGATATGTTTTCTCCGTTTCTTGGTAAATTTCATCAAAAATGTTTTTAGGTTGTTTAGGAAAAAAGTAGAAACAGGATGATATGATTATCACGAATAAGACTACTAGGCCTAGGATTTTCTTCATATTGTCACCAATTCTCCCACTGGGTTTCAATCTTGACATCGCCATAGTTGCTCGGTGAGTAGTTACTGTCATAAATCGAGCACCAATCCTTCAAGACTTTCTGGTTGACGATTTTGTCATAGTCTTGCTCTAATTCTTCTTTAGAAATATTATATTTTCTGAGATATTCTCTTATTTTTTCTTCATCCTCTAGATATTGACCTGGTTGCCTTGGCTCTTCAAAAATTGCAAGCTCCTTTTGAAGTACTTTCTTTTTTATATTATAGTGTGCCGAATACCATAGGGTAATATCCGAATTAATCCTTTTTTCAAAACGAATCGTCATCCCTTTAATACCTTCTCCAAAATTAAAGCTAATACTTATATCTTTATAGTCTTCAGGATGAGTTTGATACTTCCCAGAAGGAGTGTATGCAAAGTATTCACTATCATTAGGCCAACCTGCCCTGATTTTAAAGCCATCTATGTTTCTTAAAATATTATTTGACCGATAGGTTTTCTCGGTTTCCTGATAAATCTCATCAAAGATATTTTTAGGTTGTTGGATGAAAAAGTAGAAACAAGATAATACAATTAGTACGATTAAGGCTACTAAACCGAGGATTTTCTTCATGTTATCACCAATTCTCCCACTGGGTTTCAATCTTGACATCACCATAGTTGCTTGGCGAGTACTTGCTGTCATAAATGGTACACCAGTCCTTCAAAACTTTCTGATTGACGATTTCATCGTAGTAAGTATCCAAATCCTTGGCAGTGATACCGTACTTTTCGAGATAGGATTTTACTTGGGCCTCGTCTTCGATATAAGTTTCCGTATCTGCTTTCTTTAATCCTATTTTGACAAATTTTTTTAAAATACGATCCTTACGAGTATATTTATTCCATAAGCGAACTCTAACGTTTGGCCCGATTCGCTTTTCAAATGAGATTGAACTTAACTGTGTTTTTGTAGCAAAATTAAAACTAATTTCGACTTCAAAATACTCTTCTGGGGTATGGTCTTTATTATAAGTTCCAAATGGATAATATTTAGAATACTCTCCATCACTTGGCCAACCTGGACTAATTTCAAAGCCATCTATATGCCTTAAAATATTATTTGTTCGATAGGTTTTCTCAGTTTCTTGGTAGATTTCATCAAAAATGTTTTTAGGTTGATGAATAAAAAAGTAGAAACAGGATGATACAATTATCATGAATAAGGCTACTAAACCGAGGATTTTCTTCATGTTATCACCAATTCTCCCACTGGGTTTCAATCTTGACATCGCCATAGTTGCTTGGCGAGTACTTGCTGTCATAAATAGAGCACCAGTCTTTTAAAACCTTCTGATTGACGATTTCGTCGAAGTCTTTCTCTAATTCTTCTTTGGAAATATTATTTTTTCTTAAATATTCTCTTACTTTTTCTTCATCATCAATAAATTGACCTGGTTGCCTTGGCTCTTCAAAAATCGCAAGCTCTTTTTTGAGGATTTTCTTTTTTATATTATAGTGTGCTGAATACCATAGGGTAATATTCGAATTAGTCTTTCTTTCAAAAAGAATCGTCATTCCTTTAATACCTGAACCAAAATTAAATCCAATACTTATGTCTTTATAACCTTCAGGATGAGTTTGATACTTCCCTGAAGGGGTGTATGCAAAATATTCTCCATCATTAGGCCAACCTGGACTAATTTTAAACCCATCTATGTTTCTTAAAATATTATTTGTACGATATGTCTTCTCTGTCTCTTGGTAGATTTCATCAAAAATATTTTTAGGTTGTTTAGGAAAAAAGGAAAAACAAAATAATACAACTAGTAAGACTAAAGCTACTAAACCGAGGATTTTCTTCATGTTATCACCTTGTCACCAATTCTCCCACTGAGTTTCAATCTTGACATCGCCATAGTTGCTTGGCGAGTACTTGCTGTCATAGATGGAACACCAGTCTTTTAAAACCTTCTGATTGACGATTTCGTCGAAGTCTTTCTCTAATTCTTCTTTGGTTATGTTGTATTTTTTTAAATAGTCTCTTACTTTTTCTTCATCATTAAGATATTGACCTGGTTGCCTTGGCTCTTCAAAAATCGCAAGCCCTTTTTTGAGCACTTTCTTTTGCATATTATAGTGTGCTGAATACCATAGGGTAATATCCGAATTAATCCTTTTTTCAAAACGTATCGTCATTCCTTTAATACCTTCTCCGAAATTAAAGCTAATACTTATGTCTTTATAACCTTCAGGATGAGTTTGATATTTCCCTGAAGGGGTGTATGCAAAATATTCTCCATCGTTAGGCCAATCGGGTCTGATTTTAAACCCATCTATGTTTCTTAAAATATTATTTGACCGATAGGTTTTCTCCGTCTCCTGATAAATCTCATCAAAAATATTTTTAGGTTGATGGATAAAAAAGTAGAAACAGGATAATACAATTAGTGCGAACAACACTATTAAAGCTAATATTTTTTTCATCATCATTCTCCTAATCTGCCACAGCTTCTAAACGATTTAAAAACTTGGACACTCCTGGATATTTTCTTTCAATATATGTTTTAAGAGCATCTTCTCCATCTAGCTTAATATCCGTTGGTCGCAAACTATCATAAATAGTATCTCTGACTGTATCCCAATCCTTATTTTTTAGGAATTCTCTTTCTCTCTGAGAAGAGTCTTTTTGAAGGTCAGCATAATAAGAAGAGATGGCTTGATCATAGGATTGTCCCTTCTGCATACGGCCGATAAGGTTGACCGAGTCTAGGTCTGCCTTGTAGTCATCCTCGCCAATACTTGGCTTCATATCATTAGCGTTAAAGGTTGTGTCTCCCTCCCAGCCTGAAAGGTCCTTGACACGCTCTCTACCGCCATAGACATCGGCTAACTGAACTTGATTAGGATTAAGATGAGTAGCCATAGTGATGGACTGGTAAGTGAAATCTGGGGGCCTGTCACCAATTCTCCCACTGGGTTTCAACCTTGACATCGCCATAGTTGCTTGGCGAGTACTTACTGTCATAGATGGAACACCAGTCTTTCAAGACTTTCTGATTGACGATTTCATCGTAGTAAGAATCCAAATCTTTGACAGTAATACCATACTTTTCTAAGTAGGATTTCACCTGTTCTTCGTCTTCGATATAGCTATCCTCGTTTCCTGATAATACTATTTGAATTGACTTTTTGATTGTTTTAGTGTTTGGATTATATTTGTTGACCATCCATAGCTTCATACCATCAGCTACTTTTCTCTCAACTGAAACAAACATTTTACTATACGCTTTCTCAAAATTAAATCCAACTCTCAGTTCAAGATAGTCTTTCGGAAGAGTCTTATACTTTCCTAAAGGGCTATATTTAAAATAATCTCCATCACTTGGCCAGACATCATCAATTTCAAAACCTTCTATATTTCTTAAAATATTATTTGTGCGATAGGTTTTCTCTGTTTCTTGGTAGATTTCATCAAAAATATTTTTAGGTTGATGCGTAAAGAAGTAAAAACAAACTGATACAAGTAATACTACTATTGTTAAAACACCTAGTATTTTCTTCATAGATTTCCTCCTAATCCGCTACGGCTTCCAAGCGATTTAAAAACTTGGATACACCTGGATAGTTACTTTCAATATATGCTTTAATAGCATCTTCTCCTTTTTCCATAACCTCTAACGGAAGAATACTGGCATAGATAGTACTTCTGACTTGTTTCCAATCTTTATTTTTCAAAAATTCTCTTTCTCTCAGAGTCGAATCCTTTTGAAGGTCAGAGTAATAAGAAGTTATAGCTTGGTCATAGGATTGCCCTTTCTGCATGCGACCAATAAGATTGACCGAGTCTAGGTCTGCCTTGTAGTCATCTTCACCAATACTTGGTTTTTTATCCGTAGCATTTTTAGTCGTGTCTCCTTCCCAGCCTGAAAGATCCTTGACACGCTCTCTACCGCCATAGAAATCGGATAATTGGAAACTGCTAGGATTCAGATGAGTAGCCATAGTGATGGACTGGTGGGTAAAGTCTGCGTGACCTGCTCCGTTGTTAGAATAAGCCTTTAGTTTGCTATCCCAAAACTTATCAAAACCATCTTCTTTATTATAAGTTTCGGAATAACGCTTTTTGAAAGTTTCATATAATTCAGGGTCCTCAGATTTTAACTTATTTGAATAACTAGCTTTCCCACTAGCCAGTTCATGTTGCAACCTAAGATTATAAATCAATTTTTTGGCATCTGTTTCATCTTTGATTCCAAGTTCTTTAAAAATTTCAAGAAGTGGCTTTTCTACTGTCCTTGATTTTCCTGTAATCGAACTGCCAACAGTCACATTATAAAAATAAGTTTTCAAATGACCCGCCGTTTCGTTCCACCGAAACCCATCATAGTTGACCGCACCAACGACTCGCAAAAAGATATAGTCTCGAAACTCTTGGCTAGAGGTCGGGAACTTCCTGTCTATCCCTTGCTTGATGGTCAAGAGCTGTTGAGCTGTCTCTGCGTCAAAACCGTATTCTGCCATCATGGTTTGGACAAAGGCTTTCTCTTGACGACTGAGCTTCATATCCTTTGTGTCAGCATAGGCAGTCAGGTAGTTGGCCCAAGTCAGGTCAGATGGGACTTTAAAGACCCCATTTTTTGCATCCCAACTACTTTCAATCTGAGCTAGTCCACGACTCAGTTGCACATCGATACTAGCAAGATCATCGAACAGTCCTCCTGAGTAGCTATCATAGGAGCGTAGGTCTTTCAAAATCGTTTCATAGTTACGTTTATTAGCCTGGTGACCTCGTATGAGTTCCGTATTATTCCCCTTTTTTTCGCTATCTAGGCTCAAGGTGGAGAAGGATTGATTGACTTCATATAAATAGGCAATCATTTACTCTTCCTGGCGGATCTTATCAAGCAGATCATCCTCGCACCAACTCTTGGTGTCGACCATCGTTTGGTAGTCTTCTGGTAATTTCTTGATAGCTTGAGAGAAGGTTTCTGCATAGAGTTGTCCCCCTTTGCTCAAGGGCAGTAAGACACTTGCGAAAAAACTTCTAGCCGAATCATAAGCATCTCCCTTTAGACTCTCCGTATCCTCTGAAAATTTTTGAATGGCTGATTGCAAGTCTTGATAAGCCTCCACCTGTGATTGGCACATGGTCGCTACACTCGAACTTTGTAGTTGTGATTGTTCCAAATACATATCAATGCCCATGATGCGTCTCCTCCTCTCTTTCTAGTTCCTTGCGTCTTTCATAGTAAACCGCATCCAAGTCTTCCTCTAACCGGAACTCTTCTTTTTTCAAATCATCCATATGGTAGCTGAGGTCCTCAAGGATTTGGTTTTTGAGTTGGTTTCTTTGCAGGAGCGTTTCTTCCAACTGTCCTGCATATCGGCTTTGATAGGCTGCCTCCCACAAATCACTTTGATAACGGTGACTAACTCTATCATACCCTTCAAAGATTTCTATCAGTTCTGTGGTGCGGTACTTCTCTTTTCCATTGTCTTCTAGCTGGTACAAAAGTTCTCGCTCTCTTTTCTTCAACTCATCCAACTTGCTCATGCATTACTCCTAAAACCATTGGCAGCAGCCTCATCTAGCGCTTCAAAATCACTCGCTACAGAGTGAAGTCGTTTGGAAGTAAGGGTGACAGTGGCTGTAATCTGACTAGCTAGATTTTGATCCTTTGTCAGACATTGATGGGCCTTGTTATTCCCTTGAAGAGTCGTTAGGTCATCTTGACTAGCCACAGCGATAGTTGTTAAAGATTGACAAGCATTTTTAAGCTGACTCGCATACGTTTTTGCAACATTTTGATCACTTTTTACTGTTGACATGACTGTCCTATCCTTTTCTCGAATCCCTAGTGATAGTTCACTTCATTTAGCTATATAGGCCTATTATACCATGTTTTGAATACAAGCCCTTGTTTATACTATATTTAGATAATAGAATAATCTTATAACTAACAAAAAGCCCCTCTGAATCCAGAGAGCTAATTTGAGCCTAGGCTAAAATCCTAGTGAAGAAGATGAAACTCCTTATGTTCATCGAACACTGCGTCGTTTCCCTATTTTCATACGGATTTTTATCGCCCTTAGCATCATGATTCTTGCTGGATAAAACGCTTATAGACTAGGCGACAAGCCGAAGATTGTACTGATGGTACATCGAGGCGAAGGCAACGAAGTATAGAAACGTTTTAGACGCAAGATTAGCGACGAAGTCCTAGAGAGTTGATTAACTCACGGTAACGGTTAACGTCGTTTTTACGCAAGTATGCAAGCAAGTTACGACGGCGACCGATTTTCTTCATCAATCCACGGTAAGTAGCGTGGTCTTTTTTGTGTTGTTTGATGTGTTCGTTAAGGTGGTTGATTTCCCAAGTAAGGACAGCAACTTGAACCTCTACTGAACCTGTATCACCTTCGTGACGTGCATATTGTGCGATGATTTCATTTTTTTTCTCTTTTGAGATTGCCATGATGTTTCTCCTTTTTATTTGGCTTCATCCGAGTGACAGGTTGGCATGCCTGTAACCAAGAAGAAGTTATTTGTCTTTGCGACAGTTCTTATTCTACCAAGAAGCAAGGACTTTGTCAACTGATTTACTATTTAAAACCGTGAATTACTCTACTGATTTCAGGGCTTCGAGCATATCTACTTTTCTCAAGTGGCGATTGACAAAGAGCCCCAGTACGGCTAAAATCACAGTCACTGCGACGATTGGAAGAGCATAGACTTCCCAGCTGACCTGAGGATAAAAGAGTATGTTGGCTGGTGAAATCATTTGAATCAAAAATTGATGTAAATAGTGGCCAGCTACCAAACCGAGAGCAATTCCCACAAGGGACAGCACCATGGTCTCGCGGTAGATATAGAGGGTCACTTCTTTATTATGGAAACCGAGAACCTTGATAGTGGAAAGTTCACGTATACGTTCTGCGACATTGATGTTAGTGAGATTGTAGAGAATGACAATGGCTAGTAAAACGGAAACAAGGACAAGGATTGCCATGGTTTTATTGAGCGAACTAGCCACGGATTCAAAGAGGTGGATGGCCGTCGCATTTTGGACGACCCCAGAAACAGCTGCCTTTCCCATAAAGATAGCAGCTTCTTTCTCCGTATTGGAAGGTGTTGGCTCTTTTAATTTTACTAGGTAGGTATTGCCTTGCGGACTGGTGCCATAGACTTGTTCGTAAGTCGCTCGGTTGAGATAAACGAAGTGTCCAACATAGTTTTCAGAAATAGCTGCGACCTTGATTTCCTTCCCATCAAGCTCAAGCTTGTCTCCAACCGTAACACCTGCTAGTTGGGCTAATTTTTGACTCACGACTGCTCCATCGGTAACCTGCACCTCTTGCCCCTTTTCCTCTAATGTGATAAAGGGCTTGAAGTCTTCTCTGTTTGTGACCATCATGGTGATAGTCTGAAGTCCTGCTTTTCCTTTGAAATCTTTTTCAATGGATTTAGAGTAAATCTTTTGATAAGCGTGGATAGATTCAGCTTGCAAGGCACTTTCTAGATCTGTTTTTTCTTGCTCCGTTGCACTGCTCTTTTCCGCTACAATCATCTGGTATTGCTGGATTTGTTCAAATTGGCGCTCGGAAACTCCTCCCACAGATGACTGAATTCCAAGACCTGCAAATAGAAGAGCAACTGAACCCGCAACTCCAAAAATGGTCATCAACATTCGTTGCTTATAACGAAAGATATTTCTTGCCGTAACCTTATGAGTAAAGCTCATACGACTCCAAATAAAGCTCAGGCGTTCCAGTAAAATCTTTGCTCCTTTAACGGGAGGCTTGGGAAGTAAGAGTTGGGCTGCTTCATCGTGTAGTTCCCTCCGCGCTACCAGATAAGCTGGCAAAACGCTGGATACCCAACTTAAGGCTAGGGCAAGAAGGCTATAAGACCAGTAAAAATACTCCTGACTTTTACCAACGACCATCCCAGTTGTTATAACATCCGAAATCACGCCGGCAAGGAGATAATGTCCAAGAAGTGTTCCTATAATGGTTCCCACAGTTCCTGCAAGAAAACCATAGAGGACAAACTTGGCAACAATATCTTGATTGCGGTAACCCAAGGCCTTGAAAATACCAGCATTGGTGCGTTCTTCATCCACAAAGCGAGTCATAGTTGTAAAGGTCACCATCGCAGCAACCATATAAAGCACCACTGGGAAGATATTCCCGACTGAACGAATGCTTGACGATGCATTGCTGTACATGAGGTAGCCTTGACCACCTGGTATGGTTTCGCGATTGTATACGTGGTATTTCGGCTCTGTCAGTTCATCAAGCTCTTTCTGACGCTGTTCAAGCTTCTCTTTTTCATTGGCTAGATCACTCTCTGTCTGAGCCAGTTTCTCTTTTTTAGTTGCCAGTTCTTCCTTAGCTTTTGTCAACTGTCCCTTGGCTTGACTCTTTTGTGGTTCTGGTAAAGCGGTCGCTTGTTCTTCTTGCGTTTTCAAGCGACTTTCGACCTGCTCTAACTGACTCTTGCCATTTTCAAGATTGCTTTCAGCAGTTTGGAGCTGTTCTTTGCCCTCTTCCAGGCTCTTTTGCCCATTTGATTTGATACTTGCCAATCTTTTTTGACCATTATCTTCCAGCAAGTCTTGCAACTCTTCCTGATGTTGGGATCGTTTGGTCTTATAGTCTGATGAAAAAGCATCCAGATTTTTTAAATCGTCATAGCGCACACGCGCGATACTATAGACATCTGAGTCAAACTGACTGGGTAAAATCACTCCATAGCCAGCCAAGCTTCCATTTCCACTACTAGCACTTCCTAAATCTTCTTTAGAAAGAATTTCACCCGACTGAACAAATCCGGTAATTGTGAAAGTTTGGGATTTTAGGACGGACTTTTCTTCTTTCTTAGTAAAGGTAATGGTCTGCCCAATCTGATAGCGGTCTTTCCAGAAGTCAGCTAGAGCAATTTCCCCATCAGCCTCTGGCAGTCGCCCTTCTGTCACTTGGAAGGTTGAAATGCTCTCTGGTTTGGAATAAAGTCGAACCGCTTCTTCACTGTTTTCAACGGTTAGGTCTGCCATATAGCCAAACTCAACACTTGCTCTTTGAAGTGTCTTTAGTTCGTCTTGGTCTTCTTTGTCCAAGCCATAATCAGCTATCACGGCCAGATCCAAGGTATTGGCTTTACGGAGATAATCCTCTGCCGTACGTTCCATGTTTGGACTGGCTACTTTAAGACCTACTAGAGCTAGAGAACCCAGCATCATCAAGGTCAAGATAGAAACAAAGCGTCCCTTTGATGTCGTCACTGACTGAATTAGGTCTTTCCGATATGTTTTTTTCATGCTAATACTCCAAGGTATCGATATCCTGCGGATGCTCATTGATCGTCATGCTCTTAACCGTGGCATCGCGCATGTGAATCACCCGATCTGCAATAGGTGCTAGCGCGCCATTGTGGGTCACGATAATCACCGTCGCTCCTTTTTGACGAGACATGTCTTGGAGAATCTTCAAGACTTGCTTCCCCGTCTGGTAATCCAAGGCACCCGTCGGTTCATCACAGAGGAGAATTTTAGGATTTTTGGCTACAGCGCGTGCAATGGAGACTCGCTGTTGCTCCCCTCCAGAAAGCTGGGCTGGAAAGTTATTGAGGCGATGAGCCAGACCTACGTCTGTCAAGACCTGCTCTGGATCTAAGGCATCTGTCACGATTTCTGAGGCCAGTTCCACGTTTTCCTTGGATGTCAGATTGGAGACCAGATTGTAAAATTGAAAAACAAAACCTACATCTTCACGACGATAGTTTGTTCGTTGGTGCGAACTATAGTTGGCAATATTGGCACCATCAATCCAAATCTCCCCCTCATCATTGGTATCCATACCTCCTAGGAGATTGAGAACGGTTGATTTTCCAGCACCTGAAGCACCAAGAATAATGACCAGCTCCCCCTTTTCAATTTCAAAATTCACATCGCGATTAGCCACAATCTCCGTATCCCCAACCTGGTAACGCTTGTAGCTGTGTTTTATTTCAATATAAGCCATATCGTCCTTCTCTCTTTCTTACATTTAAGTCATTCTTTATTATCATTATAACGCTTTTTCAAATAGTTGGAAACCAGAAGCAAATACAAAAAAAGCCTAGGAATTCCTAGGCTTTCTGTTTATAGATTATTTTCCAAGGTAGTATTCAGAAACTACGTTCAATTTTTCGTCGAATTCGAATACCAATGGTGGGAAGTTAGGGATTTCCACGTCCATGATTTCGTCATCTGACAATTGTTTGATGTGTTTTACTAGGGCACGGATAGAGTTACCGTGAGCTCCTACGAATACGTTTTTACCATCTTTAAGTGCTGGAGCGATTTTGTCTTCCCAGAATGGAAGGGCACGTTCCAAAGTCACTTTCAAGTTTTCAGCATCTGGGATAACTGAGTCGTCAAGTGAAGCGTAACGACGATCAGTGTGTGCTGAGTATTCGTCATCACGAGGCATTGCAGGAGGCAATACATCGTATGAACGACGCCAGATGTGAACTTGCTCATCACCAAATTGTTCAGCAGCTTCAGCTTTGTTTTTACCAGTCAAACCACCGTAGTGACGTTCGTTCAAGCGCCATGATTTTTCAACTGGAACCCACAATTGGTCAGCAGCTTCAAGAGCCAAGTTTGTTGTTTTGATCGCACGTTTCAATACTGAAGTGTAAGCTTGGTCAAATTCGATACCAGCTTCTTTGATCAATTTACCAGCGTCAATCGCTTGTTGTGTACCTTTTTCAGACAAATCAACATCAGCCCAACCAGTGAAAAGGTTAGCTTTGTTCCATTCAGACTCACCGTGGCGAGCAAAAACCAATTTTACCATTAGATGGATTCTCCTTTAATTTTTCGAGGTTTCCCTCGTTTATCTATTCTATTTTACACAATTTTTCACAAAAAAGCTAGTTAAAATCAACTAAAAAGAGAAGAGCCTCTTCCTCTTCTCTTCCACCTTATAAGATTTTTTTCTTTTTTGTGACTCTGGAGATGGACATGGATAAAATGTCTTTATAGGCCAAGAACTGGTGCATCAATTTGCTATCACTGATTTCGGAAGAAGATCAATTACATATTCCAGCTTGACCATTTTATTTTCGGCTGATTCGATAGCGATCATCTCAACATTTTTACAGTTTGCCGTAAAAATTGCCTCAAAAAGCAGCTCATAATCAGAACTTGCTGGAATTTTCATTGTCACATAACGTCTTGTTTTCAAGCGCTATCCAAACAAGCGAAATCATCAGTGTAAAGAGGATTGACAAGGCAACAAATCCCATACCGACTGTAATACCAACAGCCGTTGCCATATAGACAGCTAGGAGTTCTTTAGCACCTCCTGCAGCCAATCGAAATCGAATGAGGCTGAAAGTCCCTGCCACGGCCACACTAGTACCTAAATTTCCATTCATCAAAAAGATGATAATGGAAATAATGGCTGGCAAGAGGGAAAAGGTGACTACAAACTCTTTTGTATAGATGGTTTGGCGCTTATAAACCATTGCTAGGATGATCCCTAAAACTAAATTTGTTGCTACGGCGAGAACGAAGGCTAGGGGATTAATCTTGACCTCAGCTGCCAAATAAATACTATTGAATATCGGAAAAGCATCTTCATCTCCTTTATACTAGACAAGTGGATGCTTCGTGAGCTCATTTGCTTTTAGATAAGCCTTATCATATTTTGAAAAGAATTGATATTCTAGCCCATGCCCGTTTAAAATCTTTGCCAATCAGGTCGGATACTGGCCAGAAACCTTGATTTCCCTATTATCCTCTGAAAGCGCTCCCAAAATGTTGATAGCTTCAAAATCAGGATTTTCATCAATTTGAATATCAAAAAAGAGAGGTCCAATTTTTGGTCCTCTCCAAATTTCAGCTGACACGGATCACTACAGTAGACAAGGGACCTAACTTTCCCAAGATTTGAGCTCTAAAATCAGGATTCATGCTAAAGAATTTCCCCTATTCACAGAGCTAGTTCACTTTATTGACTTGATGAAGATGTTCCAAAATCGACCTTAGGAACTGTCTTGGCTTCTTCTGTTTCTTTGAAGGTTTCAGCCTCTTTAAAGTTCATCATATTCGCAAAGAGCACGGTTGGAAAACTTCTCAATTTTTGATTGTACCCAGCTGCGACCTTGTTATAATCCTTGCGTGCTACAAAGATACGATTTTCACTTCCCTCAAGTTCAACCATTAGTTGCTCAACATTTTGATTGCTCTTGAGTTCTGGATAATTCTCCGTCAAGGAAATCAAGCGGGAAAGAGCTGAGCTCAACTCTCCCTGAGCCTTTTGGTTTTCTTCCGATGTCACGGAGCTACTACCGATTTTAGCTCTAGCATCAGCAATCTTGGTAAAGACTTCGGTTTCATGATTCATTTGTCCTTTAACGGACTCTACCAAGTTACCAATCAAGTCCGAACGACGTTGGAGGGCTGTCGAGACATCGGCCTGAGCCTGCTCCACTTTAGTCTGTTCACCAACCAGACCATTATAGGTTGCCACTGCAGAACAACTTCCTAGAACTAGTAGTCCAAAGAAAATCGCCACTATTGAGAGAATTACTTTATTTTGTTTCATATCAAAACCTTAACACTTTCTTTTATCAACTTTTCTGAGAATAGTCTCTGTATAGAAACCGAGTTCAACGGTGATGGACTTGAACCTTTATAGCTAGTTCCATCTCTTAAATCAATTTTCCAAAGGTTTAGTTTCTCGCCCTTGATTAAAGAGTCAATTGCGGTAACGTTAGAGAAACCTCATTATATTTGCATCTGTCTGTGATGGTTTACCAATCATCAGACGAACCGCCACCATCAAAACCACCGCCGTCCCAGCCACCAGATGAATCGGAGCCCGAGTCAGACCAAGAAGAACCTGAGTCAGACCAAGAGGATCCTGAATCTGATGAGTCACCGCTCCACCAGCCACCGCCAGAATCATCGCCATGTGAACCGCCACCACGACCTCCAGAAATAAATCCGATGATCATCACGATGAAGTAAATGAGAATTCCAAATCCGATAACTCCATCACTCGAACTGCTTTTTCGATGCCGTCTCGAAGAACTGCTCTCACCAGCATACCTTTCAAGTTCCCTTAAGCGACTAGAGTTGGTGGTATAGTCGTAACTACTTCTAGAACTTGAAGCAGTCGTACTCGATCCACTATAGAACATGTAGTTGAGATTGTTTACTATTGAGAGAACTCCATTATTGTAGTCTCCCTTTTGAAAATAAGGGCGTGCTGTTGTCAAGAACCTGTGAGTCTGATAGTCTGTGATCTTACTGGCCACATTATTACTGGTTTCAATCCGTGATTTTCTATCTTGGACTGCTACGACGACCAAGGCACCATGGTTATCTCCCGAGTAGCCAATTTTCCAAGCTCTAGCTGTTTCATTGGCGACTGTTTCGATTGTTTCTCCATCTAGGCTTTTCATAACGTAAACGCCCATTTGGAATTTTTCTGTTTTTTGACTATTTACCTTGTTCAAGCCTCGAATCAGTCTGATTGTCTCCTCGGTTAGATAATGATCCGGATCATAAATCCCATACTCAGGTTTTTCAGGTGCTGTGAATGCTGACAAGAAGAGAAAGACCATCAACAATCCAAGCAAGCGAACCAACAAACTATTTTTAAATAATCTGATTCTTTTCATAATAACCTCCCTGATAAAGGAAAATTGATTTAAGGAATTATAGCATTTTGATTTTTACAAAAAAAGTGCATTTTCATTACAAATAGATTACAAAAACTAGAAAATTGATTGAATTTTGATGACAGATTTCCACTTCAAATTGATAAGCTTTTTTCGCTCCCTTAAAATAGAACAAAGAAGACCCCACAGTCTTCTTTCAATTTATTTTTATAGGAAAACAAGCAAGGTTTACTTGCGTTTTCTTGCAATCAAGTGAATCGGCGTTCCTTCAAAGACAAAGGCCTTGCGGATTTGATTTTCCAAGAAACGCAAGTAAGAGAAGTGCATGAGTTCTTCTTCATTGACAAAGATGACAAAGGTTGGTGGCTTGGTTGCCACTTGAGTCGCGTAGAAGATTTTGAGGCGTTTCCCTTTGTCTGTCGGTGTTGGATTGATAGCAATGGCATCCATGATAACATCGTTCAAGACAGCTGAAGGGATACGTGTGTTTTGACTTTCGCTGATTTGCTTGATCATCTCAGGCAGTTTATGGAGACGTTGCTTGGTAAGAGCCGACACAAAGACAATCGGTGCGTAAGGCAGATATTGGAACTGCTCACGGATATCCTCTTCCCATTTCTTCATGGTGTGGTTGTCTTTTTCAAGTGTATCCCACTTGTTGACCACGATAATCATCCCTTTACCGGCTTCGTGGGCAAAACCTGCGATACGCTTGTCGTACTCACGAATACCTTCTTCGGCATTGAGGACCATCAAAACCACGTCAGAACGGTCAATGGCACGCATGGCACGCATGACAGAGTATTTCTCCGTATTTTCGTAGACTTTACCTGACTTACGCATACCAGCTGTATCAATCATGGTGAACTCTTGTCCATCAGCATCTGTAAAATGGGTATCAATGGCGTCACGCGTTGTTCCAGCTACTGGACTAGCAATCACGCGGTCTTCTCCCAAAATAGCGTTAATCAAACTTGATTTTCCAACGTTAGGACGGCCAATCAAGCTAAATTTAATCACGTCTGGATTTTCTTCTTCGACTTCGTGTGGTAGATTCTCCACAATAGCATCCAGTACATCACCCGTACCAATACCGTGGACAGACGAAATTGGCAGTGGTTCACCTAATCCTAGCGCATAGAAATCAAAAATATCATTTCGCATTTCTGGGTTGTCAACCTTGTTAACCGCTAGGATAACAGGTTTATGGGTTTTATAGAGTTTGCGGGCCACGTATTCATCCGCATCCGTAATTCCTTCTTTCCCAGACACCACAAAGACGATGACATCGGCTTCTTCCATTGCAATTTCTGCCTGGTGCTTGATTTGTTCCATGAAGGGAGCATCGACGTCGTCAATCCCTCCAGTATCAATCATACTAAAGGAACGATTGAGCCACTCACCCGTCGCATAGATACGGTCACGTGTCACACCCTCGACATCTTCTACGATTGAGATCCGCTCACCAGCGATCCGATTAAATAGGGTTGATTTCCCAACATTGGGACGTCCCACAATGGCAATAGTTGGTAAGGCCATGTTTTCTCACTTTCTACAATAACTTTTTCTGTTCTAGATTCTTCCGAGTTGAACTAGGTTCGGCTTGACCAAACTGCTCTGCCAAACGTTGACTCCAAGAGGTCGTCGCACGCGCACCAGCATAGTCTGCCTGTACTTTGTCATAGTCCAAAATCGCCGCTACTGGCTGTTCTTGGTATTCTTCTTCAAATACCACTTGGTTCAAAGGCAGTCTTGGTTTGACATCATGTTGTTGATTTGGCACACCAAGGGCAATCCCAAAAACAGGGTAGGTATAGTCAGGCAGGTTAAAAAGCGCTGCCACTTCTTCTGACTTGTAACGGACCAAACGGATGATAACACCACCATATCCCAGACTCTCTGCTGCAAGCAAGGTATTTTGCCCCGCAAGCGCAGCGTCCACAGACGTGATAAGGAGACCTTCCACTCCTTGAGGTTGGAAACTGTCCGTATGAAGGCTTGCTCCCTTTTCAGCTCGGTTCAAGTCACCGACAAAAAGCAAAAAGGCTGCTGACTGGCGAATGGCTTCCTGGGGAACTAATTCATAAAGAGCATCTTTCTTCTCTTGACTGCGCACAAGAATCACAGAGTAGGATTGGAAATTTTTCCAAGATGACGCCATTTGAGCAGCTGTCAAGATTTCATTTAAGTGTTCTTGAGAAATCTCTTGCTCCTTAAAGCGACGAACTGAAGTATGAGCTTTCATCAGTTTAATGGTTTCTGTCATCGGCGATTTTCTCCTTCTAGTCTTGTCTCCTCAGCCAAATAACGGATTCGTTCCATAACCCGTCTAGCTTCCCAAGTCTCATCATTTCCATTCTTTCCTTTGGCAAAATGTTTTTCCAAATCTTGGAAATTAAAGTTGGAAGTAAAGAAGGTCGGCAAATCTTCCTGCATGCGGTACTGAAGAATGACTTGGAGAATCTCATCACGCACCCAAGGAGTCGACTGCTCTGCACCAATATCATCCAAGACCAGAACTTCAGCTAACTTAATGTCATCCACCAAAGTCTTCACAGATCCTTCACCGATGGCATTTTTCACATCAATGACAAAACTTGGATAATGGAGAATAGTTGTTGAGGCCCCACGTTTTTCAGATAGGTCGTGAGCTAAGGCTGCCATCATGAAACTCTTTCCAACACCAAAATCTCCGTAAAGATAGAGGCCTTTTCGGATACTTGGGTAAAGGTCAACAAAGGAATAGAGTCTCTCAAAAATCGGCAACCGTCCTAGATCATCCAGGTCAATCTGAGCCAACTTCGCTTTCTTGAGACTTGCTGGTAGATTGATCAACTTAAGACGATTCTTAATTGCAGCCTCTTTTTCTGCCGCGATTAGTTCTGGTGTTTCTTCATAAGACACATCCGCATAACCGTGATTCATGACCAAGATAGGCTTGTAGCCACGCGCTATATAGTCCGCATCCCCACGAAGAAACTTGTCCCGTTCTGTGATATATTGGTTGAACTTGGAGATGCTACGATTTAACTCCTCTTGGCTGAGGGATTCTTTCTGGATAAAAGCCGCTACATCTGGGTCTTTCATGATCTGCTGGACTAGGTCCTGATACTGAAAACGACTTGTCTGACGTTTGATAACGTCACCAACACTTTCCATCTAGTCTCCTCCTTCTTCTAATCGGGCTAACATTTCTTGTTTTTTGCGTTCTAGTTCCAGACGAGTTTCCTCACTGGTTTGATTCTTGTATTCTGGATTACTCCACTTGGGAACATTTGTCTTAGTTGAGCTAGTTTTTGATTTTTGGTCTTCTTGGCCTTTTTGCTGACGCTCTCGAATCCGAAGCACAGCCTCTTCTGCTGTCCGAATTTTTTGATAAGCATAGTCATTTGCGACCTTCATGGCATATTTTTCATTGACATTTGCCGAATCAACCTTGTTAAAGGTTAGAAGCAAGACGATATTGATGACTTCATCCAACAAACCTAAAGACGCCATCTGGTGAAGGAGTTCTCTTTCACTTTGGGTGATGCTCCCCTTACGCGTTTGCTTGATTTCCGCTAAAAATTGTAGGGGATTTTTATTTTTGGCTTCCCTGATAATGGTCATTTCTTTGGGGCTAAAGTCAGAAGAAACCTGCTTTTGTGCTATCTTTTCACGCATGCGTTTGACTGAAATAACCTGAGCCACCGCTGTCGCCTTGGCTAATTGATAGATTTCAAACCAGGTCCATTTTTTTTCATCTGCGATAGCAAATAATTCTAACACATCCGCCTGCTCGTCTTCAAAACGCAAGCCATCTCGAGCCATCAGGCGCTGAAAATGTTCCAAGTCAAAATCATTTTTTAACTTGCTTTTTGACTCGATTGGTATCACTTCTTCAGTCAGGTTTGGAAAAACTTGACTCAAAGAAACAGAGAGTGCTTCTCCCTCACTTGGAGCCTGTTTCATAGCAGAAACAGCTGTATCCCCAATCTTTCTCTCTAATAATCTGCTATAGACAGAATGACTTAAAAATTCCTGACTTGAAAGGGGAGAATGAAGCTGCAATTCATAGGTTTCTCCCTTTTGATAAAGAGTCAACAAGTCCACAGCAGATAAGATTTTAAAAGACTGGAGAAGCGTATTCATCCCGAAATTCAAATGATTAAGAATGTTGGCAAAAAGGTGTTCCTTTTGTCCACCATCCCAAAAGGTAATGGCATATAGATAGAGGCTCAGCGCCTCCTGACCGATAATCGGGAGGTAGCACTGCACCAGGGAAGAGGTATCTTGCGACACCCGATTATTCTTTAGAAAAGAAAAACGGTCATTTGGCTTCATCTATTTTTCCTTTTTCTTCTTAGAGGACTGGGTGATCTGCTGGAGCAGACTCTCCAACTCACTCACATCCTTAAAGCTACGATAAACACTGGCAAAACGAACATAGGTAATCTCATCAAGCTCTGCCAATTCTTCCATGACTAAGGCTCCAATGTATTCACTTTGAATCTCGTTCTCACTGCGACTACGGAGTTTTTGCTCGATACGATTGACCACCATGTTGATTTCATCACTCGAAACAGGGCGCTTCTGGGCTGAGCGGATAATCCCATTAAAGATTTTATCTCTTGAAAACTGTTCTCGTGTACCGTCTTTTTTGACGACAACCAGCGTTCGCTCTTCTACTCGTTCATAGGTTGTAAAACGATGCTGACACTCGTCGCACTCACGTCTTCGGCGGATGGTATTTCCTTCTTCGGCTTGTCGACTATCAACAACACTAGACTTGGTAGCCCCACATTTTGGACAACGCATGCATTTCCCTCCTTGTCGTTTTCTTTTCATTATACCATTTTTTAAGCAATTCCCAAAACAATTCTTATTTTTACTTGACAAGTTTTTTGTTTTATTGTATTATCCAATTAGAACAATAAAAAGGAAAGGAGACTATGATGTCCTGGTCATTTGATAATACAAAACCCATTTATTTGCAGATTATGGAAAAAATCAAATTACAGATTGTTTCCCATGAACTGGAGCCCAACCAACAGCTCCCTACCGTAAGAGAACTAGCGAGCGAAGTTGGGGTCAATCCCAATACCATTCAGCGCGCCCTGTCTGACCTTGAGCGTGAAGGGTTAGTCCACAGCAAACGTACAACAGGACGTTTTGTGACAGAAAATCGGGACCTAATTGTCCAAACCCGTAAGCAACTATCCGAGGAACAACTACATGATTTTGTAACTGGAATGCTTCAATTTGGTTATAAAAAAGAAGAGCTGCCTTCTGTGTTAAACAGCTATATCAAAGGAGTTTAAGACTATGACACTACTAACATTTGAAAATGTATCAAAATCTTATGGAGCTACATCAGCCCTTGACAATATTTCTCTTGAGATTCCCGCGGGAAAAATTGTTGGGCTCCTTGGTCCGAACGGATCTGGAAAAACAACCTTAATCAAGATGATCAACGGACTTCTTCAACCAGACCAAGGACGTGTCCTTATTAACAACATGGATCCTAGTCCTGCTACCAAGGCCATTGTCTCCTATCTGCCAGATACGACTTATCTGAATGAACAAATGAAGGTTAAGGAAGCTCTAGCTTACTTTAAAACCTTCTATCAAGATTTCAATCTTGAGCGAGCTCAGAAACTCCTCCGAGACCTCGAAATCAGCGAAGACAGCCGTCTCAAGCAGTTATCAAAAGGAAATAAAGAAAAGGTTCAACTCATCCTCGTTATGAGTCGAGAAGCTCGTCTCTACGTGCTCGACGAACCGATTGGTGGTGTGGATCCGGCTGCCCGTGACTATATTTTAAATACTATCATCAATAACTACTCTTCAACCTCAAGCGTCTTGATTTCAACCCATTTGATTTCAGATATTGAATCCGTACTAGATGAAATCATTTTCCTGAAAAATGGAAAAGTCGTCCGCCAAGGGAATGTGGACGATGTTCGTTATGAGTCAGGCGAGTCAATTGACCAGCTCTTCCGCCAAGAGTTCAAGGCTTAGTTAAAGGAGATTATTATGTTTTGGAATCTAGTTCGTTATGAATTTAAAAATGTTAACAAATGGTATTTGGCGCTCTATGGAGCTGTACTTGCCATTTCTGTACTGATAAGTATGTCCATCACTAGCATTAGTCATACCTATAATAGTTATAGCAATAATTCACCTTATCTATTGATACTTCTGCTGTTGGCTTTTGGAGGGCTCAGCGTTACTCTTTGGATTGCAACTATCTTCTTAATCATCCGAAGATTTAAGGGAAGTGTCTATGACCGTCAGGGCTATCTGACATTGACTCTTCCTGTCTCTGAGCACCAGATTATCTCGGCTAAACTGCTGGGTGGTCTAATCTGGTCAATATTGAGTTATATTGTATTTATCTTAAGTGTTCTTATCATCTTCTCTCTCACTCCTGTAGTGAAAGAAATCCCAACCCTCTATCGTCTTATGTCTCCTTATCTCGGTTACGGTTGGCTTTACGGACTCTCTCTTCTTACAGGTTCAGCCACTTGGATTTTATCTATCTATCTTTCAATTTCAATCGGCCAACTTTTCAATGAATACCGCACAGCCCTCGCTGTTTTAGCCTACATTGTGATTTCTATCGTCGTTTCTTATATAGGATTCTTCTTCAAGGTCGATGATCAGATTGACACGCTCATGATTACAAACTTCCTGAAAAACTTAGTTCTAGGAATCATTTACTATCTCGGTACCTACTATATCTTAAAAAACAAGGTTAACTTGCAATAAAAAATGCCCAGCTAGAAAGCTGGGTTTTTCTTTAACTCAATATCAAACTGGCTACAATGGGACTGACAAAGACATAGAGAATACCGGTGACACCGATAGCTAAACCACCCATGGCGCCGGCTACAGAGCCGTATCGAAAGGCCGTTCCCGTTCCGACAGCGTGTCCCGTTCCTCCAAGGGAAAGGCCTACAGCTACTGGATCATCTATTTTCAACCACTTCAAAAGTGTTGGCCCGATAACACTGGTTAAAATCCCAGTCGCCACTACGACGACCAAGGTTACAGTTGTTAAACCTTGCAATTTTTCTGTGATTCCCACTGCCATGGCGGTTGTCACTGACTTGGGAAAAAGAGAAATAGCTAGGAAAAAGTCCATGCCAAATATTTTCGCTACTATAGCAGTGAAGCTAGTATTGACAACTACTGCTAGCAGACTACCAAAGAGAATACTGCGAGCATGGTGCTTCATCAGATGAAAGCTCTTATAAAGCGGAATTCCTAGGGCCACTGTCGATGGGACTATCAAGTTGTTCAGATAAACCCCACCTTGGTAATAATCTTGATAAGAAATACCCGTCGCCTTAAGGAAAATAATGATAAAAATAGCTGACAAAAGCAAGGGCGTTGTCAATGGATGGGGAAAACGTCTGTAAATCAACATCCCCAATAGATAAGCTAGGATAGACAGGGCAAGCCCAAACAGAGGATTGGATACAAATTCACTCATTTGGCATCTCCTTTCTCATAATCTCCCTCAAATCGTCTCTTGATAAACTGAACCACTAGAGCGATGAGGATAATGTTGATGACAGCCGCAAAAAAGACAATCAAGACGATGGGCAAAAGATAAGGGGCAATCACATCAAACTTTTCCATGATTCCAACTGCTGGCGGCAAAAAGAGAATGGTCATATTGGCCAGCAAGAAATTTCCGACCATATTGACATGTCTGGTCCTCAGCCACTTGAATTGCAGGGCTAGAAAAAGAATAATCAAACCGATAATACTGCCTGGGATTGGCAGATGTAAGAAACTAGAGATTCCCTCACCGATTAGAGAAATCACAAAGAGAATCATTAATTGAACATATAACTTCATCTCAAACTCCTTGAAATAGAATTCTTGCATACCAGTTTACTCTTTTTTCAGAAAATTTCAAGGAAATATCGAAATTTTTCTTTCTTGCAAGGATTAGTTAAAAGTAGTATAATCATTGCATGCGCAATCATCTTGTGTTACAAAGCCAGTCAGTAATGACTTTGTAATTTTAACTTTGAAAAGAAAGGAGAAAGCAATGACCTATTTGGAAAAATGGTTTGACTACAACCGTCGTCAAAAGGAAATAGAAGCCTTGTTGGAAGAAACCATTGCCCAGCAGAGTGAACAAAGGTTGACCTTAAAAGAGTTTTATCTACTCTACTATCTGGATCTAGCTGATGAAAAATCCTTACGACAGATTGATTTACCCGATAAACTCCATCTTAGTCCGAGCGCTGTTTCTCGAATGGTAGCTCGACTAGAAGAAAAAAACTGCGGTTTACTTAGTCGCAGATGTTGCGATCAGGATAGACGAGCTAGTTTTATCTGCCTGACTGACGAAGGACAAACAACCCTAGCTTATCTACAAAAGGCCGTCGAAGAAAGACTGGAGACGAGTCTTGACTTCATTTCTTAATCAGATTTTTAAAAAAGTTGCGTGCGCAATCATTTTTCTTGACATTCCTCTTTTCAAGGAGTACAATAAAGTCAAGATCGAATAAAGGAGTTTTATATGATCGAAATTACCTATCTAGACGCCAGCAAGCAAGAGAGAACCATGACTTTCGAGTCTTATGAAGACTTTGAACGTTCTCAACAAGCTTGCCTTATCGGTGTCGCAGACTATTATCCAGTTCAAAAATTAACCTATAATGGGCATGATTTGGACTACCATGGGACTTATGGAGATGTCTTCTTCTATCTCATGAAACAAGATTTAAGCCAATATAACTAAAAAAGGAGAAATACAATGGCAAAAGCAATTACAGATGCAACATTTGAACAAGAAACAAAAGACGGTTTGGTCTTGGTAGACTTCTGGGCAACTTGGTGTGGTCCATGTCGTATGCAAGGACCGATTTTGGATAAATTGTCTGAAGAACTTTCAGAAGATGTCTTGAAAATCGTCAAAATGGACGTTGATGAAAATCCAAACACAGCTCGTGCCTTTGGAATCATGTCTATCCCAACTCTTCTCTTCAAAAAAGACGGCCAAGTGGTGAAACAAGTTGCGGGTGTTCATACTGCGGAACAAATCAAGGCCATCGTTGCTGAATTGAGCTAATCACGAAACACTCCCATTCAAAAAGGGAGTGCTTTTTTGTTTGCATAGAAAAAGCCCTGTTCCTCAAATTGGGGAGCAAGGCTCTTTTTGCTTATTATTCTTCTGTTCCAAGGAAGTTTTTAGCAACAAGTGCTGCAAGAACGCCACCAACGATTGGTGCAAGAATGAAAATCCATACTTGTTGAAGGGCTGCGCCACCTACCAATACAGCAGGCGCCAAGCTACGAGCTGGGTTTACTGAAAGTCCAGTGATGTTCAATCCCACAAGAATCATTGCTGTCAATGATAAACCAATCACTAAACCAGCAATCGCACCATTTCCTTTACTTGCTGAAGTCACGGTCATGATCACTAAAACAAACAAGAAAGTTGCGATGACTTCAAACAGGAAACCACCAAAGATAGTTACACCGTTTGCCAAGGCATTTTCACCAAGACTAGCAGTTGACATGCCTGAGTTTACCAAGAGGAAGAAGACTGCAGCTGACGCAAGGAAAGCTCCAACTACTTGTCCAAGGATGTAGTTTACAAGCTCAGAAGATGACAAACGTTTGTTTACAAACATAGCGATCGAAACAGCTGGGTTCAAGTGAGCGCCTGAAACAGTTCCGATTGAGAAAGCTGCTACCACGATTGCCAAACCAAAGGCAAGAGCAATTCCAAGGTGTCCAAGGCCATCAAGACCATTTCCAAAAACAACAGCTCCTGTTCCGATGAACACAAGCATGAAAGTACCGATTAATTCAGCAACAAATTTTTTCATGATAAGTCTCCTTTTTCAAAACTATGTACCAGTTTACCAAAACAAATGAGCGGATTCAAGAAAAATGACTTGAAAATTTTTGTTGAGGCTTCATTTGAATCCTGTTATACAATAGAGTCATTTATTTGAAACATTTTTTTCAAAGGTGTATACTATTAGTATAGCGTTGATAGGGGTTTCAAGAATCGTTATCGAGGCTCATTTGTAAACCTTTGCTATTCTTTTATAGAACATTTGAACGGTATCGCTGATACCAAGGAGGAATCATATGTCTAAAGTTGCTATTGTCACAGGTGCAGGTCAAGGGATTGGTTTTGCAATTGCAAAACGTTTGGTCCAAGATGGCTTTAAAGTAGGAGTCTTAGACTACAATCCAGAAACAGCTGAAAAAGCTGTTGCCGAATTATCAGCTGAAAATGCTTTTGCTGTCGTAGCAGATGTCTCAAAACAAGCAGAAGTTGCCCAAGCATTTCAAAAGGTTGTTGACCATTTTGGTGATTTGAATGTTGTAGTAAATAACGCTGGTGTCGCCCCAACTACTCCTCTTGATACGATTACAGAAGAACAATTTACACGTACATTCAGTATTAACGTCGGTGGGGTGATTTGGGGTTCCCAAGCTGCTCAAGCTCAATTTAAATCACTTGGTCACGGTGGTAAAATTATCAACGCAACCTCTCAAGCAGGTGTTGTCGGAAATCCTAACCTGACAGTTTATGGTGGTACAAAATTTGCTGTTCGTGGAATTACACAAACATTGGCACGAGATTTGGCAGACTCAGGTATTACTGTCAATGCCTACGCACCAGGTATCGTAAAAACCCCAATGATGTACGATATTGCTCACCAAGTTGGGAAAAATGCTGGAAAAGATGACGAATGGGGAATGCAGACATTCGCAAAAGATATTACCTTGAAACGTCTATCTGAACCAGAAGATGTGGCTGCAGCGGTCAGCTTCCTTGCTGGACCAGATTCAAACTACATCACAGGTCAAACCATTATCGTTGATGGTGGTATGCAATTCCATTAAGATACATAAAAAGAGGTTGGGATAAATATCCAACCTCTTTTACTATCTGCACCATTTCGATTTCAATACTTTTTCAAAACGATTAGCTAATCTATTAGAAGAACTCCCCATACCGTAACCCTATAAAATTTAATAGTGAAAAGATTGAATGATTTTTTTCAAGTCATCTTGTAAAAGATTATGACAATCTAGTTGAAGGTAAATTTCCAGCAAACAAGATCTGAAATTGGAAAATTTATGGAAATCATTTACTTCTTTCAAGGGAAATTCGACTGTTTGCAGCCAAGCAGTGAGGAGAGACGGTTCGATTTTCCCTCGTAAGATTGGTTCATAAAACGCTCTGGCTAACCGCCAATCTTCATCATTTGTAAAACGAATCTCAACTCCTTTAAAGATTTTCCCAATGATTTCAAATGCTTCGGCTATATCTGACTTTGGAAAGCTAGGATGGCATATAACTTCCGTCAAAAGATCAGCCCCATGCGCAAAAGCGTGAATCCAACCATACTGATAAAAGTAGCCCGTCGTCTCTTTTTCCTTCGTAAGATAGTACAATCCTTGATTTAACATGGCAGCCCTGATAGGAGAAGGCAACTGCTGGTAATAAAGTGATTCCTTAGTACCATCGCAGGACAGTAGATTGGCATAAATAAGTGCCCTAAAAGAACGTTTAAGAGCCGAAACTCCTCTACTATCAATCTCTTTGTATAGACCTTCATCAGAGGAGACCTCTTCTGAGATAAACTGAAACTGCTCAAGGGTAAACAACTCTTCTTGAATACCTCTAGCCAAACTCGTAAAAACAAGTTCGTCTCTAATTTCTGGAGAGGGATCTCCTAAATGCTCAAGCAACCACTGGATTTCTTCTCGGCTATAGCTTGGTTTTTCTTCTATCACTTTTCTTTGTAATTCTTGATACATCCCTAGTACCTCTGCATTTCTACTAGCTTATCAAAAAGTCATCCGAAGATGACTTTGAATAGGAATATTTGGAAAAATTGAAAAGGAACATGGCATGGTTAAAGCACTATTTTTTCTTTTTCGGAGTTAAATCTTCAAAAGATGTACTATTTTTACTAATAGTCTCGCTAATTGCTTTTTGTCCCAAACCATTAATTGAGCTATCCATTTGAGCTGCTAAAGTCGTTACAGCAGTCTTATTTGTCATAGCAAGAATCCCTATCTCCTCTTCGTACTTATCTACGATATCTTTTCTACCTGATTTTATAGGAGGAGCACAAAAGGCTTTGATAGTTGCTCTTTCTAATGTTTTTTTGATTTCTCGTCTGGCTGATTCTGACATGGAGCCAATCAAAGCATCTATGACTAAATCCACTAGCATTTCTTCTGCTCCCTTTCTAACTCATATAAGTCTTTTCTTTGACTATAACTCTCTTCTAACTCTTTTTCTAAGCGAGAGCGCTCTTTTCGGTACTGAGTCTGCAACTCTTCATCTTTTGCCTCTATTTTAGCATACTGACGAAGATACTCACTACTCGTCTCACTTGAATAAGATTCTAATAACATCAGAAATTGGTGGCGCTCTCTCTCATCTCCAGAATTCTGTCTATCAAAATTATGAGCAATGTTTTCAAACTCCTCATATAATCTTGTCAACTGAGAGCGATTATGATCCAAACTTTCATAAGACTCTGCTATTTTCTTCTTAGCAGTTCTATAGTCATCCTCCAAGGACCAAAGTCCCTCTTCTTGCTTTTTTATTTTCACTTGGATTTCTTCTAGTTTGTCCATTGATTAATATCCCTTGCCAAGCTTTCGTCTCCTTCAACCGCCTGTTCAACACCTTTCTGAATGTTGGTTTCCAAATCCGTAAAGGCTTTTACAATCGCAGCTGATTTACTTACTTTTTCATCAAAATGTCTCTGAGTCTCACCCACAATACTATCATACGTTACCCCAGCATCTGCATAGGCATCCTCTATCTCATCATAAGTCAACTCGGTTACAAACCAGGGAATTCCTTACTTTTATCGTAGAGTGTTTCAGCATCTGTAACTGCTTTTTTAGCCACTGCCTCAATCTCGCTGTGTCCGTTACTGACGCTCTCTGTCATTACCGTCGCAACAGCTGTTGCTTGGACGCTGTCCAAGAAGAACATCTCATGGCTACTTATACTACCATCTGATAAAAATTGGGTACTCAACTGCTTTAGAAGTCCATTTTTGACACCTTGCAATTTCTTCAAGGTCTCATAGTTCTTCTTTTCAAGTCCAGTCATTTTCTCTGGACTCTGTTTTTCCAAAATATCCTTGATTTGGTTAATTTGATTTTATCACCCGTAATATCTGGGTCAATATTGTGCCCACCAGAATTTTCAAGCAGATAATTTTCTTCCAAGTAGACACCCAAAAAAGGCATTGAGATATTGTTAAGAAAGTCATCTTGAGTACGGATTCGTACCACTTGACCTGTGAATATCTTTCGTTTATTGAGAATCTTCTCACGAGCTGAATCCCAAGGAGTCAGATAATCTATAATTTTTTGGTCCCCCATAATAGTTGATTTTAGATATAGGGGAGCAGAATTGTTGACCACTGTTCGTGACACATTATACTCCAATGCTACACGCTGAGCAATATTTCCTCCCAATGAATGTCCCGTCAAAGTTATATTATTACCGTACTTTGATTGAATTCGTTCATAGAATTTAAATGCTTCATCATAATGATATCCTCTTGCAAACCCAATACTCGAGATATCAGTTTTAAAATCCGTAGAAAAGTCAACACTAGGATTCGTTCCAGTGTATGCAATAATAATCTCCCCACTATTTTTATCTAAAAAGGCTGTCCCACTAGTTCCAGTTAGTGCATCTCTGAAATCATCTAGATATTCTAGATTATCAGGTATAGCCTTCCTTCTTTGCGCATCTTTCACTCGCTCTTGTGCAGAAATATCCGGAAATGCAAGTTCTGGACGTTCAGCTCTTCCTTTTTCAAACTCATAGGTAAGATTAGAAGCATCTAAAGTTGGAATACCACTATTCACAAATTCTTCATCTAGCATTATTTCCTTTTAATTTGATACCGTTTCTCTAAATGTATAAATACTATCGTAGTTGACAGTTACTGAATAATAGTAATAATCGTCGTTTCGGTATGAGCTTCCAAAACCTAATGTTGCTTGTTCATTTTCATCTTTTTTAAAATACTGATTGATAGTTTGATTCCGAACCAAATAATCAATATCAAATGCACCATTATTGCCATTATAACTTTTGGATTTCATAGATAAAGAAGATAGAAAAGACTGATTAATCGTTAACTTTTGAAATAAGAATCCATCAAAAGGCCATAATTCTTTCGCTTTCCCCTCATCGGAAAAGATAAATTTCCCATCTATATAATCCACCCTTATTGTTTCTTCTGGCTTTTCAGTAATATCATCAGAAGCCCGTGTCTTAGTTAGCACTCCAGAAATTGTTTGGTTACTACTATCTCCTTGTAAAGTTATCTCGATAATATAGGTTCCACGTTTTATATATACTTGATTTACCTTGAACCCTTCCGGAAATTGTTTAAACAAGTCAAATAGATTCTCGGTTGGATAGACACGACTAACCTCAGAGACTTTGTTCTCAATCCATTCTCGACTATTCTTATTTTCTCCACATCCTGCCAGACCCGTCATTATCAATCCTCCTAAAAGTAACATTGTGAAAAACGCACGTTTTTTCATAACCTTCTCCTTACTTATAATATTCAATAAAACAGCTGACCATAGTTCCCTTATAATATACCATAAAAGTAGCTTTTAAAACTGAATTCATTAAACTAGATATAATTTATTCCTTACTCCACACTGGTGTATAGTAAAAAATCAAATAAAAATTCTTTTCTACTTATCGTTCAAAAACATTAAAGTCTTTCAAATATTTCTCCAAAACTGCTTTGGACAAACTGAATTCTTCCATCATACCTTTTACTAGTCAATCGTACAAAAAAATGAAGAGAATGGTATAATAGAGAAACACAATATACGTTATTGTGAAAGGAGACTACAATGAGAAAAAAGTTTAGAGTTTATTTTTTAACTACTGCTACAATTTTAGCATTCGCCCTTATTGGCTGTTCATCAAATTCCTCAACTACGGCTACTAATCACTCTGAGGACTCACAAAGAACTGAATCCTCGATCTATCACAAGAAAGATGTGACTGGCCCTGCCGCTTCATTTGACTGGAATGCCAAAGTTGCACCTACCAACTATGAGAGAACCTTTGTTGAAACAAACAGTGGCAGTAAATTTAATAAAACTTTAGATCGCACTAAAGAGGCAGCTGAAAATCTCGAGAAAAAGAAAAAAGAAATTTCTGATCCTAAAGTTCAAACAGCCCTCAAATTAGTGGATGCCGTCTTTGTCAATCAAGAAAATCTTGACCTAGTTGTGAAAGCAGCTGGCGCAAGCAATCAAGAAGAGTTATTTGATAAAGTTTGGAACGAATATTTAGTCCCTGAGTTAACTAAAGCCCGTCCGAATTTTTCAAATGATACCATCTTTGAGTATAAGAGAGAAAAATATCCTCTCAAAATTTATGCACCAATGTTTTTCAAGGTCAACACCAATGCATTAGGAAAAGCAGGCGCCTATACTCTTGAAGATTATAAGGTAGAAGGCGACTTGGTCTATTTGAAATTTATGTCCCCAGCTGTAGATACTTACCAATATGAGGTCAAAGCATCCTATCACACTAACAATCTCGAATTCTTCCAAGGACTGGTGGAAGAGCAACAAAAGGTTGGTCAGACCGACTATGCTAAAGCCCTAAATATTCGGTTCGTTTTTCAATTAGCTGCGCTTGATTTTAAAGCTGACAACTATGTAGACTTAGAGGGAATGGATTATTTTGATCGAAACCCTCATTACCTCGCCATAAAAGTGAATAATAACGGAGATGCTAGCCTTGATAATAAGAATCTCACCAATCTTTTACAAATTAGCATGAAAGCTTCAAACGAAGTCAATAAAGGAAAGTTTGAATAAGTCTTCAATGCAGAAAAAATCACCTCAAACAGGTGATTTTTGTGTATTCATCTTGTCATTAAAATGGCTTAAATCCGTCCTTTACTCTCCCAACTCAGCACTATAGGCGATAATCTGATCAACCGTATCAGACAAGAATTGGATGGTATCACGGAGCGGTTTGTCCGTTGAGATATCGGCTCCGATAATCATGGCTGACTCAAGCGGTGTCTTGCTACCACCTGATTTAAGGAAATTGAGCCAGTCTTCAGCTCCAGTTTCTGAATGTTTCAGATTAAGGTAACCTGCAGTCGAGATAACTAGTCCAGCTGAGTAGGTATAACTATACAAGCCCATGTAATAGTGAGCTTGTCGCATCCAAGTCAAGGCCGCATCGTCGTCGATTTCAATGGCATCTCCCCAGAAATCCGTCAGAACTTCCTTCATAATGCTGTTGAGTTTGCTTGCCCCAAAGGTCTCTCCTTCTTCAATCAGTGTATACACCTTACGCTGGAAGGCTGCTTCCAAGAGATGGGTAATGAAATTATGGAAGTAAGTATCTGTCAAGCGATGGGCAAGGGCAAAGCGTTTTTGGCGCGGGTCATCAGACTGGTGTTCCAAATAATCACTGAGGAGCAACTCATTAAAGGTTGACGGTGCTTCGACATAGTAGGTCGACATATGAGCGTTAAAGTAACTTTGGTGATTATCTGAAAAGATAAATTGACCAGAATGCCCGATTTCATGAATCAAGGTATAGACATCGCTCAAACGACCAGTCCAGCTCATGAGGACATAAGGGTGCACGCGATACGGATCCGCCGCATATCCACCAGAATCCTTGCCACTATTGGCAGCAAAGTCTACCCAGCGCTCTTCTTGGTAGCGGGCGATTTCTTGAGTATATTCCTGTCCCAAAGGTTCTACTGACTTCATGACCAAATCATAGGCATCGTCAATGGTCACTTCAGGATTCAGGGCGCTGTCCAAGTCCAATTTCCAGTCTGCAAAGGTCATCTTTTCAAGACCATTGACCTTGGCAACATGCTTGAGGTATCTCTGAGCAACTGGCGCAAAATCCTTCATGATGAGGTCAATCTGGCGGTCAAACATGGCACGGTCAACTTCTTGCTCAGCTAGGAGATAATCAAAGACTGAGTCATAACCCTTCATATCAGCCAATAGTTTTTCAGACTTGACCTGAGCTAAATAGGCTGCCGTGGCAGTATTTTGGTGCTTACGGAGTCCCTCTGAGAAAGAACGGAAAGATTTCTCACGAACCTCAGCGTCCTCGTGATTTTGGTAGAAATTCTCATAGGTAACAAAGCTGTTTTTGTAGGTTTTGCCATTGACTTCAAAGTCGGCCATTTCAAAGTCCCCAGCTCGCATCTTAGTGTAAATGTCCTGTGGACTGTAGAAAACTTCACCGAGATTGGTCAAGGCCTTCTCCACATCAGCCCCTAGGTAGTGGGCTTTTTTGATTTTGGCCTGACGAATGGCTGCTGTCAAATGTGGCAAGTCACCCAAACGATTCAAGACTTCCTCATCTGCTGCCACCAAGGCGTCGTCAAAGAAGGTCAAGGCTACACTGGCATCTGTTTCAAATTCCATCCCAGCTTGAGCAATGTTGGCAAATTCTTCATTGCTATAGTCTGTCGTCTGAGGCATAAAGGCATAATTGCCAATATGGCTCATCTGGATATAAATTTGTTCCAATTCCGCAAAGGCCTTCTCAAAATCTTCAAAAGTATGAAGATTACCCTTGTAGTCACGGCTAAATTGATTGATGTCTTCGCGCGTTTTCTCGATTGCACGCAAGAAATCCTCACGGTCTTGGTATAGGGCTGTTAAGTCCCAAAGTTCCTTTTCTGGAAATTCTGAACGGTGTTTTTGTTCCATTTTCTTCCTCTTATTTCTCTAATTCTAATAAAACACTAAGGGCTGATAAGGCGTAAAGTGGTGCTGTTTCTGCTCGCAAAATACGAGGACCTAGGCCTGCAAAGACGGCTCCTTTAGCTTCAAAAGACTCAACTTCTGCAGGTGAGAGCCCGCCTTCTGGGCCAAAGATAAAGAGCAATTTAGCTCCTTTTTCAAGACCAGAGACTGCTTGCAGAAGCGCAGCAGCTTCTCCTTCTTTTGCTGATTCTTCATAGGCCACTACGATAGAGTCAAGCTGTTCTAGTTGGTCTAGAAAGTCAGCTTTTTTCTCAAAAAGCTTGATACTTGGAACAACATTACGCTTGCTTTGTTCTGCTGCTCCAAGGGCAATTTTTTCTAGTTTTTCAATCTTTTTACACAATTTCTTGCCATCCCACTTGGCAACTGACCAGTCGGCAGGGAAGGCCCAGATTTGACTAGCGCCTAGTTCCGTCACTTTTTGAGTGATAAACTCCAGCTTGTCTCCCTTGGGAAATCCTGATGCGATGGTTACTTGAACGGGCAGTTCCACATTGTCAGCTAATTCTTGAACCAATTCAAACTGACGATTTTCCACATTCAGCACGCGCGCCAAGCGCTTGATACCATCATCAAAGACCAAGGTCACCTCATCATCTTCTTTCAAGCGCATGACCTGAAACATATGCTTGCTGGTTTCCTTATCCTCAATAGTGACAGGAGAGACTGCACTGCCCTTGACAAAATACTGCTGCATGCTAGCCTCCAATCACACCTGAAATATCCTTAGTCTTCTTAAAGACACAGGCATTCCATTCCCCTTGAATCATGTGGGTTTCAAGGAAAAATCCAGCTGACTCAGCTGACTCGCGCACCATATCCCACTTGTCCTTGATAATGCCACTCATGATGAGGTAGCCTTCATCCTTGACCAAACGATAAGCATCGTCCGTCAAATGAATGAGAATATCCGCTAAGATATTAGCCACGATGACATCTGCCTCAATCTCAACCCCCTTAAGCAAATCTCCTGCCGCTACATGGATATTTTCCATACCAGGGTTGAGCTCAATATTTTCCTGAGCCACCCGAACCGCCACATCATCCAAGTCATAGGCGAAGATTTCCTTAGCACCCAGAAGCGAGCTAGCAATGGAGAGGACACCTGAACCAGTTCCCACATCTAAAACCGTTTCGCCACCACGAAGAACCTGCTCCAAGGCAAAAAGGCTCATCTTGGTCGTAGGATGCGTTCCAGTTCCAAAGGCCATACCAGGATCCAGCTTGATAATCTTTTCTCCCGCAGTCACCTCATAGTCCGTCCAAGACGGCACAATGGTCAAATCATGAGTGATGCGAGCTGGCTCATAATATTTCTTCCAGTTGTCTGCCCAGTCTTCCTCAGCCAAGTCAGTCGTGCCCATCTTGACCTCTCCTAGATCCATAAAATCGGTCAATTCTGCTAGACGAGCCTGCAAATCCGCCTCAACCACTGCCACATCAACCGTATCAGGGTAGTAGGCTGTCACCACGATCTCTTCTTGTTGCTCAACCTCTGGGAAAATCTCGCCAAAACGGTCGACATTCCCCACATAGTCCATACTGTCTTCAATCGCAACACCTTGCGCTCCCAGCTCAATCAAGAGATTAGAGACCAGCTCCTCTCCCTCACGCTTCACTGTAACTTTTAACTCTTGCCATGTTTCCATTTTGTACTGTGCTTACCTTTCCATCAGGTTAAAAATAGTCTTTCCAATAACAACAATAAGATTATCTCTTAATTTCTTCTCTAACTCTAAATCAATACCACTATTCTGTATGAATTTATCTTCTACCTTTCTGTATAAACGTTTCACCCTAGTGGGGTTCCCTGGATCGAAATTTGGTACATAATGATAAATTATGACAGGAACAGAACTACTGATTGATCGTTCAGCGATTTGACTCCAGATATACCTATCAGTCTCTCCCAAAGAAACCCCATAGAGAATAATAATATCAGAGTTTTTTATAATATCACTATTTTTAACATCCATATTTTCTCTATAGTTTTTCAAAACTAAACTTTTTATTAGAGATTCCTTTTGTTCTTCTTCTAAACTATTTGAAATTTGTGTTTCATCACTAACCCCTAAAACCGTGCAGACATCCACCGTCCCATGTGCATGAATTGGTGGCTCAATATAAAAATTATAAAGATTAGCTCGTAATTGATTCCTGAATGATTTTGCTGACTCATTATATAATTTATCGATAACATTTGTGTAATTAAGAGTTAATATATTCACAATATCGTGTTGATATAGATTTTCATTATATTTTTTATTGATAGCAGGTTGATTAATTACAGGGAGAGAGGTTATCATATCATCTAGAGTGCTTATAAAGTCAATTGCATTACCTTTCTCAAGATTTTTTTCTTGTTGTATGCGTAGATGTTCTCTTAAATCATCAACTACTTCACTAAAATCATCTATAAACTTCTCCTTCATTTCTATACTTGAGAAGATGAGGTCGTTATCTTTTGTCAATTTACCAATTGACAATTCAAAATCTGACCAATTTTCATAATCATTTACTTTATCAGAAAATAGAGACTCATAAATGAAATTTGAATATCCTTCTTTCTTTTTCCTTTCCATATAAACTTTATGTTGAAAATCATAGAAATCCTTGTATTTTGTTTTTAAACCATATTGTAAATCTAAACCATTTCCGACGATATAAGTGATATTCATATCTTTAAATTCTGCTCCCTCTAATAATTTCTCTATTTTTCAAATCATTTACTTTTATTAATATAATCCCTCACTCTATCCTGCAACTGGGGTACAACCTTATCTGAGTCAAGAAATTCGTCAATACTCATCAGTTTGTAACTCTGTCCTTCGTCACCAAATACAATCTTATCAAATTGTTCCTGAGCCAACTTGCCAACTAGAAAGACTGACTCCTTCCCCTCAAAAAGCATACTGGGATAAACCTTTCTCCAAAGCAGACAATCTTTAGTCAGACGAATCCCCAGTTCCTCAAAAACTTCACGCGCTGCGCACTCAAAAGGACTTTCATCCCCTTCACGCCCACCACCTGGTAGTTCCCACATATTGGGCCATGGGATGTTTTCCTTGTCATCACGTAAGATAGTTAAGAGCTTATCACCACAAAAGAGGGCAATTTTGCAACCTGTGAAATCAGAAATTTCTATTTCCATGTTAGACTCCTTCAGCTAATTCCTTTTCCAGCTCTGCTAACCAGTTTTCATAATAGCGTTTCTCGTCCCGTAGCATTCGGCTGCTATTCATTTTCTGTCTAGCAATCTTCATAGCCTTGCGAGTTTGAGCTACATCTTTCTTTACCTTAAATTGATACCAGGCTTGAATCACCTGCACATCTGTCATTTTTAGAGCTAAAAAGGATTTAATGCTTCGAATACTTGTATATTCCTCTGCTTTCTCATTATCCCCTTCCAGCAAGGCGATTTGAAGAAGGTATAGCTGGCAAAAAGTTTCAGACAGCGAGTGTTCTGTTCTCTCTAGTAAAGATTGAAATAGCTTTTTAGCTGCCTCTAAATGACCATCCAATATGAAAACCACTCCCTCAAGAGTTTGAATACTTTCTGCAAAGCTCCCTCTCGCATCCTCAGCAACAGGCATGATAAAGTCTTTCAAATCATACTCTTGAGGAGCAAGCAAAGTTTGGGCAGAATGCCTTAACACCAAGTAAGCGTATTTGGTATTTTCAGGGTGTTGTAGCAATTCCCAGATTTTCGCTCCATCGGTAATGCCGACTGGCAAAGCGTTGTTTAGAAAGAAAGACAAATTAAGAAAAATCCAAGTACCAGCAAAATACCAGCTTTTTGTCAAAAATCCAAACAATATCGCCAATAATATCAAACTGAGATGAACCATCAAGCCTCCTGAAAGCATCAGGATGATTCTTTGATCACTTTCGTCCTCCTTTAAACCAATATACTGAGCACCAACATTTTTCAGAACGGCTGTTCGACTAAGATGAAACCTGCCTGACTTTTTGGTCAAAAGAAAATGTCCTAATCCAAAAGCCACCAGCCGATAGCCTGTTAAGTAACCACAAAGAGCATGACCCAGCTCATGAAGAATAAAGATTAAATATATGCTTAAAAGAGCGAAGGTATAACCAAAAGTAAAGACTAAAACTGCGGAATACCCCAACTCTGCAAATGCGATAGTGCCACAAGCAAAAGCTAGCATAATAAAGACAAAAGCTAGCACATAAACCAAATACGTCCCAAATTTTTTCATACCACCTTCTCCAAACTCCTAGTATCTCGGATAAGGATAAAACTCTCCCTCTTCCAAGCCAACTTTTCCTTCTTCAAAGACTTCTTGGTTCCATTCCATGACGAATTCCTCTGCTTCTGGGTTTTCCAAAAAGTCCATGAGGGCATCCAGCCCAACCTCGGCAGTATCTTTAAGAAAAAGGGCGAAATAGGCCAAAAATTCACGAGAAAATCCTTTTTTAGGCAGATAAGGGATGACCGTTAAATAGTCTTCTTCATTGACTGTTGACTTGGCAGGATTGTAAAAAAGCACCGCTTCCTCAAAAAGAATATCATCTGACGAAACTTCTCCGTCCTCATCCACCATCTCCACACCTGTAGCGTTTTGCGCTTCTAGTAAAAAACTCACTTCAACTGCATGGTTGCGCTTATCCCAGCTGATCTCATAGTCAAAGGGAAAGTTCTTGTCCAACTCTTCCTCTAAAACATCTAAAAATCCGTATGTTGCCATTTTGTCCTCTTTCTATGCGACTCTTTAATCGCCCCGATTGCTCGGAAATATGCTAAAATAGATACTACCATCTTACCACATATACATCAGAAAATCCATGTTAGAAAGGACTGCTATGCCAGACAATCTCGCGCTTCGCATGCGCCCCAAAACCATCGACCAGGTCATCGGTCAGGAGCATCTAGTCGGACCTGGAAAAATTATCCGTCGCATGGTGGAAGCCAATCGTCTGTCCTCCATGATTCTCTACGGACCTCCAGGAATCGGCAAGACCAGTATCGCTTCTGCCATCGCTGGAACGACCAAGTATGCCTTTCGGACCTTTAATGCGACAGTGGATAGTAAAAAGCGACTCCAAGAAATCGCTGAAGAGGCTAAATTCTCAGGTGGACTGGTTCTGCTACTGGACGAGATTCACCGACTAGATAAAACCAAGCAAGATTTTCTACTTCCCCTCTTGGAAAGTGGACTGGTCATCATGATTGGGGCTACGACTGAAAATCCTTTCTTTTCTGTCACTCCAGCCATTCGCAGTCGTGTTCAGATTTTTGAGTTAGAACCCTTGGCCAATCAAGATGTTAAAGAGGCGATTCAAATCGCTCTAACTGACCCTGAACGTGGCTTTGATTTCCCAGTTGAGCTAGATGAGGATGCACTGGATTTCATCGCAACATCTACAAACGGTGATCTGCGTTCTGCCTTTAATTCGCTGGATTTGGCTGTTCTTTCGACTCCAGCAAATGATAAAGGCATTCACCATATAACACTTGACATCATGGAAAATAGCCTGCAGCGGAGCTATATTACTATGGACAAGGATGGGGACGGACACTATGATGTCCTTTCAGCCCTGCAAAAGTCCATCCGTGGTTCGGATGTTGATGCCAGTCTCCACTACGCCGCCCGCTTGATTGAAGCTGGTGATCTGCCTAGTCTCGCTCGTCGCTTGACCGTTATTGCTTATGAAGATATCGGCTTGGCCAATCCCGAAGCTCAAGTCCACACCGTGACTGCTCTGGATGCTGCCCAAAAGATTGGGTTCCCAGAAGCCCGCATTCTCATTGCCAATGTCGTGATTGATTTGGCCCTTTCTCCAAAATCCAACTCAGCCTATGCTGCTATGGACAAGGCTCTTGCTGATCTCAAAACATCAGGGCATTTGCCTATCCCTCGACACCTGCGCGATGGTCACTACAGTGGAAGCAAGGAACTGGGAAATGCCCAAGACTATCTCTATCCCCACAACTATCCTGGAAATTGGGTCAAGCAAGATTATCTGCCAGAAAAAATTAAAAGCCATCGCTATTTCACTCCGGAAGATACGGGTAAATATGAACGCGCCTTAGCACAAAGAAAAGAAACAATCGATCATTTACGAGAAAACTGAAATCCTTTTCAAAAAATTGCATTTTTCTCTTGATTTTTTTTGAAAAAGTGGTATCATATAAACATAGAAACGCTGTGGTGTACGACTTCACACTTAAGTGTTGACCGACTATTTTTTGTATTATTAGGGAAACAAAAGTCTTCTAACAGCATGTAGGCCGTCTCACACGGAAACAGCTTCAGTTAGAGCGAGTTGCCCACCTGCTTAATTGCGCGGGTTCAATACAAACCGTGAAGTTTCGGCACCAATACAGCTTTTTTCTTTGCCTCCTTAGCTCAGCTGGCAGAGCAGCGGACTCTTAATCCGTGGGTCACAGGTTCGATCCCTGTAGGGGGCATCTAAATCAACAGGAAAAAGCCTTGAGTTCCAAGGCTTTTTTGCTTATCTATAACTGATTTGCCTCATCATTTGTCCCACATTTTAAATCTATCTTTTCTTTTTGAATCAAATTACATCTTTACAAATAGTGTAAAGCCAGTTACTTTTGCTTTGATGCCATACAATATTTTCATGTAGAGAAGACAAATTTTATCTTCTTTTTTTATTTTCAAAATAATAAAAACTGATTTTCTTTTCATAAATCAGACTGAAACTTCCAAATTTTCCATTTTGTTTATTGACATTTCCTCTAAAAAGGTGTATAATATTTTTTTATCAAACTATACTATATAGGGGGTATTGAAATGAAATTTTCTAATCGTTTACTGCTATTCCTTGCAGGAGTTGTTTTTGTCCTTTTAGGACTTTTCCTATTTACAAACCCAGTAGCTAATCTTGTTGCTTACAGCTGGTGGATTGCATTTGGTTTACTGGTTTCTTCTATAGCAGCTATTTTAGGCTATTTCTCTGTACCAAAAGAGCTTCGCTCACCAGCTCATCTTTTCCAAGGGATTGTTAATCTTCTCTTAGCTCTTTACCTCGTTGCCTATGGCTTTGTGACGCTGCCAGTTGTCATTCCAACTATTTTAGGAATTTGGTTAATTGTAGAAGCCATTATAGTTTTCTTTAAAGGCAATCGTTTGGGATTGATTTTCCCTATTATTGGCAACCATATCATGTGGATAGCGTTGCTTGCATTTTTACTAGGTCTAGTGATTTTGTTCAATCCAGTAGCTACAAGTGTCTTTGTCGTTTATGTCGTTGCCTTTGCATTTTTAATTGTTGGTTTCACCTATATCCTTGATGCCTTTCGTAAATAATCTAGCTGCCATTTTGGGCATATTAAAAAAGCTGGGAAGTTACATTCTCAGCTTTTTCTGTTGCTTCCTTAGCTCAGTTGGTAGAGCAGTAGACTCTTAAGCTATGGGGCGCAGGTTCGAGCCCTGCAGGGGGCATCTAAATCAACAGAAATAAGCCTTGAAACCAAGGCTTTTTTTAACGTCTAATAGCTTTTTGTAGAAAAGTATTTAAAAATAAAAGAGAAGAGAATCTCTCACTCTCTTCTCAGTATATCTTATTAAATTTAGTTTTTCTTAATCTAGCTGATTTTCCTTTGCAACGACAAATTCCTTAACCAATCGATAGATAACAGCAAATATCGGTGTAAAGAATATCATCCCAAGTAAGCCAAAGAGATTGCCTCCAATACTAGCAGCCGCAAGCGTGAAAATAGCTGGCAAACCAATAGATTGACCTACAACTCTAGGATAAATAAGGTTTCCTTCAATCAGCTGTATAACTTGATATAGAAGAAGAGAAAGTAAGGCTTGAGTAGGACTCACTGTGAAGATAAAAATCGCTCCCACAACACAAGCAATCATAGGCCCTACATAAGGAATGAACGATAGCACTCCTGCAAATATACCTGTCATTACCCCATAAGGTAGTCCAAACAGGCTGTAGCCAACCGCTATCATAACTCCTATGATGACTGCTTCAATCAGCTGACTCATCAAAAATTGGTCATAAGTCTCTAGTGCTACTTGTCCAATGTAAGTTAACTTTGTCACCACTTTCTCTGGAAATATAACTTTTAGAAGTCTACTCGTCATCGCTGCCAGATGTTCCTTACTGGATAAAAATAAAAAGGTAAATACTATAATCAGAAAGGCATTCATTATACTTGAAAAAATATTTCCTATATTACTAGTCAGACCGGATAAGAAGGTTATCAAAGCTTGACTAATAGAGCTAGACTGTCCCTGAATTCCTGATACGATAGTTGACAGCATGTCTTTGGTTACAAATTCCGAGCTGTCTAGCAATTTCCCAAGTTGAGTCAGGACTGTTGAAAGGACTGCTCCCAGCTGACTAATAGTCTGAGCAAGGGTTGGAAGCACCAAAACCAAAAGACAGATCACGATTAAGATAAGAGATAGGAAAACAAGCACCATAGCAATCGGACGGCGCAACCCTGCCTTTACCTTCATTTTAACTAGGAATTCTTCAATTTTTTTCATGGGAACATTGAGCACAAAAGCAATGACAGCACCATAAATCAAGGTAGAAGTTACTTCAAAGAGAGATACTGCCCCTGATATAAAGCTTGATGCATTCAGAATTACAAGAGTAACCAGCCCTATAAAAAGTATTAATGGGGTGTATTTTTTTACTAAATTCATAAATTCTCCTTAATAAACATGTTTAGATACGACTATACTATTTGGTTTTTCAAACTCTCGGTCAAGGTAAGCTTGGTAAGTTCCTGGTGCGATAAATCCTTTGGGTGAGAGGATATCGGTGCCAGCCTGACCGACTATGGTATCAGCCAAGAGCACACAGTTTGTAGATAAGACAAAGTAGGATTTAAACTTAGATTTGATAAATTTATAAAGTTCCCCATCTGTCTCATGTCTGATTTTATAAGCGTAGGTGTAGTCTTCCTTACCATCACCTGTCATGATTTTATCTGCACTTGGCTCCCATGGAATCGTCAGTTGTTTCAATTCAGCCAACTTTTTCTGAACTGCTTTTTCCATTTCAGGCGTCAAATCTATCCCATAACCAAAAAGCGTTTTTTGACTCTCACGTTTACATAGGTCAATGTACTTGTCACGATCACAGAAATATAAGACACCATCTCCTACCATGCCAAATAAGGTCTCAGAAGACGGATCATAGTTGCCATAAGAAATAACACGGCCTTGATAGCAGATATCCACATGACCAATTGCCGAAAACAGGGAGGTCTCAGCTGTATGAACAAAAATTTCTAGCTCTGCTGTCTTACCAGACTTCACTATTCCAAGATGGATATCTTCTTCCTCATCAGCATTTTCCAGCATAAATTTGTTAATTTTTGCTAAAGTTCTTGCAGGGATGAGAGCGGCTAGGACAATAGGTAAGCTAATTCTAATGCGACGTTTGAGATGGTTTTTCCCAATTTCCCCTTCAAATAAGAAACCGTCACGGATATTGGACAGACCATAAAGGAAAAAATAAGCCCCTAAAACAAAGAGTTGAAAGACAGAATTTCCCGTAGAGGACAAAAGACTAGCTCCACCAAGAAAAACTAGTAGAATACCATCTAGTAAGAGACGAAAACGAGGTCGAATATTATTTTTACGGTAGAGAACATAGGTGACAAGATTAATCGTGGCCCTAAAAATCTGATAAACTCCAATCACAAGAGCCAGAACATAAATCGGTATATCAGTCGCAAGATTAGAACCTAGCAAATATCCCAGCACTAACAATTTAACCAGTGCAACTCCCAAGGTATCCGTTGACTGGCTTTTTTTGAAAACTCTTAATAGCAAATCTACGACCGTTGCTATCCAAGCTAAAAACAGAACCAGGCGAATAACTGTTACTGGCAACCAAGTCCCCGTGACCATCAAGATGAGACCTAGCAGAACAAACAAGAACCCCTGAGCAAGTAATTTCTTACCTGTCAGACCTAAAGATAGAATTTTCGCCATATAAAAACCTTTCAACAATAAAAATTAAACACTCCGATTAAACTGACTAGTAAATAGCCAACACTACAAACAGCCTGTGCCAGCAACATATGGTGACTAGAAATGACTGTAGTAATGTCACCATCTTGTCTTATGCACTTCTAAAATTTGTTATATTGATTAGAAACCAGAGCTTATAAAAACTAGCTAAACTCGAGAGATAGACACAATTGCGACGAAAAAATGTATAACCAATTCAACTTGTTAAGGTAAGAAAGCATTATTTCCAATCTATTAATTATTCATCTATTACCTATTATGACACAATATTCCCTATAGTTCAACTTTTTACTTGTTTTTATATTACACGGACTAAAAAGTTTTCAACAGTTGATTGCATTTGTTTTAATAAGTTTTAACCTTTCTTGGTTAGATAAAAAAAGAACCATACAGTTTAGAATCTGTATGGTTTTTGCCCCACTTTTGTCCCATTTTTAAATCATGACATTGAAAATACCTAAAATCACTTATATTTCAATATTTTTAATTGCTCTCAATATGAAAGTCCTTTCCAAATCCCTGTAGGGGGCATCTAAATACAACAGGAAAAAGCCTTGATTTACTAGGCTTTTTTGTGTAGTCTTAGCACTAAAAAACGATAGAAAAAACACCCCTTCTGAACTGCACCCCAAAAGTTAGACAGAAAAAACCTAACTTTTGGGGTCAGTACATTATCAAGGTTTTTTAGGTTGAAGGCAAACACTTTGCCCAACTAGACGAGACCAATAGTGACAGCCGGCAAGTCGATACTACCTTCAAGGAATGGGTTGAGACGGTCCCTGATACTGAACTGCAGCTCTACTTCGACCTCTTTTTTGGAATCATTCTTGATGCAGGCATCTCCTCTATCAACGATCCCTCTTCTTTCAAGGTCATTGAACACATTCATCAACTCTTTGTCCAAGCTTAATCCCTCACTCCTGAAGAAAGAGAAACCATGGGACGCTTAACCCAACTCTTGAGTGATACTCGCTACCAAGCTTGGAAGAATCGTTAAGATAAGAAAGTCAATGAATCACCCGATTCATTGGCTTTTTTAGAAAAAAGGGTCAGAAAAGTTAGCCTAAATCACGAACCTTGACGAGAGATTCTTTTTTTGTTAAAATGTAACAAATCTTATTACATTTAACATAGGATAATCTATGAAAGGACTTCTACTATGAAATCATTAAAAGGTATTTTATTTATTGGACTTAGTATGCTTCTGACTATTCTAGCTTGGCTCAGTTCAGGTGCTAGTCAGTTTCTAATCCCTGGTTTAGCTCTCACTACCCTCTCACTGACTTTTATACTAGCTAGCCGTTTACCCCTGCTTGAATCTTGGTTTAACGGACTTGAAAAGATGTATCTAGCTCATAAATTCACCGCTTTTCTATCCATTCTCCTACTAACCCTACACAACTTTAGCATGGGCGGTCTCTGGGGTTCACATTTGGCTGCACAGTTTGGAAATATCGCTATCTATATCTTTATCAGCATCGTTCTGGTTGCCTATCTGGGACAATACATCCAGTATGAAGCTTGGAGATGGATTCATCGATTGGTTTATCTAGCCTATATCTTTGGCCTTTTTCATGTTTTGATGATCATGGGAAATCGCCTCCTCTCCTTTAGTTTCCTAGGTCTTATCTTTGGAATCTATGCTATTTTAGGCTTGCTTGCAGGTTTTTATATTATTTTCCTTTATCAAAAGATCGGTTTCACCTATCTTGGAAAAATCGTAGGAATCAAACGCCTCAACCACGATACAGCTGAAATTGAAATAGAGCTCAGTCATACTTTCACCTACGAATACGGGCAATTTGCCTTTCTAAAAATTTTCCAAAAGGGTTTTGAGACTGCTCCACACCCTTTCTCCATCTCTGGAGGACAAGGACGAACTCTTTATTTTACGATAAAAAACTCTGGTGACCACACCAAGAATATCTATGACAATCTTCAAGTTGGTAGCAAGGTTGCGGTTGATCGCGCCTATGGACATATGACTATGGAACACGGTTCAAAGCAGCAAATCTGGATCGCAGGTGGGATTGGAATTACACCTTTCATCTCTTATATCCGGGAGCATCCTATCCTGGACAGGAACGTCCGCTTCTACTATAGTTTCCGTGGAGAGGAAAATGCTGTCTACCTAGATCTACTTCGTGACTACGCCCGTCAAAATGCTAACTTTGACCTGCAGCTAGTCGATAGCAATGAAAAAGGATACCTGACTTTGGATCAAGAAGCAATCCCTGACCAGACTACGGTCTATATGTGTGGACCGCTTCCTATGATGAAGACCCTTGCTAAGCAAATCAAGAAAAAGAATCCCAAAGTAAAACTCATTTACGAAGGTTTCAAGTTTAAATAAGATCATTGTCCCTCTAACACAAAAGAGGGACTTTCTTTTCGCTTTATTTACCTCTTCTATGCTATACTTAGTTTAGTACATTCTTTGAGATTGGAGCCAGTATGAAAATCCATAAAACCGTGAATCCCGTTGCCTATGAAAATACTTATTACCTGGAAGGAGATCAACACCTGATTGTGGTTGACCCAGGTAGCCATTGGGAATCTATTCGCAAGACTATCGAGAAGATCAACAAACCAGTCTGCGCGATTCTCCTGACCCACACCCACTACGACCATATTATGAGTCTGGACTTAGTTCGTGAGACTTTTGGAAATCCTCCAGTTTATGTAGCAGAGAGTGAAGCTAGCTGGCTTTATACACCTGTAGATAATCTCTCTGGTCTCCCTCGTCACGATGATATGGCTGATGTCATCTGCAAACCAGCTGAACACACCTATGTCTTTCATGAAGAATACCAGATCGAGGAATTCCGTTTTACTGCCCTACCAACTCCTGGTCACTCTATCGGTGGTGTTTCCCTGGTCTTTCCTGATGCCCATCTAGTCTTAACAGGAGATGCTCTATTCCGCGAAACCATCGGACGGACCGACCTTCCTACAGGTAGTATGGAACAGCTTCTTCATGGTATCCAAACTCAACTCTTTACCCTCCCTAACTACGATGTCTATCCTGGACATGGTCCAGCTACGACCATCGCTCACGAAAAGACCTTTAATCCCTTTTTCTAGCAAACAAAAAACCAAGGATAATTTCCTTGGTTAATTTTTCTGTATCAGGACTCACTCTGCCAAATCGAAGATGGGCGAATAAGTGGAACCAAAATTAATTCACTAGCTCAAAGGCTTTCCAATCAAATTTAGTCAGATCAACCTCTTCAGAAGAAACCTCTAAAACTTGAGCAACTTTTTCATTTCCACCAATTTTAAGAGTCATTTCTTTCACTATCTTTACGCCTTTGTTATTCAAAGAATAAAGAGTTAGGTCCATTTCTGGAGAAGTCGAATGCCAATTTGCATAGCTAACTTGATCATTTTCATAGAGACTTAAACTAGATCGAAAACCACCCGCAGATGCTGCATAACCTGTATGAAGCAATGTGGGTTTTTGATTTTCCAAATAATAGACTGCTGTAAGATTTTGGCCATTCCCAATTAGCAATTCATCCTGTCCATCTTTGTTCAAATCTGAAAAAACATATTCTGGAGCCACTGGTTTTTCATAGGTGCTTAATGTGAAAATATAGCCAAACTCCTCTGGGGAAACTTTATTCTCCTTCAGCTCTTTTTGCAACTCTTCTCTCTTACCTTGATTTAAAAGTGATACATAGCGCTTATATCGTTCGAGAACTTCTTTATATAGGTCCTGTCCCGTATCATTTTCCCTTTCAACCGTAGTTGATGGTGCCGTTTTGGAAGAGCTTATGCTAGCTTCGCTATCTGATTTTGTAGCTATATCCTTTTGAACTTCTTTAGCTGAAGTGGTTGCTGTAGTTGACGTCTCTACATTTTCCCTACTTTGATTCCCTCCACAAGATGCCAAAATTGGAAGGCAAAGAGCTACGATCATCATCATCCAATATTTCTTCATGTTTCCCTCATTATTTTCATTTTAAGTATTCTAAAATTAGCAATTTACTCAAAAAATCAGAAAGTACACTTTAGCATGTACTTTCTGAATCCTTGTTTAACGGAATCTCTTAATAGAACACTCTTACCAAATAATCACACGATCCTCTGGTGCACGCCACATGCCATCACCTTCTTTGACATCATAGGTTGTAAAGAAGTCATCGAAGTTTGGTACTTGGACATTGACCCGGAGTTTAGCAGGCGCGTGCACATCGACACTAGCCATGAGTTTCATCAACTCCGGACGGCCTTTCATACGCCAGATACGAGCAAAGTTGTGGAAGAATTCTTCAGCAGAGAAGTCCGGTTCTCTCTTGGCAGCTTCAAGCGCTGCAGCAATTCCTCCCAAGTCGGCAACGTTTTCTGATACAGTTAGTTTTCCGTTGATTCTTGCGCCGTAGGACTCCAGTCCATCAAACTGGTCGATAACTTTCTGTGTTTTTTCTTTGAAGGCAGCATAGTCACTTTCTGTCCACCAGTCTTTGAGGCTACCATTTTCATCAAAAGAAGCACCATTTGTATCAAAGGCGTGGGAAATTTCATGGGCAATAACTGCCCCAATACCACCGTAGTTGGCAGAAGACGACTGATGCAAGTCATAGAATGGAGCCTGCAAAATAGCCGCTGGAAAGACAATCAAGTTCTTCTGAGGATTGTAGTAGGCATTGACCATATGTGCTGGCATGCCCCACTCCTTGTAGTCAACAGGTTGGTTCCACTTGCTCCAGCTGTGCTTGATTTCCACACGCGCAAAGGCTAGGGCATTCTCAAAGAGGCTGGCTGTTTCATCCACTACCTTGTCCTTATAACGGGCTGGCAACTCCTCCGGATAACCGATATAAGGTTTGATGACATTGAGTTTGACGATGGCCTTGTCACGCGTTTCAGGAGTGAGCCAGTCATTCTTAGCCAAACGTTCCTTATAAACGTCAATCATAGTCGCTACTTTTTTCTCTACGTCTACTTTTGCTTCTGGGGAGAATTTTTCATGCGCATACCAGAGACCTAGGGCTTGCTTGAAAGGACCTTGGGCCAAGTGGTAAGCCGCCTTGACCTTGTCCTGAGCTTCTGGAACACCTGAAAGAGCTCGCGCGTAGGCACCTGACAAAACACGAATCTCATCTGTCAAATAACTGGTTGAAAGATTGACCACAGCCAAAATCAAGGCTGCCTTGAGCAAAGGCCACGCTTCTTCACTGTAGAATTGCTCTGCTGCTTGCCAGAAACGTTCTTCATCTACAATAACCTTGTCTGGCGTTTGTCCAATCACCTTTTGGAAGAAATCATCCAAAGGGAGTGCAGGGGCAAATTTCTTGAAATCTTCATAAGAATATGGATGATAAAGTTTCGCATATTCTGAACTTTCTTCGTTAGAAAGTACTACAGCCGCAACTCGACGGTCCAACTCCAATCGTTTTTCTTGTAAATCCGAAATCTCATCCTCTGAAAAACCATAAACCTTAAGAAGGTTGCGATTTTTTTCTTTCCATAAAGTCAAGAGCTTTTCTCGTTGCGGATGTTCTTCAGCATAATAAGTTGTATCTGGCAAAATCGTCCTTGGAGCGCTGGCCCAGAGAACATTGGTTCTGGCATCCATAAAGTCTGGCGATACACCAAATGGGAGGAAGTTTGGCTTGCCTTCTAGTTCAAACGCTGCTAGTTTGCTGGTGAAATCTGCAAAACTCTCCAAGTCTTGGTATTCCTTGAGTAGAGGAAGGACGGGCTTAATCCCATCTGCTTCTCTCTTATCAAAATCACGTACCATACGATGGTACTTAACAAAATTTGAGAGGATAGCATCCTCTGGGACCTCTTCACCTGCCAACCACTTTTCTGTGGTTGCCAACATCAAATCTTCAATTTCCTCGTCAAGGTCAATAAAACCACCTGTTCGAGATTTGTCAGCTGGAATCACAGCTGTTTTTTCCCATTCGCCATTGACTGCATCATAAAAATCATCTTGATAACGTGTCATCTTGTTCTCGCTTTCATTTTTTCACTTATTCTTAGCTTAGCAAAAAACACAGGAGAATGCAATTAAAAATGGTCTCTCTTTTCACTTCATTTTTCAGTTATTATTTCAAATTTTACAGAAATTAACTTGACTTAATTTTTTTTTTAATGTATATTAAAAGACAGGAGGAATACAACTGTATGATACGTATCGAAAACCTCAGTGTCTCCTACAAAGAAACGTTGGCACTAAAGGATATTTCACTAGTGCTCCACGGACCAACTATTACCGGAATTATTGGTCCAAACGGTGCTGGAAAATCAACTTTATTAAAAAGTATGTTGGGAATTATCCCACATGAAGGTCAGGCCTTTCTCGACGACAAAGAAGTCAAGAAATCTTTAAATCGAGTTGCCTATGTCGAGCAAAAAATCCATATCGACTACAATTTCCCTATCAAGGTCAAGGAATGCGTCTCGCTGGGACTCTATCCATCTATCCCACTCTTTCACACCTTAAAGGCCAGCCACTGGAAAAAAGTGGCAGATGCACTTGAAATCGTTGGACTCTCAGACTATGCTGATCGCCAAATCAGCCAGCTCTCAGGAGGACAATTCCAACGTGTTTTGATTGCCCGTTGCTTAGTGCAGGAAGCTGACTACATCTTTCTAGATGAGCCATTTGTCGGGATTGATTCGGTTAGTGAAGAGATTATCATGAATACGCTGAGAGACCTTAAAAAAGCTGGTAAAACAGTTCTTATCGTCCATCATGACCTCAGTAAAGTCCCCCATTATTTCGACCAAGTTTTGCTTCTCAATCGAGAATTAATAGACCTTGGTCCGACCGAAGAAACCTTTACCGAGGCCAATCTCAAAAAGGCCTACGGTAGCAAACTCTTTTTCAATGGAGGTGACCTATGATAGCAGAATTTATCGATGGATTGCAAAATTTCCATTTCCTACAAAACGCCTTGATCACAGCTATTGTCATCGGAGTCGTTGCTGGAGCTGTGGGATGTTTTATCATCCTACGCGGAATGTCTCTCATGGGGGATGCCATCTCTCACGCAGTTTTGCCCGGCGTAGCCCTTTCCTTTATCCTGGGAATTGATTTCTTTATTGGAGCGATCATCTTTGGCTTGATGGCTTCCATCATCATTACCTACATCAAGGGAAACTCTATCATCAAGAGTGACACTGCCATTGGTATTACCTTTTCATCTTTCTTAGCCTTAGGTGTCATCTTGATTAGTGTTGCCAAGAGTTCGACAGACCTCTTCCATATCCTTTTTGGGAATATCCTCGCTGTCCAAGATACGGACATGTGGATCACCATCGGTGTGGGGGCATTGATTCTCTTGATTATCGGGATTTTCTTTAAACAACTATTGATTACATCCTTTGACGAGCTTTTGGCTAAAGCCATGGGAATGCCCGTCAATTTCTACCACTATCTGCTCATGGTGCTCTTGACCCTTGTATCCGTTACCGCCATGCAAAGTGTTGGAACTATTCTTATCGTGGCCATGTTGATCACCCCAGCTGCGACGGCTTACCTTTATGCTAATAGCCTAAAGAGTATGATTTTTCTTTCATCAACCCTAGGGGCAACCGCTTCTGTCTTGGGACTCTTTATCGGCTACAGCTTCAATCTCGCAGCAGGATCCAGCATCGTGCTCACATCCGCCAGCTTCTTTTTAATCAGTTTCTTTATCTCTCCTAAGCAACGATACTTGAAACTAAAAAATAAAAAAATCAATAAATAAGGGGAAACCCTTCTGGAGGAATCTAATGAAAAAATTAGGTACATTGCTCGTTCTTTTTCTTTCTATCATTGGATTAGCTGCCTGTGCTAGTGGGAAAAAAGATGCAGCATCTACAAACCAAAAACTGAAGGTTGTAGCGACTAACTCTATCATCGCTGATATTACTAAAAATATCGCTGGTGACAAGATTGACCTTCACAGTATCGTACCTGTCGGACAAGACCCTCATGAGTACGAACCACTTCCTGAAGACGTAAAGAAAACTTCTCAAGCTGATTTGATTTTCTATAACGGTATCAACCTTGAAACTGGTGGCAATGCTTGGTTTACCAAATTAGTAGAAAATGCCAAGAAAACTGAAAACAAAGACTACTTTGCAGTTAGCGAAGGCGTTGATGTTATCTACCTTGAGGGCCAAAACGAGAAAGGCAAAGAAGATCCACACGCTTGGCTCAACCTTGAAAATGGGATGATTTATGCTAAAAATATCGCTAAACAGCTCATTGCAAAAGACCCTAGCAACAAGGAATTCTACGAAAAAAATCTCAAAGACTATACTGAAAAACTAGACAAACTGGACAAGGAAGCCAAAGAGAAATTTAACAATATCCCTGCTGAGAAGAAACTCATCGTAACCAGCGAAGGATGCTTCAAATACTTCTCTAAGGCTTACGGAGTTCCAAGTGCCTACATCTGGGAAATCAACACAGAAGAAGAAGGAACACCTGAACAAATCAAGACCTTGGTTGAAAAACTTCGCCAAACAAAAGTTCCATCACTCTTTGTTGAATCAAGTGTCGATGACCGTCCAATGAAAACTGTTTCACAAGATACAAATATCCCAATTTACGCACAAATCTTTACTGACTCAATCGCTGAAGAAGGTAAAGAAGGTGACAGCTACTACAACATGATGAAATACAATCTTGACAAGATTGCTGAAGGATTGTCTAAGTAATCCATTAAAAAACGTCGTTCTCACGGAATTGACGTTTTTTTTTACACTTTCCGGTCAAATCATTGGAAAAATCTGACAATTCTCGGTAAAATGAAAGAAAAAAGAATGGAGTAGTTTCATGACCACTTTTCTAGGAAATCCTGTAACCTTTACAGGTAAACAACTACAAGTCGGAGACAAGGCGCTCGACTTTTCCCTCACTACAACCGATCTCTCTAAAAAAACGCTGGCTGACTTTGATGGAAAGAAAAAAGTCTTGAGTGTTGTCCCTTCTATCGACACTGGTATCTGCTCAACGCAAACTCGTCGCTTCAACCAAGAACTTGCTAGCCTTGACAATACCGTCGTTCTTACTGTTTCTATGGACCTACCATTTGCCCAAGGACGCTGGTGTGGGGCTGAAGGCCTTGACAATGCCATCATGCTTTCAGACTACTTTGACCATTCTTTCGGACGTGATTATGCCCTCTTGATCAACGAATGGCATCTCCTTGCACGTGCCGTCTTTGTTCTCGATGCTGACAATATCATCCGTTATGTAGAATACGTTGATAATATCAACACGGAGCCAAACTTTGAAGCTGCCATTGCTGCGGTTAAAGAACTAGACTAAAATCACAAGCATTATGGCAGAAAGCTAGAGAAATCTAGCTTTTTTTGATATACTAGATGGAGAGAAAAGACAAGAGGGAACGAATGACGCCAAATAAAGAAGACTACCTAAAATGTATTTATGAAATCGGTACGGAAATGCAAAAAATCACCAATAAAGAAATTGCTGCCCGTATGCAGGTCTCTCCACCTGCCGTAACAGAGATGATCAAACGCATGAAAAGTGAAAATCTCATCCTCAAGGACAAGGAGAACGGCTATCTATTGACAGATATTGGCCTCAAACTGGTCTCTGAGCTTTATCGTAAACACCGTTTGATTGAAGTCTTTCTAGTTCACCATCTAGACTATACCAGCGATCAAATCCACGAGGAAGCTGAGGTTCTAGAACACACTGTCTCTGACCTCTTTGTGGAGAGATTGGATAAACTGCTTGGCTTCCCTCAAACCTGCCCCCACGGAGGAACCATCCCAGCCAAGGGAGAGCTCTTGGTCGAAATCAACAACTTACCACTAGCAGAGACCAAAGAAGCCGGTACCTACCTCCTGACTCGGGTTCATGATAGCTTTGATCTGCTCAAATACTTAGAAAAGCATGAAATTCATATCGGTGACCAACTCCAAGTCAAACAGTTTGATAATTTTTCCAATACCTTTACACTGGTCAACAAAGGTGAAGACCTCCAAATTAGTATGGATATCGCCAAACAACTCTATGTCGAAAAAATCAACTAACCCCTTGTTCCTGAAAGAAACTTCTTTCAGGGATTTTTTATTATTTTAGTTGTAAGTCCCATTCTTTTGGTGTAGAATGAAGTTAGAGAAAAGAGGGAGGTCATCTTATGAAAAAGCTATTTAGAATCCATTTTGCAACCATTGCACTCAGTGATTTGCTACTATTAGCAATTTTTATCTCCAAAACCGATCCCTCTGTAGAGTGGATGCTACTCTCTGGCTTTATTTTCATCCTTGCTCAGGGACTACTGCTATTTCGCTTAGTCAACCGACTCAAAAATCAATTCGCTGAGATTTATCCTCAGATTAACAAAAAAATTCACCTCTACTATCTAGGGGTTCTCACCATTGATTTTCTATTATTTGTCCTTTTAGCCTTCACTAGTTATCAGCGATTTTCCTCTCTTATGCCAATCGTTACTTCTTGTCATTCTACTTTTTATTATATAATGGCTAGCCACATAAGAGAAAACTATCCAGACTTTTACAACAAACACATTTCTTTCTGGAAGTGTTTATAAACAAAAACCAAGCCAGCTGGGCTTGGTTTTCTTATCTATTTTTTGTATCAAGGATAATGGTGACCGGTCCGTCATTGACCAGCTCCACCTGCATATCCGCTCCAAAGATGCCTGTCTGAACGGGCACTTCCTGAGCTAGCTTTTGGTTGAAAGCCTCATAGAAGGCAGCTGCCATATCCGGCTTGGCTGCTCCTGTATAGGCGGGACGATTGCCTTTCTTGGTATCCGCAAAGAGGGTAAACTGAGAAATAGAAAGGAATTCCCCTTCAATATCCTTGACAGACAGATTCATCTTGCCTTCTGCATCTGAAAAAATCCGCATATTGACAAGCTTTCTCACAGCATAGTCCAGATCTTCCTCTTGGTCCTCTGGCCCAACACCGACCAGTAATAAAAGCCCCTGATTAATTTTTCCATGAACTTGGCCTTCGATACTCACTTGGGCTTTTTTAACCCGTTGGATAATGATTTTCATAATAGCCTTTCTAGTAAGAGCTAGGAGAATTAGCCGTTGGTTCGTTTGACAGAGTAGACCTCTGGCACACTTTTAATCTTATCCACTACTGTCGTTAGAGTTGAGAGGTTGGAAATACCAAAGGAGACATGGATATTAGCAAATTTCATATCCTTGGTTGGTTGAGCATTAACGGTTGAGATATTCTTGGTTGTGTTGGAGAGAACTTGCAGAACATCATTTAAGAGTCCTGTACGGTTGAGACCATAGATATCGATGTGGGCAGTGTATTCCTTGCTTGAGAATTGATCTTCCCATTCCACATCAAGGAGACGTTGCTCATAGTTTTCTTGGGCACGGAGATTCATACAGTCCACACGATGAATAGCTACACCGCGTCCCTTAGTAATGTAGCCGACAATGTCGTCACCCGGCACTGGATTACAACACTTGGCAATACGAACGAGGAGTCCTGAAGCACCTTCAATGATCACACCACCCTCATGCTTAACCTTGAGGGTTTCTTTGTTTTCGACCTTAACTTCGCCACCTTTGACAAGCTCTTCTGCTTCCGCCTTGGCCTTAGCGCGTTCTTCCTCACGACGTTCCTTTTCGGTCAAACGGTTAAAGACGGTAATAGCGCCAATTTCTCCAAAACCAATGGCTGCGTAGAGAGCCTCCTCTGTCTTGTAGCTGGTCTTTTGAAGAACCTCGTCCATATGGCGCTTGTCCATAAACTTATTGGCTATATAGCCGTTTTCTTGGAACTGGGCCATCAACATTTCACGGCCCTTGTTAACGGATAATTCCTTGTCTTGATTTTTAAAGAACTGACGAATCTTGTTGCGCGCCTTGCTGGTCTTGACCATGTTGAGCCAGTCACGACTCGGACCAAAGGAGTTGGGATTGGTGATAATTTCAACCTGATCCCCTGTCTTGAGCTTGGTTGTCAGCGGAACCATACGGCCATTGACCTTGGCGCCAGTCGCTTTTTCACCGACTTTGGTATGGATTTCATAGGCAAAGTCAATCGGTCCTGAATCTTTTGGAAGGGAGCGAACTGCACCATCAGGAGTAAAGACGTAAATCTCCTCCGCCAGATAGTTTTCCTTAACAGAGTCCACAAATTCCTTGGCATCATCAGCCTGGTCTTGGAGCTCCATCATCTCCTTGATCCAGTTCATCCCAATAGCAGATTCCTTGCTGTTGACCTGCCCTTTAATGCCTTTCTTATAAGCCCAGTGAGCCGCAACCCCGTACTCAGCCACTTCGTGCATTTCTTTAGTACGAATCTGGAATTCAATCGGACCTTTTGGCCCATAAACAGTCGTATGGATAGACTGGTAACCATTGGCCTTGCGATTGGCGATATAGTCTTTAAAGCGGCCTGGCATCGGTTTCCAAAGTTCATGCACATAACCTAGCATAGCATAGACATCACTCTGGGTATCTAAGATACAGCGAATGGCAATCAGGTCATAAATTTCCTCAAAGCGTTTCTTCTTATCCTGCATCTTGCGGTAAATCGAATAGATATGCTTAGGACGACCATAGATTTTTCCTTTGAGATTGCGTTCGGTAGCATACTCTTCCAACTTGGTTACGACTTCATCGACCAAAGCCTCACGTTCTCTGCGTTTTTCCTTCATCATGTGAGTGATTTTGTAAAACTCAGTTGGATTGAGGTAACGGAAAGATAGATCTTCCAACTCCCACTTGACACTGGAAATCCCTAGACGATGAGCAAGTGGTGCGTAAATTTCCATGGTTTCTCTGGAGATCCGTTCTTGCTTGTCCTTTCGCAGGTGTTTGAGAGTCCGCATATTGTGCAAACGATCCGATAATTTAACCAAGATAACACGGATATCCTCAGACATGGCCATAAGCATCTTGCGGTGATTTTCAGCCAATTGTTCCTCGAGTGATTTGTACTCAACCTTACCAAGCTTGGTCACCCCATCAACGATAATCCGAACATCATGACCGAACTCTCTCTCCAAATCATCCAGTGTCGCATCTGTGTCTTCAACAACGTCATGCAAAAAACCACAGGCAACGGTTACGGCATCCAGCTTGAGCTTAGCCAGAATTCCTGCTACCTGAATGGGATGGATAATATAGGGCTCTCCTGATTTCCGAAACTGCCCACTATGACAATCAACTGCGTAAATCAATGCTTTTTGTACAAAAGCAACGTCTTCCTTTGTTAAATATTCTTTCGTTAAAGCGACTACCTGATCGCCCGTCAAATTCACTTCTTTCGGCATCTATACTCTCCAATTCTTCCTACCATTTTATCACTTTTTTAAGGATATGAAAACTAGAAAAGCTCTGCAGTTCTATAATTTACTCCATTCCTTACAAGGATCTCAAAAAGAACAATAAACTTTAAACTGTTTTATTATTTTTATTTGATAAATTGTAAAATATAGTGCAACAAAAAAACTCATAGCGTTTCATTGGTGTAAACTGTAAGTAACCACACAAACAGAACCCGAGGAAAAACTATGAGCTACTCTCATCTTACCATAACCGATCGAATAAAGATAGAAACCTACTTGGAATTAGGTTTGAAACCTTGCCAATTTGCAAGTAAACTTAGTGTCCATAAGTCTACCATCTACTGAAATGAGACTGCCTTTTGTTGCGTAGCTTGCCAAGGTTTCAGCCAATTTCCCCCCAAAAACCAGATTGATAAAGTCGGCTTCGCGTTCCCCATTTTGGTCTTTGTAACGACGGTTCACAGCGATAGTTGCGCGCGCTACGGACTTGTCGTTGTTGGTTTTGTGCAATTCTGGTGTAGACGTCAAGCGTCCAATTAAGATAACTTTATTATACATATTCTTTCCTCCTATCTTATCATTCGTAATAGGAGGAAAATAGTGAAAAAATGTGGTATAGTATAGTTAAAAAGGAAAGTTGCAGTTTCTGCCCTTTTCCTACTAGATTTGTACAACGGCGGCTCCGATAACTATTACAAATACAACACTCCGAGCCAGAGCCCCACAGCCACTCCTCAATCATCAACCGACTCGCAAAGCAATAGCGACAGCGTCTTCTTTTGAGACAGTATGAGGAAAAATTTAAAAATACTTACAATCATTATAGCAGTGAAGCAAATGAGAAATTAAGCTCATTTGCTTCACTGCTATTGTTAATTATGCAAATCTTCTGTAAATAAACCTAAAGTTTTCCAAGCAGCTATACCACCAGATAATTCTTTTACTTTGAAATGATTTTCCAACAAGATAATGGAAGCTTTTTTAGCCATATTGCACCAAACATCCCAACAATAAACAACAATTTCCTTATCCTTAGGCAACTCCTCTAAACAGGAAGCTAAGTTATTCAGAGGAATTTCTATCGCTCCTTGAATTTTTTCTTTCTTCAAATGCGGAGGGGCATTTCGTACATCAATTAACATGAACTCTGTTCCTGATTTAGCTTGTGCCAAATAGTCCATCGGACTAATAGTCAACTCTGTTTGCAGTTTTAAAAACTCTAATTTATCCATTGTTCTTCTCCTTTATAAATTGAGCAATATCTAAGATAACCTTCTCTTGAATACCTGATAAGTCATTCAGCACTTCTTTCTCGACTCCTAGCATTTTTAACCACATTGTTTCTACAAGTTCTCTACCGCTATCTGTTAGCAACACGATGTTTTGCCGGCGATCCTGTGGATTCCGCTTCCGAAAAATTAGTCCTTTCATTTCCAAGCAATCAATTAATTGTCCAATAGTTGTTCTATCAATTTTAAGCAAATCGCCAACATTTATTTGCGTTAGCTCTTCCTTGTTAGATATGACTAACAGTATTCCATAATCTCTTGAATTTATTTGATATTCTTTCAACAATTCTGAGAAACGCCAATCCATTTCCTGAGCTATTTTGCTTAATTGAAAACCCAACGATTTATTTACATCTATATTAATCATCCTTTCTGATAATCAGTTTAACTGATTATATAACAAAAATATTTTTTTGTCAAGATAAATTGTAAAATATAGTGCAACAAAAAAACTCATAATGTTTCATTGGTGTAAACTGTAAGTAACCACACAAACAGAATCCCGAGGAAAAACTATGAGCTACTTCCATCTTACCATAACCGACCGAATAAAGAGAGAAACCTACTTGGAATTAGGTTTAAAACCTTGCCAAATTGCAAGAAAACTTGGCGTCCATAAGTCTACTATTTCAAGAGAGTTGAGACGATGTCAAAATGGTTACTCCGCAGTCTTAGCACAGGAACAGTACGACCACAAGGCTAAGCAAAAAGGTCGGAAGTCTTGTTTCACACCAAAGTTGAAAAAGGAAATTGAGAACGGTTTAAAATCCTCCTGAGGCTTTGAACAAGGCCCTATATGATATCAATCACCAACCACGAAAATGTTTAGCTTACAGAACTGCTTATGAGACTCTAGTGGATGAGTTAGAGTAAATGTTGCGCTTATTCTTGCAATTTATCATTTATTTTTATAATTAATGAGGGCATTTTATAAATAATTTGTCATTTCCTATCGTTTTTAAACACAGATTATAAAAACATTCGTAATTAACTTGATTGATTGCCTTCCATCCTGTATAATAGAGTGAAACTATTTTTGAGGAGATTTTTATGTCATCATTTCGTAAACAAGCAGCCCTTTTAGGTCTGACTGCAGCTGTATTTGCGGCTTCTACTGCACAAGCAGATGAAAAAGCTGCAAATCTAGATACTAGCACAACACCAACGCCAGTAGCAAATCAATCTGAGAAACCCGTTGCAACTACTGGAAATGAAAAGGGAACGGCATCTGAAAAAACAGACGCTCCTGCTAAGCAAGATGAAAATGCTACTCCAGTAGCAAGCACTGAAACAACCCCTTCTAAAGAAGGAAGCCTTGCAGACGACAAAGCCCTTCAACTAACAGAAGGACAGGAAGTCGATGTCCGCATCCTTGCAACAACTGACCTTCACACTAATCTAGTTAACTATGATTATTACCAAGACAAACCTGCTGAGAACGTTGGACTAGCAAAGACAGCTGTTCTCATCGAGGAAGCTAAAAAAGAAAATAGCAATACACTTCTCGTAGATAATGGAGACACCATCCAAGGAACGCCACTTGGAACTTACAAGGCCATCGTTAACCCTGTCAAAGAAGGGGAACAACACCCTATGTATGCAGCCCTTCAAAAGCTCGGTTTTGAAGCTGGTACACTAGGAAATCATGAGTTTAACTATGGTTTAGACTACCTCAAACGTGTCATTGATACAGCTGGAATGCCAATTGTCAACGCCAATGTTGTAGATCCTAAAACGGGCGCTTATGTCTACGACCCTTATAAAATCATCAGCAAAACCTTTGTTGATAAAACTGGTCGCAAAACGACCGTCAAAATTGGGGTGACTGGAATTGTTCCCCCTCAAATTCTCAGCTGGGACAAGGCCAACCTCGAAGGAAAAATTCAGGTCAATGACTCCGTCGAAGCTATTCAAAAGATTATCCCTGAAATGCGCAAAGCAGGTGCAGACATCACTCTTGTACTCTCTCACTCAGGCATCGGAGATGATAAGTACGAAAAAGGGGAAGAAAACGAAGGCTATCAAATTGCAAGTCTACCTGGTGTGGATGCAGTTGTAACAGGGCATTCTCACGCTGAATTTCCAAGTGGAAATGGCACTGGCTTTTATGAAAAATATGCTGGTGTTGATGGCGTAAATGGTAAGATTAATGGTACCCCTGTAACCATGGCTGGAAAATATGGGGATCACCTCGGCATTATCGACCTTAACCTTATCTACAAAAACGGAAAATGGACTGTTGCCAACAGCAAAGGTTCTATTCGTAAGATTCACACTAAGTCCAAAGACGCTGATGAACGAATCAAAGAAATTGCCAAAACAGCCCACGAAGGAACCATCCAATACGTTCGCCAACAAGTCGGAACAACAACCGCACCGATCACGAGTTATTTTGCCCTTGTCAAGGATGATCCATCTGTCCAAATCGTCAATAACGCGCAAATCTGGTATGCTAAGAAAGAACTAGCAGGGACTCCTGAAGGAAATCTTCCTATTCTCTCGGCTGCGGCACCATTTAAGGCGGGAACCCGTGGAGATGCTACTGCCTATACAGATATTCCAGCTGGCCCAATCGCCATCAAAAACGTAGCCGATCTCTACCTCTACGACAATGTCACGGCCATCCTAAAAGTCACTGGAGCTCAACTCAAAGAATGGTTGGAAATGTCTGCTGGTCAGTTCAACACGATTGATCCAACTAAAAAAGAAGCGCAACAGCTCATCAATCCAAGCTACCGCACTTATAACTTTGACGTGATTGACGGTGTAACCTATGAGTACGACGTCACCCAACCAAATAAATACGATCGCGAAGGTAAGTTAATCCACCCTGATGCTAGTCGTGTCCGCAACCTAAAATACCAAGGAAAAGATGTCCGTCCAGATCAGGAATTCATCGTGGTAACCAACAATTATCGCGCAAATGGTAAATTCCCTGGTGTTCGTGATGCTAGCCTCAATCGTCTCCTCGGACTTGAAAATCGCCAGGTTATCATCAACTATATCCTCGATGTAAAAAATATCAACCCAAGTGCAGATAAAAACTGGCACTTCACAAACAGCATAAAAGGGTTGGACGTTCGTTTCTTGACAGCTGATAAGGCCAAAGACTTGGTCGGCACAGATGGTGACATTCAATATCTAGCAAGCTCTGACCAAGAAGGTTTCGGCGAATACCGCCTTCTTTATGTAGAGCCTAAGACTAAACCTGCAGAAACAAATCACCACGAAATTCAAGATACGCAGGGACAAAATCAAGGCGATGCAATCACTCTTTCAAACGGTGGCCAAACTATTATTTTACCAAGCACTCATAATCCAGTAGCTACTACCCTACCAAATACAGGTGAGAAAACGTCTATCCTAACCTTCCTAGGTGTCATTCTAGCGGGGCTTGGGCTTTCTCTCAAGAAAAAGGAAGAATAATATAATAGAAGCAAGACGAGACTCGTCCTGCTTCTTTTTAACCAGCAAAAACACTGCCAGATTTCTCTAGCAGTGTTTTGACATTTCATTTGCTTAGTAGACTGTTTTCTCAGTTTCTACATCGAAGAAGTGTGCTTTGTTCAAGTCAAATCCAAGTTCAACTGTTGCACCTGTTTGCAAGTAGTCACGAGCATCCACTTTCGCAACAAATTCGTCTTTACCAACTTGGCAGTAAAGGTGAGATTCTGAACCAAGCAATTCTGATACAGAAATAGTTGCTTTTACAACTGATTCTGGGAATGTTTCAAGGAAAGCAGGTTCTGCATTCACATCTTCTGGACGAATACCGAAAATCAATTCTTTTCCTTCGTAGCCTTTTTCATGAAGAACTTTCAAAGCTCCTTCTGGAACTTTCAAGCGGAAACCGTCAGAAACAATTTCATTGCCTTCTAATTTCACATTGATGAAGTTCATAGCTGGGCTTCCGATGAATCCTGCAACGAACTTGTTAACTGGGTTTTTGTAAACTTCTTGAGGTGTACCGATTTGTTCAACACGTCCGATAGTACCTGTACCAGCAGGGTTCTTAGTTGCTGACATGATAACGATACGGTCTGCAAGTGTCATCGCTTCTGTTTGGTCGTGAGTTACGTAGATAGTTGTAGCTCCGATACGACGGTGGATCTTCGCAATTTCAGCACGCATAGATACACGAAGTTTAGCATCCAAGTTTGACAAAGGTTCGTCCATCAAGAACACTTTTGCATCACGGACGATGGCACGACCCATGGCAACACGTTGACGTTGACCACCTGAGAGGTCAGCAGGTTTACGATCCAAGAATTCTTTCAAACCAAGGATTGCTGCAGCTTCTTGAACACGTTTGTCAATGTCTTCCTTGCTGTATTTACGCAATTTCAAACCGAAAGCCATGTTGTCATATACAGTCATGTGTGGGTAAAGAGCGTAGTTTTGGAAAACCATGGCGATGTCACGGTCTTTTGGAGCTACGTCATTGACAACCACGCCATCGATAGATGCAGTACCTTCTGTGATGTCTTCAAGACCAGCAATCATACGAAGAGTTGTTGATTTACCACATCCTGAAGGACCTACGAAAACGATAAACTCTTTATCTTTGATGTCCAAGTTGAAGTCTTCAACTGAATAGTGTTCGCTGTTTGGATATTTTTTGTAAATATTTTTAAGATTTAATTCTACCATCGAGGTGAACTCCTTTTGTCTTTTGATAGTTTTATTATAAATGAAAACGCTTTACCTTTCTATGGCAAGGTGACCAAAAAAATAAAAAAGTTCTGTGCAACTTGCACAAAATAAGTCTATAATACTTGTAGTGGGTAAATCCCCTATGGATATTATGGAGCCTATTTTGTTGTAGAAAAAAAGTCCCATATAACCTATAATGAAAAGCGACCAAACCATCATTAGAAAGAATCATATGGAACCATTACATTTTATCACAAAACTGCTCGATATTAAAGACCCCAATATCCAGATTCTAGATGTCGTCAATAGAGATACACACAAGGAAATCATCGCTAAACTGAACTACGACGCCCCATCTTGTCTTGATTGCGGAAATCAAATGAAGAAATATGACTTCCAAAAACCGTCTAAGATTCCCTACCTTGAAACGACTGGTATGCCTACTAGAATCCTTCTTAAAAAGCGTCGATTCAAGTGCTATCATTGTTCGAAAATGATGGTCGCTGAGACTTCTATTGTCAAGAAAAATCACCAAATTCCTCGTATTATCAACCAAAAAATTGCTCAAAAGTTGATTGAAAAGTCTTCTATGACCGATATAGCCCATCAGCTAGTCATTTCAACTTCAACTGTCATTCGCAAGCTCAATGACTTTCACTTTAAACATGATTTTAACCGACTTCCTGAGATTATGTCTTGGGATGTTGAAACAGTCAGGGGAGTGACTGTTTCAATCGGGAGATGAAGATGAGTTTCATTGCACAAGATTTTGAAAAACTCAATATCATCACAGTTCTTGAAGGCAGGACACAAACTATCATCCGAAATCACTTTCTTCGCTACGATAGAACCGTTCGCTGTCAGGTGAAAATCATTACTATGGATATATTTAGTCCTTACTATGACTTGGCTAAACAGCTTTTTCCATGTGCTAAAATCGTTCTAGATCGCTTTCACATTGTTAACATCTTAGCCGTGTTATGAGCCGTGTTCGTGTTCAAATCATGAACCAATTTGAGCGAAAATCCCATGAATACAAGGCCATCAAACGTTACTGGGAACTCATTCAACAGGATAGCCGTAAATTGAGTGATAAGCGATTTTATCGCCCTACTTTTCGTATGCACTTGACGAATAAAGAAATTCTAGACAAGCTTTTGAGCTATTTAGAAGACTTGAAACACCACTATAAGCTCTACCAGCTCTTGCTTTTTCACTTTCAGAATAAGGAACCAGACAAATTTTTCAGATTCATCAAGGACAATCTAAAGCAGGTTCATCCTCTTTTTCAGACTGTCTTTAAAACCTTCCTCAAGGATAAAGAGAAAATCGTCAACGCCCTTCAATTACCTTATTCCAACGCCAAATTGGAAGCAACTAATAATCTCATTAAACTCATCAAACGCAATGCTTTTGGTTTTCGAAACTTTGAAAACTTCAAAAAAAGGATTTTCATCGCTCTCAACATTAAAAAAGAAAGAACGAAATTCGTTCTTTCTCGAGCTTAGCTGACTTCAACCCACTACAGTTGACAATGAGCCACTAAACCGACGTTTTTTTGTACATTTATTTTGATTTGATGTAGTTAATACCGTCTGCTTTTGGTGCAACTGATTTACCAAAGAAAGCGGCCAAGACAATAATTGTCAACACATAAGGTGCAATACGAAGATAAACCGCAGGTATATGAGCAAGGAAAGGAATCTGAGTAGAAACAACAGACAAAGCTTGGGAAAGTCCAAAGAAAAGACTTGAAAGCATAGCACCTATCGGATTCCATTTACCAAAAATCATAGCAGCTAGAGCGATAAAACCAGGGCCAACAATAGTCGTAGCAGAGAAATTAACCGAAGCAGATTGAGCATATAAAGCTCCACCTACTCCTCCTAAGAATCCAGAAATTAACACTCCATAGTAACGCATGAGATAAACGTTAATTCCTAATGTATCAGCGGCCTGAGGATGTTCACCTACTGAACGTAAGCGAAGCCCGAATTTCGTCTTAAACATAATGAACCAAGCCAAAAACGAGAATCCAATAGCTAGGTATCCCATTAAGCTAGTATTCTTAAAGAAAACATCTCCAATGATAGGAATATTAGACAAAATTGGAAAATCAAATTTACCAAAAGATAGTTCAATATTATTAGTTTGCCCTTTTCCATAAATAGCTTTCACAAGAAAGACTGCTAAAGCTGGTGCCATCAAGTTCAATACAGTACCACTAACAACATGATCGGCTCGAAAATTAATAGTTGCGACAGCGTGAATCGCAGAAAAAACGAGACCAACTAAACCACCTGCAAAAAGAGAAAACCAAATAGTCATTTCTCCTAGACTTCCAGCAAAAGTTAAGTTAAAGACAACTCCTGTAAAAGCTCCCATAACCATAATGCCTTCCAAACCAACATTAACTACACCGGCATGCTCAGAGTAGGCACCCCCAATGCTGGTAAAAATGAGAGGAGCAGCATAAACTAGCATATTTGATACAAGTATTGTTAGTATAGCAACAATATTCATTCTTATTCTACTCCTTTCATTCGTTTTATCGGTTTGATATATTTCTCAATAATATAGTGAGCACTTACAAAGAAGATGATAGAAGCTGTCACAATATTGACAAGTTCTGGAGGAATAGTAGCCGTCGTCATACCTGGAGCACCTGTTTGTAATGTTCCAAGCAGAAAAGCAGCAAAAATGATACCGACAGGGGAGTTGCTAGCAAGAAGAGCAACTGCCATACCATTAAATCCAACAGCTAGGGAGCCTGCTTGAACGTAAACGTTCTGGAAAGTACCTATTCCCTCAACCGCTCCTCCAATACCACAAAGAGCTCCAGAAATTACCATTGAAAGGATGATAGTACGTTTCGCTGACATCCCTGCATAATCCGAAGCATTAGGATTGAGACCGACCGAGCGAATTTCAAAACCAAGTGTAGTTTTCTTTATAATGAACCAAATTACCACGACAGCAATCAAAGCAATAAAAATTCCAAGATTCATACGTGACTTGGTAATTTCGGTAAGAAAATCTAGACGATAGCTAGCATTTGCCGACACAGGAATACTTGATTCAGAATCAACCATTAATTCTTTAGGAAAATTACGAATGATTTCATTTCCAGCAAATAGAACAATATAGTTCATCATAATGGTAACAATGACTTCACTGGTACCTAAAAATGCTCTTAGCATGCCAGGAATTAAACCAATCAAACCACCTGCAACTGCTGCTACAAGGACAGTCAACGGTAACATTGCTAAACGAGGAATTGTTGGAAAAGACAAAGCAAACCAAACAGCTGCAATCCACCCTGCCAAGGCCTGACCTGGCAAACCTACATTGAAAAAACCAGCACGACTAGCCACTGCAAACCCAAGAGCAATCAAAATCAGAGGCCCCATAGTTCGAAAAATTTCTCCAATATTTTTGACAGAACCAAAAGCCGTTTTGAACAACTCTTCATAACCCCACAAGGCATCATAGCCAAAAATCCACATAATGATGGCACCAAGTAAGATTCCCAAGAGCACTGAAATAAAAGGAATAGCAATTTGCTGTATTTTTTTATCCATTAGAACCCTCCTTGATTTCTCCACCAGCCATTAGAATACCAAGCTCTTGCTTATTAGTTTCAGATGGCTTTACAATTCCTTGAATCTTTCCATCGTGGATGACAGCAATGCGATCTGATAAATTGAGAATTTCATCTAATTCAAAGCTAACAACAAGAACAGCTTTTCCTTTATCACGTTCAGAAATTAAGCGTTTATGAATATATTCAATCGCACCAACATCCAATCCGCGAGTAGGTTGACTGACAATTAATAGATCTGGATCACGATCAACTTCTCGAGCAATAATAGCTTTTTGTTGATTTCCTCCTGACAAAGCACGTGCTGGAACGAGTTCACTAGCTGCTCTAACATCAAATTCTTCCATCAATTTGCGGGCGTAAGAATTAATCTGATTATAATTTAAAACACCTTTGTTACTGAGTGGTTCTTTATAGTAAGTTTGGAGAGCGATATTTTCAGAAAGCATCATTTCAAGTACCAAACCATCACGGTGACGATCTTCAGGTACATGACTAACTTGCATTTCAGTAATCTTCCGTGGAGAAAATCCTACAACTTCTCTTCCCTTGATTTTAATGCTTCCTGATTTTACTTTTCGAAGTCCAGTAATAGCCTGAATCAACTCACTCTGGCCATTACCGTCAATACCAGCAACTCCCACTATTTCACCTGCACGAACTTCAAGAGAAAGTTCTTTAACAGCTGGCACACCGCGATTTTCATTCACTATCAAATCAGAAATCTGGAGTACGACGTCTTTAGGCTTAGCTTCCTCCTTTTCAGTAACAAAAGAAACCGAGCGCCCTACCATCATTTCAGCCAAATCTTTGTTTGAAGCACCTTCAATACTAACGGTCTTAATTGATTTTCCACGGCGAATAACAGTGACGCAATCCGCTACAGCCCGAATTTCATCTAATTTATGAGTGATGAGGATAATAGATTTCCCTTCTTTGACAAGAGTTTTCATAATATCCATTAATTCCAAAATCTCAGCAGGTGTCAACACTGCTGTTGGCTCATCAAAAATCAGAATTTCGGCACCACGATAGAGAGTTTTCAGGATCTCTACACGTTGTTGGGCACCAACAGAAATATCTTCAACTTTAGCTGTTGGATCAACAGCTAAGCCATAGCGCTCCGATAACTCAAGGATATCCGCATTAGCTTTTTTCAAATCTAATACACCTTTATTTGTTATTTCGCTACCAAGAATAATATTTTCAGCAACAGTGAATGCTTCAACCAACATAAAGTGCTGATGAACCATTCCTATTCCAAGAGCTGCAGCCCTAGAAGGAGAATCCAATTTTTCCGACTTTCCTTTGACAAAAATTTCTCCACTAGTTGGCTCTAAAAGACCAGCTAACATATTCATCAAGGTAGATTTCCCAGCTCCATTTTCACCAAGAAGTGCATGAATCTCACCTTTACGTAGCTGTAGGTTGATTTTGTCATTTGCGACAAATTCACCAAAAACCTTGGTTATTTCACGCATCTCAATGACATTTTCATGTGCCATTAGAGTATTCCTTTCTAGAAATTTATATTTTATTTCAGTAGAACCTACTAACTAAACTAGTAAGTTCTATTGAGACAAAATGCCTCAATATCCTAAAAAAGCAACCCAAGAAGGTTGGGTCGCTTCTGGATTTTTACTATTTTTCAGGAGCTTTTACACTACCATCAATGATTTGTTTTTTGGCATCCTCTACTGCTTTTTTAGTGTCTTCAGAAAGATTAGAAGTTGTCAAATCAACACCGTTATCTTTCAAACCGAATGTAATCACTTTTCCACCAGGGAATTTACCAGTAGCAGTTTGAGTTGCAATTTCTTGAACAGTTTTACCAACTTGTTTCAAGGTAGAGGCCAATACGAAATTAGATTCCTTACCATCTTTTGATTTGTATTTTCCTTCGTCAACTTGGTCACGGTCAACACCAAGAACCCAAACCTTTTCGTCTTCATTCTTCTTCTCATTCAAGTCTTTTGCTTCCTTGAAGACACCAGCTCCAGTACCACCAGCAGCTTGATAAATGACGTCAGCTCCTGCAGCGTATTGAGTGGCTGCAATTGTTCTTCCTTTTTCAGGATTATTAAAGTCTTCGGCATATTGAACATCAACTAAGATATCTTTATTGACAGATTTCACACCTGCTTCAAAGCCTTTTTCAAAACGAGTAATAACTTCGCCACGTGCTCCACCAATAAAGCCAACTTTATTTGTCTTTGTAGTTTTTGCAGCAGCAACACCTGCAAGATAAGCAGCCTCATTATCAGCAAAAACAGCAGATGCTACATTTTTCTTATCATTGATAACAGAATCAATAATAACATAATTAATATCAGCATTCTCATCCGCAGCAGCCGTAACAGCAGGCGCTAATTTATAACCAACACCATAAACTAATTTATAGCCATTTGTTGCTGCTTGGCTAAAGTTATTCGTGAAATCCGCTTCACTCGTAGACTGGAAGTAAGTATATCCGTTATCTTTTGAAAGACCATTTTCTTTACCCCAGGCTTGCAAACCTTCCCATGCAGATTGGTTAAATGATTTATCATCAACACCACCTGTATCGGTTACGATAGCAGCTTTTAAATCAGTTTTAGCATTTGAGCTATCTGATTTAGATGCACGATTCCCACATGCAGCAAGTCCGATTGCTGCGACAGACACTAGACCAAGACCTAGCCATTGTTTCTTGTTCATTACTGAACCTCCTAAATAAGATGTGCAACGATGTTGCAATTATAGATCGTTTGGTCACGTAGACCACAGCCACTCGAAGAGTAGCTCAGACTAATTTAAGTCTGTAAATGAGTATGGAAGTAACTCTCCGACCGTCATCTCGACCGTCGATTTATCTTTAGCGACAAGGGTCACCTTTAGATTTTGTTCAAAAAACTCAACCATGACCTGGCGACAAGCACCACATGGCGAGATGGGTTTTTCAGTTTGTCCGTAGACAATCAATTCTGAAAATTCGCGTTGCCCCTCCGAAACTGCTTTGAAAATAGCTGTACGTTCTCCGCAATTAGTCAAGGGATAACTAGCATTCTCGATGTTCACACCCGTATAAATGCTACCGTCCTTGGCTACTAAAACAGCTCCGATAGGAAAGTGAGAATAGGGGACATAGGCATACTTGCTGGTTTCAATTGCTAGTTCGATCAACTCAGTAGTCGCCATCTGCTAATTCTCCTTTTGAAATTGTAACTCCAGCTGATGTTCCAATACGAGTAGCACCTGCTTCTACAAAGGCAAGAGCGTCCGCATAAGAGCGAGCTCCACCAGCTGCCTTAACTCCCATATCTGGCCCGACTGTTTTACGCATCAACTGAACATCCTCTATCGTGGCACCACCAGTTGAAAATCCAGTTGATGTTTTGACAAAGTCAGCGCCTGCTTTCTGGGATAATTGGCAAACCACAACCTTTTCATCGTCTGTCAACAAGCAAGCTTCAATAATAACTTTTACTAACTTGTCACCACTTGCCTCTACGACAGCACGGATGTCCGATTCAACCAACTCAAGATTGCCCGATTTGAGGGCACCGACATTGATAACCATATCAATCTCATCTGCACCATTTTGGATGGCTTCTTTTGTTTCAAAAGCTTTCACAGCTGAAGTTGTTGCTCCCAAAGGAAAACCTACTACTGTACAAACTTTTACATCTGAGCCTTCAAGCCCTGTTTTCGCATGTTTAACCCATGTAGGATTGACACAAACGCTGGCAAAGTCATACTCACGCGCTTCAGATAGCAAACGATCAATTTGTTCTTGACTTGCATCTTGCTTTAAAAGCGTATGATCGATATATTTATTTAATTTCATATTCGGATTCTCCCTGGTTTTATGAGATAATTTCTATAATTTCTCGTAAACTTTGCACTCCATCATTTATTTTAACATATTTTTGAAATTCTGTAACTAGTTCAGAAGAAATTTTTCCATTTGTATAAACTTTTGCAACAATTTCCCCTTTTTGAACGGATTCTCCAACTTTCTTTTCAAAAACAATCCCTGTTTCATAGTCCAAGTCATCAGACTTGACTGCACGACCAGCCCCCAGCCTCATGGCATAAAGTCCAAATTCCATGGCAGGGAGAGCTGAAATAACACCCGTTTCTTGAGCAGGGATTTCCACCACATGGGCAACTTTGACGGGGCGATAAAGATCTTCTAAATCACCGCCTTGTGCTGCTACCATTTCTTCAAACTTAGCCAGTGCTTGGCCATTTTCCAGGTGTTGACGGATTTCCTCAATCGTTTTCTCAACATCAGCCAAGCCAAGCATAATCTGAGCTAGCTCGCAGATAAAGTGACTAATATCTTCTCGGCCTTTTCCTTGGAGAATCTCGATTGCCTCAAGGATTTCGAGACGATTGCCAATAGCTTTTCCCAAGGGTTGGCTCATATCGGTAATGACTGCTACTATCTTTCGACCAACAGCCTTACCAAGATCCACCATGGTTTGAGCCAATTCGCGCGCCTCATCAACCGTCTTCATGAAGGCACCCTCACCGACCGTTACGTCTAGCAAAATGGCATCCGCTCCTGCAGCAATTTTCTTGCTCATCACCGAACTCGCAATCAAAGGAATCGTGTCGACAGTTGCGGTCACATCTCGGAGGGCATAGAGAAGTTTGTCTGCTTTAACCAGTTGATCGGACTGCCCAATGACAGATACACCAATATCCTGTACCTGACGAATGAAATCCTCTTGACTTCGCTCGACTTGGTAGCCCTTAATGGACTCCAATTTATCAATTGTCCCACCAGTATGGCCGAGACCACGACCACTCATTTTAGCAACGGGCACACCGAAACTCGCAACAAGTGGAGCCAAGATTAAGGTCACCTTATCACCTACACCACCAGTCGAATGCTTATCAACTTTAACCCCCTCAATAGCTGACAAATCAAACTCCTGACCTGTCTTGACCATATTCATCGTTAGATCAGAAATCTCACGTGTGGTCATTCCTTTAAAATAAACAGCCATAGCAAAAGCAGACATCTGATAGTCTGGAACAGTTCCAGCCACATAGCCTTCTACCAACCATTTGATTTCAGCTGCAGTCAGTTCTTGACCATCTCGTTTCTTTTGGATTAAATCAACCGCTCTCATTCTTTCACACTTCTAAGGATATAGTATCCCTTATCTTTCTTTACGATTTCACAATTGCCAAAAACGTCTTCCATCTTATTTCTAGCACTTGGAGCTCCTTGTTTTTTCTGAATGACAATGGTTAAATCTCCTCCGTCTTTCAAGAAATCTCTGCTCTTTTCGATAATCTCATGAACAACCTGTTTGCCCGCTCGAATCGGCGGATTGGAAATAACATGGTCAAACTTCCCTTCAACTTGTTCATAGATATTGGATTGGAAAATCGTTGCTTCTACTTTATTACGTTCAGCATTTTGTCGCGCTAGGTCCAAGGCACGATTATTGATATCGACCATGGTCGCCTGAACTCCATAAGCCTTGACCAATGACAAACCCAAAGGCCCGTATCCACAGCCTACATCAAGAATCGTTTCTCCTTTGTTAACCTCTAGGCACTTCAATAAAAGCTGACTCCCAAAATCAACCATTTTCTTGCTAAAAACACCCGCATCCGTCAAAAAGGTCATTTTTTCTCCCAACAACTCCACTCTCAACTCATGAATGTCGTGAGCAGCATCAGGATTTTCTGCATAATACATTTTACTCATAAAACTATTTTACCATAATTTAGTGAAATGTTAAATCGTTTACAAAGCTAAATTTCAAGACATAGACTACATCTGCTATAATAACAACAAAAGTTTTTCATAGGTTTTCATTTCTTTCAAAAACTATATATCATAAATAGGTTCAATTCGTTTCTGTTTTTATAAGTTAAATATGATATACTAAAGTATCGAATCAGAAAGACAAACTTATGACCAACGAATTTTTACATTTTGAAAAAATCAGTCGCCAAACTTGGCAATCATTGCATCGCAAAACAACCCCTCCCTTGACAGAGGAAGAGTTAGAATCCATCAAGAGTTTCAATGACCAGATTAGTCTACAGGACGTAACGGATGTCTATCTTCCCCTAGTCCATCTTATCCATATTTACAAGCGCACCAAGGATGATTTGGCCTTTTCAAAAGGAATTTTCCTCCAACGTGAAAGCAAATCCCAACCTTTTATCATTGGGGTTTCTGGTAGTGTTGCTGTGGGGAAATCGACCACTAGTCGCTTACTTCAGATTCTTCTATCACGTACTCTCCCGGATGCTACTGTAGAATTGGTGACAACTGACGGTTTTCTCTATCCCAACCAAACTTTAATTGAGCAAGATATCTTAAATCGCAAAGGTTTTCCAGAGAGTTATGATATGGAAACTTTGCTGAATTTTCTTGACCGTCTAAAGAATGGGCAAGATGTTGACATTCCTGTCTATTCTCATGAAGTGTATGACATCGTTCCTGGAGAGAAGCAACGCGTCAAAGCTGCTGATTTTGTCATTGTCGAGGGCATCAATGTCTTTCAAAACCCTCAAAATGAGCGACTTTACATCACTGATTTCTTTGATTTCTCCATCTATGTGGATGCTGCTGTCGAGGACATTGAAAGCTGGTATCTGGATCGTTTCTTAAAACTCCTTAGCTTTGCCCAGAATGATTCTGGCAGCTACTACCACCGCTTTACGCAAATGCCGATTGGAGAGGTCGAAGCCTTCGCTCATCAGATCTGGACCAGCATTAATCTAATAAATCTACAAAACTATATCGAACCAACAAGGAATCGCGCCGAGGTTATTCTCCACAAGACTAAAAACCACGAAATCGATGAAATTTACCTAAAAAAATAATTTTCCCTTGTCAAAACCTAAGTTTTCAGATATAATGGTATAGTTAGTAAATATGGAGGTAAGAACATTGGCAAACATTAAATCAGCTATCAAACGCGCTGAATTGAACGTTAAACAAAACGAAAAAAACTCAGCTCAAAAATCAGCTATGCGTACTGCTATCAAAGCTTTCGAAGCAAACCCTTCTGAAGAACTTTTCCGTGCTGCTAGCTCAGCTATCGACAAAGCAGAAACTAAAGGTTTGATTCACAAAAACAAAGCAAGCCGCGATAAAGCTCGTCTTTCAGCTAAACTTGCTAAATAAGAAACAGTCCATAGAGGCTGTTTTTTTGTCTTCTAATCAGAAAAGGTAGAAAATGAAAATCGCAATCATCGGATATTCTGGATCAGGCAAGTCAACCCTAGCAGAAAAGTTATCTCACTACTACTCCATCCCCAAACTGCATATGGATACACTTCAGTTTCAACCTGGTTGGCAAGACAGTGACCGCGAATGGATGTTGACTGAGATGAAAAACTTTCTCACAAAGCACGAAGCTTGGGTCATCGACGGCAACTACTCTTGGTGTTACTATGAAGAAAGAATGCTGGAAGCTGACCAAATCATCTTTCTCAACTTTTCCCCATGGACTTGTCTCTTTCGAGCCTTTAAACGGTATCTCACATACCGAGGCAAGGTCAGAGAAAGTATGGCAGCAGGCTGTCCTGAACGCTTTGACTGGGATTTTATCAGATGGATTCTCTGGGATGGGCGGACAAAGAATGCTAAAGAACGCTATCAACGGGTTCAAGAAACCTACCCTGAGAAAGTAATTGTCCTCAAGTCGCAAAAGGAGATGGATTACTTCTTAGAAAATCTCGTACATAACAAGAAAAACCAACGTGTCTAACGTTGGTTTTTTGCTATTAGCCAATCACACTTCCGTTTGGTACAGCTGGATCAACTGTGAGAAGGGTTAACTTGCCTTCATGTTCAGCTGAGAGGATCATTCCTTGGCTGACATATTTCTTCATCATCTTGCGTGGTTTGAGGTTGGCAACGATTTGGACCTTCTTGCCGACCAATTCTTGTTCGTTTGGATAGTATTTGGCAATTCCTGAGAGGATTTGACGGTCTTCGCCATCACCTGCATCGAGGCGGAATTGGAGCAACTTGTCAGAACCTTCCACTTTAGAAACTTCTTTGACTTCTGCGACACGGATCTCAACCTTGTCAAAGTCTTCAAACTTGATTTCATCCTTGTTGAGTTTGAGTTCAACTTCATCTGGATTCCATTCTTTTTCGACTGCTGGTTTGTTGCTTTCCATTTGTTCTTTGATATAGGCAATCTCTTCTTCCATGTCGAGACGTGGGAAGATTGGTGTTCCTTTGACAACAACAGTCACACCTGCAGGGAAATCTGCCAAGCTCAAGTTTTCTAGGCTAGAAACTTCTGCTAGACCAAGTTGTGCCAATACAGCGCGACTAGTTCTCATCATAAATGGCTCAATCATGTGAGCTACAACACGAAGGCTGGCTGCCAAGTGGCTCATGACACTTGCCAATTGGTCACGAAGTGCTTCATCCTTAGCCAAGACCCATGGAGCTGTCTCATCGATGTATTTATTGGTACGTGAGATAAGCGTCCAGACTGCTTCTAAAGCACGTGGGTAGTCAACCGCATCCATGTGTGTATGGTAGTCAGCGATTGATTGTTCTGCTACTTGAGCAAGAGCATTGTCAAACTCAGTCACACCCTCTACATAGGCAGGGACTTGCCCATCAAAGTACTTGTTAATCATGGAAACCGTACGGTTGAGGAGGTTTCCGAGGTCATTGGCCAATTCATAGTTGATACGGCCGACATAGTCTTCTGGAGTGAAGGTTCCATCTGAACCGACTGGAAGGCTACGCATGAGGTAGTAACGAAGTGGATCCAGTCCATAACGTTCTACTAGCATTTCAGGGTAAACGACATTCCCTTTTGACTTAGACATCTTGCCGTCTTTCATGACAAACCAACCATGGGCAATCAAGCGGTCAGGCAATTTCATATCCAACATCATGAGAAGGATTGGCCAGTAGATGGAGTGGAAACGAAGAATGTCTTTTCCGACCATGTGGAAGACTGTTCCATTCCAGAATTTATCATAGTTAGCATGATCCTCTTGACCGTAACCAAGAGCAGTCGCATAGTTAAGAAGGGCATCAATCCAAACGTAGACAACGTGTTTTGGATTGGAAGGGACTGGCACACCCCATGTAAAGGTTGTACGAGAAACCGCCAAGTCTTCCAAACCTGGCTCGATGAAGTTGCGCAACATTTCATTAAGGCGACCATCAGGAGTGATGAAATCAGGGTGCGATTTGAAAAATTCAACCAAACGGTCTTGGTATTTGCTGAGGCGAAGGAAGTAAGATTCTTCAGAAACCCATTCCACTTCGTGACCTGATGGAGCGATACCGCCTGTCACATTTCCAGCTTCATCACGGAAAACTTCCGCAAGCTGGCTTTCTGTAAAGAATTCCTCATCTGAAACTGAATACCAACCAGAGTATTCGCCCAAGTAAATATCATCTTGAGCAAGTAAGCGTGCAAAGACCTGAGCCACTACTTTTTCATGGTAATCATCAGTCGTACGGATGAATTTATCGTATGAGATATCTAGTAATTGCCAGAGTTCTTTGACGCCAACCGCCATCCCATCAACATAAACTTGAGGTGTAATGCCAGCTTCTTCAGCTTTTTGCTGGATTTTCTGACCATGCTCGTCAAGACCTGTTAAATAAAAGACATCGTAGCCCATGAGGCGTTTGTATCGAGCTAGGACATCACAAGCGATGGTTGTGTAGGCAGAACCGATATGAAGTTTACCAGATGGATAGTAAATCGGCGTTGTAATATAAAAATTCTTTTCAGACATAATTTTTCCTTTCCAGGCAAATGAAACCTGTTTTTCTAACACTTCATTATATCATATTTTTAGCGATTTTCGATAGGAAAATCCATACAAAAACAAGACAGACAAGTGTCCATCTTGTTTTTTCTGTTCTATATTTTATTCATAACGAAGGGCTTCAATCGGATCAAGCTTAGAGGCTTTATTGGCCGGCAAGACTCCGAAAATCATCCCAACACTGGCTGACACAGCCAAGCTAAAGAGAGCAATTGGGATGGAAACTCCAACTTCGATACCTGCAATCATATTTTGAAGTAGCACTCCGGCTAACATAGTCATTCCTGCAGCAATCCCAAGACCGATGACTCCACCTAGCAAAGTCAAAATCATGGACTCAATCAAAAACTGAACTAAGATATTGGCCCTTGTAGCTCCGAGCGCCTTACGCAAACCAATCTCCCGCGTACGTTCTGTCACCGAAACCAGCATAATGTTCATAACTCCAGTTCCACCAACAAAGAGTGAAATCCCTGCGATGGCACTGATAATCGTGGTTATAAAGCCAAAGAGTTTTTGAACTTCTTCAAAAGTTGCTGTTTCATCCGCAACTTGGTATTCTCCTTGATGCACTCCTGATATTTCTGTCATTCTACGTGCGAGTTCTGGTCCTAAAGTCGGTGTCAGACTCGTATCATTCACACGAAAGACAATATTAGATATTTCATCCATATTGAAATTAACAGCAACAGATGTATTAGTTGTAATTGGCAAACCTCCGATACCAAACATCTTTGCAGTTTTAGCCTCAGAACTTGTGTATACTCCGATAACTCGATAATGAAAGTTATTAACTGAGATTATCTGATTAAGAGCTGCCTGTGGTGAGTCAAAAAGACTTTTAGCCAGTTCTTCATCGAGTAAGATCACACTTGCAAAATCTCTGTAATCTTGTTCTCTTAGACTCCTACCAGCTATTATTTCATTTTCAGCGGCAGTCATATAGGTCATATTACCACCTGTTAAACTAGCCTGCTCAACTTTTTTATCTTTATAAGTCAGAGTAACATTTATACTATTCGTCACAAAGTAACCATCTACACCTTTTAGTTTAGCGGCTTCCTTAACCCATGCTTCCTGTGTTTTGGGTGGGACAACATAAGCGGTATCCTCTCTACCTGAAAGCGTTAGAGAAGATTGTTTTTGGGTAAAAGAGCCATCCTTACTTTTAATAGGCGAGAAGAAGACCTGAATATTTTTCTGAGATTTGGTCATATTTTTATTGACCTGACGAGACATAGAGTCTCCCAGAGCCATGATAACAACGACTGAAGATACTCCTATAATAATCCCAATCATGGTCAAAAATGAACGCATCTTGTGTGCCATAATCGATGAAAAGGCAAATTTTAGATTTTCCATCTTAATGCCCCTCCCCTTCTAAATGCCCACTATCAGATGCAATAATTCCATCACGAATTACAATCTGACGTTTTGCATAAGCCGCAATCTCAGGCTCATGCGTGACCATAATAATGGTTCTTCCTTCTTCATTTAACTCCACCAAGAGTTCCATGATTTGGCTTCCTGTCCTTGTATCCAAAGCTCCAGTTGGTTCATCTGCCAGAATAATCGAAGGATTGTTGACAAGGGCACGGGCAATGGCTACCCGTTGTTTTTGCCCACCAGATAATTCCGAAGGCAAGTGGTGACTTCTATCTGCCAAGTCTACCTTTTTCAAATAGGTCTCTGCCAATTTACGGCGTTTGGAAGCTGAAACTCCAGCATATATTAAAGGCAATTCAACATTCTGAAGGGCATCTAGTTTAGACAAAAGAAAGAATTGTTGAAAGACAAAGCCAATCTCTTGGTTACGGACTTCAGCCAACTGTTTTTCATCTAATTGAGCCACTTCCTGCCCCTCTAAGTAATACTCACCACTCGTTGGCGTATCCAACATTCCGATGGTATTCATTAGAGTAGATTTTCCAGAACCAGACGGTCCCATAATAGCAACAAACTCTCCTTCATTCACTTCTAAGTTGATATTTTTCAAAACCTGAAGTTCCTGATCTCCATTTCGATAACTCCGACAGATATTTTTTAGACTAATTAGTTTCTTCATCAGCCTTCACCTCTTTTCCTTCTTCCAAGGAAGTTGTTGGATTACTGATGACTTTAGCCCCATTTGTCAAACCAGAAGTAATTTCCTGGTTTTCTGCGTCAGCATTTCCTAGGCTAACTTCGATTTTCTTAGCCTTATTCTCTTCGTCAACAACCCAGACGTAGTTTTTACCTTCTTCTTCTACAATGCTGGTTAATGGTACGAGAAGAGATGTACTGTCGCTTTTAACTTCTACACTAACAGAAAATCCTTGCTTCAACTCACCGATATCACTCGTAATTTCAATAGTGTATGGATATTTAGGGCCAACATTCGATGCACCTACACCATTGCTTCCATCAACACCACTCTTTGAATAAGTTGCGATATAGTTGATTTTCCCTGTCCAAGTCTTATCTGGGTAGACTTTAGAAGTGAAGGTCACTTCTTGTCCGACTGAAAGCTTGGCAAGATTGTACTCAGATAATTCGCCTTTAACTTGCAAATTTTCATTGCTCACTACATGCACTATTACTTTGCCATTACCCGCAGAAGATTTGGAAAGATCACGATTCACCTCTACAACTGTTCCTTCTATTGTACTTAAAATAGTTGTCGCATCTAATTGAGCCTTTGCTTTTTTAACTTGAGCTTCTGCATCTGCACGATTATCACGTGCATCCTTAATTTGAGAATCAAGGGAAGATACTGTGCTAGCATCTGAACCACCATATTCTTCAGAGTAAGTAAGGGCTTTGCTTCGAGATTCCTTTAATTCACTAATATGACGATCAATCTTTGCTACTGCACGATTGGCAGCATCATATGCTGCCTGAGCGTCGGAACTATTGTATTTTACTAATGCTTGTCCTTTTTCGACCTTATCTCCAACAGAGACTAAAATTTCTTCAATCTCACCCATACTTGCATCAAAATATACATACTGTTCATTTTTTATAGTAACAGTACCAGATAAAAGAATAGATGAAGCAACCGTTCCTTCTTTGGCAGTCACCAAATGAGAAGTTGTATCTTTAACAGCAACCTTAGAAGGTTGTCTAAAAAGTAAAATCCCAATAGCCCCGACAATAACAACACTTGCAATTCCAATGACTGTGTAAAATTTCCTTTTTTTCCTTTTCGTATTCTTCTTCATCCTAAAATGCCTTTCATATTTTCCATTAAAGTCCATTATATCAAATTTATCCACTATAAACAATGATTGTATAGCGAGAAAAGAGAAACAGTCTTGAACTCACGCTTTCGCTCTAGATTCTACGATATTTGCAATAGCTAACTATGATTCCAGAAAGAATCCAAAATACGTGTACGAGGTACAAACTCTGATTCATTTTAAAAACTCAACTTTTCACATGTACTTGGCCAATAAAGAAATTCTAGATAGACTCTTGCTTCTTCACTTTCAAGAGAAACAGTCTGTCCATTTCTTGTGTAAATCCTATTTTCCAAACCATTTTCAAGACCTTTTTGAAAGATTAAGACAAAATCCTGAACGTACTGAAACTGCTCTACTCAAACGCAAAACTAGAAGCTACCAATAACCTCATCAAAGTCATCGAGAGAAATGCTTTCGACTTTCGGAACTTTAACAATTTTGAAATCAGAATCCTCATCGCTTCGAATATCAAAAAGGAGAGGGCCCAAAGGCCCTCTCCAAATTGTAACTTTTCATTAACCCACTACAGTTGATAAAGAGGCATCTTTATATAATAGGTTTTAAGGTTAGATTAACGTACTGTACGGATACGCATTGTGTTTGTACGAACCGCTTCGCCAAGTGGTACACCTGCAACGATAACGATATCGTCACCAGATTCTACAAGACCTGCTTCAACTGCTTTACGTTCAGCAATTTCAAACATGTCATCAGTTGATGAAGGTGCTTCTGTCAACATTGGGATAACACCCCAGTTCAACATCAAGCCACGTTCTGTCAATTCGTCGAATGTCAATGCCAAGATATCAGCATTTGGACGGTATTTAGAAATCAAACGAGCAGTGTGACCAGTCTTAGTCAAAGTAACAACCAATTTGATATCCATTGAGTTCGTAGCATCTTTAACAGCTGAAGCCATAACTTCTGTCTTAGAGTTACGTTCGAAAGTATCTGAGTTCAAACGTCCGTATTCGTTAAGAAGAGTTTGTGCGTTCTTGTCAATTGTAGCCATTGTTGTTACTGACTCAAGTGGGTATTTACCGTTTGCAGACTCACCTGAAAGCATTGTAGCGTCAGTTCCGTCGATAACAGCGTTAAATACGTCTGATACTTCTGAACGAGTTGCACGTGGTTTTTCAGTCATTGTTTCAAGCATGTTTGTTGCTGTGATAACAACTTTACCTGCTGCGTTCACTTTAGTGATGATCATTTTTTGGTAAACTGGAACCATTTCGAATGGTACTTCGATACCCATGTCACCACGAGCAATCATAATACCGTCAGCAGCTTCAATGATTTCATCCAAGTTGTCGATACCTTGCTGGTTTTCGATTTTCGCAAACAATTGAACATGTCCGTTACCAGTTTCTTCACAGATTGCACGAACTTCGTCGACGTCTTTTGCAGTACGTACGAATGAAATCGCGATGAAGTTGATACCTTGTTCCAAACCGAAACGGATATCATCGTTATCACGTTCAGCAAGAGCAGGGAAAGGAATTTTAGTGTTAGGGATGTTTACACCTTTCTGCTTAGCAATGATACCGTCATTTTCAACGACTACTTCAAATTCACGAGTTGCATCGTCTTTTGCGAAAACACGAAGACCCAATTTACCATCGTCAACCAAAACTTGGTGACCAACTTCAACATCATCGTAGATATCAAGGGCACCAGCAACGTTCAAAGCAATCACATCACGAGTTGATTTGATTCCTTGTTTAGTTGCAACACGGATTTTTTCACCAGTTTTGTAAGAGTACTCTTTTGCGTCACCTTCAAACAATTCTGTACGGATTTCAGGTCCTTTAGTATCAAGAAGGAAACCAACTTTTTTACCTGCAAGTTTTTCAGCAAGTTTAACAGTTGCCATACGCTCACCTTGTTCTTGGTGGTCACCGTGTGAGAAGTTGAAACGGAAAGTGTTTGCTCCTGCTTCAATCAATTTAGCAATGTTTTTAGCTGAAGCTTCAACGTCAAGTTTTTCACCCCAGTATCCGTCTTCACCGAATTTTTTACCACCACGGATTTCAACCGCAGGACCTAAAGTTGCAACGATTTTTACACGTTTGTTCATGATTTTTGTGACTCCTTTATATAATTCGACCTTTTATGGTCATGTTACCAAATTAATGAAAGTTGATTAGGACAAGCTCTTGTTCAAATCAGAAAGTTCAAGATCAGCTTTATGAGGGTTGTTAACAACGATCTTACCATCAGCTGTTAAGCTAAACAAAGCTCCTTCTTCTGCTGTACCAAGGATTGGATTCTCAACCATTTTTTCGTTACGGATACCAACAGCGACACCACCGATTCCTTGTTTAAGGAGTTTAACAGCGTGTGCCCCCATGCGTGATGCCAATACACGGTCACGCGCAGTTGGTGATCCACCACGTTGGATGTGACCAAGTTCTGTTACACGAAGGTCACTAGTGTCTCCTGCTTCTTTTAGTTTTTGACCAAATTCAGCTGCTGACATAACACCTTCTGCCAAAACGATAATGTTGTGTTTTTTACCGTGCTCATAACCAGCTTTGATACTAGCTACGATATCTTCCATCTTGAAGCCTTCTTCAGGGATGATAATTTCATCAGCACCAGTTGCGATACCAGCCCAAAGAGCGATATCACCAGCGTTACGTCCCATTACTTCAACAACGAAAGTACGACGGTGACTTGATGATGTATCACGAATCTTATCAATGGCATCCATAGCAGTCGTAACTGCAGTATCAAATCCGATTGTAAAGTCAGTACCTACGATATCGTTATCGATTGTACCTGGAAGTCCAATAGCAGGGAATCCATGCTCAGTCAAGCGCATAGCTCCATGATAAGATCCGTCACCACCGATAACTACGACACCTTCGATACCGTGTTTTTTCAATTGCTCAATCCCTTTAAGTTGACCTTCGAGTTTTGCAAACTCAGGGTAACGAGCAGAGTGAAGGAAAGTACCACCACGTGAAATGATGTCTCCTACTGAAGCAGCATCAAGTGGATAAATTTCACCGGCAACCATACCTGCATATCCATCATAGATACCAAAAACTTCCATTCCTTCTGAGATTGCTTGGCGAACTACTGCACGGATGGCAGCATTCATACCAGGGGCGTCCCCACCACTGGTCAAAACAGCAATACGTTTCATTTGGTTTATGCTCCTTTTTCTTTTAACATTCTTACTGATTATACCACATTTAAATCGAAAATTCTTCTATTTTCCGTATTTTTAGCGATAAATCGTTTTCATAGCAATTCCCTCTAATTTCTCCTCCAAAGTAGGGTCTTTTTTTACAAAATGACGGGAGGAAACAATTGTTTTTTCTTCCTCTACATACCTGATAATAACAGGAATTGAGCCTTTATATTGTTCCAAGATAGTTGAAATTTCTTTATCGTAGTCGTGATTTTTAACTTGAATCCAGAATCGCTCAGCCACTGCTTCTTTCAAATCTTGTGCAATCATTTGCAAACGACCATCTCGAGATTGAACCTTACCATTGATATAGTAAAATTTCCCTTCGGATAGGATAGAGGCGAATTTTCGATACTGATCCGAAAATACAGTCACATCCATCCGAGACTTACTATCATGGACCTGTAGAAAGGCCATACTCTCGCCTTTCTTAGTTCGAATCACTTTTAGTTTTTGAACTTCAACTAGGAGAGTAGCTTGAGCTCCTTCAATAAGATTAGCAATCGGGGTCGTTGGATAAATGGCTTGTTTGGCAAGTGTCTGTAGAGGATGGGCACTGATACCAACCCCGATCAGTTCCTGCTCCTTGTAAAATTTCTCTGCTTCTGTAAAATCATCAGCCTCCGTCCAACTATAGTTTGCATCCGCAAAGAGTCCTCCCAACTCCTCAACAAATACAAAGAGGTTGGGTAGGTTTACTAGGATTTTCTGGCGGTTCTTGTCAAATTCATCAAAGAGCCCCAGTTCAACCAGAGGAGACAAAAGTGACAGTTTCTTGTAATTCTTAGGAAGACGTGTGACGAAATCCTCAATGCTTGAGAAGGGACGATTTTCAATGATCCAATAGGAAAAATCTCTCGGCATTCCTTTAATGGCTTTCAAACCAAGATAGATTGTCTTCTGAGTAATCTTATCATGATAGGGAATGCTATTGATGGCTAAAGGCCCTACATCAAAGCCCATCTGCAATGCATCTATAATATAATCACTGCTGGAATAATTCAACATAACTTGAAAGAAAATAGCAGGATAGTGCGTCTTGAAATAAGCAAGTTGGAATGCCAGTGCTGAGTAAGCATAAGCGTGGGATCTATTAAATCCATAGCCTGCAAACTTTTCCATCACTGCAAAAACTTGATTGGCTTTCTCTTCTGAATGCCCGAGTTTAACTGCACCGGAGATAAAATCTTCCTTCATCAAATGCATCTCTTTAGCATTTTTCTTACCCATGGCTCGTCTGAGAATGTCGGCTTTCCCAAGACTAAAGCCTCCAAAGCGCTGAGCTACCTGCATGACTTGCTCTTGATAGAGCATGATACCGTAGGTTGATGACAGGATGTCCTCCAAGGCAGGATCCAGCACCGTCACCTTTTCTTTGCCATGCTTACGAGCCACAAAATTATCGATATAATCACTAGCACCTGGTCTGTTTAGAGATGTTGTTGCTACCACTTCTTCGAAGACTTGTGGCTTGACTCGTTTCAAGAGTCGAATGGCTCCTGGTTGTTCAAATTGGAAAATACCTTTCGTATTTCCAGACGCAAAGAGGGCCAAGGTTTCTTTGTCTTCCAGATCAATCTCTTCGATTTTTAGATGAATACCTTTTGACTCTGCCAGTAATTCCTGCATTTTCTGTACGAAAGTCAGGTTACGTAAACCGAGGAAATCCATTTTTAGAAGTCCATTGGCTTCAACACCATGAGCATCATACTGGGTGATGAGCATATCCTCACCATATTTTAGAGGAATATAATCCGTCAAGTCTTGGTCACTCATAACTACCCCTGCCGCATGGATAGAGGTCTGACGAGGATACCCTTCAATTTTCCGAGCAATCTCAAAAGCTTTTTGGTATTCGATTTTACTATTGATGACCTGCCTAAATTGCAAATTCTTTTCATAGGCCATCGTTAGCGTATCTCGGAAGCTGATTTTTTTCGTAATATTGGTTAGTTCATACTCAGGGACACCATAACGTTTGAAAACATCCCGAATTGCTTGCTTTGCTCCAAAGGTCGAATAAGTGACAATCTGCGCTACGTGTTGACTGCCATACCGATCACGAACATAACGAATGAACTCTGGTCTATAAAGGTCTGGAATGTCAATATCAATATCAGGCATGGTGTACCGCTCACGATTTAAAAAGCGCTCGAAAATCAAGTTTTTCTCAACCGGATTAATCCCTGTGATGTCAAGTGAGTAGGCTACCAAGCTACCTACAGCAGAACCGCGCCCCATTCCCATATAGTAGCCTTGGGAACGTCCAAAACGCAACAAATCCCAAACAACTAGAAAATAGTCATCAAAGCCCATATCATGAATAACAGCCAATTCTTCATTCAACCGCTCTCGATAAAGAGCTGATCTTAACCCCTTGTCAGTCAACCCTTGTTCAGCCCTCTCTCTAAGCTCTTCTACCGCTGGTCTTTCCGGATTAAAGCGAGGGAGTTTTAAACTTGGATCAAGTTGGTAGCTAACATTCTCTATCACACCTTGGAGATTGGCAAGTGCCTGAGGGAAGCGATTTTTAAATCGAGCTTCTAAGTCTGAGGCTGGTAGAAAGATCCCTTGTTGTGAATGCACATCCACTTCTCTCAGACTGACATTATCCTTGATTGCCGATAGGATTTGCAAAACCTGTATGTCTTCTTTCTCAAAAGAGTTGACCTGATACAGTGGAAGAATGGGTTTGGTAAAGCCTTCTTGGTGAGTATCGGGGCTAACACCGATAAAATATTCAAGTCCCAAATCCAGCTTTTCAATTCCATCAAAATAAGGAACAATAACAGCAATATCCTCAAGGTGACTGGTAAAGTCAGACCAATTTTTTCGACCAGTCATTTTTAGAGTGGATAACTTCATCAACTCTTGGTAACCTTTAGTAGATAGGGCTAGAAAACGAAGAGAAATATTGTCCTCATCTTTGACCAAGGTCATTTCAAGACCAATTAAAGGTTGAATGCCATACTTACGAGTCGCTTCTAGAAAATGATAGGCTCCATAGAGATTATCCACATCCATGATAGCAAGGTGAGAATAGCCATATTCTTTAGCCATTTGTACGTATTTTTCAATCGAAACCACACTTTCCATAAAACTATAAACAGTCTTGGTGTCGAGCTGTGCAATCATTTCTTCTCCCCCTTGCTTTAGATATAGTACTATTATACCATTTTAAAAACTAGAATGAAAAGCTAGAGGCCATTCCTTTTAAAGTGATTTCATCACAGGTCAACAATATCTTTTTTATCTTATTTTTGATATACTAAATTTAGAATATTTTCAAAGGAGAGCCCCATGCGTTTTAATCAATTCAGCTACCTTCCTGTTTTTCATTCGCAAGTTTTACGCGAGTTATCTCAGCTTGGTTTGAAGCTGGCACCAGAACAAGCATCAAAAAAACAACTTGAACAATTTGTCCGCTGGAGTTTTTTCACTTATGCGAACACCGATTATGCTCTATCCACTCTGGCAGCAGATAGAGAAACAGATTTAGTAACTTTTTTCCAGTCAGACCGTGAGTTAACTACGGAGATTTTCTACACAGTAGTTTTTCAACTTCTGGGATTTAGTTATCTGGTTGACTTTGAAGACGCCGAACAATTCCGTAAAGAAACTGGATTTCCTATTGTTTATGGAGATCTCATCGAAAATCTTTATCAATTGCTCAATACGCGAACTAAAAAAGGAAATACACTCATTGACCAGCTTGTTAGTGATGGGCTTATTGCGGAAGATAATCACTACCACTACTTTAACGGCAAGAGCTTAGCAACCTTCTCTACTCATGATGTCATTCGTGAAGTCGTGTATGTCGAGAGCCGTGTGGATACTGATAAAGACGGACTCCCTGATTTAGTCAAGGTCAGCATTATTCGCCCTCGCTATGATGGACAGATTCCTGCGGTTATGACTGCAAGTCCTTATCACCAAGGCACCAACGACAAAGCCAGCGACAAGGCTCTCTACAAAATGGAAGGAGAGCTTGAGGTCAAGCCACCCCACACCATTGAGCTCGAGGAACCTAAGCTGAATTTTGTCGAGCCTCATGGTCAAGCAGAAACCGTCTCTGAAACTGAAGAAAAGCTAACTCACATCAATAGTTCTTACACTCTCAACGATTACTTCCTCCCACGTGGATTTGCCAATCTCTATGTATCGGGTGTTGGAACCAAGGATTCCCAAGGTCTCATGACCAATGGGGACTACCAGCAGATTGAAGCATATAAAAACGTGATTGACTGGCTTAATGGCCGTTGCCGTGCTTTCACGGATCACACGCGCAAACGTCAAATCAAGGCTGATTGGTCAAACGGAAAAGTCGCAACAACAGGAATTTCTTATCTAGGCACCATGTCCAATGGTCTTGCGACCACTGGTGTTGATGGCTTAGAAGTGATTATCGCTGAAGCAGGTATTTCCTCTTGGTGTAACTACTATCGTGAAAATGGTCTGGTCACTAGCCCTAGTGGTTATCCAGGTGAGGATTTTGACTCACTTGCTGAATTGACCTACTCCCGCAATCTCTTAGCTGGTGACTATATCCGTTGTAATGAAGCTCATCAAGCGGACTTAGAAAAGGTAAAAGAGAAACTCGATCGCAAGACTGGTGACTACAATCAGTTTTGGCATGACCGCAACTATCTGCTCAATGCTCACAAGGTTCAAGCTGAGGTCGTCTTTACGCATGGTTCCCAGGATTGGAACGTCAAACCTCTTCATGTTTACCAGATGTTTCATGCCCTTCCTAGCCATATCAATAAGCACCTCTTTTTCCATCATGGCGCCCACGTTTATATGAACAACTGGCAGTCGATCGATTTCCGCGAGTCCATGAATGCTCTCTTAAGCAAGAAATTGTTAGGACTTGACTCAAGCTATCAACTTCCTACTGTCATCTGGCAAGACAATACTGTACCTCAAAGTTGGCAGGGTCTTGATGACTTTGGCAAGCAAGATGAACTGCATACCTTCTCTCTTGGTAATGAGGAAAAAGTGATTCAAAATCAGTATGATCAAAAAGATTTTGACCGTTATGGCAAGACTTACCAGACCTTCAACACTGAGCTTTACCAAGGAAAAGCCAATCAAATCACCATTGACCTTCCAGTGACCAATGACATCCACTTAAATGGTCGAGTGGAGCTGAAACTTCGTGTCAAATCAAGTACAAACAAGGGCTTATTATCTGCTCAACTGCTGGAACTTGGACAAAAGAAATATCTACAACCTTATCCAGCGGTTCAATCTGTCCGAACAATTGATAATGGTCGCTACCATATGCTTGAAAATCTCTGCGAACTGCCATTTACTCCAAGTGTTCAACGTGTCATCTCCAAAGGCTACCTTAATTTGCAAAATCGAAACGATCTCTTAAGGATTGAAAATATCCAACCAAATGAATGGATGGACTTCAAGCTAGAACTGCAACCAACTATCTACAAGCTGAAAAAAGGTGACACACTTCGCCTTGTTCTCTACACAACAGACTTTGAGATTACAATTCGAGATAATACAGACTACCACTTAACTATTGATTTAGCACAGTCTTCTATCACTATCCCCTCATAAAAGGAGTCAGCCTCATATGAATAAATCTGAACATAGACACCAACTCATCCGTTCACTTGTAGCTAAAAATAAGATTCATACACAAGCAGAGTTGCAAACTTTACTAGCTGAAAATGATATTCAAGTCACACAGGCCACTCTCTCACGCGATATCAAAACCATGAATCTATCAAAGGTTCGCGAAGCAGATCATTCTTACTATGTTTTAAATACTGGTTCCATCTCCAAGTGGGAAAAACGCTTGGAAAACTATATGGAAGATAGCTTGGTCATGCTACGTCCTGTCCAGCATCAGGTTGTCCTCAAAACCTTGCCAGGCCTTGCCCAATCGTTTGGAGCTGTTCTCGATGCGCTTGATTTCAAACAAATCATTGCCACCGTATGTGGTGATGACGTCTGCCTTCTTATCTGTGAAAATGCTGAAGAAGCACAGACTTGCTTTGAAATTCTAAAAAAATTTGCGCCACCATTTTTCTTCAATGACTAAAAAATCCCCCGTGATAAATACAATCACGGGGTTCTGTTTTATAACGATATAATTTCTACAATATGCAAAATCAGTGTAAGGATTATAAACTCTCTTTTACTATAGAAAAAATCCCATATAATCTATAATAAACTTGATTTCATGTTGGAAATTACTTCAACCTTAAGAAATTAACTTTCATCACCTTAACGATGAAAAGAGTGATTAAAATGTATTCTCTTTCAATATTCTATTTCCAGTCTCTATACAAGTTCTTCTACTTCTTGTCCCTTTTCTTCAACCTTGACTGGAGCTGGTTCATAAGCTCGGATAATCTGAGCGACAACTGGATGGCGAACCACATCCTTAGCTGAAAAATGAACAAAGTCAATTTGGTGAATGTTCTTAAGTTTTTCTTGGGCATCAATCAAACCGGACTTGACATTACGTGGTAGGTCAATCTGACTGATATCTCCATTGACAATCATTTTAGAATTAAAGCCTAAACGAGTCAAGAACATCTTCATCTGCATGATGGTCGTATTTTGTGCCTCATCTAGAATGACAAAGGCATCGTCCAAGGTCCTCCCACGCATGTAGGCAAGGGGCGCAATTTCGATAATCTCACGTTCCATGAGACGAGTCGTTTGGTCTTTCCCCAGAATCTGATACAGGGCATCATAAACTGGTCGAAGATAGGGATCGACCTTCTCCTTGAGATCTCCCGGAAGAAATCCTAGACTCTCTCCCGCTTCCACTGCTGGTCGAGTGAGGATAATCCGCTTTACTTGCCCGCGTTTAAGGGCAGTTACTGCCAAGGTCACTGCAAGGAAGGTCTTCCCTGTCCCTGCTGGCCCAATTCCAAAGGTCACATCATGCTGTTTGACACTGTCTACATAAAGCTTTTGACCCAAGGTTTTGACACGGATCGGTTTCCCAGTATTGTCTTTGATAATTTCTTCTTCGTAAAGGGCGACAAACTTGTCGATTTCATCGTTTTTGGCCATGCTAATCGCAGTCACTACATCTGGTGTGCCAACCGTCATCCCACGATTAACCAAGACCATCAATGCCTGAATAACCTGACGGGCTTCCTCACAGGCAGCCTCTTCTCCCAAAACCTGGACAATCTCTGTACGAGCATGAATCACCACATCGAGTTCTTCTTCCATCAAACGAAGATGGCGCTCGTTGGATCCAAAAAGATGAAACAAGTCATCTGGATGACTTAGTTGAATGTCTATTGAATGTTCCTTCAAATAAAGAACCTCTCTAATCCGTTTATTTCTTTTTATTATAGCAAAGAGAACAATAAAATACTAGCCTCATCTCATTGTCTCTAGTGTTCTAAGTATTCTTGCCAGATGGCGTCAAAATCTCCTAGGTTAAAAGAGAAGCTGGCATGCTCCTCCAAAAAGCGACTCACCTCATCAAAATCATCCGTATGTTTTGGAAAGGCTGACTCCTCAAAAGCGAGATCTGCCAAAATTGCTTTTGGGCTATTACTTTTAGGATTGCGCTCGGTCATGAGCCAAGTGTAAAATGATTTTCTCAATTCTTTCTCCTATCAAGAGTTTTTTGATGACACTTTTCTGATTCTTGAAAATTACTGGACTTAGCCTCTGAAACGTAGTGGTTTATAAAATCTGTTTTAGCATCTGTATAGGCGTCTCGATTGTGTTCAAATTTTTTCCACAAACTTAGTTTTAATTCCTGATACGCTTGGGCGATATCTGGATGCTGGCAGAGATAATCTCTAAAATAAATCTCGTCATGATCTCCCATCAATCGCAAATGTAGATGAAAAACCTTCTCGGCAAAGCCCTGCTCTGTATAGCCTTTATTTAGCGAAATCCTGTTAGGACTTTCCGACATCACTAGCCAACCATTCTTCACCAATAAATCCCTAACTCTTGCTAAATCCTCTATTCTGTCTACTTCTAATAAAATATCAACGATATTTTTGGCCCAAATATTAGGGATAGCAGTGCTACCGATATGTTCTATTCTTTTAATAACATTTGCACCCAATATTTTTTTCAGACTTGTTTTTTCCGATTCATACCAGTCTTTCCACTCTGACTTGTGCTCTACTAGAAAAATAGGAAAAAGTTGCCAGAGTTCCTCTAAACTCATTTCTTCAAGTTTCTTTTTCATGTCTATGAGGCCTAAATCAACTCTGTCCCAAACTGGTCTTGTTTGATTTTACCAGCCTTCATCAAGCCACCGAGCGCTTTCTTGAACTGACCTTTAGAGATACCAAAGGTTGCCTTGATATCGTCAGGAGATGACTTATCATTTAAGGTCATGAAACCGCCATTGCTTTCCAAGTAGGTCAAAATCATCTGAGCATCATTTTCCAACATTTCAAAGGAACGTGGTTTGAGAGAAAGGTTCAAGGTGCGGTCCACTTCACGGAAACCAATGACACGCGCATCTAGCACTTGTCCCAAACGTGGCTCTGCGTAGCGCTCACTTGGGTGAATGAAACCAAGCATGTTATTCTCTGGCAGATAGACAAAGGTCCCTGACAGCTTGAGACGGTAAACAATGGCTGGCCAGTTTTGGTTCTGCATGTTGTTGTAAGCAGGACGAGCCAGACGTTGGAAGTCTTCCTGATAAGCCAAGAGGCCCCAGATGCGGTCTTTTTTGTCCACTTCAAGACGGATGTAAAGTTTATCACCCTTCTTAGGCCAGAGTTCCTTGAGCTCAGGGAGGATATCGAGTGACACAACGATTTCCTTATCAGGTAAACCGGTATCGACAAAAACACCCAAGTCCTTACGAACTTCTGTTACGGTTCCCCAACCAAATTGGTCCTGAGTGGCAGTCACTTCTAGAGTGGTCAAGCGGAGTTTTTGCTTCATATCCGTGTAGGCAAAACCTTTGACCGTATCACCTACTGTATGTTGACCTTCTTCCTTAGCAAGAGCATAAGTCTGACCATCCTTTTGCACAAAGTAAAAACGGTCATTTTCATCGATGATGAGTCCAACGATAAAACTTGCAAGATTTGTATTCATATTTCCTTCTTTCGAATAAAACTCAGCCAGCAATGCCAACTGAGTTTTTCTGTTTATTTTTAGACTTCCAAGATTTCTTTTTCTTTGTTGGCAGTCATGTCGTCGATGTGTTTCACAGCGTCGTCTGTTACTTTTTGAATATCTTTTTCAAGAGTCTTCAATTCGTCTTCAGTGATTTCTTTTGCTTTTTCTTGCTTTTTAGCTTCGTCCATAGCGTCGCGACGGATGTTGCGGACAGCCACTTTAGCATTTTCACCGACCTTCTTCACTTCTTTGGCAAGGTCACGACGAGTCTCTTCTGTAAGAGCTGGGATAACCAAGCGGATCACAGAGCCGTCATTAGCTGGTGTAATACCAAGATCAGAAGCATTCAAGGCACGTTCGATGTCTTTCAATGAAGACTTGTCAAATGGTGTTACCAACAAGACACGCGCTTCTGGAATGGTAATTGAAGCGATTTGGTTAAGAGGAGTTTCGACTCCATAGTATTCTACGTAGATACGGTCTAGCAAGCTTGCGTTGGCACGACCGGCACGGATTCCACCAAATTCACGAGCAAGTGATTGGTGAGACTGGGTCATTCTCTCTTTAGCTTTTTCTACAATTGCATTAGCCATAATTTTCTTATTCCTTTTCTTCGATATTGTTTGAAACTGTTGTTCCGATATTTTCACCAAATACGACACGTTTGATGTTGCCTGGTTGGTTCATGTTAAAGACAACTAAGTCAATGTCGTTGTCCATAGAGAGGGTTGAAGCAGTTGAGTCCATGATACGAAGACCTTTATTGATAACGTCACGGTGGGTCAATTCTTCAAACTTAACGGCAGTCTTGTCTTTCTTAGGATCGGCATTGTAAACACCATCGACCCCATTTTTAGCCATAAGGATGGCATCCGCTTCGATTTCAGCTGCACGAAGGGCTGCTGTTGTATCTGTTGAGAAGTAAGGTGAACCAATCCCAGCACCAAAGATAACGATACGCCCTTTTTCAAGGTGGCGAAGAGCACGTCCACGTACGTAAGGTTCTGCCACTTGTTGCATAGCAATGGCTGTTTGCACACGCGTATCAACACCAACTTGTTGCAATGAATCTGCCATCACAAGAGCATTCATCACGGTCCCAAGCATTCCAGTGTAATCGGCCTGAACGCGGTCCATTCCTGCTTCTGCAGCAGGTTCTCCGCGCCAGAGATTTCCTCCACCAATAACAAGGGCAATTTCGATACCTAAGCTATGAACTTCTTGAATCTCTTTTGCGATTGTTTGAACTGTTTGGATATCAATCCCTACGCCACGTTCACCTGCAAGAGCCTCACCTGATAACTTGATTAAAATACGTTTATACTTGGGGTTCGCCATTTTTACTCTCCTTTTTTCATCCTACCTATTTTATCACAATTTCTTAGATTTTTATAGTGTCATGAGCAATTCTTTCAAAAAAAATTAGACCGTTAAAAACTCCTCTAAGTCCTTAAGGGCACGCTCTGCAATTTTTTCATAACGAGCCTTCTTATCACGGATACGCTCGCCTTCCAACTCCTTGATAATCCCAAAATTGACGTTCATTGGTTGGAAATGTTTACTATCTGCATGAGTGATGTAATGAGCCAGACTTCCAATCGCTGTGGTCTCTGGGAAAATAGCTGCGCTTTCCCCCTTGAAAAGACGAGCCGCGTTAATACCCGCAACTAAGCCTGAAGCTGCTGACTCAACATAGCCTTCCACACCCGTCATCTGACCAGCAAAGAAGAGATTAGGCTGTTTCTTAGAACGGTAGGTCTGTTCGAGAAGATTTGGTGAATCCATGTACGAATTGCGGTGCATGACCCCATAACGGACAAACTCAGCATTTTCAAGACCTGGAATCATTTGGAAGACACGCTTTTGTTCTCCCCATTTGAGGTGGGTCTGGAAACCGACGATATTGTAGAGGCTACCAGCTGCATTGTCCTGACGAAGCTGGACAACTGCATACGGTGTTTTAAAGTCGCCATCACGAGGCCCCGTATAGTCGTCTGGGTACTCCAGCCCAACTGGTTTCATAGGTCCATAAAGCATGGTTTTAATGCCACGTTTGGCCATGACTTCGATAGGCATACAACCTTCAAAATACTTTTCTTTTTCAAACGAATTGAGCGGTGCTTCTTCCGCATTGACCAAAGCTTCATGAAAATCCATAAACTCTTGTTTGGTCATGGGAGCATTGAGGTAGGCTGCCTCTCCCTTGTCATAACGAGACTTGAGATAGACCTTACTCATATCGATGGTGTTGACATCGATAATAGGTGCCGCCGCGTCATAGAAATAGAATCCATCCCCATCATTAAGGGCATGAATCTTCTCAGCTAGGGCATCACTGGTTAAAGGACCAGTCGCTACAACTGTAATAACATCCGTTGGCAATTCTGTAATTTCATCACGAACCACTTCAATCAAGGGATGATTGGCTACTTTTTCGGTCACCATTTGGGAGAAACCGTCGCGGTCCACCGCAAGGGCTCCGCCTGCAGGAACACGTGTAGCTTCAGCAGATTCTAAGATAACAGAACCCAAGCGGCGCATTTCTTCCTTGAGGAGTCCAACGGCATTTGTCAAAGCATCCCCACGTAAGGAATTGGAACAAACCAACTCAGCAAAATTGTCTGTTTTGTGCTGAGGAGTTGATTTGACACCACGCATTTCATAGAGTTTAACTGGAATACCACGTTCTGCGATTTGGTAAGCAGCTTCAGACCCTGCCAAACCAGCACCGATAACATTGATATAAGATTGAGACACGACACTAATACCTCTTTGGGAGTGTGAGGACAAGCTTCACATTGAAAAAGCCAACCGAACTTACTTCGCTTTCGAGTTTCTTGGCTCAGGCTGAAAAAGTCCACTGGACTTTTTCACTCCCACAAATCTTTCTAATTTTTCTTTTACTAGTATAACAAAAAAAGGGAAGAAGGCAAACTTCCCTGTTTAGTCGTTGAATTGTTTCTCTTCCCAGTCGTGGTAGGCAGCGTAGAGTTGGCTTTTATTCCACTGGTAGAGTTTCGCAACTTCCTTGATGGCTTGATTTTTCTTCATACCTTGCTGGATACGAGCTTGGATTTCTAAGAACAAGTCCTCGTCGTCCTTTTCCTCCACATCCTGACTGGCGCCTTCAACGATGAGAAGGCATTCGCCCTTGAGTGGCGTTTCAGCAATACTTTCTAGTAGCTCTGAAATCTTTCCTCGTTGGTATTCTTCATAGATTTTGGTCAATTCTCTGACCAAGACCACCGAGCGATCGCCGTATACTGCTAGCATATTTTCTAGCGTATCCGCTACACGATGGGGTGATTCATAGAAAATCTGAGTTTCTGGATAATCTTTTTTCAAGTCGAAAAATTGCTTTTGCTGGCCTGATTTTCTCGGTAAGAAACCGTAAAAGATATGTGGTTGTGGTGCTAGGCCACTGGCAATCAAAGCAGAAATTCCTGCACTAGCACCCGGAACTGTGACAACTGCAATCTCTTCCTCAATAGCTACCTTAACCAAATCATGCCCTGGATCTGAGATACTAGGCAGACCCGCATCGGATACCTGAGCAATACTTTGTCCCGCCTTCAGGAAACCAATCAAATCAGGAATTTTTTCCTTGGCATTGTGCTCATGAAAACTGATCTGCTTGGTCGGAATGTCAAAATGCTTGAGCAAGAGACCCGTATTGCGCGTGTCCTCAGCAGCAATACAGTCCACCTCTTTCAAGGTCTGGATGGCACGAAAGGTCATATCATCTAGATTGCCAATCGGCGTTGCCACTAGATAAAGCTTGCCATAGGGAGACTGCCCCTTAAAACTTTTTTGAATCTGCATGCCTACTCCCTGTATAACAACTCGTCACAGAACATACATTCCTCGTCCTGCTCTCGGCGTTGTCCATAAAAATCATTACATACGTGAAACCCGTCTTTATAGATTCGACGGACGCTTTCACGAACATGCTTGGCCTTAACGGGTGTATCTGCTTCTACCTCGCCTAAGCGTTCGCGCAACTTACTATTTTCCAAGCGAAGAGCTGTATTTTCCTCTACCAGGCTCTTGAGATTTTTCTTGATGGCTTCCACATCAGCCAAGGTCACCAATAACTGTTGGGAAAAATCATCCAGCGCATCAAATAATTCTTTCTTGTCCATAAACCAGCCCTTTCCTTTCTTTATCCTTCATTGAGTTTATATTTCTTTCAAGACCAGATATTCCATGGCATTTTGAAAACTGACATTAGCCTGCCACATTTTTCTAGCTTCTAGCAAATCTTGTAAAATCTGTCGAATCCTTGCTTGCAAGAGGTCCTGTCCACAGAGCACTTCGAGGATTCGCAAGACCTGATCTTGTTTTTCCTTGTCATCTGCCAAGCTGGCTAATTTAGCAACTTGCAGATAACTTTCTTTTTTCTTAGCTAATAACCAGGTTAGCAAGCGTTCACTTTCATCGACTAAGATCCAAAAACTTGCCTGATTTGCCAACTTTTCTGCTTCAGCTCGCGATTGAGCAAACTGAGCTAAGAGAGTTGCTTTTTTCTTAACCAGTCCCATTTGTTCTAAGAGCAAGATGAGTTTTTCTTCTTGCTTTTTAAAGTGGAAAATTTGGGTCCGACTTCGGATAGTTGGTAAAATCTTTTCCTCATCGCTAGTCAAGAAGAAAATATAAACCTCACTCTGGGGTTCTTCGATGACCTTGAGCAGAGAATTGGCTGCGTTGGGATGCATTTTCTCCGCCTGCTCGATAATAAAGACCTGTTGCTGACTTTCAATCCCTGCTTGGGAAAACTGACCCACCAATTCCCGAATGCGTTCTGTCTTGATGACCTGATTGACTGGCTTGATTAAAGTAACATCGGGAAATTCTTCCTGCTCAATCAGCTTGCAGTTTCGGCATTTCTCACATGGTAGAACGCCTACTTTATCCGTACAAAAGAGGCTCTTAGCCAAAAACTGCGCCATTTCCAAGCTTCCAAAGAAACCTGAAAAAAGATAGGCGTGATTGAGCTGGTTTTGTTCTAGAATACGGACAAAGCAGTCAAACTGGTCTGGTTGCCAAGCCTTTAGTTGATCTTGTTTCATTTGGCCAAGCCCATTCTCTCAAACAAGACAGCCTTGGTAGCTTCCACAACTTGCTCCAAAGGAAGACTGGCATCAATCTTGACAATGCGATTTCCTTCTTTGTCCAGAAGAGAAAGGTAACCTTGACGAACTTTTTTGTGCAAGTCCAAACCTTCCAAGTCCAAACGATTGACCTCGCGGTCACTATTGGCAGCAATGCGAGCCAGCCCCTCTTCCACTTCAATGTCAAAATAGAGTGTCAAATCGGGTTTAAGGCCATCTGTCGCAAACTGATTGAGCCAATCAATGGCGTCAATATCCAAGCCACGACCAAATCCTTGATAAGCAACAGAACTATCGATGAAGCGGTCCATAATGACCAACTTGCCAGCTTCAAGGGCTGGAAGAACTTTTTCCACCAAGTGCTGTCTGCGACTGGCGATATAGAGAAGAAGCTCTGTTTTAGGATCCATCTGAGTATGACTTGGATCCAAAATCACTTGACGAATCTTTTCCCCAATCAAGACTCCACCTGGCTCACGGGTCGTCAACACTTCTACTCCTTTTTCCTCTAAAATTGGGAGTAGAGCCTCTAAAACACTGGTCTTGCCTGCTCCCTCCGGTCCCTCAAGAGAGACTAAAAATCCTTTTGACATATCTAACTCATTTCTTTTTTTCTACCTTCTATTCTATCAAAAAATAGGTTTTTGTGACAATCTTTTTGTGTCTTCTCCATTCAATCAACCACAAAAGAGGCCGGGAGTCATCCAACCTCTTATTTACCTAGTTCTTGTGTTCGTTTATAGGCATGATAAACTGCATCCATGACTGTGCCTCTAAAGGCATGTTCTTCCAGACTTGCTACACCGGCGATAGTCGAACCTCCTGGGCTGCAAACTTGGTCTTTCAAGACTCCAGGATGTTGCTGACTTTCGAGGACCATTTGTCCAGCGCCAACCACTGTTTGGGCTGCCATTTTCAAAGCCATTTCTCTTGGCAATCCTGATTGAACACCCGCATCTGCCAAAGCCTCGATAAAGAGATAGACAAAAGCTGGTCCACAACCTGCGAGACCTGTCGCCGCATCGATTAAGCCATCTCCCAGCTCAACCAATAGGCCAGCCTTGGCCAATAATTGACAAAAGAGTTCCCTGTCCTCAGCACAGCAGTTTGCTGACATGGCATAACTAATCACTCCTTGCCCGATAGCTACTGGAGTATTGGGCATGATGCGAATGATTCGGTGGTGACTTGGCAGAAGACTCGCTAGTTTTTCCAAGGTCAATCCAGCTGCCATGGAAATCAAAAGAAGACTTTCTCGTTTTTCAAGGATGGTCTGATATTGAGCAAGCAGTTCAGAAAACTGGGCTGGCTTTACTCCTAGAAAAATCACGTCTGCTTCTGTAAAAATTTCTTCATTGCTGGAAGCCTGACCGCCGAAGTTGGCGATGAAAGCATCTACTTTCGCTTGACTGCGATTGGCAAGGAGAATCTGAGCTCCCATCTTGGCCTGCAAAACAGCCTTAGCCAAACTAGCACCCATATTCCCCAAACCGATAAATCCAATCTTCATCTCTTACTCCCTTATCTGTCCGTCACCAGTAACCACATACTTGTAGCTAGTTAATTCCTTCAAGCCCATTGGACCACGCGCATGCAGTTTCTGAGTAGAAATCCCCATTTCACATCCAAGACCAAATTGCCCACCATCAGTGAAACGCGTTGAGGCATTGACATAAACTGCTGCAGAGTCCACTTGATCTGTAAAGTAGGCTGCAGTTTCGGCATTTTCCGTCACAATCGCATCCGAATGATGAGTACTATGGGCTTCAATATGCGCAACCGCTTCTTCTAAACTGCTCACGACCTTAACCGCTAGGATATAGTCTAAAAACTCGGTGTCAAAGTCTTGAGCCTCAGCTACTCGACCTGAAAGAAACTGACTTGCTTTGCTATCCAGACGGAATTGAATTGGTTCCAGTTCAGCTTCTTTTCGATCTGCAACCAGAACTTGCTCCAAGCGAGGAAGGAAGCTTGCTGCCTTGTCATCATGAACGAGGAGAACCTCCATGGCATTACAAACAGAAGGACGACTGGTTTTAGCATTGTTGATGATAGATAGAGCCTTGTCTTCATCGGCATCCTTGTCCACATAGACATGAACAATTCCAGTTCCTGTCTCGATAACAGGTACAATAGCATTTTCAACCACGGCATTAATCAAGCCAGCACCTCCACGAGGAATAAGAAGGTCTAGATAACCCTTGGCCTTCATCATAGCATAGCTACTTTCTCGGCTGGTATCTTCCACCAGTTGAATCACATCTGCATGAATGGTAGTCGTCTCCAAACCCTTCTTCAAAGCTGTGACAATAGCATGAGCGGTTTGGTAGGCGTCCTTACCACTACGAAGAACGACTGCATTGCCACTCTTGAGAGCCAAGGCAGCCGCATCAGACGTCACATTTGGACGGCTTTCATAGATAATACCGATAACCCCCATAGCCACACGTTTCTTGGTGATAATCAAGCCATTTTCAAGATGATTGGTTTCTAAAACTTCACCGATAGGATCTGGTAAAGCAACCACTTCACGAATCCCTCTTGCCATCGCTTCTATACGTTCCGCATCCAAATAAAGACGATCCACCATGACATCCGAAATTTTCCCCTTGGCTGCTACCATATCAAGGGCATTGGCCGCTAAAATCTCCTCAGTAGCAGCCAATAAGTGATCAGCCATGGCTAGTAAGGCTTGGTTTTTCACTGCTTCACTGGCAGTATTGATTGATTTTTTAACAGCTTGTACCTGTTCAAATTGTTCTTGTGTACTTACCATCGTTCACCTCTAAAATTCTGTAAAGAGCAGCTGGATTTCAGGAGTGATGGAAATCCAGTCATCACGGTGAATCAAGACTCCCTTAGCTTTTTGAGAACGGAGCATATCTTCTAGGGCTGAGACGCCAAATTGGACACGTCCCTTTCCAAGAGATTGACCCGTTTCTTTATCAGCCACTGTGACAATATCGTGGTAAGAGAAGTTTCCTTCCACTTCTACCACGCCTGATAAAAGGAGACTTTTCCCGTTTTTTGAAAGTGCCTCTGCAGCTCCACCATCTACCCAAATCGTTCCCTGACTTTGAGCATAGAAGGCCAGCCATTGTTTCTGGGTACGAAGTCCCTTCTCTTGCGCAACAAAGAAGGATCCATCCCTAGTTTCTTCAGCTGCCTCAATCAAGGCATCTGATTTCAAGGAAGAGCAGATATAGACTGGCACCCCTGACTCCGTTGCGATCGTAGCTGCTTTGATTTTTGTTAGCATACCCCCAGTTCCGTTTGAAGAACCTGCTCCACCAGCCATATCAATAATCTCACGATTGATAGTCTCGATTTTCTCAAGACGTTTAGCTCTTGGATCTGAGTTGGGATTTCCAGTATAGAGACCGTCCACATCAGTCAAGAGAACCAAAAGATCCGCTTGAACCATCGCCGCTACCTGGGCACTCAGAGTGTCATTATCACCCACCTTGAGTTCGTCAATAACGACACTGTCATTCTCGTTGATGATAGGAATGGCACCACGATGAAGCAATACAGACAAGGCCTGGTGGGCGTTCTTATAACGACGTTTATCTACAAAATCATCCTGTGTCAGCAAGATTTGTGCAGAAACGATCTGGCGCATGAGGAGGTTGGTTGTATATTCCTCCAACAAAAGTCCCTGACCAACTGCAGCCGAAGCTTGTTTATCTGCAATCTTGGTCGGACGTTTTTTAAATCCCAAAGCTCCAAATCCAGCGGCAACTGCCCCAGATGACACTAAAATCAACTCATGTCCAGCCTCATGCAGCATAGCCAATTGCTGGGTAATTGCCTTTACTTTACTCCTTGATAAACTCCCGTCTTCATTTGTTAAGGAGGAAGTCCCTACCTTAAAGACGATTCGTTTGTACTTCATATTCTCACTCCGATTCTTCATATTTATCCATTATAACATGAATGCTTTAAAATAGAAAAGACTTGAAATAAAAAAGGTTGAGACAGCCATCTCAACTCTTTTATTTATTCTTAGTTTTACGCAATCTTTCCAGAGTTTCATTAAAAATCTCTGGAATATCTGCTGTGAACTCCAAGGTTTCACCTGTTCTCGGATGGGTAAAACCTAGAGTCTTAGCATGGAGAAATTGCCCATGTCCTTTCAGCGTTTTTCGAGGACCATAGACCTCATCACCAGCGACTGGATGGCCAATATAAGCCATATGAACACGGATTTGGTGGGTACGCCCTGTTTCCAGTTGCAACTCCACTAAGCTATAATCTCCAAAACGTTCCAAGACTTGAAAACGAGTCACTGCTGGCTTCCCTTTAGCAGTCACTGCCTGTTTCTTACGATCTTTTTCGCTCCGGCCAATCGGCGCTTCAATCACACCACGATCATTGGGAAGATTGCCATGAACAATCGCCCAGTATTTACGTAGAGACTTCTTGTCCTTGAGTTCTTGGGCAAGTGCCAAGTGTGCCTCGTCATTCTTAGCAATCATAAGGAGACCAGACGTATCCTTATCAATACGGTGAACGATACCAGGACGGAGAACCCCATTGATACCTGACAAGTCCTTGATATGGTACATGAGGGCATTGACCAAGGTTCCGCTAGTATGACCAGCACTCGGATGCACCACCATCCCCTGAGGCTTGTTGACAACAGCTACGTCCTCATCTTGGTAGATAATTTCCAGAGGAAGGTTCTCGGCAACATACTCCAAAACCTCTGGTTCTGGCACATGATAAGTGACGACATCCCCCTCTTGAACAGTGTATTTTGCTTTCTTGACTTGGCCATTGACCAAAACTTGTCCAGCCTTGATTTGTTCATTAGCGAGACTGCGTGACAATTCTGTCAGGTCCGACAGGGCCTTGTCTAAACGTTGCCCACCCGTTTCAATTTTTATTTCCATTTACTTCCTCTTTAAGCATTGCAATCAATAAAACAATGACCCCAACTGTCAAATAGCTATCAGCCACGTTGAAAATCGCAAAGTTGATAAAGTCTAGGTGAAACATATCCACCACAAAACCTTGACTCATTCTGTCAATAAAGTTGCCTAGACCACCAGCAATAATCAAGGTCAGTCCAAAAACCATCCAAAGTGAGTCCTCCATGTGCTTATGTAGATACCAAATGGCACCCGCCATAACAACGAGTGTAATGACAGCAAAAAACCACTGCTGGTCTTGTAACATGGAGAAGGCTGCCCCTCTATTTTGCAGGTAGGTCAAGCTAACGAGATTGGGGATCCACGAACGCACTTCACCCAGTGGAATCTGCTGGACAACATAATTCTTGACCAACTGATCCAGCCCAATCAAAAGCAGTACAATCACTGCCACTATTCCTCTTTTTTTCATGATTTCCTCTTCTGATCAAAATATTCTTGCATAACCTCAACGAAGAGTGTCCCAGCTTGACTCAGCTCCACTTCTTCCCGTTTGACATAGACCATGCGGTTGTCTAGATTATCCCTGAGACGAATAACTGTAATGCCATTGACACTATCACTATCTAAGAATCCAGACCCAGTCGCATAGGCATCTGTCCGCTCTAAAATACCGTTTAAGGTAGCACGGTCGGTCACATTAAACATCTGCGAGCTCGCGCTGGTATCGACAAAGTTCTCTGAATAGTAAAGGTACTCGTCCTTTTCCTGAGTAAAGCGAACTGTTGGTAAATCAGCTAAATCCTCCATGACCAGTTCTTCTTTCTTTGCTAAAGGATGTCCTTCACGAAGATAAATGTGAGTCGGGAAAGCAATTAGTTCAATAACTTCCAAGCCTAACTTTTCAACCCGTTGCATGATGCCCTTTTGGTTTTGGTTGTTGAGGTAGATGATCCCAATCTCACTGTGTCCTTGGGCAACTTCGTCTAAGATTTGAACTGTAGTAGACTCAAAAATACGAAAGTTCTTATAATCAGGATAACGTTCTGAAAAGGCCGTAATGGTTGGTGGCAAGAAGTCATAGTGCTGACTGGCAATGGAAAATTCATCCTTTTCTTCCTCAGGATTGGCATACTGATTTTGAAAAACATCAAAGCCTTTGACCAACTCCTGCGCTTTCTCATAAAATTCCATTCCACGACGGGTCAAAAACGTTCCCGAACTCGTCCGACGGAAAATCTTAAAGCCTAACTCTTTTTCCAAATCGCGCACAGAAATAGATAGACTCGGCTGACTGACATACATCTTTTCTGCAGCTTCACGGAAAGTACCACTATTGGCAATGGCCACAACATAGCGTAATTGTTGAATGTTCATCTTTTACCCCCAACTTCTCTATCTGTTCATTATACCATATTTCAGAACTTTTCCAAAAAGGAAAAGGAACCTAATGCAATTACAGCTTGACCTAAGGTTTATTATTTAAGAATACAGAACCAGAGGTTCAGCACGAGAGTATATTCTTTGAGGACTTGTTTATTATGATAATAGCTTTCAAAGTTATAGACAGTCTCCTAAACGATTTCATTCCAACACCTTAACTGTGCTATGAACCGTATTTTCTATCAAATCAAGAAACAATTGAACTGGAACCTCAAGAGGACAGGACAAGCTAAGGAAGATTCATCCTCTATTCAAAACATTTTAAAAGATAAAAGTTGGACTGTGAATAAACTGAATTCTCTCTACTCAAACGCAAACCTAACCACTACTGACAGTCTTATCAAATGTGGCACCTTTATAGTTCAAAACGGTGGCAACTTTAAAACTAGAATACTTACCACTTTAAATAACAAAAGAAGAGAATCAACTTGATCCTCCCCAAATGTTAACTGATATTGATCAACTATAGTTGGCAAAAAACTAATCTTTCATATCTAACTTTTAGTATAGGAATCACTGGCAGTTTGTATTTAAAACATGAGGAACATCAATAGAATGTGAAAGCCAAAGCGCAGGAGATGATACGAAAGAGGGGTAGGTTGCTGGCTTTTCTGGCTATCCAAATATAGGGTTAGTGATAGAAAAATCAAACCAAATGCAATCACCAATCTGACGAAATAGGAAATTTTTAGTATTGCTGCCATCAAAAGAAAACCTAATAAAGGAAGGTTAAAAAGCGAAACAGCCAGGCTACTTGCTAATAGAGAGAGTAGCGAAAGGACTAATAAACTATAAACTAGAAAACGAGTCCAACCTGAGACTACTTTCCCTTCACTTTTCTGTTTTGACATCATCACGATTACCACGATTAGGTAAACAAAAAGTATCATCACAATTTCTCCTCAGTTCCTATTATTCTTTACCACATTTTAACCAAATTTTCCTGAAAAATCAATAATGTTTCTTGACTTGATTGGAGATTTATTGTACTATACTTGTGTATATACAGATAAATGGAGGTTCTTATGGATATACGGAAAAAAACGCAGTTTATGACCATGACTGCCCTACTCACTGCAATCGCGATTTTGATTCCAATCATTATGCCTTTTAAAATCGTTATCCCACCTGCTTCTTACACCTTGGGAAGTCATATCCCCATCTTTATCGCCATGTTTCTTTCGCCTTTGATGGCTGCTTTTGTGATTATTGCTTCTAGCCTCGGTTTCCTTATGGCAGGCTATCCGCCTGTTATTGTACTCCGCGCCTTCTCTCACATCGTTTTTGGTACTTTGGGGGCTTTGTACTTAAAGAAATTCCCTGAAACCTTGGATAAACCAAAGGCATCTTGGATTTTTAACTTTGTTTTGGGTGTTGTTCATGCTATCGCTGAAGTAATAGCTTGTATCATCTTCTATGCTACTTCAGGGACAAACGTTGAAAATATGTTTTATGTTCTCTTCGTCCTAGTTGGCTTTGGCACAATTGTCCATAGTATGGTAGACTATACATTAGCACTAGCTGTCTATAAAGTGCTTCGAAAACGTCGCTAAAAGGAAAAACTATGACAAAGGATCGCAAACAAGCTCTTCTCAAACTCTTAAAAGAGGCGCCAAAAGCTCTCAATGGTCAAACCTTGGCTGAGCACTTCCATGTTACGCGCCAAGTCATTGTACAGGACATCGCTATTCTCCGAGCGGATGGCGCTCCTATCCTATCCACCAATCGTGGCTATATCTACAAAGAAAATGATGCCAGCCCCTACGTGCACAAGCTCTTTAAAGTGAAACATGAACTGGAAGAAATCGGTCAGGAACTACTAGCCATTGTAGATAATGGCGGACGCGTTCAAAATATCTTAATTGATCATCCCGTTTATGGCGAAATTGAAACCCTACTCAAACTCACCTGCCGCCGAGATGTCCAGCACTTTCTGGAACAAGTTGAGAATTCAGACTTTAGACCCCTTTCTGAATTGACAGACGGCATCCATTACCACCTTGTTGAAGCCGAGACACAACAAGACCTCCACTATATCGAGGAGGCCTTGGATCAGTTAGGTTATTTAGTAAAAGACTAGAAAATTTCTTTCTCCCAGCCGTCCTCTGTACGGTGGCGATAGAAGAACTCAGACTTGTCAGGTGCTTCCATCATTTCCATCAAAGGCAACATATCATAGGCCAGTTCCAAGTTTGGAATCTGGTCTTTTTGCACCCAAGATACTTCTCCTTCTTCAGATGATTGCAGATTTCCAGTAAACTCTGTCGCCTTATAGCAAAAAACGATGTAGCGCTCACCTGTATCTAAGGGCCAGTTTTTAATGCCGACTAGTTGTGGATTCTGAATCGTTAGACCTGTTTCTTCATAAATCTCACGAATGACAGACTCTGCGAAAGACTCTCCATTTTCTACATGGCCTCCAGGAAAGGCATAACCAGACCAGCGATTGTTTTCAGGAGAGCGATATTGCATGACTACCCGCTGATTTTTAAGGTCTTCGATTAGACAGATATTGGTTAAAATGGTTGCTTGGGCACGGGACATAGATTTGCTCGCTTTCTAAGTTATTAAAATGTATCTTCGTTGTATTCTACTTCTGACTTCATGATAAAGGGATTGATCAATTCATGATGTTCATAAGTAGTACGGGCCAAAAAACCTCTAGCAATGATGATTTCCTTATCTTGTATGCGATAGTCTATATTGATAGGGATGGCTGGATCCGAGATAACTGATAAAACAAAGAATGCTGCAAACCAAAGGCAAAATGTCACCAATCCACTAAATATTTGAAAAATAAGGTGATACCATTTAGCATCTCTTGTTCTATAAAAGATTCTCCAGGGATGGATTAAGAAGGTCAAACAAAGAATGAAAAACCAACTATTCCACAAAATCGGAGTAAAAGATAGGCCAAAAAAACAACAAGATCAAATGAAAAACCACAAAGGTCAGCAAAGCCAAATAGAGTGTCTTAAACGAAATTAACTTAGTTAGATTTTCTTTTGTCATGATTTTTCCTCTTTTTGTCCTTATATTTCAAAATAACCATCAATATCGCTGGAATGATGAAAAAGATTAGATAGGTTGCTATAGGAAACCAAATATAGCGGTGATCTAGAGATAAGAGAGAAGGTAAAATCCCTTTACTATTTTTCCCACCAATCCCAATAAAGAGATGGACTATTAAACCGATACTATTAAGATAGATAAATAAATCTGCATATCTTTTTATCGTCATTCTTGTCCTAGTCAAGTCTAGGAACCAATAGTCAAATAATCTATAGACCAGACAAAAAAGATTTATATATAGTGGAAAACTATAGTTGATATCTCTGTATGGCGAAGGAATAGGAAGACTTTCAAAAATTAGATTCAAACTTAGTCCTATTGCTAGGATAAGACCGAGGACCAAGAAGAATCCTAAAAATTTATGAGCATCTAGCCAAAGATGAAAACTTTCTTTCATTGACAGATTCTTTTTTGTATTTGAATATCTTTTATTCTTTTTCATTTGAGTGAATTTTCCCTATTTTCTTCTTTTCCCTTTTTCTTTCCGATATCCTTGGAAATTAAAATAATCAAAGCAGCCACTAGGAAGAAGGTTATATAAGTAAGAATTGGAAACCAGATGTAGCGGTGATCTAAGGTTAGCAAGGGAGGAATAGACTTTCTATTTCTACCCATTATTCCGAAAAATGAGTGAAACAACAAACCTACTCCATTTAGGTACAAGAATGGGTCTGCAAAATCTTGTACTGTCAGCATTCCATCAAAATTATCTCTAAAAACACCTTGATAAAGCATGTTCACTAAGAATATAAGATTCAGAAAGAGCGGAAAGACATAATTGAAGTTTTGATAGGGTTTTGGAATAAGAGTTGTTCCAAACAACAAATAGAATACCCCAAAAGCTGATAAAAAAAATATACTACTATCTAATAGAAAAGCTATTTTTGAATGTTGTAACAACCACAATTTTACTTTATCTAGCCAGCTCATTTTTCTATTTGGCTTATAGTGTTTTTTTGATTTTTTCTGTGTACTGTCATTCTTTCTCATTCGTTTCTTAATCTTTCGTTCCATTTACGTCTCCTTCTTCTCTTTTCTGTCCGTATAACCAAAAGCAGAATGCCCAGCCCCAAGAAAAAGAAAAAGAGATAACTTACAATAGGGACCCAGACATATGCTGGATCCATAGAAATTATGGGAGGGAAATTCGTTGACTTACGACGTCCTAGCCAATTCAGTCCTACCAAGAGATGAAAAGGAAAAAGAGAACCATTGAAACCAATAAATATCCATGAAAAGTAACGCCATTTCTTAAGTGTATCACTTCCAGAATGAAAGACAAGGCAATAGGTTGAGAAGATCAGAAAGAAAAGATTGAAGCTTAAGGGAGAAAGATAGTTTAAGCTTGGGAGTTGATAACCAATGAAAGAGGCGGCAAGAAATGATACATACAAAGATCCAAATAACACACTCGTATCCAGGAGTTGACCAATCCTTCGGTGCCTTTCCATCCAAAGAGAAAACCTCTTAGTCCAAGAAGACTTTTCTTTTGTCTTGTACTTCATTTGTCTACTCATCTTCATTTTCATCTACTCCTTTTTTTGAACCTTTAGAGAGAAAGAAGATTGCCAAAGTTAAAATCAAGACTAGAAGGTAGATGGCAATAGGGAACCAGATATAAGCTGAGTCAAGTGAAAACAAAGGCGACAGGACGACTCTTCCTCTCTTTCTCACTCCAATCAGTTGAAAAATGGAGCTAAGAATATTGATGTAAATAAAGGGTTCACAGAATTTTTTAAGGGTCTTTTCTTTGTCTGTTTTCACTGATAAAAAGAGAGCATAAAGCCTATAACCCAAGATAAAAAGATTCAATTGCAAGGGAAATAAAAGCTCTCGGTACCGAAAATCAGCTGGAATGCTTCTATTCTGTGAAGTTGTAAATTCTATAACTAGGAACAAGATGATATAAAAGATAATATCAAGCATAAATTTGACAAATCGATGCCCTTGTAACCAAAAACGTACTGAATCTAACCATGATGACTTCTTATACTTCGTCTCTTTCAATTTCATAATAACTTCTTTCTATTCAAAAATATTTTCTAAAACGTAATCATTTGTTGATGGTGCAATCTGAAAATAAATCGCAATTGCCTCAGCATTTAACTCTCTGATCTTAATGAACTCTTACATACCATTCTAATTTCAGTGATAGGTTTTCCAAGTTCAAGTATTTTTTCTTGGTCATCAAAAGAAAAACCCATTTTTTGATAGAAAGCAATGGCTCGCTGATTCTCTTTTAATACCCATAAGAATATTTCAGAGAACTGTTCAAGAGCCGTCAGAGCTTCCTTCATTAACTTCTGAGCAATACCTTTTCCATAATAGTCTTTTAAAACATATAAGGCAATAATTTCGCCAGCTTGAATAGTCTCATCACGAAAGTTTCCATAACTGATAAAACCAACTACCGTCATATCATCTATCGCAATCAATGTATTTTCTGGATATTTTTGACTAAAGAATCGACATCTTTCTAATGTCATCGTCTCCTGAAATTCTGCAGGTAAAAGGTCATCATAAGCCTCTCTCCACGTCTGCCAATGAATGAGGGACTTACCTTCTATCTCTTCAGGAGTTTCCATCTGTTTGATAGTTAGGTTCATTTATTCTACTCCATTCTTCTCTTAGAATACCATATTTAATACTATCAAAATATTTGCCTTGGTAATAACGAACTTTTGGAATATGAGCTTCTTTTTTCATTCTTAATTTTTCAGCAAGTTTTACCATACCAAGATTTCCTGACCAAGTTGTCAAACCAAGATGCTCCAACACCAAGTAATCCTTAAATGTCCGATCTATCCATTGTAGCATAGCAGCTTTTCCAATGCCAGAGTTCCAAAATTTGTTATCATAAATACAAATCCCCAATTCCATCCATCTTGTTTGTTTACATACCCAGTAGCGCGAAACAGTCCCAACTAATTTATCATCAACAAAAATACCAAGGCGATTTGAGTTGTTTAGAGTAGATTCTGATTTTTGTAGTTTAAATTCTTGAAAATTAGGAAAATGCTGATAATCGTCATAATAGGGAGCATCATACTGCTTCCAAATTGGATTAGATTGTGAATAAGCAATTTCCCACAAAGACACCAAATCTTCTTCAATTAGCTTTCTTAAATAAACCATACTTTTTCCTAATCCAACGCCTTGACTTCCTCAGCAACTTTTTGCAGATATTTTTGTCTTGTAGAATTTGTATTCACCTCACGCCCTAACTCACCCAAAATTGAAACTTTCTTTGTTTTGATACCGCAATGATTCAGGACAGCATTCTTTAATACTGATATTCCATAACTGTCTGGAATATTGATAGGACCTGAAAATACTTTGTACCACCATGTTGGTGCCATTGATGTTGCGTAAATACTGGCTGTTTTTCCTTTTAGTAACTTTTTAAACTGCTGACCTCTTAAGTAGTTCCAAATAAAACTTCCTTTATTATTGGCAGAGTAAGCAATTCCTGGCGTGAAAACACGATCGATCCAACCCTTCAATAAACTAGGCATACTACTCCACCAAATTGGATAGACAAAAATGAAATGATCTGCCCACTGGATTAATTCCTGAGAGCGAAGTATGAAGGAGTCCTCTTCCATACGTTTTCGATAACCATAACGTAATACGGAATCAAAATCTATCTCATTTAGATTAATAGATTCAAGCTCATGATGATTTGAGTCAATATTTTCTACAATCGTTCGAAAAATTTCTTGACAGAAACTTCCCTTGTCAGGATGTCCATTGATGACTAAAATTTTCATTCGTTTTCTCCTATCTAATCCAACGACTTGACTTCCAACATCATATCACGTATCTGTGCTGCCAGTTCAAAATCAAGTACTTCGACGGCTTCTTGCATTTGTTTTTCGAGTTTTTTGACGAGTTCCTTACGCTCTTGTTTGTTGAGGCTATTAATATCGACTTCCTTATCCTCTTCCTTGGCAACTGCCTTGGTTACGGCGATTAGGTCACGGATTTCTTTCTTGATTGTCTGTGGTACGATACCATGCTCTTCATTATAAGCCATCTGGATTTTCCGACGACGTGCCGTTTCATCGATGGCACGTTGCATAGACTGGGTCATTGTGTCGGCATACATGATGACATGTCCTTCGCTGTTACGGGCAGCACGCCCAATGGTCTGGATGAGGCCACGTTCGTTACGCAGGAAACCTTCCTTATCAGCATCGAGAATGGCAACCAAGCTTACCTCAGGAACGTCAATCCCTTCACGGAGCAGGTTAATTCCAACCAAGACATCAAAGACACCCAAACGTAGGTCACGGATAATCTCCGTTCGTTCCAAGGTCTTAATATCCGAGTGCATGTACTTGACCTTGATGCCCATTTCCTTGAAGTAGTCGGTTAAGTCCTCTGCCATCTTCTTGGTTAAGGTTGTAATAAAAGTTCGTTCATTCTTTTCAACACGGGCATTGATTTCACCCAAAAGATCATCAATCTGTCCCATAGTCGGGCGCACTTCCACTTCAGGATCCAAGAGTCCTGTTGGACGAATGATTTGCTCAATCACTGTCTCGGTCTGTTCATTTTCATAGTCACCCGGTGTCGCTGAAACGTATACAATCTGATGCACATGACTTTCAAACTCCTCACGGCGTAAAGGACGATTATCCAATGCAGACGGCAAACGGAAACCATAATTAACCAGCATTTCCTTACGCGAACGGTCTCCATTGTACATACCCTTTATTTGCCCCATGGTCATGTGACTTTCATCAATCATGATCAAGAAATCATCTGGGAAGAAGTCGAGAAGCGTATAAGGAGGCTCTCCTTCGCTACGACCATCCATATGACGTGAGTAGTTTTCAACCCCGTTGGTATAGCCCATCTCACGCAACATTTCAATATCATACTCTGTCCGTTGCTTCAAACGCTGGGCTTCTAGCAGTTTACCTTCCTTCTCAAAGACAGCTAACTGCTCCTCCAACTCCGCCTGAATCTTCGCAATAGCAATTTCCATGTGCTCGTCATTGGTCACAAAGTGAGTGGCAGGGAAAATCGCCAAATGATCCACTTCTCCCAATACCTGACCTGTCAAAGCCTCAACTTCACGGATACGGTCAATCTCATCCCCGAAAAACTCTACTCGAAAAGCGTGTTCATCACGGGAAGCTGGGAAAATCTCCACCACATCCCCACGTACGCGAAATCTTCCCCGTTGGAAATCAATATCATTGCGTTCAAACTGAATATCTACCAAGTCATTCAAGAGTTTATCACGAGAAATTTCAAGACCTGGACGAAGACTAACGACACTATCAGCGTATTCCTTTGGCGAACCCAGACCATAGATACAAGAGACAGAGGCAACAACGATGACATCGTTACGCTCCAAAAGAGCAGAAGTCGCTGAGTGGCGGAGCTTGTCAATCTCGTCATTGACAGAGCTATCCTTTTCAATATAAGTATCGCTCGAAGGGACATAGGCCTCTGGTTGGTAATAGTCATAGTAGGACACAAAGTACTCAACAGCATTTTCAGGGAAAAATTCCTTAAACTCCCCATAGAGCTGACCGGCTAGGGTTTTGTTATGGGCAATGACCAAAGTAGGTTTATTGACTTTGGCAATAACCTGACTCATGGTATAGGTCTTCCCAGTACCAGTCGCCCCCATGAGTATTTGAGCTTTCTCTCCACCCTCGATATTATCGACCAACTGCTCGATTGCTTGGGGTTGGTCTCCCGATGGTTGGTATTTGGAGACGAGTTTAAATTTGTTATTTACTTTTCTATCTATCATGACCGTTCCTTTCGTTTATATAGTCATTCATTTCTTGGTCTGAGAAAACCTCTCCTCTATCCACGCGAATTCGTATGATTTGGTTCTTTACAACATATTTTCTTTTCTTTGGCAACTGAAAACCAAGTTTTTTATCGAATTTGATGGCCGTCTCACTATCTTTGAATAGTATCATCAGAACCCGGTATCTTTTTTTATCATCCAATTCGGATCGGTAGTCAAAAAAGTATTCAATCCGCTTCAAAAAATAAAGAAAGGATGATGAACGCTTGATATCGGCTATGGGACTTGACCAATCTTTCATGACAAGGTCGATATCAGATAAGGGAATTTCAAAGGTTTTTCGGCCAAAAAGTTTCCCATAATAGGTGAAGGTCTGCTCATCTACTTCTATCAATTTCTTTGTTTTTCTAAAATTCATGATTCCATCTACCGCTGAAATACAGGTATATAGTGGAAGCAGAAGAAGGAAAAGGAAAAAGATTTTACCAAAATAATTCTCATACCAAAAATCATTTAAAAGGTAAGGAATAATCAAGCACAATGAACTGAGAGAATAAAACAGACCCCATGCAATTTGAACCTTAAGCAGGCCTCTGTCAAACTTAACAATCATCTTTTTCTCCTTTCTAAGTACTCCTTCTATTTTACCATAAAAAGGATAGACTTTCTGTTTCTCAATTTTCAATCTTTGTTATGCTTACGTCACATCTTCTGACATATAAAACACAAAAAGGTTGCCGTAATTTCTGTTTTCTGGTATAATTTGAAAATACCCTGAAAGGAGACTAAAAATGAAGAAAAAAATCCTAGCATGTTTGCTTATTTTATTTCCCATTTTCTCACTAGGAATAGCAAAAGCTGACACTGTTAAATCAAAGTATATTATTGCAAGTGATTCATCTTTTGCACCTTTTGTATTTCAAAATTCAAACAACGAGTACACTGGTATTGACATGGACTTGATTAAAGCTATTGCCAAAGATCAAGGTTTCGAAATTGAGATTACTAACCCAGGGTTTGATGCAGCGATCAGTGCTGTTCAGGCCGGACAAGCAGACGGTATCATCGCTGGTATGTCTGTTACGGACGCTCGTAAAGCCACATTTGATTTCTCTGATTCCTACTACACTGCTAATACGATTCTCGGTGTAAAAGAATCCAGTACCATTGCTTCTTATGAAGATCTCAAGGATAAGACAGTTGGTGTAAAAAACGGAACTGCTTCTCAAACGTTCCTTACTGAAAATCAAAGCAAATACGGCTACAAGATTAAAACTTTTTCAGATGGCTCATCTATGTATGACAGCCTCAACACTGGAGCTATCGATGCCGTGATGGATGATGAGCCCGTTCTCAAATATTCTATCAGCCAAGGGCAAAAATTGAAAACGCCAATCGCTGGAACCCCAATCGGTGAAACAGCCTTTGCCGTTAAGAAAGGCAGCAATCCAGAATTGATCCAGATGTTCAATAAGGGGCTTGCGAACCTCAAAGCTAACGGAGAATTCCAAAAGATTCTTGACAAGTATCTAGCTAGCGGAGCAGCAACTACTTCTACAAGTACAGTTGACGAAACGACCATCTGGGGCTTGCTTCAAAACAACTACAAACAACTCCTTAGTGGACTTGGAATCACACTTGCTTTAGCCCTCATTTCATTTGCGATTGCCATTGTCATCGGTATTATCTTCGGTATGTTTAGCGTTAGCCCATACAAATCTCTTCGTCTGATCTCTGAGATTTTCGTTGACGTTATTCGTGGTATTCCGTTGATGATTCTTGCAGCCTTCATCTTCTGGGGAATTCCAAACTTCATCGAGTCCATTACAGGCCAACAAAGTCCGATTAACGACTTTGTAGCTGGTACCATAGCCCTCTCACTTAATGCAGCTGCTTATATCGCTGAAATTGTTCGTGGTGGGATTCAAGCTGTTCCAGTTGGGCAAATGGAAGCCAGCCGCAGTCTTGGTATTTCTTATGGAAAAACCATGCGTAAGATTATCTTGCCACAAGCGACTAAATTGATGTTGCCAAACTTCGTCAACCAATTCGTTATCGCTCTTAAAGATACAACCATCGTATCTGCTATCGGTCTGGTTGAACTCTTCCAAACTGGTAAGATTATCATCGCCCGTAACTACCAAAGTTTCAAGATGTATGCAATCCTTGCTATCTTCTATCTTGTGATTATCACGCTTTTGACTAGACTAGCGAAACGCTTAGAAAAGAGGATTCGTTAATGGCAAAACTAAAAATTGATGTAAATGATTTGCATAAGTATTATGGAAAAAACGAAGTTTTAAAAGGTATTACTACTAAGTTCTATGAAGGAGATGTTGTCTGTATCATCGGTCCTTCCGGTTCTGGTAAATCCACATTTCTCCGTAGCCTTAACCTTCTCGAGGAGGTAACGAGTGGCCACATCACTGTGAATGGTTATGATTTGACTGAAAAATCAACCAATGTCGACCATGTTCGCGAAAACGTTGGAATGGTCTTCCAACACTTCAACCTCTTCCCACACATGTCCGTCCTAGAAAATATCACTTTTGCACCTATTGAACACAAACGAATGACCAAAGAAGAAGCTGAAAAATTGGGGATGGAGTTGCTGGAGAAAGTCGGTCTTGCTGACAAGGCTAATGCTAACCCAGATAGCCTTTCAGGTGGTCAGAAACAGCGTGTAGCTATTGCTCGTGGACTTGCCATGAATCCTGATATCATGCTCTTTGATGAGCCAACTTCCGCTCTTGACCCTGAAATGGTTGGAGATGTACTGAATGTTATGAAGGAATTGGCGGAACAAGGCATGACCATGATTATCGTAACCCACGAGATGGGATTTGCTCGTCAGGTAGCCAACCGTGTTATCTTTACGGCTGATGGTGAATTCCTGGAAGATGGAACACCTGATCAAATCTTTGATAATCCACAACACCCTCGTCTAAAAGAATTCTTGGAAAAGGTCTTAAATGTATAAAACAAAACTGTAAGGTTCTCCTTACAGTTTTTTAATTACGTATTGGATTTTTTGATTTTTTTGAAAATTATGATAAAATAAAAACTATGATAATGAGGAAATCTCATCCCTAGTCCAACTAGGAAAAAATATAGAAATTAGGTAGCTAGATGTCATCAAAGGTTATTGTTACAATTTTCGGTGCGAGTGGAGATTTAGCTAAACGCAAACTCTACCCTTCCCTTTTCAGACTCTATAAATCAGGCAATCTCTCTGAGAATTTTGCAGTTATCGGAACAGCTCGTAGACCTTGGAGTAAGGAATATTTTGAATCTGTAGTTGTCGAGTCCATCCTTGATTTGGCAGATAGTACCGAGCAAGCCCAAGAATTTGCTAGCCACTTCTACTATCAAAGCCATGATGTAAATGATACGGAACACTACATTGCTCTACGTCAATTACAAGCTGAACTTAACGAAAAATACCAAGCTGAACACAACAAGCTCTTCTTCTTGTCTATGGCACCTCAGTTCTTTGGAACTATTGCAAAGCACCTCAAATCTGAAAACATTGTAGATGGCAAAGGTTTTGAGCGCTTGATCGTCGAGAAACCATTTGGTACAGACTACGAAACAGCTAGCAAACTCAATGAAGAGCTCCTTGCGGCCTTTGATGAGGAGCAAATCTACCGTATCGACCATTACCTAGGTAAAGAGATGATTCAGAGTATCTTTGCTGTTCGTTTTGCCAACATGATCTTTGAGAATGTTTGGAATCGCGAACACATCGATAATGTTCAGATTACCTTTGCAGAACGCTTGGGTGTCGAAGAACGCGGTGGCTACTATGATCAATCTGGTGCCCTTCGTGATATGGTGCAAAACCATACACTCCAACTCCTCTCTCTTCTAGCCATGGACAAACCAGCTAGCTTTACAAAGGATGAGATTCGTGCTGAAAAGATAAAGGTCTTTAAAAACCTCTATCATCCAACTGAGGAAGAATTGAAAGAACAGTTTATCCGTGGTCAGTATCGCTCTGGTAAAATCGATGGCATGAAATACATTTCCTATCGTAGCGAGCCAAACGTTAACCCTGAATCTACAACAGAAACCTTTGCCTCTGGTGCTTTCTTTGTAGACAGCGATCGCTTCCGTGGTGTTCCTTTCTTCTTCCGTACAGGGAAACGCCTGACAGAAAAAGGCACTCACGTCAATATCGTCTTTAAGCAAATGGACTCTATCTTTGGTGAGCCTTTGGCACCAAATATCTTGACCATCTACATCCAGCCAACAGAGGGATTCTCTCTCAGCCTCAATGGGAAACAAGTCGGTGAAGAATTTAACCTGGCACCAAGCTCTCTGGATTACCGTACTGACGCTACTGCTACTGGAGCCTCACCAGATCCATACGAGAAATTAATCTACGATGTCTTGAACAACAACTCAACCAATTTTAGCCACTGGGATGAGGTAAGTGCTTCTTGGAAATTGATTGACCGTATCGAAGAGCTCTGGGCTGAAAACGGTGCTCCACTCTACGATTATAAAGCTGGAAGCATGGGACCACAAGCTAGCTTTGACTTACTTGAGAAGTATGGAGCCAAATGGACCTGGCAACCAGATATCGCCTATCGTGAAGATGGCCGTTTAGAATAGCAAAAATATCCTGCAAGTCAATTTTGCAGGATATTTATTTTGTATTAAATCAAGCCTTCTAAGAGACCTTTCATAAAGTTTTCTGAGTTAAATTCCCCGATATCATCAATTTTTTCACCGAAACCAATCAATTTTACAGGGATATTGAGTTCTTCACGAATTGCCAGAACGACACCACCACGGGCAGTTCCGTCAATTTTTGTCAAAACAATTCCAGTCAATGGTGTTATCTTAGAAAATTCCTTAGCTTGTACCAGGGCATTCTGTCCAGTTGAGGCATCGAGTGCCAGGAAGGTTTCATGAGGTGCTTCAGGAACGACACGCTTGATAATACGGCCAATCTTTTCCAACTCGGCCATAAGATTGTCCTTGTTTTGCAGACGACCTGCTGTATCAATCATAAGGATATCAATTCCTTCTGCTACAGCACGTTCCATCCCATCAAAGACCACACTTGCGGGATCAGCCTTTTCAGGCCCCGTCACCACAGGAACATCAACACGACGGCCCCATTCAGCTAGCTGGGCAACAGCTCCAGCACGGAAGGTATCTGCCGCAACCAACATGACTTTCTTGCCAGCTTGTTTGTAGCGATGAGCTAGTTTCCCGATAGAAGTTGTCTTCCCAACACCATTAACACCAACAAAGAGCATGACTGTCAAACCATCTTGGAAATGGATTTGTTCATCATAGTTGCCATCCTTTTCGTAGAGCTCAACCAATTTCTCGATAATGACACGACGGAGTGCGTCTGGTTTCTTAGCGTTTTCGAGTTTAGCTTCATAGCGTAGTTCTTCTGTTAAGTTTGAAGCGACCTGCACACCGACATCACTCATGATGAGCAGTTCTTCCAATTCCTCGAAGAACTCTTCATCGACTGAACGGAAGTTGGCAAAGAAGGCATTCAAGCGAGCTCCGAATCCTGTACGAGTTTTCTTGAGACTGCGGTCATATTTTTCCTGAACGTTTTCTTCAACCTGAGGAAGTTCTTCTATGACTTCAGACGCTAGTTCCTCTTCAGTTTCTTGGCTTTCTTCTTCTAAAACTTCTTCAGTCTCTTGGCTTTGCTCTAGCTCATCAGATTCTAGCTCAAGCTCTTCCTGAGCAGTTCCCTCGACTGCTTCTGGTTCAATAACTTCTTCTGTTGAGATCTGAGGAAGTTCTTCTTGAGCTGGTGTTTCTTCCACTTTGTCCGTCGCTGTTTCTTCGACTGCCGCTTGACTTTCTTCAACCTCTTCTGACAAATCAAGATTTTCCAGTGCTTCTTTTACAACATCTTCGATTTTCGGCTCTTCTTTTTTTCCGAATAGACGGTCAAATAATCCCATATTCTAATTCTCCTTTAGCACGTATTCTTCGATAGCCCAGGCAACGGCTTCCTCGTCGTTGGTCATTGGGGTAATAACATTGGCAACTGCCTTAACTGCTGGAACTGCATTTTGCATGGCAACTCCCAGACCTGCCCACTCAATCATGGAAAGGTCATTGGCCTCGTCCCCACAAGCCATCACTTGACTTTGATCGATTCCCAAGTGTTTAATTAATTTCGCTAAACCTGTTGCCTTGTGGACGTTTTTAGGGGACCATTCCAATAGCATTTCACGCGATTTGAAGATTTCATATTGATCAAACAATTCTGGAGAAATCTGTTGAATCGCTGCATCCAAAGGTTCTTGGGCAAAAGCAGTCACACATTTATTATACGTCATCTGACTAGATAGATCCTCAAAAGCGACAGGTACGAAAGTCAGGGCTGGATTGAACTTAGCATAGATACTTTCTTGGTCAGACTGGATTTGATAGACGGTTCCTTCTGAAATGGCGTCTAACGGTAGTCCGAGTTTTTCAGTTTCCTCGTACAAGCGTGCCACATCGTCGATTGAAAAGACTGTTTTATCGAGAATCTCTCCCGTGTTTTTCTGCACCAGACCACCATTAAAGGTGATCGTGTACTCATCCTCCTGACCGTCAGTCCCTAGCTCATGGAGAAAGAAATCCATAGCCTTTAGAGGACGTCCCGTTGTCAGTACGACCTTGATGCCACGGTCACGCGCAGCCTTGAGGACCGCCTTGGTACGATCTGTTAGCTTTTTATCCGTTGTCAGCAAGGTTCCATCTAAATCGAGTGCAATCAATTTAATATCTGTCATTACAAGCCCTCCATATAAGCCATCACTGACTGGTCCTTATGGTGACCAATCACTGCTTCTGCTAATTCTAAAATCTCTGGTCGCGCATTTTCAGGAGCGATTGGATGCCCGACGACCTGCATCATATGAAGGTCATTGAGATTATCGCCAAAAGCCATAACCTGATCCATGGTCAGACCAAGTTTTTTTGCCAGCTCAACAATAGCCACACCCTTATCAACATAGTCCAAAACAATATCGATGGATTCAAAACCTGTTGTCATGGCTTTCACACCAGAAACATTTTCGTTAACCCAGGCCTCACCAGCTTCTATCGTATCTTCTGTAAAGTTAGTAGTGAATTTAAAAATCTCATCCGTGATATCTTCCAAACTCGCTACTTTTTGAATGTTTTCATTGTAGTGACGACTAAACATGAGATAGGTCTCATCCACTGTATCCAATACATAACAAGCTTTTTTCCCAGTCAGTAGCATTTTACTTTCATCAAAATAAGGCGATTTCTTTAAAGCTTCAAAAGTACTCAAGTAAAAATCCCGAGACATAGTAGCCTCGTACATATCCTCTCCATGAAACTCAACATAGCTCCCATTTTCAGCTATAAAAATCACTTCATCACGTACATCCGCAAATAGCTTTTTCAGGGACAAGATACCGCGACCCGAAGCCACAGCAAAATAAATCCCCTTTTCCTTGTAGGAAACAAGTAAGTTTTTGAGTCGTTCCATATCAAACCGACCCTCTCCATCTAGAAAGGTTCCATCCATATCAGTTGCTACAAGTTTAATCATAAAATCCTTCGTACTCCAATTGATAAATCTATCCTCTATTATACCATAGATAAACTGAAAAAGGACTAGTACAGTAGGATTTGCTATTGGATAGTAGGTCTTTTCGATAAATGAAATAGAAAGTAATGTTTTTAATTTAACCCAATAGACCAATAAATATTCGTAACACTATCATGAAATAACAAAAAACTGATCAGCCATCTAACTTAAACTCTATACTATCGTAGTTGAAACACAGAAAAACTCTCCTACTAAGAGAATTTTTCTTGATAATTCTTACAAAACAAAAAAGATAAACGGACAATATTTTATAGGTAATCTAGAACTTGAAAAGTCTCTATAATATTTGCAGTAGGCAAATTTCCTATGGAACCTATTTTGTTGTAGAAAAGGAAATTATTGCTAAAACGGACTACGACGCCCCGTCTTGTCCTGATTGCGGAAATCAAATGAAGAAATATGACTTCCAAAAACCTTCCAAAATTCCTTACTTTGAAACAACTGGTATACCTACCAGAATTCTTCTGGAAAAGCGTCGTTTCAAGTACTATCATTGTTCGAAAATGATGGTCGCTGAAACTTCTCTCGTCAAGAAAAATCACCAAATTCCTCGTATTATCAACCAAAAGATTGCTCAGAAGTTGATTGAAAAAACTTCTATGACCGATATTTCTCATCAGCTGGCCATTTCAACTTCAACTTTTATCCGAAAGCTCAATGACTTTCACTTTAAACATGATTTTTCTCGCCTTCCAGAGATTATATATTCGGACTCATTAAGGACAATCTAAAGCAGATTCATCCTCTTTTTCAGACTGTCTTTAAAACCTTTCTTAAGGATAAAGACAAGATTATCAACGCCCTTCAATTACCCTATTCCAACGCAAAATTGGAAGCTACTAATAATTTCATCAAACTTATCAAACAAGATGTCTTTGGTTTTCGGAATTTTGAAAATTTCAAAAACCGTATTTTCATCGCTTTGAACATCAAAAAAGAAAGGACGAATTTCGTCCTTTCTAGATCTTAGCTGACTTCAACTCACTACAGTTGACAAAGAGCTGATTTTTCTGTCTAACTTTTTGGGAGTCAGTACAATTTTTAATACGTTCCTTCTTCACCTTGACTGGTCAAGATAACAGGTCCATCTTTGGTAATAACGAACTGGTGTTCATATTGACAAGATAGGCCGCCATCTATAGTCTTATGAGCCCAGCCAGTCTTCATATCTGTATCAATTTCCCAGTCACCAGTATTGATCATGGGTTCAATGGTTAGTACCATTCCTTCACGGAGACGGAGTCCACGACCTGCAATACCGTAGTTAGGAACCATTGGCTCTTCGTGCATAGTTGGACCGACACCGTGACCAACCAAATCACGTACGACACCGTAACCGCGACTTTCGGCATATTCCTGAATGGCTGCACCGATATCACCGATACGATTGCCGACAACAGCTTGCTCAATCCCTATATACATAGCTTCCTTGGTTACGTCCATCAGGTTTTTCACTTCTTCAGATGGTGTACCAACCGCATAAGCCCAACATGAATCTGCTAGACCGCCAGTATAGTTTTGGGTGTATTTTTTCATTTGTTCAACATTGTTGAAGTTGAGTTTAGAGACATTGAGGTCTGATTTGGCAATAGGGCCTCCCAAAACCATATCAACCTTGAGCAAATCTCCATCTTTCAAGATGTAATGACGTGGAAAAGCATGAGCAACTTCGTCATTGAGAGAGCAACAAGTGGCATAGGGATAATCCATGACTGCGCCATCCACGCCAATCTGTAGAGGAAGGAAATTTTCCTCTTTACAACGTCGACGAACGTACTCTTCAACTTCCCACATATCCACGCCTGGCTTAATCAAATCACGTAAGCCGATATGGATACTTGCTAGGAAATCACCAGCCTTGTCCATGGCTTCGATTTCACGTGCTGATTTTAAAGTTATCATTTTTTCTCCTAGATTCTAATTGATTTTAACTGTAACGTTTGCTTTTGATACAATCTGATGACCATGATAAATATCATAATCAATAATAGCCGAACGTCTCGTGTGGTGAATAATACGTGCCTGAATCCGCAAAGTATCATCTATCTGAACAGCTTGTAAGAAGTAAATTAGCATCTGCTCAATGATTAAATTGCGTCTGCTATTTGCCACCAAATCCTGTGTCATGTGGGTTAAAATTTCAGCAAGAACACCATTTGCCAAAACTCCGTTTTTCTCAAGCATAAAGGGCTCAACTGTAATCACAACTTCGTCGTGATGATAAGACAACTTTTGCCCGATTTGCTCTGAAAAAGTCGGCAAAGCCGAAACCTGAGAGCGACTCATCTTATCCATGACATCTCGTCTTGTAATCACCCCGAGCAAAGTTTGATTGCTTCTCACTACCGGAACCATCTCAAAGTCTTCTGCTATCATCCGTTGACTGACATTGGCAATATTGGTCGCTAATCCTGTCACGAAAATGCTGCGCGTCATCACCTTATCAATCGTCGTGCTAGGGGATTTGTCCCCCGCATCACGCATGGTAACAACCCCCACAACCACTTGGTGCTGATTAATGACTGGGAAACGACTACTTCTGTTCTTACGGACCAAGTCTAGATAGTCTTTTACTGTATCCGTTTCTCTCAAAAAACCATACTCATGACTAGGACGATAGAGCTTTTCAACTGTTAAAATATCTGTCTTAATCTGCACATTTGACAAGGCTCTGTTGATCATGGTCGCAACTGTAAAGGTATCATGCTTGCTTCGTAAAACAGGAATTCCTTTCTGATTAGCAAGTTTCAGTACATCCTCGTGCACATGAAATCCACCGGTTACGAGGACCGCATTTTCATTTTCCAAAGCCAGAAGTTGAATACGAGTACGGTCTCCGACGATTAATAAACCACCATCATTCAGATAGGACAAGATATTCTGCTCTGTCATAGCCCCAATGGAGAATTTGCTAAACTCTCTCTCAAGCCCTTCCTGACCAGCTAAAACTTCAGAGGAGGTGACTTCAGCAATTTCAGCATAGGTTAGTCTCTCAATAGCCACTTTCTGAGATTTAACACGAATGGTTCCACTACGAGGACGGGTTTCTACAATTCCACGATTTTCAGCTTCTTTGATAGCTCGGTAGGCTGTTCCATCACTAACACCTAGGTGATTGGAAATGCTACGAACGCTGACACGTTTTCCTATTGGCAACTCTTCCAGATAACTTAAGATTTCCTGGTGTTTACTCATTGAATTCTCCTTTTATGTATCGAAATTCAAGATAGTCCCTCATTTTTCGTGTATAGCGATCGCTCCCCTTAAACTGTCGTACGAGGCTAAAGCCCGATTTTAAGGCTACTTTTTGACTAGCTTGATTCTCCAGATGGGTGATGATGGATAATTGTTTTAAACCAAATTCTTCAAAAGAAAGTTGACAAAGCCTGGTAACAGCCTCTGTCATAAAACCTTGTGACCAAGAATCCTTCCTTAAGAAATATCCAATTTCTGCTTCTTTTTTGATTTCATCAATCTTTTCAAATTTAATGGAGCCAATCATTTCCTGATTGTCTTGCTTACAGATTGCCCAAACACCTAGAGGATTCTTCATAAAATAGTTAGCAAGTGCGTACTGACTTTCTTCCAAACTTGCTTGACTGGGAAAAATAAACTGCAGATTCTCAGGGTTTGAAGCAATATCGTAAAACGCTTGACTGTCACTAAAAAAGAAAGGACGCAAATACAAGCGCTCCGTTTCAAAGAAAGAAAACATTGCTAATTTGGTCCAAATATTCATAATCACCTCAACGGTTTAGTCTTCGACGAGTGTAATATCCGCTCCAAGACTACGTAATTTTTCAATAATATCTGAGTAGCCACGAAGGATAAACTCAATATTTGTAATTTCAGTCTGGCCTTGAGCCATCAAACCAGCGATGACAAGTGCAGCACCAGCACGAAGATCTGTAGCTTTCACCTTGGCACCATGTAGAGTTCGCCCACCAGTGTAGAAAATATGGTCATTTGTAGTCGTAATATCCGCATCCATTTTTGCTAACTCAAAAACATGATTGACACGTTTTTCGTAAATGGTATCAATAATGGTACCACGACCTTGGGCAGTTAGTAAAAGTGGTGTGATTGGTTGTTGCAAATCGGTTGCAAACCCTGGATAGGGAGCTGTTTTGATATTAATAGCCTTCAAATCAGACTGTTCTTCAACGAAGATACTATCCTCAGAGACTGTCATGCGAACGCCCATTTCTTCTAGTTTAGCGATAAAGCCTTCTAAGTGTTCATAGAGAACGTTGTTAATACGAATTCCTTTACCAACCGCTGCAGCAAGTGAAATATAGGTTCCAGCTTCGATACGGTCTGGAATAACTTGATGACGTGTTCCATGAAGTTTCTCAACACCATCAATAATGATAATATCAGTCCCCGCGCCACGAATGTGGGCTCCCATGTTGTTCAAAAGGGTAGCAACATCGATAATTTCCGGTTCACGAGCCGCATTTTCAATGACAGTACGTCCCTTAGCTTTTACTGCAGCAATCATGGTGTTAATCGTTGCACCAACGCTGACGGTATCCATGTAAATACTTGCGCCATGAAGCCCCGTACCTTGGGCAGATAAATTCATATTATCTCCCTCATAGCTGACCTTAGCACCCATGGCTTCAAAAGCTTTTAAGTGAAGGTCAATCGGACGAGGTCCCAAATCACATCCACCAGGAAGTCCAACTGTAGCTTCACCAAAGCGACCTAACAGACTTCCATAGAAATAATAAGATGCACGAAGGCTATTGATCTTGCCATAAGGCATAGGAATATTTTGAACGCCTCTAGGATCAATCTCCAAAACATCATCGTAGCGTTTTACTTTCGCTCCCATGATTTCCATAATTTCGACAAGACTAGCAACGTCTGAAATATCTGGGACACAATCCAAGGTGACGATATCATCTGCCAGTATAATAGCAGGAATTAATGCTACAACACTATTTTTAGCACCACTAATGGTGATCTCACCTTGCAATGGAAGTCCACCATTTATGACAATTTTTCTCATGTTATACTCTTTCAAAATTTACTAAAAAGGTCTTTACATTCTATTATACCATAGTTCTCTTATTTTTCCCATTCCTGTTCATTAAAATTAGTCTTCATTTTATCTTCTATAGTCCATTCTGCAATAACCACTTCTCAAACGAATAGTGATATTACATGTCAAACACCTTTCTTTTATTGTATCATTACATCACATTTCTGTTATTAATTCACTTCCATTTGACAAAAAATCTTCTCGCTCTATTTAAAATGAAGGTCTATCCTTAAGTCAGTTGGAAGATTCAATTTTAAAGGCTGAGTATCTAACCTCATCATAAAATTTTCACAGATTCTTAAAACTTAATTTTTTTTTAATCTAATAAGTTAATCTATTCTAAAGCTCGGATCTCTTAAGCTCTGCACACTGGCATTGATAATTGCTCCGATAATCAAAATCTTTGCAATAAGAATAAACCAGAACATCATGACTACCACGATGATGGAACTGAAAAAACGGACATCCACTAGGTGATTGACATAGTTGTTAAAATAAACAGAAAAGATATTCAATAAAAAGATAAGAGTCAGCAAGACAAAGACACTTCCTGGTAAAACATAGCGAATTCGTGGTGCTTTTACTTTTGGAAGGAAATAGTAAATCATGACTAGAATGGCAAAGATCAAGGCATAGACAAGAGGGCCTGTAAAGTCTTGCAGGTAAGAGAACAGCGGACTGTCTGATTGCCAGTAGGTTTTGAGGAGGTTGAGCAACATACGACCAAACATACTCAAAAACAAGGCCAAGGCAAAAAGAATCTGCAAGCCGAGGCTAACAAGCAAACTCATCAACTGATGGGAGATAATTCCTCGACTTTTGGTCACCCCATAGGCTTTATTAAAGGCTTTTTGAAGGAAATCCATTGATTTCGAAAAGGTCCAGAGGGCAGATAAAACAGCAAAACTCAGCAAACCAGTCGATGGTTGAGTCAGAACTTCTCGGACAATCTTGGCGACCACATCATACACTGTATCAGGTAAAAATTCCTTGATTGTCAGTAAGAAATTTGAGACCGGAATCTGAAAATAAGGCAAAATATTGACCATTATCATTAGCAAAGGAAAGATTGAAATCAACCAATAGTAGGCAACCGCAACACTGGTCAACTCGCTATCAGATGCTTGATAATAATGCAAAAAAGCTTTCAATAAGGGCCTGTCCATCAGCTCTTTCCACCACTTTTTCATGTTCCATCCTCCGTCATTTTCTTCATCATCTAAGTTCTTCTGATTAAATCTAGCATATCATAAGGTAAAGTATTTGCGGCCTCTTTCAGAGAATAATTCTCTAAGTTATTCACATTTTGGCGTAATTTTTTGGCATACTTGGCTGTTATCAGTTTAGCTTCTTCGTATTCAAAGATTGTCTTACGTTCGAGATAGTAGCCTCGTAGCATTTCATCGATATTGTTTGGCTTGATGCGATTGATAACCCGCTCAACAAAGGCACCACTTCCGATAATGGCCGTCTCGCGTAGACGAGACTCTTGCATAAAGCTAATCAGAGAACTCTTGTAAACCCCTTTGAGGTTTTCCAAACTCTCGATAATCAGCTCTGTATTTTCCAAATACAACTCTGAAATCTGATCATAGTCAACTGCTAGTAGTTTACGAGATTCTTCATTCATCCAACTACGGAAAGTTTTGCCAAAGGTAAACATTTCATGGAGTAGAAAGCGCAGTATCCGTAAAGAAACTAGGAAGTAATAAGTCACTCTAGAAGCGAAATTCCGATTGATACTCTGCTCCATGTTTTTTAGGTAACGTTGGTAAACTCGATAGCCACGCTCACTGATTCTATTTTCTTCGTAGGCTTGCTCCAAACCGTCACTCTCAATACTCAAGATAAGAAGCTTGAGGGACTCCCAGTCCTCTTGGACTCTCTTATTTTCCAGACTAAGGATGAGGTTTTCAATCCGACCATGATAATTATCAATAGCTGCATAAAGAGGAAGTTTATTCTTGTGATGGTCCAGTTCTTTTTCTAATTCTGCAGCTACATCATTCAAAATCGCAATATGCATCAAATGATCCTTGCTTTCCTCTTGTTCCTCAGATAAGTGAGGGAGGACTAATAAACCTGTTAAAAAACTTAACAATGTAACGCCTGCTACTAGGAAGAGTAACAGAGGATATTCCTGCTCCAAATGACTTGGTATGAGGAGAATAGTCGCGATAGATACTGTCCCTTTGACACCAGAGAAGGTCAAAAGAAGCATATCTTTCATGTACTTATGAATTTTTTTCTTAAGTCGACGCGTCCTCACAAAGTAAAAACCAGCAATCATGACAAAGCGGATCGCAAAGAGCAAGAAGGTCAGCACGACAACTGAAAGCAGTAAAAGAAGGGGATTGTAGAGAGAATTAGACAAAATTGGCTCCGCTATCAACTCTAATTCCATTCCCAAGAGAACAAAGACTGATCCGTTTAGCATAAAGGTCACGGTGTGCCAAACGGTCTCCGTCACGGTGTCCACCTGAGCCTCAAGGAGCGTAATTTTCTTAAAGCGACTGGCCTTCAAAATACCTGCAACCACTACTGCGATAATCCCTGAAACATGAAACTCTTCTGCGATAAAAAAGGTCATGAGTGGCAAACTTAGCTCTAGCAATAGTTCACTGGCTATATCTATCGCTCTTACACTCAGTAGAAATGTATGCAAGAAACGATTGACCATAGCCGTTACAAAACCAACTATAAAGCCACCCAGAATAGAGAGAACCAAGGACTTTCCAGCCTGACCAATAGAAAAAGTTCCTGTTGTCCAAGCAGCAAGAGCCATCTGAAAGGCAACCAAACCAGAAGCGTCATTCAAGAGTCCTTCCCCTTTTAGGATATTAGAAACCCGTTTGGGAAAACGAAAACGTTCAGACAGAGATGCAAAGGCAACCAAATCTGTTGGGCCAAGTGCCGCTCCAACTGCTAAACAGGCAGCTAAAGGAAGAGTCATCCAAAGGAAGTGAGCCATGCCCCCCAAGCTTAAAGTCGAGATAAAAATCACAGGGAAAATCAGAAAGACGACAATCCGCCAATGCTTCAAAATGGACGTAATATCCGCTTCTTCTGCCTCTCGGAAAAGTAAGGGGCCAATAACCATGGCCAGAAACAGCTCTGTATTGAGATGAAAATCCGCATCAGGAACAAATAAGCCAATCCCAATCCCCAAAAGGATTTGTACAAGAGGAAGGGGCAAAAAAGGGAGAAGTTTATTGGTCGTAGTTGAAATGATTAAGACAAATAAAAATAGAATCAAGTAAATGAGTAATTCCATACAATTCCTCCTTAATCTTTTTTACAACAAGATTCAAAAATCTCCTTTTGCTCTTGGATTTTCTGATCAATCTTAGAACAGTCTTTGTGCTCAATTTTTTTCTGGCACCGTTCCATTTCAAGAGCCACTAATTTTTTCTTAATTTTAAGCATTTTCTTGCTCATATGTGCTTCGTCGAGCACCCCGACTGCTCGCTCGTGATGCGTTGACTCAACAAAATTTTGGCGCATTGCCTCTAACTTCTCACGTAGGTATTGCTTATCCATGTCTATATCTTTCTAATTTCTCAATCATAACTAAAAACGGTGGATTGTTAACTTGGTTGAGAGTCCGATAAATGGCAGCTGTATACTCTTGTTGGTTCAACTGGCTAACAAAATCCAATACAGCATCCCTCTCAGTATCTCCTCCTTCATGACCATAGTAGATCATGATAGCAATCCGTCCCCCCTTGACAAGCAAATGGCACAGCTTCTCTAATGCTTCGATAGTAGTCTGAGGTTGGGTGATGACGGATTTGTCAGCAGAAGGCAGATAACCCAGATTAAAAATCCCTGCCTTAGCTTCTGTCACAAACTGGTCTAGTGTCTCATGACCTTGCAAGATTAACTGGACATTTGTCATTCCAGCCTGATCCAAACGCTCTTGGGTTTTCTCCAAAGCCTGCTCCTGGATATCAAAGGCATAGACTTGCTTGGCTAACTTGGCTAGAAAAAGGGTATCATGGCCATTGCCCATGGTCGCATCCACTACGATATCATCCTGAGTCACAACTTCCGCCAAAAAATCATGTGCCATCTCAAGTGGTCTTTTCATTTTTAAACTCCTGTTTTACAGCCTTGCATCCTTGCACACTTCCGCGGCGTTGCATCTCATTCTCTATGCTATTCAAAACTTCCCATTTATTGAGGCTCCACATGGGACCAATCAGCATATCTCTAGGTGCATCTCCTGTGATTCGATGGATGACGATATGCTTGGGGATGATTTCCAGTTGATCACAAATGACCTTGACATACTCATCCTGACTCATCAGTTGCAAGCGTCCCTCATGGTAATCTCGCTGCATCCGTGTATTGGTCATGAGGTGAAGCAAGTGCAGTTTAATTCCTTGAATATCATTATCTGTGACACAGCGACGAACATTTTCAACCATCATCTCATGAGTTTCCCCAGGCAGCCCGTTGATCAAATGGGAAACAATCTCAATCTTGGGATATTTCCTCAAGCGCTTGACCGTTTCCACGTACAATTCATAAGAATGGGCACGGTTAATCAGGTCAGAGGTTGCTTCATAAGTGGTCTGCAGGCCCAATTCTACCGTCACATGCATACGCTCCGACAACTCAGCCAAATATTCGATGGTTTCATCGGGTAAACAGTCTGGCCGTGTTCCGATATTGATCCCTACTACACCTGGCTCGTTGATAGCCTGCTCATATCGCTCCCGAATCACTTCCACCTTTTCATGGGTGTTGGTAAAGTTTTGGAAATAAACTAGATACTTTTTAACGTCTGGCCACTTACGGTGCATAAAGTCAATTTCCTTATAAAATTGCTCACGGATAGGGGCATCCGGTGCCACGATGGCATCTCCAGAACCAGAAACCGTACAAAAGGTACAGCCCCCATGAGCCACAGTTCCATCGCGATTTGGACAGTCAAACCCCGCATCGATAGGAACTTTAAAAGTCTTTTCTCCAAAAAGTTTTCGATAATAATCATTCAAGGTATTGTAAGATTTCATAACTTTCATTATAACAAAAAACACCCACAATCTCAAAAGCTTGACTTTCCTATAAATTCCCTTGTTTCCCATTTCCTTTAGCGTTTTTTTATGATACAATATGGGTATGATTTTAATGAAAATAGCAGCTACTTTATTGTTGGTATTAACCCTCGTGGTCTCCATCATTGTAACAAAACTTTTTAAAGTGAAAAAAATAGGACTGAACTTTGCGGATCTAGCTTTTCCACTTTTGGTATTTGAGTATTACCTTATCACTGCCAAAGCCTTTACCCACAACTTTTTACCGCGACTTGGTGTTGCACTTTCTCTCCTAGCCATCCTCCTTGTAGTCTTTTTCCTCGTCAAAAAACGAAGCTTTTACTACCCTAAATTTATCAAATTCTTCTGGAGAGCCGGTTTTCTCCTAACCTTAGTTCTCTATATCGCTATGATTATAGAGTTAATCTTGCTAACATGATTTCTCAAATCTCATTATCCTACTCCTCGTATAGCTACTAGGAAATTATTTCCCTAGTGGCCGTGCGGGGAATTTTCGTATATTCCCAAAAGAATAACAGCTGCCTCCTCGTCCATTTATGAAGCCTTTCAAATAAAATAATCCTAAAAACTCTTCTCGTTTCTTCACACAAAAAAGAGAGGACCATCATCCTCTCTAAAATCCATTTTGCAGCCAATATAAGGTATCTTACAATTAAAAGATAGCTCTATATTGCTCCAAACTAGCCTGATTAGCAGCCTGTTTCTGTCTAGTAAGTGCTGCTTCCATCTCTGATGAGTGGGCAAGGACACTTTGAATCTTATCCACCATGCCTGAAACATTTTCTGGCGCGTAAATGTGATCATCCGCAATAAATCGACGACTATGACAAGTATTTGTGAAACTGAGAATCAGCATGTTGTTCTCAAAAGCTGTGCGACAAGCATTGAGGATTTCATCGCTGATATTGATATCTAGATACAAGTCACATCTCTCAAAAAGCTCTGCAACCTTGCCCGGACGAATATTTGGATAGAGCGAAACATTTACGAAATGATTTAGTTCCATTAGATGGCTGGACATTTCTGTAATCGCTCCAATATGAAAATGAACATTTGGTAACTTGGTCACAAGCTCTTCAATCTTCTCAAGCTGATCGCTATTGGTCAAAATCAGAGCTTCCGGATTCATGTTATTAAGGCGTTGGTAATCATAAATATAACCAAGATTGTGGAAATAACTTTTTTCTTCAGGAGCCACCAAGTTTTGAATTTTTTCATATACCTGCTTGTCTTGGACAACAATACGAACATTTCGATCATTCAGCTTCATAGCCGCTACCATATTACCTGGTAACTCTTCTCCGATAGGCTCTTGCCAGAAAAGAACATCCTCTGCACGACCATTTTTAGGAGAAAGAGAATAGGCCACCAAGAAGGGGGTTGCTAGCGAATTATAAATAATACGATCTGTATCATATCCACGATATTGCAAATAAAAGATGACAAATTCTTGTTTGGATTTAAAAATATGACGCTTGCCCTCCAGTGTCAGGATGATATCACCAGTCAGATGATTCTCCATAATGACCACGACATTGCTCTGGTCAAAATAACGAGTATGGGTCGGACGTTGTGTCTGGTCGTAGGTTATTTGTGCAAAAAGCCGTCCTTTACGATTGTAGATATCTGCTGCTCGAACCTGCCCCTCTGTATCCAGCCATTCGACAGCCCGAACACGTCTTTCATGTGTCGGTTGGCGATAGAAAATATTGGCACGCTTCTTGCCCATATCCAAGATTTCGCCATTTACATTGCTGGAGCGAATCTCCCATAGGTGCGGTTTAGGGACAAGATTAAAATAAATCGGCCGGCCTTCTGGTGTATCCAAATCTCCCGTGAAATAACTGTAAGGAGACTCGACATCTGGTGAAAGATAGCCATCGTCTTGTACAACAACAACAGGACAATCAAGTCCTGTTGCTTTTAATGAACGTAACAAATCAAAACTTGCTTGATCATAGCGGTCAAACAAACAAATCATAGTGGTTATGCCTTTCTTTCTGAATCCTACTTAGTTGGTCTGAGCCGATTGGACAAGATCAGACCAGCGCTGGGCAATATGCTCATCAAGGTAAGGCTCAGCTACCTCATAGGATACACGGGACAAATCTTCCTGAGAATGTTGAGTTAATAGCTGAACAATCTTTTCTGCGTACTCTGTCGTCATGGCCTCTAGATCATCTGGACGAGCCTTAGGAATCAGGTAGCCATTTTCTCCATCGCGGATAAAGGTCGGATTACCATAACGAACATCAAAGCCAATGATGGGCAGGCCAGAACCTACTGCTTCCAACAGAGTCAGACCAAAACCTTCACTTGTAGATGCCGTTAGATAAGCGGAATAATTTTTGTAAATATCCGCCATATGATGATGCCCCATCAGTCGAATATACTCTTCTGCTTGCAGATCCGCAATCAGCTTCCGCAGCATAGCTTCCTCACCACCGGTGCCATAAATATCAAAGGTGATTTCCGGTAATTGCTCATGCGCCTTCACTACAGAGTGAATCAGCCAATCGATATGCTTTTCACTGGCCAAACGAGAAGCTGTCATCAAACCAAAAGGTTTACGCTGACCTTCTGGTTGACGCAGCTGATCCAAGCTGCCCACAGGAATAGTTAAAATATTCTTCGGTTTGATGTCGGTATACTGAGCAAACTGCTCTTTCAGCAGCTCTGTTTGAGCATCCGTCGAGTTGATGATGTAGTCCACTTCTTCTGCGTATTCAAATTGATACTCGTAGTAATTATTCCATAAGATATACTCTTTTTCTGCGGGATTTTCACTGAAGTGGTCTGCATGAACGATGACAGCTAGTTTGGCAGCCCCCTTATTGGCGAAGATTGGCTGGCCAATATCTGTCTCTCGGTCTAGAATCAGTAAATCCTTGTCTGTTAACTTCAAACTTCTCATGAAATGAGCAACAAACTCCTGCTTGGAGTAGAAGACCTGATCTGGAAAACGATAAACTTGCGTTTCTTGCTTACCGTCTACTTCATCGATAATCTCTTCGTAAGCCACACTACCATCTTCATTGAGCCAAGTCCGTTGGTAAAGACGAGCCCGACCATCTACAGGACTATAGTATTCAATAAAGTTTTTGGTATAAGTATAATATTCTTTCTGAATGAGACAGCCACGCGAAACAATCTCTGCCCGCTCAATCAGTTCATTATCCATATCGCAAGAATAGCACGTTACGAAATCATTATCACCAAACATGACTCGAAAGGTCTTATTCTCAGGATTACGGACGATTTCTAGAGGTTCTCTATCAAAACTAGCTAAAACATGTGCTAGAGTATAGGTTGTTGGAGCAATTTTAACGTCTGTAAAATACTGATAGAGCCAAATAACCTCCGAATCCTCAAAGCCGATGTTCTTCGTCAAATGTTCAATATTATCGGCTGAAATAAAATCCATAAAGATGAATTTTGCATCTAAGCCCACGCTGCGAAGCAATTTTGCACGATAAATTTGTGCATACTCAACCCCGCTACTTGCCCAACCTATTCCTAAGTTGATGTTATATATCGTCATAAACCATATCCCTCTTATAAAAAGATATCCTCTTCAACTCTTGAAAGATGCTTGGTATTCTCCACTGCTTGTTCTTCTTTGCTATTGTCTTCCTTGATATTATCTTCTTTAACTATATCTTTGTCAGAAGATATAAAATAATTAACAGGAGTTGAGTTATCTGTACCTGTCTTGGCAACAATATTCTCAATTTTTACAACTTCGATTTGAGATACGGAAGTGTTTGGTGTCTCTTCTTTTTTCTCAAACAAGCTCTGGTTTTCTTGTTCATTAGGTGTAGCTTCGTTATCAACTTCAAAAGAGTCATCAATCGGAGTGATCACTTCACTCTCTTCATTTAAGTTTTCATCATCAAGAAAATCATCAACCTGATTTAGAAGATTTTTTATTTTTTCCCTTTGTAATTGATAAAGTCTTTCAGCTTCTATGCGTTTTTTTGTCAAGATATCAATCTCTTCCAGAATAGATTCGCGTATATCCAGATAGTCCTTTTGCGCTTTTTCTAAAACTTCTTTTGCTTCTTGCTCAGCGCTTTTGTGCGCTGAGATAATAAGTGATTTTGCATAAACAACAGCCTCACCTATCTCTTTTTCCTTTTCTCTCATAGAGTCTAGTTTTTTACGCAATGATTCAATTTTATCATTTTTTTTCTGAATCTCATTGTAAAAACCTTCCTCTAAAGATTCGATAGTATCGTCAACTTCTTTAGCACGATAATAACCGAACAATGTTTTTTTTAGCTTCATTTTACTCCCTCTATTCTTCGTTTATCTATATATACCTTGATACTCATTGTAGCATAAAATAGCACGTATTGCCATTATTTTCTAGCCTCTATTCCTAAATAACATTACTCAATGAGATACTTCATAATCCATTTTTTGTCAATAAATAATATCAACTAAATCAAACAAAATTTATAAAATAATATATATCAAAAATACGATGCTACTTTATATAGTTCAACTCAAACAAACGAATTAAAAGTAAACTAAAAAATTTAGCTCTGTGCAATTTAGAACTAAATTTTTTACTTAAAAGCTGTCTAACATTTTGGAAACGGTACACCAGGCGATTTCTTCTTGAGTACCTAGTATCGAAAAATCTCCACAAAAATAATAGAGTCTCTAAGTCTTTTAATACTAACTAGAGTATTCTTAGAGTGCCAAATCAACGATAATTAAAAATTTCTATCCTTTAGCCAAACTCCTCATTTCAATTTAGAAAGTGGAGGAGATTACCAATCAGCATATTGATTTTATATAATTGTGTCTTTACATGGTTATGTGAAATTAGAAATGGTGGCTTAGAGATAAATCTTTCAAAATCATTTCTATAAACAATGTTATAAAATGTTATAAAACAATTATTCCATCTCTTCCGAGAGAGATGGATTCCTCCTTTAAAAACTCAATGTTTGAGTCATAAGTTTCCACTACTCTTCTATAAATTGAATCATATAATCCTGTAATTTCAGACCTATTCTGTAACTTATTAAATACAAATTCATTCAAACCAACAGTATAGCCTTCAAAATCTACAAGATGATATTTTATACCATTTACAACTCTGACATGACTTTCTCCAGACTGTAAAAGTAACATGATGTTTTGATAGTATGCCTGTATTGCTAAATTAGCATCAAAATTATACACTAAATCACCCGTATATTTAGGGTCAATATCACAAAAATGTAACTCTCCTTTTTTAAAATAAGAACCTGTTATATGTCTCTCAAAGGTTGATATTGTATGTGAAGCATTAGAAGTTATAAAGTTAATTGAATTGATTGCATTTAGTTGTTTTTTTGCATTAGAAATGACATCTTTTCCTAATTTGCTTTTAACTGTCCCCTTCGCCTCAAGTAGAACAGGAGAATTGTTAGAACCATTTTTAAAACCAAAAAAATCAGGAATATTATTATAACCTTTGTATCGAGTTATGTTTGTAATAATTGGATCTTTTAAATGAAATAAATAAGGAATATTGTAATGTTTATCTGCAATGGCATACGCTGACAATATACCTATGAAATATGAAATTGCTGTTTTTATTGATGATTCAGAATTTGAAAAATCACTAGTAATATAAAATTTTCCATTATTTTCTGCTAAGGCCATTCGAACTAAATTCAAATAAAATCTGATTCCATTAAAACTAATTCTTTGCTTCCTAAATCTGCCTGCATTTATAAGATATCTAATAAAATCTTTTTTTGAATAATTTATAGTATTGTGACTTTTGACATTATTATGATAATCTTGAACACTTCTATAAAAATAAACATTAACCATAATTTAATATTCCTCAATGAAATTCACAAATACCCCCACAAATTTTTGTGGGGGTATTTGCAGGGGTCTTTCAATTAAAATGAAACCCTTTTTATCACCTTTTGCAAATACGAAAAGGCTTTAATACTAGACTTTCAGTCCTAAGCAACCGATAAACGATTATTTAAGAGTAACAATTTGCTAATCTTATTTTCTCCCAGTATTAGTGGGTTAATTCCTCCATTTTCAACTTTGGCAGGAATTTGGTAGGTAAATTGATAATCCAAGATTATCTAAACTGTCTGTAATCTCTTCTGAAATTGTTGAATCACCTGAATAATACCAGTGACTATATGTATTCAACGTGGTTGACTTATCAGCATGTCCTAATCGATATGAAACATATAAGGTATCCTTATGCAATACATTTATAAGGTAGGAAGCGTGACTATGTCTTAAACCTTTCCCCGTAATTTCTGGTACACCCGCAACTCTAGCATGCCTTTTTATTATCCTAGAAATTGTAGACTTACACAAGGGGGCACCAAAACGTGATATTACATAATCTTTATCATCATTCTTTATTTGAACTTCTCGCCATTTTTTAAGTATTGTAATCGTAAAATCATCTAAATCAATTTTACGATTCCCTGCTACTGTCTTTGTTTGTTGTTTAGCATACCATACACCGTTTTTGTCTTTCTCAATTGTCGAATGAACATGAATCCATTTACGTTCAAAATCAATATCTTCCCATTTAAGAGCAATACCCTCACTAACTCTTAAGCCAGTCATAAAATATAACCAGATTGTCATGTAATTATGGAGTCCCTCATACTCACTAATATCAAAAGAGTTTATTACCTTCTTAAATTCATCAAATGTCCAAAATTTTGTATCAGGGTGCTTTCCTCTAGGATTATCTAATCCTTTAAAAGGAACTCTATCAATATAACCCAATCTTTCTGCATAGCCCAGACACGCTTTAAATCTAGACCACATATTTTTAGCATAGTTACTAGAATACTTGTCTATAATAGCTAAGCGAAATCTTTCACAGTCAATAGTACTAATATCTGATAATTTTTTACTACCAAATTGCTTAATAAATAACTGATGATGTGGTAAAGCGGTCTGATAAGTTACAAATTGAACTTTTTGTTGATAATATTTTAAATAAATCTCTTCCATAAACTCTCTAAAAGTTAGAAAACTATTATTAATAGTAGAGTTCACAAATTCATGTTTTAAACGAAGTATCTCTTCATAAGCTTCCTTAAAAGAATTAAACGGTAGTCCCTGTTGATTTTTCCTTCCTTTCTTTTGAATTCTTTTCCCAGTTATTGGATCAACTCCTAATTCAATTTGAAAGTAAATTTTTCCTTTTGAATCTTTGTATACACCTTTATATTTCTTTGTCTTTGATATAACCATTTTTCTCACCTTCTATATCTGAAAAAGAAATACCAATTAAATTTTCTACAATATTTTTAGGAGCAATGCCTAACCTTTTATTATCGAAAGGTGAACAACCTAATTGTACCGCATTCTTATCATTTTTTCTAGCTTCTTCAAACTTTTTTACAGCAATTTTTTTTGCTTGTCTAATAATATTTCTCGATGTGTGCTCTGGAAAACCAATCGCAACTAAATCTTTATAGTTTACTGTTTCCATGATTTTACTACTTCCTTTCTTAGATTTTTTCACCTCCATGGCATGACTGATGAAGTCATCATAAGAATTTCACTTGCTGCTCTTTTACGGTGGCAGCCTGAACGGTCAGAAGTATCATTGTATATCATTTGTATCATGGCATATAAAGTATCGCTCTATTTTATTGATGGTTTTAATATCGCTCTTATCATGGCGAGCCATTCAAAACTGCTCCACAAATGAGGAAAGTACCATTTTGGACTATTCAATTGTCAATGTGCTTTCTTAACCTAATACTTTTTAGAGTAATAGTCTTCTTTATTATCCACTCGACCTACAAGGTAATCTAAACTTACATTATAAAAATCTGCAAGTTTGATAAGGTCATCTATAGAGATTAACCTGGTACCTGATTCCATTTTAGAATACGCTGATCTTGTACAATTTAAGATTGTTTTTGCAACATATTCTTGTGTCAAATCATCATCCTCGCGTAAATCTCTAATCCTTTTCAACATCCAATGTCTCCTAAAACAAGTATAATATAGTTATTTTCTTATTTTTAAATATGTGACAAATTGGAACATGAAACTATTCTAGATATACTTTTTAGGAAATTGTTTACTCTATATGTATCTCATTTTCCTTGATAGATTTCGTATTTTTTGTTTTCTGGTAGTTCTTTATCGTACGATTAAACATCTCAAATAAATTTATAGCTTCCCTATGTTGTTCCTTCAGTTTTTCAAGCCTTCCTTTATAAATGAACAAATCTTTCTCTATTGTGTCCACTGATATTTTGACATTAATATTATCTTCTAAATTTCCTGAACCATTTTCCATATCATTCAACAATATTTCCTCTAAACTAGACAAATTATCAATTTTATCTTGGACTTGTTGAATCATATTCTCTAGATATGATATTTGGTCAATGAAATCTTTTGTTATGTCTTCATAAGTATTCGAACTAGTTTCTGAAGATATAAGAAAATCTAATTGTTCTATTTTTTCTTTAATTTTGCTAAGAGGAATTCTTCTATACATATACTGCGATTCATACTGAAGATTAAATTGTCTAATCAAAGTTTTACCTTTCATAAAGCGATTTTTTTCTGCTGAATCTTTATGATATACATAGTAAGAACTAGTTTCTCTGAGAAATACTTTAACTTTTTCTTCTTCCATATTGATTTGAATATTTGGTACAAAAATAAGTCCTTCTTGTCGGATTCCAAACTGTACCTTAATGTAAATTCCATCTTCTACCACTTCTTCAACTTGATTAAGATTCAACTCTACTTCAAACTCATGAACAGCATCCCTATTTCTCTTGAAATCTTGATATGATTTCCATATCCCATCTTCTGTCGGCAACTTTTTTTCTTTAATTAGCTTTTCTTCATTGTAACGTTCAACTAAATTTTTATTATCTAAGACAACAGTTTCATTTTTGTTATTAAAATAGTCTTGAAAATAACTAACACTATACTGATTCGTTTTTACCAATTCCTGCTCTGAAATCTTAATCCCATCAAATTCAAATAGAACATGTTTTGCTTTCGGAATTATTTTTAAGCCCAAAAATTCTGCTCGTTGAATCAATTCATTCATATTCTTCATTTTCGGAAGTAAAAATTCTAAGATGTTTATGATTTCCCTTTGAACAAACTTTTTCTTAAAATAAGTTTCATTATAAGGTTGTTTTCTACTCAATTTACTATCACGTACGACTTGTTTCATATTTGAATCAGTCATAAAATAAGTAACATGCTTGTGTCTAAAATCAATTTTTAAATGTAAAGCTTTTGCTTTTTTCTTGAAATCTTCAAAATTTTTCGAGTTCTCGATTAGAAAATATACTCGTTGTTTTATTTCGTATTTGTAATTTGTTTTTCGATAAACTTCATACTGATGATGAGAATAACGATTTTCTATAATTTTTGCGCCTACAATTTTTGAAAGACGATCTGAAACCATTCTTAGATTACGTTCTGCTTTATAATCCCATAGAAACTTTTTATCAGAATTCTTATCAATTGAATTTAGTATGATGTGATTGTGGATATGATCTTTATCAACATGAGTTGCCACGATAAATCGAAATCTACCACCTGTTAACTCTTTAACTGTCTCATAACCAATCTGATTGATTTGTTCTGGAGTAAGATGGTCATCTGGAGAAAAGGACTGAATGATATGATGAGAATGAATTTTTCTTTGATTTGCTTCTTGCCTATCATGACGAATTTCATAAAGAGTATCATTGCTTAAAAAATTATCATTGTACATCTTCACTAGTTCTTTATAACTAGGAAAATCTAAATAATTTCTCATGCCAAAATCTGAAACTAGTGTTAGGTTTTTTGTTTTACTTGGATTCAAAATATATTTGATTAGTTTACTACGATAATTTTTTCCATGTATCGCAAAGTGTTTAGTGACGACCATAAAATTTCCTCAATTTTTCAGATTGGATAAGAAAATCTTTCTCCACTTCTACTATTAACTCTTCTATACCTTTTCTCAATTCATCTAATTCAACTTCCGTTATTAAGTTCGAATAATTTATGCTTCTGGCGATTTGATTAATATTATTTCCTATTCGTTTTAATTCAAAAATTAAATCTTGATAACTATTCGTATCAATGGTGATGAAATTCATACCAGGATCTAATAGAGTTCGTCTAGCATATTCTGAAAAGGATAAGCAGTTACTTTTTGAGATATTTTCATTTAATTTGACTAATTCGAGATCAGATAAAAAGACTTTTTTTAAATTTGTTCTATATCGGTGTTCCACTCTACCACCTCATGTATTTGTTACTAAAATCTTCACTAAGAGGACTTGTTTTTTCTACCTCTTTAATTAATTCTTGAATACAAGTTAACAGAATAGAAACATGTTCTTGAGTAACCTGATGATTTATTTTAGCAATTATTAATATTTCATGAACATCACGGCTAATTTGTTCCAACTTTTGATTTTTCCAAATGTTGAACCATTTTTCCATCTGTTTTTGTCCATCAGACAATAGTAAGCTTTTACGGAGAAAATCAGAAAAATTATCCTCTCCTTTCTCTCTCATTAAATCTAATATTTGTTTTTCTTCCGTTTCTGTTAAGCGAAATTGTTTCCGAATACTACGTATATCTCTTTTCATATGACTTTTCCTCCCTCATTGATACCTGTACTGACAATGTAAGCTTACAGACACTGTCAGTATATTTTTCAAAATAGATTCAACATTTTTGTAAGGCTTTGCGAGCTCAGATATTGTGTCCACAATATCCCAAAAATCATATCGCCTGCCATTTCAAACCTCACGGTTTAAAAAACAAACGATATGAAAATGTGGTGGCACGCCCCCAAACCCCCAAGATAAATCTAAATTAAAAAAAGTATAACAAATACTTTTTGATAAAATTATCACAGAAAAAAGAGCCCTATCGGACTCTTACAAATTAAAACAATGTCTCTGATATTCATACTGCCTAATCCCACTACTATCTTTGTTCATCTTGATAGAAAAAACAAAGTAATGATCACGATTGTCTAAAGATTTGCTTTTGTTTAATTTAAAATAATGTTTCTGAGACATAGCCATGGTGCGTAAAATATCATCAGTGATAAATGTTAATGGTATATCTAAAGCAGAATACTTGTAAAAATCTGACTCAAACCTTAAATAAGAATCAGAAAAATAATCTAGCTGTAATTTATCATCATATAATTCTTTACGATTCATATAAATCTACCCCTTCTATCTGTATATCGAGTATATCTCCCCATCTTAATCGAAGAAAACCAGAGTCTGATTTAATGGATATAGACTCTCTCCCAATCTCTTTAACAATACCCGATACTACTTTTCTTCTATTTGAGAGCTTACAAACAAAAGTTGCTGGGAATACATTCGTATAAAGTTGACGAACAAATAGAACTTTCTCTTCCATTGATAGGGAAATGGAGATGTCTTCTCTATTTTTTTCTTCCCAAAGAGAACTGGAATGTTCTGACAAAAAGAATCCCATCCACTTAGCCATCCCACGGTCTTGATACTCTCTTGCAGACAAAAAAGGTAAATAAGAACGATTCATCATTTTAGTCCATCTAATCCTCCAGCTGAATGACCACCAATGAGTTTACTTCTTGCGATTGTTCTAGAAGCTTGATCCAGGGCATTCCCTTTCAATAGTGAAGTAAAACCAAATTCTGTTCGAATAGCATCAATTGCGGACTGGAGCCTTTCTTCTTTTTCTATTTTCTCAACATCATCAAATAATGAAATCAATCCAAATGATTCATCTACTAAACCTGAATAGCTCACTGCAACACTTCTGATAGCTCCTGAAGTATATTTAGTGTGAAATAACTTTAAAACATAGTTTGTAAGTAGTGCTGTTTGATTGGTTGGTTCAATCTTCATTTGAGTATGAATAGATCGTTTCTGTTCCACTTTAGAATACCCTAAGTGTATAGAAACTACAGTTGCTTTCTTACCAGCTCTTCTCAATCTAACTGCAACTTGTTCTGCCATCTCACGAAGTATGATTTCAATATCTCTTTGTTTGACATAATCTCTAGGTAAAACTTGAGAGTTCCCTATTCCTTTTGACTTTGGCTTATAAGGTTTATGAACATTACTTTCATCAATCCCATTAGCATGAAACCATAACTCTAAGCCCATGATACCAAGCTCTTTTTTAATCAAGTCAGGATTAGCCTTAGCTAATTCTTTAATCGAAAAGATACCTAAACTATGTAATCTCTTCTCCATCCGATTCCCAATTCCCCAGAAATCTGTCATTTTAGGGATAGACCATACTTTCTTTTCAACATCTTCATAGGACCAATTGGCTCTCATTGTCGGAGTCTTTTTAGCTTCATTATCTAGTGCTAACTTTGCTAATAAGGGATTGGCATTAGACATACCAACCGTTGAATAGATTCCTGTTTTTCTCCAAATCTTTTTTTGAATAGCAGCTGAGATGATGTCTAACTTATCTTTTCGACTAATACTTTTATCAGGCACAAAATAATTTAATGAACTTGTTAAATCAATAAAACCTTCATCAATTGAGTAGGGATAAATATCGTCTGGTGCTGCAAAATCTTGAAAGATTTTTTGAATCTCCATATTGACTGCAATATAAGTATCCATTCTCGGAGGAACAATCACTGTTGATTTTGCCCACTCTTCTATATAACGGACATAGTCTATCGTTGTCGGTAACCCTTGCTTTCTAGCATTATAGTAAGAGAACTTTCTAGTCTTTACATCAAATGGTAAATCATAGGAACGTCCAACATTTGATTTCCCAAATACCTTCTTAAACATAGGAGAGGAGGCAAGAATTAAACCCGCAGAATTATCTGCACGACTCATAACACAAAGTGAAGTCTTAAGTGGATGCAGGCCTCTATCTACACATTCTACACTTGCGTAAAAAGATTTCATATCAATAAAGGCAATGTCGCTTTTAGGTTCGAGACTATAATCAAACCAAGTCATACTCAGTCCTCTAAAGGCATAAAGTTTCCAACAATTTTCCCTATGATACGAGGATTCTCATCATAAGGCGCAAACTTATCTGAATAGTTTCGATTGAGTGAAACTAAACGAAGTCCATTTTCTTCACGATACACTTTCTTGATATAGGTTTGACCATCCCAATCGATGGCATAGATAGCTCCATCATAATCAAATCCTGTTTGCTTAATAAGGGCTACAGAACCATTTTCATATGTCGGTTCCATTGAATTACCAAACACCCATGATGCAAAGTCATAATCAAATTGATGATTGAAGTAAACTGTATCGTAATTACCATCATCAAAGTAAGCTGTTCCTGTACCAGCTGATAATTTTTCATAGACCTTATAAGCAAATCGTTCAGAAACTTCTACAACTTTAGAGTTTTGATTGTTCAATAATTCTTTTGCATAATGAAGTGTCGCTTTTTGATTCTTTTCAGTTAGCTTGAGATAAGTTTCAACTATTTCATACTCTGATTCAAAATATCGAGGATCAACATTCAAAATCTGACTCAATTTGGTTAGATTGTTTTGATTAGGCTTTGTTTTACCTAATTCCCAATTAAAGTATGAAGCTCTACTGATTCCCAAACTGGATGCAAGTTGAGATTGTGATAACCCCTGACTTTCTCTTTTTTCTTTTAATTTAATAGGTGAAAACATTTGTTCTCCTTTTGTAAGTTTATTAACTAACAAAAGAATACCATAGCTGCTGGAAAAAATCAAGAGTTTAATAATCCCCAAGATTTAAAATAATCATAAACTACTCTAAATTCGTACTTATATTGTTAGGAAATCATCACTGAAGAATGCTAAAACTTTTGAAAAAATATGAAGAACAAGAAGATAGAGAATATAAAAAAGGATCGTTATTTTTTAATTGACGATCCAATAGACTTTATTTTAAAAATCTAACTCTACAAACCATTTCGATTAGTTAAATCTTTCAATCTTTCTTCTCCTGATTTAAGCATATCCTTCTCTACTTGATTCCATTCTCCAAATAGTAAGTCATGAAGAACGGTTGCTGCTGAAGTTGTATTTTCTTTTGAATCATATACACAACTTCTATCTCGTTGGTAAATTTGAATTCTTTCAAAGATAGCTACTTCTTCCAATTGTCGTGTATTATCAACTAAATGATTTACAATGAAATCATGATGTTCTTTTGGAGTTGCGCGTGCTTGATTTGGATTGATAGCGTACAGTTCTTCGTATCGGATAAGGGTGCTCAGATAGGACAGCTTAGGCTTTGTCGCAATCAAGGCTAATTGTACTTCATATCCCTTATTTTTCAAGAGTTGTGCTGTTTTCTTTGGAACATCAACCGTTCGTAAAGTTCCCTCTATCAAAAGATTGTATCCCAAATGACTCAATTCTGTTACTAAAGACTCTACCATTTTACCCGCAAAATCTTTGGTGTATTCAACACTATCTTTGCCATATTCTTGCTGCAGTTCTAAATAGTGTGGATGTTGAGAGCGAAAACTATCGCCATCTATGATAACAATATTTCCTTGAAATTCTTTCTGTTTAATACGATGAATTGTAGTCTTACCAGCTCCACTTTGCCCTCCAAGCAAAATCGCTATAGGTTGCTTACTGGATTTTTTTCCTCTTGTCAGTGAGCGAACGTTCCGAGCTAAAGCATGTTTGAATGCACTATCGGTATAATCTTGGATTTCCATTAGGCTACCATCCGTTTTTCAGATATCTCTAACATACGTTCAATTCCATCCAAATAGCCACTATATCTCTCTATTTCATCAAAAGTTTCTACTAGATAGATATTCGTATGAATCAAATCAGATAGATCATCACTCATTAAAATCCAAGGATTAGATTCATCATCAATGCCAATTCCCTGACTATCTTGATAACGATAGAGTCGAGATAATAGATTAGCACCTCTTTCTTTCACAATTTCAATTTTTAAAGTTAATTCATAATCTTCAACAGGATTGAGCATTTTATCTTCTCCAACAATATCGACATAAGATACATTAAACTTCTGGCAAATGATATCTATTAGTTCCGTAGAGACTGAACTCGTTCCATTTTCATACCGGCTCAAGCTATTTCGAGAAATTCCTACAATTCGGGCAAAGTCGTCTTGTGTTAAGTCATGTGTTTTACGTAAGGATTTTATGTTCTTTCCAATCATGGCAAACTCCTTTATTTTTATAATTCAATTATAGCATAAAAAAGTATAACGCACCAATTTTGGTGCATTATTGACTATTTTTCCTAAATCTCTCTAAATTCTTCTCCAATTGTTCCTTATGAAGTTGATTCTTAGCTTCCTTTAATGTGTCGTCCAATGTTTCTTCCCTATAAATTGATTCTGTTTTTAGTTGTTCTGATTCTTGTTCTGGAGTGAAAATGATATCTAGCAGTCGGTCTATTTTTTCAAGATCTTGGACAGACATATCAGATAGTCGATGAATTAGCTTCTTAAATACATCACTATTGTCTTGATTTTTCTTAAAAAATGTTGTAAACATCTATAACCTCTCAAAAAAAGCAGCCTATCAGGACTGCTTAGTGTAATTCGGAAATCGCATCGTAAATGGACTGCAATTTCTTATTGTCTTTATTCTTTGTGTCAATCAACGTATGTAGCTCTTCAATTTTCTTTTGACTACTTTGAATATCGCTATTGTTATCCGCAATCAGTCTTTTAAGATGTTGCTGATAACTTGTAGTGATATCTGTCTCTTTTCCTGTTCTAACCTCTGTAACTTTGGGTTTAGAACTAGAATTTGATTCCGTCACAGGTGCTTGTTTACGCTTTTGAAAAGCTGCTTCATAATTTACATCATTACCTCCTTGATGATTACCAAATAAGGCCGCAATTTTATCTGGATCTTCTTGATTTTCTGATTTACTTTCTAATGGTTGATTAAAATTCCAATCTTTTGTCATTCACTCATTTCATCCTTTCTAAATTCAGAATCATCGAATTGTCTTTCTCTACCGAAGGCATGGTCAAGAGCTTCTTCAAAACTCATGTGACTAATGCTTTGACGTCTTTTGAACGTCGCAAACATCGCTGTCTCCAGTTGCTCTTTGTAAGCAGCTAGTTTTTCTGTCTCTCTTGCTACCTTACTTTCTTGCCTAGTGACCTTTTCTTCTAAGCGTTCAATAATGGTCATATACGATCCTCCTTCATTCTAATATTAGCTAAAACGTCTTGATTTTGTTATCACAATTCTAAACATTGAGAGGTTTGTCTTACTGGTTGATTCCTCAATGTATCTTTTGCATTCTCGATCATCAATTGTAAATCTGATTTCTTTTCTCTAAGGACATCATTCCAGTCTACTTTTTCTTTCCCAGATTCATTATCAGGTAAATCCAGGAAAACAGGAAATCCTGATTGAGATAACTTATCAGAAAAATCTTTTCCTGCATCATCACAATCTACCGCAAGTGTCAATAAATCAGGATGATTATCAAAATAGCTGGTGGTATCACGAATTGTATTGATTAAAGGCAATAACTTTGAAGGTATTACTGTATCCAAAAATTCCAACTTCTGATTTTCTTCAGCTATCAGTCGTAAAGTTTGATAAGCAACAACAGACCTTTTTAATCCTTCCATAGATACCAAGCGAACATCTGATAGACTTTGTTGATGCAGTTCGTAATAGCTCATCAAGTCGATGAACGATTCACAAAAGACCAGTCTATTTGGTTTACCAATGTCAAAGGATATTCCAATATGTCCATGGCTTCCTTTTAGAATCGTTTTTAACCTCTTTCTAGAAAGAGCGGGATTCTTATAAATCCCTTGTAAGCTTGCTGCCTGCAGCTTGTGACGATGATCAAAGCTTTTAAAAACAATAACAGGTTCAACAGTTTCATTTGTTTTCCAACTAGCTTGTGCTATCAAACCTTGTTGAATTATCTTTTGTATAATTTCGTCTGAAATTCCTCTACATTCTGTTAAGTAATATCTGGCCAGACTACAGTTAGAATCTTCTACTCTCTTTAAAGGATAATAAAATGGTCTCTCTCTTTTTTCTTGAACAGCTTCTTTTTGAAAAGGTTCTTCAGAAAGAAAGGATAGAGCTTCTTTAAAGGAAATTCCCTGAACAAGTCGAACAAAATCAATGACATCACCTTGAATATCTCTTGAAAACCATTTAAAAGTATTGGTAGTTGAAAAAATCCGAAATGAATCGTGTTCAGGATGTTCATAGACACTGCTAGAAACTTGTTTAAAGGAGATACCTAAACGACTTGCTACATCAAGAATTGAAATTTGCTTACATTCTTCTATTTCCATGCAATATCATCATTTTGTCGTAGTATTTGGCAGTGATGGAACAGATGAGGATTCTTCCAAAGTTTTGGGAGTGGCCTTATCTAAATCATCTAACCCAGATTTCCAAACCTGCACTTGATTGACCAATAACTTACCAGGTAGTTTAGAATAGGACAATTTAACAGTTCTTGTTTCTGTCTGATTGGTCTTTGATTGGTTGGCATTCTTTAAATCAGATACATAGGTTACATTATAAGAGACCATGGCAATGGCTTGATTCGTAGTCTGATTGACAAAGATATCAGCTTTTTCAAAATGATAATCCAAAATATAGTCCTTATACACTTGGTTCATGGCATCGTTTTGACTTGTCAATTCTTGAGAATAAGCCGATTCAGTCATATAAGGTTGAATGCGTGTATTATTTTCTCCTAGTTTTTCTTTCGTATAGTACTGAGTCAAAAATTCTTTTACAGTATCCGATGACAAAATGCTGGCTTTATCTTCTGCTTGTTTGTCCTCTACAAGTTTAGCTGCAGCCAATTCGATTTCTTTGCGACTTTGTTTAGCAGTAGAATGTTGACCAGCAGTATATCCCATCATGAGAATAAAGCTAGTTGCGGCTACTGCTCCAACACTAATTAAGGCTTTAGTTTTGACTTTATTTAACATCTTAGACCTTCTTTCTATAAAAACTAGGTCAAGAATAACAAAAAGAACTTGTAAGTTTTATCACATCACAACGAAAGGTAATTCCTACATTTCAGGCGAAAAATCGTACAGTTCAGAGAAAAATATCAAAATTAGCTGTCTTCAGTTTATAATATAAATATGAACAAATTAAAAGAAGAAAATTTGAGAAGAGCTCTTTCTCATATTGAACGCCATAAACAAGCCATAAATACAAGTAATAATAGTGAGGATAATGATTTTCATAAATTATTACTCCAATTTAGCTATGATGTATATGAAAGAATCAAGGCAAATAAAAAACCCTATCCGAATTTAGATTCAGATAAAGTTTTTTAACCATCTAACAAGTTTACATACTTTCCTTAGTTTTGGAGTTTATGAAACGCCAACTGAATCCTAGAACCAACATCAGATTGATGAAAAGGTACACAGCCGTAAAACTAGTTAAACCATGTTGCCTGATATCATCAAAGTATAAAGTCGGTTCAGTAAAGAACAAATAAATTCCATAGACCTCCACGAAAATAAGAAAACTGATAAAACCAATAAGGAAAAGTCCACTGGCAATAAGAAAGAGTCTCCATAAAAGAATGAGAATTCCTCCTACTGCTAAAAAAATTACTGGGATAAGGAGTAAATCATTCATGACTTTCTCCTTCCTAATCAATCAATTGACGATAATGGGTGGCAAGAGAGGAATCAAATTCCTCTAGCTTTTGAACTAAGTCCAAATACTCCTCTTTTTCATGCTCTTCAAAGTCCACACCTCGATGATTCTGAAGAGAGATTTCCAATTGGCTAGTGAGTTCTCGTATAGAAAAGCTGTAATCCCCCGTCACTTCCTCATAATGTTCTTTTAACTCCTTGTAGGCTTGGTATTCTTCAGGCGTTTGAAATCCCTGTACCAAAGCCTCTTCTAATTGATAATAGGTATCTTCCATCATAATCGTTACCTCGTTTCTTTCTATCTTTATTCTACCGCGCTTTTCATTTCTTGTCCGCTATTTGTATCTATTTTTTAATCCAATTCAAAAGAAAGTTGTTCCTGTTTTTCGTTTCCTTTTTCATGGAATTGTCTTAAGGCTTGATCTATAATATCTAAATCCGTTTCTGTTTCAATCAATGGCGCGAGTACATCGTATTCGGCCTTTTTAGTTTGATAATCCTCTTCCTTTGGAAAATTTTTCTCAATTTCTACCTCAGCAGTAGTCCATTTATCCTTTAATTCATCTAATAAGTTCTGAGTTTTCACTTGGTCCTCTTTAATATGATCAATCGTATGTTGGAGCCTTTGAATTGTCCCCAAAGGAGAATACAAATCTAAACTGACAGAATATTGATTTTCTCCTACAATCTTAACAGAGAAGGTTTCAGGAAGAGGTTGATTTGTTGGAAGACTAAGCATTTTAATGTCAAATCCTCGATAACTTGCCAGGGTACGGAATTCTTTGCTGTCAGATTGATTATGACGGATAAGACGGTGTAGGGATTCCCCTGCTTCAGCTCGTTGGTCAAAAGCTTGCTTGCCTATCGTCATAGAAAATGCCTGGTCTTTCGACATTTCAGACTGTTGAATGTCGCCTTCATACTTGCTTAATCGTTTCTCAAGAATGGGCATATTTTCTTCACAGTAAGAGATTGTATGACGATAGTGATCCTTGCTGCGTTGAAAGGCGCGTCTTTGATTTTCTAATAGAGTTAGATCATTCTCTAGTTCCATCTTATATTTGAGATAAGGATTACCTGTTGCTAGTGCCTTAAAATCAGAAGCTGTCATAGTCTGCTCATCAATGTCTTCTGCAGCACGAATCGGCTCCTTAGAAGTCATAATTTGCTTAATATAACGGAGTTTGTTCTCCTGAGTTGCCCATAGATAATTATCAAACGAACCTTTGGTAATATAGTGGTAAATATCCACTTCCTTGTTTTCATTTCCCTGTCGGATAATCCGTCCATTGCGCTGCTGAATGTCACTTGGTCTCCACGGTACATCCAGATGATGAACTGCTTTCATCTTGCTCTGAACATTTAAACCTGTTCCTCCTTTTTCAGTTGAGGCAAGGAGAATCCGCACCTCTCCTGCATTGACCTTTCGAGACAAACTATTCTTCTTTTCATCACTATTGGCATCATGTACAAAGGCAATTTCCTTACTAGGGACTCCTCTATCAACTAATAAAGCCTTAATCTCAGAATAAACATCAAAGCCATTATCTTTTTTCTTAGGTGTGCCAATATCTGAAAAAATCATCTGAGTAGCCTTATTTTCCATTCCCTCACGATAAATTCTTTCAACATTATCCACTACCTGAAGCAGTTTATGATTATCTGCTAGACTATAACTAGAGTCCAATAAACGCATATCAATTGCTAGTTTTCGTGCCTCACCCGTAATTTTTAACATGTTATCCTGACTCGGATCAACTGTTCCACATTTGACCATATCTGACCTCATAACCAATTCTTCTAGATAGAGTTTCTGGTTTTCAGTTAACTCACTCTCAATAGGGATAATATGAGCTTCTGGAACAGGTAAATCCAACATATCTTGTGTTTGAATGTCGGCTGTTTCTTTATAGATTTTCATCAACTCAGGTAGATTGACAAACTTTTTAAATCGTTTCTTAGGTTGGTACTTATCTCCTGTAGGAGCTAATTCCATAGAGTTTTGAATTTCTCCAAAAGCACCTACCCAAGAGTCAAAATAATCAACTTGATAGCGTTTTAAGATATCCGGTTGAATGTAGTTCATCATAGTATACAACTCACTAATAGAATTGGAAACAGGTGTTCCTGTCGCAAAGACAATATTTTTAAAATCATGTTCTTCCTGAATCTGTCGAACCTTCATCTCCATATCCACATTCTTCTTAGAAGTTGTATTAGTAATCCCTGCTACATTCCCAAGTCCAGTAATTGGACGAATATTTTTAAAGTGATGTGCTTCATCCACAAAGAGAAAATCAATTCCTAAGTTCTCAAAATCAATAAAACTATCACGATTAAAGCGTTGGAGTTCTTCCAATTGTTTCTCTAGACCACTTATTGATTGCTCCGCTTCTTTAACGGTATACTTGTTTTCAGAATGTGTTTTAATCTCTCGTAGTTCATTGAGTTTATCCTCAATATAGTTCATCTGTCTTTCTTTACTGACAGGGATTTTTTCAAATTGAGAATCCCCAATGACAATGGCATCGTAATCTCCTGTAATAATACGTGACACAAATTGTTTTCTTCTCGCCTTCACAAAATCTTTCTTAGTAGTCACAAAGACCTTTTTAGTAGGGAAAAATTTCATGATCTCTTGGCCAAATTGAGCAGACAAACTAGAGGGCACCACATACAAGGGCTTATGAACCATCCCCAACTCCTTTAATTTAAACCCAGCACCAAGCATGGTCAAGGTCTTTCCTGAACCTACCTCATGAGCTAATAAAGCTCTTTTTTCTTCTACGATTCTTTGAATGGCATTCTCTTGATGAGGGCGAAGGCTGATGTTTTGTGCCAAGCCATCAATGACTAGATGGCTACCGTCATACTCTCGACTAACTGTTCGATTATAAAGACGATTATAGCTTTCCTCAATGACTTGTTGGACTTCTGGATACCGTGAGACAAATTCTTGAAAGAGCTCTTGTAAATGCTGCTCTTTCGCTCTTAGAACAGAAGTTTTTTCCAAATCTGTGATGGTCTTTTTCTTTTCTCCTTCCGTAATAGTCATGGTAATAGTAGGTTGGTTCGAATTAAGTAAATTCTCAAAAATCTTTCTTCCTGTATCATAACGTGACCCACTGACTCCAAGACTACTATCTTTGGCACTTGGATAGCGATAAGCAAATGATGTCCTTAAATGAACCTGCCCATCAACAGGATTCACTTCAATGACTTGTTCTACATCAGGCGAAGACAATTCAAATTCACGATTGGTAAAACATTCAAAGGCAAATTTACCATAAACGGATTGAGGGATCCAACGTGACCCTATTTTGAACTCAATATCTGCCAGATGAATCCGCGGAGGGCGAACAGATTCTAACAAATCTAAAGCGTGGTTCCAATCATATTCTTGGTTGTTTTCCTCCACTAATAGTTGAACTACTTCTATCTTGTTGAGAATATCTCCTGACAAAAACTGGTTCTTAGAAAGATATTTTCTTTCTCCTCTTAAATATCTTTCGGGATCTATTAAAATCTGGTCACCTAACTCATCTAAAATAGCAGCTTGGCTATGTTCGGGATAAATTGATACCATATAGTCTAAATCAACCCCTCTACCATCCGATAAACTAGAGTTTAAGGCATCTAGAGCAGTTGAAACTCTTGCAATCACTCTCTCTGGCCTAACCAATGCTTTCTCAAAGGCTAAAGATTTTTTATATTTTACTTTCTGATCTTTAGAATCAATGTATTCATCTTCTAAACTTGCTAGTAAAGAATACTTATCGTCACTATCAAATAAGTTCCGATTGACTGAGGCATTCAAGTATCCAAATTGACTTACAAAACGGTCATAGTTACGATTGAGTTTACTAAGTAATACCTGAAAATCTGTTCTACTATAATCTTGATGGCGTTGAATTTCAATTAAGGATTGATAGGTTTCTCTCAAATCAACCATGCCCTTAATACGACTAATATCCTTGTCCGATAAGGGGCTTTCATAAAAGACAGTTTTTTTGAACAGTCCCTTATATTTCCCTCTTTTACTCGCTTCTTCTGACTTGTAAACATCTAGTGCTTCCTCATCTGTCAAATGAAGTTGTACGAATCGATCTATTTTATGTTCAGACAAAGAACTGTCCCAAGCTTTAAAATCTCCCTTCTCATCTACATAATAACTAATTTCGTCTACCTTTGAACTTTTTCGAATACCATGCGTATCTCGGTAATAAATTTGATTACCCTCATATCCAAAAGAATAGAGCGCTAAGTCCTCACGTATACGACTTGGGATAGAATTATCCACTTCTTCTTGGATAAAAACAGGTGCTTTCAAAGAATTGTCAATTTGTTTAGGTGCTTCCACATTCTCGAATGCTTTCATTATGTCAATAGCTAATGTTTCTGATACCCTCTTAACATTGAGGATTCCTCCATTAAAATTACGTACCTCATATTCACCCAAAACTTGTGTATTGTATTTCCCATCAAAATAAGGATTGATCCAGACACGCTTATCCTCCTCAAAGGGAATAGAGCCACTAAAGACAAGCTCCTCTTCATTAAGATTCTTTGCTTGATCCTTTTGAAAGAAGAGGAGGTCTGTGGTCACTCGAGTACCTGCAATCTTTTTAAAAGCCGTATCCGGCAACCGAACTCCCCCTAAAAAATGAGTGTTGGATTTAATCTCTTGTAAAACATTATCTGTCCGCTTATCCATTGTCCCAATAGATGAGATAATCGACACTTGTCCTCCGTCTCTTACTAAATCAAGTGAGTGTTTGACAAAGTAATCATGAATCATATAAGGTTTATCATAGTTTTTATCGGCAATGCGAAAATTTCCAAAAGGAACATTCGTTAAGACTAAATCAAAACTATTATTTTGATAGGGCACTTCTTCAAATCCTCGCACTTCAATATGGGTATTGGGGTGGAGTTGTTTTGCGATTGCGCCTGTCACACTGTCTAATTCAACCCCATAGAGTTCTGATTTATCTCGTATACTTCTAGGCATCGCCGCAAAGAAGTTCCCGGTCCCCATAGAAGGATCTAATATCCTTCCTCCTTCAAAACCATCAGCCAGTAATTTTTGCCAAATCTGGCGAATAATCATTGGGTCTGTATAATAGGCTGTGAGAGAACTTTGTTTCATGGTCGAGTATTCTGATTTGCTTACTAAGCTCTTAAGAGTTAAACGTTCTGTTTCATACTTTGGATTGAGTTCATCAAAAAATTCATTGGCAAGGCCACCCCATCCGACATACTTGGCTAGTAGTTCTTGTTCTTCTGGATTTGCTTGTCGTCTCTCTTTTTCTAATCTTTTAACAAGATCAATTGCGGCGATATTCGTTTCAATTTTTTCTCGATTTGTCTTAGGATAAAAGTCCTCTAAATCATCTGGAAAAACAAAATCTTGAACGGGGACATCCGTCTCTTCTATACCTGAAATAAGCGTTTCTGTTTCCTTATCCTTTTCCTTTTCATTATCCTCTTCCAGATAGGAAAACAGATCTATTTCCTGGCTTTCACTTGGTGATTCAATCTCAATATCTGAATCTTCTTTTTCAATTTCTACATGAGACAATACTTGTTCAATCTCTTCCAAACTGTTCAAGTATAAGATAGGATTCTCTTCAAATAACTGCTTGAAATCATTGAATAGCTCTAGGCGAACTAAGTCATTTAACTGTGCATTTTCAATCGAAACCAACTGAAATACTTGTCCTTTATAACTTACTTGTGAACCAATCGGATATTCCCTCAAAGCTTCTTCTACAATTTTATCTACTTTAGATAGGGAATGAACTTCCACATTTTCTTCTACTTGGTCAATATTATCTAAAGGTAAGACCGCTTCCTCTACTTGCTTAGACTTTTCTCTTATAGCCTTTACTTCATCAAAATGAGTAATAATCTTCAGCTTTTGTGTCAGTGGGAGTTGTGTGTAGTTTTCTTCATGATGGACAAGATCCGTCACGGTATCTAAAGTAGCCATCAATTCTGAACCCAAATAAGCTAGAACATCTCCCTCTTTTTCTTCAAAATGAATCTCAAGAACTTCTTTTTTAAGCTCTTTTGAGTCAACCATTAGAAGAAATTCCTCTATATCTCTACTAACACGGTCAGATAGATTATTCGCAACCCGATAGACATTGACTAAATTGACATCCTGATTCTGATGAAATACAAGCTCACTTAATGGTGTTAGCTTCTCTTTTTCAGATTGGATATAAAATCGAGTGGAAAGGTTATAGGTTGCGACTTCTAGCACCAAGTTTTTCTCAAAATTACTTAATTGAGATAATTTACTTAGACCTGCTTGTCCAAAATTTCTTGTGTAACTTTCTAAATCTTGGTCATTATTTTCAGAACTGGCCTCTAGAAAAGAAACAATATCTTGATGAAAAGAATAGACTTGAGGTATCTCTTCTATCTTGCCCTCTTCAGTCAAAAAACTCTCTACCAAGTCCTGCCATTTCTCATCAAAATGTTGCGCTTGATAACGAAGGAATAAGTCCATTTTCTCTCTATCTTTGGGAATTGTTCCACGAAACATAGCCAATAATTGCATTACTTCCATACTCGCTCCTTTCATCTATACGAAAATAGGAGAATCACATGATTCCCCTACAACTCTATCTCCATTTCAACCTCTTGAGGACTGGTTTCTAAATCACTAGACAAAAGAGAAACGGCATCTGTTCTCATGTAGTAAGTATATAAGTCTTCTAGGTCTTGTTGGTTTTCAATCCCTGTTTCAATACTAATCAGAGCCTGTATAAATTCCTTGTAGTGACTCTCCATCATATCTGAAATCTTTTGTTTCATTTCCATAAATACTGATGACGGTTCCGTTAGACTTGTTTGGTCTATGTCTTGTAAATCCTTTTCTAAGGGATTGGTTCCTTCTTCTATTTCCAATAAATCTGAACGACCATCACCATCAGAATCTGCGCTAAGAGGATTGGTTCCTAGCGCCAATTCTTGAGCATCAGTTAATCCATCTTGATCCGAATCACGTTGATAAATGGCTTCCATATACTTCCTTCTTTCCTAGTTAATCTTTTTTCACTCCAATCCTATCAAATATTCCTTGAAAGAAGTATCACAACAAAAAAAGAGAACGAGCCAAAACTGCGTTCTCCTTAAAATGTAAAACATTACTATTAAAGTAAAAAAGACGACTTACAGAACCTGTAAGCCACCTAGTCAGTCGGTTTATTCTGGTGTCTACCACCGCTTGGCCCTTGAGATTTCAAAAACTCATAAATATGTTTTGCTCATTCAAACTCATCCCCACCAAACTGACTAATTGCTGGTAAAATAGTAGTCTGAAGTTGAATGACTTTTGGGAAATAAAATTGAGGATTGACATACACCAATTTTTCTTTCTTGTTCTTATACTTTTGATAAGAAACTTTCAAACCTGTATTATCTGGTGTTTCACCGATAACATCACCCGTTAGAACTCTTGTCCCCTCAATCGCACGGCCATTATGAATGGAATATAAGGTTAAGCGACTCCCATTCTCTCCTTTTCCGTTAGTGATAATAAAAAAGGAGGACTTCTACACTTTGGCGTAAAAAGTCCTCTTTTAGAAATGTATTCTTTTTCTATTATATTATTTAATAACGCATAAAAATTTTCCTAAACAAAATATCTTACTTTCACACGATAAAAGAAATTCACATACACTTATATTTTCTATTATCATGTCATGATATTTCATATTTTTATCTCCTTACATCTTTAAATCTCCTTTATTTTGATTTTTCAAATATGAGTATCACTATGGATATTTACAAATATATAACATTGTCAGCTATCGAATTTAAAAATTCTTGGTCATGTGAAACAATGAATATTATTTTCTTATCGCTTTTACATTCGTTGATCAGATGGGATATGTTCATCATATTGCAATAATCCATTCCACTAGTAGGCTCATCAAAAAATATAAGTTTAGATTTTTTACATAGTACAGATGCAATTGCTACCCTTTGCTTTTGTCCACCTGACAAGCTCATTGGATGACGATCTTTTGATTCATATAAATCAAGTTTTTTCAGAATATTTTCAACATAACTACTTTCAATATTTTTTATTCCAAGACCTACTTCACTTGCAATAGAATCGGTAAAAAGCTGATGATTAACATCCTGCATTACAAGGGATGATATTTTTAGCCTATCTGATTTTGAAAGTCTTTTGCCGTCCAAATAGATTTCATCCTTCGATTTTCTTTCTAAGCCTATAAGGCATCTGAGCAAAGTGGATTTACCAAGTCCGTTTGTTCCTACTATGCCGTAAATTTTTCCCATTTCAAAAGAGAGGTCTTTTAAATGCAATTTTTTATCTATGCCATTAAACTTAAATTCAATGTTTTTTACTTCTAAATTTCCCTTATTTTCATTTTCGGGTACTGTAAGTTTTACTCTATTCTTATTTCTTAAACCTAACTTCTTTAGCTTTTCAGACGGTATTTTCATAAAATCTATTTGAGTATATTCCTTTTGTATTTCCCCATCTTTAATCAAAAAAACTCTATCTACAATATCCATTAGATAAAATATTCTATGTTCTGAGATTATAAGAGTTTTCCCCTTATCTTTAAGTTTTATAAGCATTTCTTTTATGATTAAAATGTTTTCTTCATCAAGATTTGATGAAGGCTCATCTAAAACAATGATTTCCGTTCCAGATATATAACTTGCAGCAATACATAAGATCTGCTTTTCTCCACCCGAAAGCTTAAAAATATCTCTATTTAAAAGATGTTCTATCGGAAACAAATCCAACATATCATTTAGTCTTTCATCCATTTGTTTTTTTGAAAGTCCTATATTCTCCAAATAGAGAAGTAATTCAAGAGTAGTATTTATATTGAAAAAGTGTGTCTTTGGATTTTGAAATACATTTGATACTAAGAGCGATATTTCGTATAATTCGAGGTTTTTAATATCTTTATTATCAATCCTGATGGTTCCACCCATAGAAGCTCCATCATATCGTACAGCTAACCCATTGATAGAATTTATAATTGAAGATTTTCCGCTACCACTTTTCCCAGTAAATAATACACATTCGCCTTTTTTTACATCTAAAGAAATGTTTTTTAACACTTTAGGAGAATTTCCATAAGATAGAGATAAATTTTCAATTTCTACCATAAAGCTCCTCCTATAACCATAATCAGTATTGAAAGCACATAAACAAAATCAACTGTTTTCGTTTTGACGGATATGTACCTAGTTTTTTTAACAGGATTTTCAATACATTTTGTTTCTGCTGCCTTTGCAATATCATCAGAAATATTAGAAGACATAACAAGTAAAGGCACAATTACATACTCGATGTATGAAATTGGATTTTTAAATGTAATACCCCTTATTTTCATAGCAAGTTTTATATTGTGACTTTCTTCCCTAAATGAAGGAAAAAACCTAAACATTACAGCAATTGGTATAGAAACAGTACGAGGTAAATTCATTTTATCCATTGAGGATATTACACTTCCTACATCCGATGTTTTTAAAAAAAAACTTCCCGCACTAAATGGAAGATAAAACATCTTACATACAGCAAATAGCATAAAAAACATCATTAAAATCGCATTCATATTTCTAATTACATCAAGATTAGGTATCAAAGAAAGAACCCCAAAAAATGATATGTTTTTTAAGGCTTCTTTCTTAAATCCATTCATTAAAAAAAGAAATGAAATAAGAAGCACAATTCCCCATTCAAAATAGGTATTTACTTTATAAAATACAGCAAATCCAAGTGAAAAACTTACTAAAATTTTACTAATTGGATTGGGATTATATGGATTGTCTAAAGAAACGAGCATTATACAATACCAGCTTTTTCGAAATGCTTTTTCAAAAAGACTTTACCGATATATGCGCCGAGTATCCCGCCGACAACAGCACCGATATATACTAATACCATACTTCGATAATTCAAAAGTGCTATGAGCTTCATTATATAATCGTGACCCATACCGCCTGTTTCCGCCAGTTTAATAACCTTGTCTTTAGCCAACAAAACTTGCATAAGGAAACCACAAATCCAAGTGTTGAATACGGCAAATGAGAGCATATTAAATTTAAATGATTTATATTCTCCTTTTTTTCTTAAAAGTTCCGCAATTGCCATACTGATTACAGCATGTATCAATATTACATATGTATTTCCCATTGCAATTGCTAAAAGACTACAAATCAACCCAAGTATAAATAATCCCCATGATTTTTGAACTTTTGCCATAAAGAGCATTATAACTATTCCTGTTATAATGCCTGCCAGTGTAGGGTATGCCAAGTATAAAATCGGTACAATACCAATCATTCCCGAAGCAAACATAAGTACAAAATATATTACTGTAAATACACCTATCGTAACTAAATCTTTAATTCTTAATTTTTCCATTTTTATATTTCCTTCTAAATAAGTTTTTACTGAATATTAGATTTTCTAAGCATTGCTTTATAAAATTCCGAGCTTTTACAAAGTTCTTCATCTGTCCCTATCGCTTCTATTTTTCCGGCATTTAATAAAACGATTTTGTTTGCATTTCTTATTGTTCTTAATCTATGAGCAATAACAATTGCCGTTTTTTCTTTTATAAGTTCGGATAAAGCCTCTTGAATTAGACTTTCATTTTCAACATCCAGAGATGCTGTAGCCTCATCAAGCAATATGATTGGTGCGTCTTTTAGTATTGCCCTTGCTATTGAGATTCTTTGTCTTTCTCCGCCTGAAAGTCTTTGTCCGTTTTCACCTATTACTGTATCTATTCCATCCGGCATTTTGTCTATAAATTCATAACATCTTGCTATTTTAGCCGCTCTTATAATCTCTTCATCTGTGGCATCTTTTTTACCGATTTTTATATTATCTTTTATGCTTGAATTAAAAAGAGTAACATCTTGGAAAACGATAGAGAAATTTTTAAGGAGTGTTTCCGGATCAATTTTACCGATGTCCTCTCCCCCTATCAAAATCTTTCCTTTATCTATATCCCAAAATCTTGCAGCAAGCTTGGTGAGAGTTGTTTTTCCGCTTCCGCTTGAACCGATTAGCGCAGTGATTTCACCCTGCTTTGCAGTAAAGCTCACACAATTTATTACAGAATAATCATCATATCCGAAATAAACATCCTTGAACTCAATATCGTAATTTTTAATGTCAATATCTTTTTTGCCTTTTTGAACAGGCATGGTCTTTATTTCCTTTATTCTCCCTACAACCGCATCAAGCATAACTATCATTGACATAAAGGTGATTATTCCTTCTATAGGAAGATAAATACTTGCTGTAAGCATTAAAAATGCGATATAAACCAGCGCACTTACCTCCCCTGCCATAAGCATGTTGACGCCGATAACGGCAACACTTATAATTCCAAGCTTTAAAATTGCAGTAGCTATTCCTGTAAGTGTTCCGGCAACAACTTCACCTTTCGTCTTCTGTTTTGTGGATGCATTTAATTTTTCAAAAAAATCATTTAACATCCTATCTTCTAAGTTGTAAGATTTTATTTGCTCTATCTGCTCTATATTTTCCTGTAGATTATCAAAAACCTTACGATTATCATCTATCCAGCCTTGTACTATTTTTTTATGACTTTTCTTTGATAAAAATATAATCAAAATAGAAATGGGAATTACCCAAAGGGCTGCAAGTGCAAGTTTCCAATTATAGAAGATAAGCATTAAAGCAATAATACTTGTGGATATAGCCGTTGAATATATATGAGGTACAGCATGAGAAAAAATTGTTTCATATAAGTTCATGTCATTCATCATGGTTTCCGCAAGGTCTGCCAAATCTCTTTTACCAAAATAAGAAAGAGGTAATTTCTTTAACCTTTCCGCTAACTCAATTCTTGAATTTGCACTCTCGTTGTACACATTGGTGTAAAGTCTTACATAATCCCACCTCGCTATTAAGAACATCACAATCATCATTACTACAATTAGTGCAATATAATGAACAGAAGTAAAATTGTAGCTCTCAATACTTTTTAAAATGCCTATATACTGAAACAGAAACATAAAACCGATCATTGGTGCGAACAATTTAGTTAAATTAACAAGCGTGTGTGAAAATATGGCTTTTTTTAAGTTAAGAGCGCCTTTTTCTGACATCGCATATTTTTTCATAAAATAAGAAACCATATTTTAACCTCCTATCTTCCAATTTACGGATTTCTGATATTCATCCCAAAGCTTTTTATAATGCCCATTTATATCTATTAAATCTGCATGCTTGCCTTCTTCTACAATTTTCCCCTTATCAATAACGAGAATCTTGTCCGCATCTATTACTGTAGATAATCTATGAGCAATCATCAATGTTGTCTTGCTTTTTGATAGCTTCTTAAAAGACTCTTGAATCAAATGTTCATTTTCAGGATCTGCAAAGGCTGTAGCTTCATCTAAAATGATAATATCTGCATCTTTCAAAAAAGCTCTCGCTATAGAAATCCTTTGAGCTTCTCCTCCTGAAAAATATGTGCCTTTAGTTCCGTAAACAGTATCAAGTCCTTTATCTAAATTTTCAATAATATCTTTAGACCCTGAATTGATTAAGGCATTGTCAATTTCTTCATTAGTTGCATCAGGCTTTCCGATTAAAAGATTATCTCTTAAACTCATTTTAAATAGTTTAGAGTTTTGAAAAACAAAAGCAATTTTTCTCATTAAAGCCTCTTTTTCAAAATCTTTTATATTAATTCCTCCAATATAAATTTCACCTGTTTTAATATCGTAAAATCGTGCAGCAAGCCTTGCTATAGTAGTTTTACCACTGCCTGACGATCCGACTAAAGCAACTCGTTCTCCTTTATTCACCTTAAATGAAATATCGTCTAATACATTTTCATCTTCATAAGAAAAGCTTACATTTTTAAACTCTATCCCAACATCAGAACTTGTTTTATTTCCATAAACAAAATCATCAAACTCAAGTATATTCTCAATTTTATCTAAAGCAAGTTCCGCAAAATAACTGGATTGTGTAATCGTCGCAGTTCTCATAATAAAAGTAGCAAATGCCGGTCCTATTAGGAAGTAAATAACAGAATCTGCAACTACATTAGATAAGTTTCCATTAAATTTTATTAAGAGTAATGCCACAGGTACCAAGAAAAATGCCGTCGATGTAGAAACGGTTTCAAACCACGACATTTTATTCGTATAACTCATAGTAAGCTTAAGTACATTGTCTTTTACTTTTATGATTAACGAATATAACTTATCAAAGCTCTCAACACTTTGTGCAAATGTTTTAACAACAGGAATTCCTCGAACATATTCCACTGTCTGAGAAGATAAATTGGAAAGTCCTGCATAATACTCATCTTTCATTTTTTTTGTTTCGGCTGTCATCATAGATGACATCAATGTCATACCGATAATCATCGGTATCATACTGGCAAGTCCTAACTTCCAGTTAAACACGAAGAAAAATACAAGCAGGACGATTGGCGATATAATGGTCATCGTCATATCAGGAAGTTGATGCGCTAAAAAAGAATGGGTTTCAGACGCTCCGGACACAATTACATTTCTTATCCTTCCGCTTTCTTTGTCATCGAAATACCCAAGCGGTTTGTTTATTAGTTTTGTTACGGAAGTCTTAATAATGTTATCTTCCACTTCAAATGCAAAAATATGGGATAAAATTAAACCTATTAGGTATATGAATAGCCCCAGACCGGCAAAGACTGCTGCATAAATTGAATTTTCCTTTACATAATCAAAATTCACCATCCCATTTAAAATTAAGTTATTTACAATTCTATGAATATATACCATAGGCATCAAAACCATGACACCTGATACAGCAGACATAACCATAGCAATATAGAGTAAAAAACTTTTTTTACCACCGTAATCCTTTAGTCTTTTCAGTATTGATTTCTTCTTATTCTTCACTGAACAACTCCTCCTTTTTCTTAAAATTAGCAAACCCTATAAATAGCCTTTTTAGACTGATTTTAGAGGCTAGTTTTCAAACTCTTTTGCAATACGCATAGTTTTTCTTGTTTTTATCTATTATTTATTTTATAATAAATGAGGATTTCAATCAATTAGATATGGCTAAATAAGTCTATTCGGGATAATGTCTATTCGGGATAAAATAAAAAGCACGGAGGTATAATATGAGTGATTTTTATAACTTTGTTAAAAACTTTTTTTCTACAGATGAATCTATCGATAATACAAAATACTCCACTGTAGGACATGAATTCCGTTTTAGCACGGATAATGCAGAAGGCATATATTGGTTTTACGAGGGCGATAATTTCACTATTGATATTTATGATGTTTTCATAAAAAAAGAAATTATCCATACAAGTTTTTCTGGTTTGAATAATTTCTATTCCCTTTATTTATCTTATTTAGTTACAGCAAACGGTGAATGTTTTAATCCTTATCAAAATCTTTCTTCAAATTCACTTTTTACTATAAATACAAAAAATTCTAAAGACTATAGGTTTATACTTCACAAAAACTCTCCTTATTTAGGAATCGGTATAAATTTCAATCAGTCCATGATAGAGCAATGCCTGTCCTCTTATAAGAATAAAGTCTGTAACTATGAAGATTTATTTTTTAATACCAGCATTATAATAAACAAGCCTTTAGAAAGAATCGCAAAAGATATCCTTAATTGCAAGATGGCATCTCCTGCTGCTGAAATCTTTTTTGAGTCAAAGGCAAAGGAATGGTTAAGTATTACAATAGACTCTTTTTTAAATAAGTACAGCAATCCACTATCTATTGCCGATGATGAGGCTTTGAAAAATGTCGCCAATTATATAGACGATCATTATGCAACATCTATCTCACAGGATACTTTAGAAAAAATATCCACTATGAGCGGCACAAAACTAAAAAAGTTATTTAAGCAAAAATATCAATGTACAATTACAGAATATACTCAAAGACGGAGAATGAATATGGCGGAATTACTCCTACTGAACTCTACCCTTAAAATTCAAGATATAGCAGAGGCTGTAGGATATTCCTCTCACAGTAAATTTAGTACATGCTTCAAAAAATATAAGGGATTTTATCCCAAAGACATAAAAAAATATGCGAAAAATAATCTTTCTGATTAAATACATAAGGATTTAACTTTGGGGACGGTTGAGTTAGACCTTATTGGAAAATGTTAAAGTCATAATTGGTAAACCTAAATAAATTATACGTTTAGGTCTTGTTATTATCTTGTAAAATCAGTAAAGTAGCTAATTCTACTATTTTTAGGGACTTAGTCACAAAGAAAATCAAACAGTTAGACTGACTGTTTGAGTATGAAAAAAGCAGATAAAAAATCCCTTGAGTAAATAACTTAGGGGATTTTAAAGGTTGGGGTAGGGTATTGAAAAGCTCGTACAAAGTATAATAAAAATCCCCACCAAATTTTGAAAATCTATTGAAATGTATTGAAGTTTATTAGCAGAATACATAAGTGGAAAGCTTGATTTTAATAAATTTAGAAGATTATTGAAAAAGAAATATCACACTTTCATTCTTATTAAAATCCTTATAACTGTATTTTGAATGATTTTCCCCAATCAAGCATCCCTCTCTCTTATAAAATATATACATTCAGTTGTATGAAATGTAATGTTGTTCTTATCAGACTTGAAACTTTTACTAATCCAACTATTTATCTTACACATTTAGTTTAAACCTATAGTATCCTATTTTCTTAATATTCTACAGTGTAACACTGCATTTATATTATAACGCTAATATGTTCAGAAAAGAAATACTTTGTAAGTCAATGTCTGTTATAACGGAAATTGTTAGAGATGTCTATCATAACAGAAATTGAGATAATGTCCATAACTTCCCTGAAGATAAATTATGTAATCACAAACTATTTCATATCCAATCTAGTGTAGGTTGTTTGGAGCATATCATCAACAAAAAAAGAACGAGCCAAAACTTCGTTCTCCTTATAATGATAAAAATATGTTTTATACCACAAAAGATATGTAAACTAATCTTTTAAATAATAAAAAAGTTCCGACGTTTGTAAATGTTTTGAGTAAATTGAAATTACTTTTTGACCTTCTGGAAATACTGTCTTTCTCTTCAAATCTAATAAAGATTGAGGAACAATTTTCCTTGATGTCTCTTTCAATGTTAATGCTAGTATCTGTTTTCTTGTACGTAGAGCATAATCAAACTCCAAATACAAATAACGTCCTGAACCAGTTAGATGAACATGCTTTCCCAATAACTCCTCAATAGATCCTAAAACTTGTAACTTTTGCATCGTGGTTCCATCATTTTTTATTTTCAACTCATCAATTATGACATGACTATTTAAACAATCGTCAAAGAAACTGCCTGCACCTTTTCGGTAATCAACACCACATAGGTGCATGAAATTAGTAGGTGAAAAATGAAGTTCAACACTTTCTATTTCCGTTTCATAATACATGATTTTGCCAACAAAGTGTTCTTTAAAAAAAGAAGCCGCAATTTGTAACTGAGTAAAAAAACGCTGAAGTTTTATTTTTTCGGTGTAATTTGGATTACGATAATCTCTAGAATTTGCCATATTTTCCTCACAAAAAAGGTGGTTTACAGAGTCTGTAAGCCACCTAGTCAGTCGGTTTATTCTGGTGTCTGCCACCGCTTGGCCATTACGTCCAAGATTGCTATCGGATTTCGTTCTGGTGTCCGCCACCGCTTGGCCATTACGTCCAAGATTACTATCAGATTGACCATGAGCCGACCACTCATCTACACTATTTATTCTACCTGAAAATTATTAAAATTTCAAGTATCAACTTCTTTATTTCGTTGTATAGGCAAAACTGATGGCACTATCTGCTTGCGAGATTTTTCTAAAGGTATAGTTAGGGTTGCCACCATAGTTAGTTTCAGACACAAGGAAAGAACCATCATCATAAACTTTCTCGACAAAAGCCACATGACCATAGTCTGCTGGTGTCCCATGTGTACCTCCTACAAAAGAAACAATAGCACCTGCTTTTGGTGTGGAACCCGTTTCTCCACCAAGACTTGAAGCTGTCGCAACCCAGTCCTGACCATTTCCCATGGTATTAATGATTGAAATCTTTTCTCCATTTCTACCTTTTAATTTTAAGCCTAACTGGTTCATACGAGCCGCAACACCCCATGTACATTGTCCATAGGCATAGGCCATACCATCTCCACCACCAGGAACAGAATGCTCATACAAGTCCCCACGAACCCCTTCAAGGGATTGCGGGTCACTTTTTGCCTGTCCTCCATTTGTTTGGCTGAAGCCTTTTTCAATTTGGTAATACCATTCCGTTGCTCTGGTTTGTCTTTCCAGTAGTTTGTCACCAGAATTTCCCTCCCAATAGGTCAGAAAGAGTTGGGCGAGATTGGCTGCACTGCCCGAATTTCCAAAGAAATCCTTTAACCAACTTTGATAGTAAGGACTATCTCCATGAAGCATAAAGTCAAGTTGTAGGTCTAAATCATACCATTTCTTATTTTGGGTGCGTGCATAATTTAACAAGGCTGTATGACGTATTGAACCATCTGCAGTATCTGTCCATTGCCCTAATCCCAAACCTCTATGAAGAATATTAGGATAAGCACCACTATAAATGGCTGGTCCTCCTATCGCTAACCAGCTTTCATCATCCCATGAGGAATCGGTAGCGCCAACTGGAGGAGATAAATAATCTCCTTCAGCACGTTTTGGATTAATAGAAGACTCTACTGACCAATTTCCTAAAATAGCCGCAATGGCTTGGGGACTAGCCCCTTGAGATTTCAAAAACTCATAAATATGTTTTGCTCGTTCAAACTCATCTCCACCAAACTGACCAATGGCAGGTAAGATAGTGGTCTGAAGTTGAATGACTTTTGGAAAATAAAATTGCGGATTGACATACACCAATTTTTCTTTCTTGTTCTTATACTTTTGATAGGAAACTTTCAAACCTGTATCGTCTGGTGTTTCACCAATAATATCACCTGTTAGGACTCTTGTCCCCTCAATCGCACGGCCATTATGAATAGAATACAAGGTTAAACGACTCTCATTCTCTCCTTTTCCATTAGTGAGAATTACATTGTCACCATCTAAAGATACTAACCCATCCATTGGTGCGACAATCGTTTGGTGAGCCTTGGCTTCTAGTAGAATGTACTCCTGAAGAGTAGGTTTTCCGTCTAAATCATAGTATCCATAACGATAAGTCATGGTTAGACTATCTTCGTTGCTTTTCCCCTCAAATGGATTGTCCAATTCCTGCATGGAAGCATACACACCTTCTTCTTTTAGTTCCTTCATTTCCTCTTGATCATCTTTCGAGAGTTTATACTTAGGAGTTTCATAAAGGTCTTGCATGGATTTCAAATCTTCCCCATCGTTTAAATCATGCCACAAAGTAGATAGATAATCCTTGTAAGTTTCTGAACTAAATAAGTGAACTGGTTTGTGTAACTCATAGTCATGGAATTTAAAGTTCATATACCCCATCACATCATCAACTTTTGTGTAATAGGTAATGCCTTTGTCATTTGTACGAGTATGTTCTGCGTCTTCCCAAGTTAGGTGGGTATAAGCTTTTGTTAATTCAAATTCATCTTGTTGAATCAAACTAGCAGATGAAAAACCTAAAAAGAAGCTCATCATAAGTAAAAGAAGAAAGACTATTCCTCCAACTATCCAGGTTGCAGGATTCCCAGCCGCAAATGTAAAGAAGGAAAAGGCTGCTTTTAGTTTTTGATAGATATTTCGGACACTTGTAAGACCTTGTTTCTTTAATTTTCGATACCGATTTTTAAAGGAACTTGGATTATCTTTCGCTAGTTTCCATCCTTTTCCATCCTTAAAATGATGGTATCGCTCTTTTGTGTTGGTCAGTCTTTTCTTGGTAAAACGACCTGTTGCTTGTCCTGTTTTGACACTAGCTTTTCCAAGATTATAAGAAAGCCGACTGTAGCGTTTCCCTTTTCTAATGGTCTCTTGAAGTGTGCGATAACCTTCTAAATCTTCATTTTCTGAAGCTAACTCTCCACCTTCACGTCCAAGGACATAAAGAAAAGTTTTGGCTTTCCTACTGACTTTTTTGGACTTATAGGCTTGTTTAGTTGATTTTAAATTTTCTTTAGCAGCCTTGACTTCTTTCTTAGCTTTTAATTCTTCTAAACTCTTCCCTTGAAAGAAAAAATTAGATTTTTGTTTCGATTCCTGACCGTAGAGAAATTTTTGATTGGTTTTTCTTTCTTTACGACTCTCTTTTTTTTCTTCTTTTGCTTCTACCTTTGCTTCCTTAAATTGCTTCTTGGCTATTTTCAATCGTTTCCTTGCATGAGGCAATCGTCTGTCTCTTAATTCTTTGCGATTCAAAAGAGATGGAGGACTATTTTGAAGGATGTGATTGTAATCTTCATTTGCTTGTTTTACTCTCTCCTTTGAAGCTTCTCTCATCTTCTCTAGCTTTTGCTTTATCTCTTTTTTCCATGCTTTTTCATCCAGTACAGAGGAATCTTTTTTCTGTTTCCTTACCTCCTTCTTTCCTTTTTTCAAGAATTTCTTCTCATCTTTTAGACTTCTTCTAAATGCCTTTCGGGCACGTATGATTTCTCTTTTATCCTTCATTTACCTTCCCCTTAATTAGAAGCCATTTTATCAGGATCTGTACTCATGATATCAAACAATTGTGTACCTTGAGGAATCTTATTTTTAAAGGGAACGACAACTGAACCAGCTTTTATTAGTCCTGCCCCTTTTTCTGGATTGACTAGGTATTTTTCGAGTTCTTTTGACAAGCCTAAGAGTTGAACCAGTTCTTCTCTATCATTTTTTGCTTGCTTGAGGAGAATCATAAATTCACTATTTGCAATAATCCGTCTACCATTTGGATCTAACAATAAGGTTTCGACATTTTGGGTTATCCCAGTAGGACTAGCTCCATATTTTCTGACACGACTCCACAATTTAAAGAAGAAATCACTGGCATATTTATCTAATAAGAGAAGCTGCATTTCATCAAAATAAATCCAGGTCTTCTTCCCTAATTTTTGATTCCGAACAACACGATTCCATATCTGATCAAACACTACCATAAGAGCGATTTGTTTCAGCTCATCTCCTAACTTCTTAACGTTATAAATCAAGAAATTAGATCCTGTCTGAATATTGGTCTTATGAGAAAAAATATCAAGAGAACCTTCGACATATAGTTCCATATCAAGTGCCAAATTCTGCGCTTCTTCTTCTGGCTGTTGACTCAAGACAAAAACCCATTCTTCCAAAGAAGGCTCTTTAAATGACTGATAGGTCAGTCTGGTGACTCGGTCGATAATCGATTTTTCTCTTCCATCCATTTTTCTATCCAATAACTTGCCGATAAAGGATAAAAGAAATTCTGATTTTACCTTTACAGGGTCTTCATCCATATTTTCCTCAGACAAGTCAAGGACATTGAGATAAGTTTGGGAATCAGGCGCAATATCAATCATTTCTCCCCCAAAAGCTCGTCCAATGACACTGTACTCTTCTTCTGGATCCACAATGATAATTTCAGTATTTTCACCAGATTCCTTGATTTTGGTCGTGATAATTTCATGCTTGGTTGCCATCCCTTTCCCAGCTCCAGATGTTCCTAAAATCAGACCAGACGGTGTATTTAATAGGCTTCGATCAATGGTAATAATATTGCTTGAGATTTGATTGATACCGTAATATTTCCCACTTCGGTCTTGTATGTCTACTGAAGTCCATGGAGAATTCACTGCTACATTGGACGTTAATAAACTCCGTGATACGCCCTCTAAAAAATCACAACCAAATGGCAGCAAACTATTAAAGGCTGCTTCTTGCATATATGGTAGTTTATCAATCATTAGGTCATTTGAGCCGGCCACTTGTTGGAGCGTGTCTAGGGCTTGTTTAAGTTCTTCTTCATCCTGACCAAAGACCCCAATCAAGAAGACTGTTTGAAACAGTTTATCTCCTGTCTCTGTCATGGTTTTTAAGAGTTCCTCAGCTTCATCGATATTGCTTTCTAATACATGACCTACTTTTTCCAAATAGATACCTGTACGAGCTAGTTTTTGTTGTTCCCCAATCTTTTGGGATTCCATCAAGGTCTTCTTTGTTCGTAGTTTCTTCATGGCATCTGCCTTGGTCGAACTTTGAGCATGGAGGCTCACAATCAATTCCAAATCTCCTTGCATGAGGTCTCGAATAAACTGATCTCCTAATTCCATACCGTAGTCTCTCACATAGACAATCTGCAATAAGCGGTCATTGATTTGTAGGTAATTCTTGTTTTTAAAATCCAAGAGATTAGGTGCTATGAAGTGACGAGTTGTCTGACCAGATTTCGTTAAATCACGGTAAGAAAAAGGAAGATGGTGTTCTCCTCTAAGCATATCGGCCAACAAGTTGACACGCTCTTCTCCAGCCAAGGATTCAAATCGTGCATCAATTTCTGAGAAACCACTCTTGAAATATTCTCCTATTTGGGACAAGGAACGATAGGCTTGTTTGGGATTAGAATCCTTTCTACCAAAGCTAATCAGTTTCACAGCTGAAAAGTTATTTTCACCACTGTCTAAATTCTGATTCATCATTCGATTCAATTCTTTACGATAGGTATCATACCCATCTTCTTTTTCCTCATACAAAACACTTTGTCTGAATTTTTCTAAATTCAATCTTTTATTAAAGATAGTCAATTGGAAGTTGGTTTGGTCATCTAGGGAGTTAATCAAATCAGAATACTTCTCAATGATTGCGCCCTTATCTTCTAAACCAACGGTCTGGTAATTGACATCACCAAGTAAATAGCTTTGTGAGAAATAATCTTCTTTTACCTGCATCAGACCATTTTGATACAGAGCTTGATAGGAAAGAGTATTAGCCGTAGAGGGTAACACTTCCTCTTTTTTTCCTTTAACTACTTCTTTCTGATTAGTCATTGAGGTTTTTTGTTTCTTTAATGTATTTGATTTTCTTTTCATGTTCAGGTCCTTTCTTTCCTGTAATTGTGCGTAGGGGAACCGTTAGTTCAAAATGAAGACGGTATTTCAAATAATGTTCAAAATATAAATCATTGGGTTTATAGACTCCAAAAAGCATGAGGGGGATGGTAAAGGCAAACACAAAACCGTAAACAAACCAATCTCCAAATTGCCAGAAAAAGAGATTCAAGCCCAAAACAATAATTGTGACAATAAAGGCTGGTAAAACAAAGATGATTTGTCTTGTGGTGAAACCTAACCAAGCCCTGTGTTGGTATTTTGAGATGTCTTTAAAGACACGTGTATTCATGACTTTCCTTTCTAAAAAGGCTAAGAAGCATTCACTTCCTAGCCTTTATCTAATTACATACCTAAGATTGAGCGAGCCGTACGTTGAGAACCAACGAGGGCAATAATCAGTAAGATAGCTTGTACCAAACTACCAAACATAATCGCAAGTGATTGCAAGACTCCTGCACCATTTGAAACAGCTATTTTCCCAGCAGATTCAAACAAAGGAACAAGAGAAACAATCAGAAAAATAAGAACCCCTTGTACCGCATAGACCATAATATTTTTTAAATAACCAATACCAATAGACTTCCACTCATCACTTAAAAATGTTGGAATCGTAAGAGGGGCAAATGGGATCATAAGGTAGAGTTGAATAAATCGAATAGATACCAAAAGATTAACCATGGCTGCACTTACTATCCGAACTAGCCAAATGAGGAGGGCGAAAAATCCCACAATCATACGGCCAATAAATCCTGAACCTTTTAGTCCAGAGATGGTATCATACTTTGCCCCACCGTGAGCCACAATCGAGGCCACTTGTTCAATGGCGTGACTCGCAATCCCGATGATGGCTTCTACAATCACGGTAGTGTTGGTAATTACAACTGCGACCATAATATAACTAATCAACATCGGCGCTAATGCTTCAAAGGTCATCGCTCCTCCTGAGTTAGCAATTTTCTTTGCCATCTTCGAAAATTCTAAGATGAGAACAACTGATAAAATCGCAACTCCAAGAGGCTGCATAACACTTTTAGTAATACTAGACATATAAGTCCAAACTGTTGGATTGTAGCTAGATAGAGATTTAATCAAATCTACCGTAGATTGTAAATCTACATTAAATCCTTCAAATAAATTTTCAGCTGATATTTTTTCAGATGCAAGGTAAACAAAGGGTGAGACTAAACTAAGATTCATGTCATTGTTTATCCTCCTAAATTGAAATCTGGGTTACAAAGGCTCCAGCAGCCCCAACCATAACACCACCGACAATTTCCAGAATGGCATTCCGAACACCTGGTCCACCATCTTTAATGTTGGTTGCAAGGTTGACAATCCCCACAACAACGAGAAAGGCACCAACCGCAATCAATCCCTTCTGTAACAAAGACATAGCTTGTGCAAACATAGCACTTGCGTCTACTCCATAAACAAAACCTTTAAAATGCGTAATCATCTATTTCCTCTTTTCTATTTTTATTTTAAACTAGATTCAAAAGTTAAATCACGAATTCTAAGGCCTTCAAGATGATTTTCTTGTCTTTGATTTAAAGGATTGATTTGATAGTTCCACCACCGTTCATCGGTTTCTTGATTGGCTAGGTATTTCCAGTTTGGATGCTTAGTGGAATTGTACTTTTTGCTTTTAAAGACAGGCATATTTGCAATTCGAACCAAGCATTCATGCCGTTTCATATTTCCGACCTCATCAGGTGTCATTAAATCACGAGCAATCTTTTGATGAGAAAGGGATCCTGAACCTGTCTGGCCAAAGGAACGACTCGTATTTCGAACATCAATGGTTTGTTTTCCGAGTAAGCCACTCATAAATTTAAAGGTATCTTCATCATTCCCACCTAAGTAGACTAAGCTATCACAGTTCCCCAAAATGGTTTTCCAAGCTTCTTTTTCTTTATAGAGCCCTTGAAGTTGGGCAATATTTTGTAGAATAGGAACGAGACTCATGTTGCGAGAACGGACTGTCGAGGTTTGTTCAGCAAAATCTGGGATTTCTCCGATATTTGCGAACTCATCTAAATAGACTCTCACATGAAGAGGCAATTGACCCTTAAAATCAATATCTGCTTGTCTTGTTAGGGTTTGAAATACGGTTGAAAAAAAGAGGGCTGAAAGAAAGCGAAAGGTACTATCGTTATCTGGGATAACTAAGTAAACCATTGATTTTTCCTGGCCCCATGTCTTCATATCAAGGGTATCTCTTTTGGTCAAATCCATGACACTTTGAATATTGAAGAGGGCAAATTTAGCAGTGGTTACAGCTATAACAGAATCCAGAGTCTTATCCTTATAATTTTGAAAATCTGCCCAATTTCGCATGGTAAAATTTTCAGTTCCATACTTTTTAGCATAATTTTCAAATAGAATTTCTAAGACACTTTTTTCTTGATTTTCACCCTTGGATAAGTGTTTAATGAGTTTTGAGATTTCAGCAAAACTTGGATAACGCCCTCGTTTTTTTCGCTCTTCCACTTCTTTTTTTTGACGTTTCAACAAGTTTTGGTATTCTGTTTGACTCAAACGACTCTCTTCAATGAGCTGTTCTCTTGTTTTGGGTGGATTATAGAAATCGACCAAGTAAGAGGCTAAAGCTCGTACCAAAGTCATAGAAGCTTCATCCCAAAATGGATCACTACGAGAGCCAGAGCCTTTGGTGTTATTAAAATAAACCGTCAGCATGCGATTCAAATCATTTTCTGTCTCTATATAGCGAAAAGGATTGAAGCCATCTGAGTTCTTCATATTGACTAAATCTAACACCTTTACTTGGTAGCCATGTTCTAAAAAGAGTTTGCCTGTTTTCTCAGCTAAGTGATCTTTAGGATCCACGACAATATTAGAACTGTTCATCTGAATCAGATTAGGTTTTACAAAGCGAAAGGTCTTCCCACTTCCTGAACCTCCGATCACCGCAATATTCTTATTTCTATCATATTGGGGTGGTCTTTTATCTAATAATGTCAAACGAACATCTTGTGCTAAAATCGTATCATGAGAAAATTCCTTACCGTAAAAGAGCTTCTTTTCTTTTAGAGTTCCAAAACGGGCGCTCCCGTATTCTACCCCTTCTCGGTATTGTTTTTTACCAGTCTCTAGATAGAGATAAACCAGCAACATCATCACAAAGCCTAGTAGAAAAAAAGCACTTGATTTTCCAGTAAAAGAAACATTCCATGGCGACTGAAGAACTTCATCTTGACCCTCCATCAGAAGATGAGTCCATTTATCTAAGCTATTTCCAGTATAGGAATCATACAAAAGCGTCAAACGATGAAAAAGATAGCCTAGTAAGATGCCTAACAGTGAGAATAGTAGGAATTTCTTTCCACTGTACATCATCTCACCATCTCTTTCTGTTTGACGGCCCCTTCTTGTCTAAAGGTAATTTGGGATTTAGCCTCATCAATTGCATCGTCTAATGACTTATCCATGGTAAAATCAGCTAATTTCTCCGGATCATTAACCATTTTTTCTAACAGATGGTCTAAATGATTGTCCAGAATCGAACGGTCTTTCGTGTAGAAATGTAGAGAATCCCCTTGCCAAGCGATGGCTAAAGGAATCTCTTCTTTTTCTAAAAAAGCTTTAAATTTCTCTATATCAATTGGTTTGTCTAAAAAATCTTTTTTCAGATTAATCGTATCAATCGAATAAGGAGATTGTAGCAATTCTTCTAATTTCTGTACCCCTATCTTATAGGCGGAATCTTGTGCTAAAACTTGGCGTCTAGACCATTCTAGAATCTTTAAAAGACTTTTTACAGTAAATAAAAGACTACGCTCAGCATATTGAACTGCCATTCGTTCCTGTTGTTCAGAGGACATCTGAGGCCTCCTTCTTAACAAATAGCAGCTTTCCTTCTTTATAACGATAAGCTATCAATTTCTGACGTTGCTTAATCGACTTGACAACCTGCAGTAGATCTCTCGAATAAGGTTCTCGAAGAGTAACTTCTACTGCTTTCCCATCAAAGATACCAACACGTTTAAATTCAATGTAGTCTTTTTTGAGATGTCCTAAGCCCATACCAAAAGGAAAGTGATGAATCAATTGGATGGTACAACCACCTTTATTTCCCATTTGTTTCAAATCATACAAGTTTACTACCTTCATGATTAACTCCTTTATCTAGTTTGTCGCATCGTTTAAGTCTGGTAACGATAAACTCCGTGTCTGTTAGAAAATTCTCACACACGTCTTGTGCCAGTTGCCCTTCACAGGGAAATACTCTCAGTCCCTACTTACACAGGCACGCTAATCAAGACGGAGTGGATTCAATTTTCAAAGAACAGGTAGCTTTATTATAGATAAGAGTAGTTGAAATTTTTATCACATTTCTTATTTTTCTGTAGAGCTAAATTCATACTAAACAAAGATTTTGAAATAAAAGACTAACATTGTTACATAACGTTAGCATTTCATTTCCCTAAAACAAGCTAATTTGGTCTAAAAAAGCAGCAAACTATAAACTAGTAGGTTCCACACCAAATGTAGCCCCATACTGCCCCATAAGTCAGATTTATAGCGCACCATCCCTAAAAACAATCCCAATGAAACATATAAACACCAAGCTAGAATGGTTCCTGGATGATGTACTAAGGAAAATAAAACACTTGTCAACGCAATTCTGATATCTAATTTTCTAACCAAGTTCCATAAAATTTCTCGATACAGAAATTCTTCAACCATACTCGCATTGATTAAGAACAATAAAAATGAAAACCAAGGAACCTGATGTTGTAGGCCAATTAAGTTTGCTTGATTCGTGGTTCCTTGAGCATGGATTAAGCTAAAACATAGACTTATAATCAATAGGCTAGCTAATCCAATACCAAGCCATTTCATCCTAGATTTCATACTGACCTTATGCGCTTTTTTACGTTGACCATATATCCATAAAAATGAAATGAGTGACGCACCATAGAGAATCTGTAGTATAGTTAACTCACCGATACAAAAAAATCTCAGTAAGTATAGAGATACCAATAGGACATTTACTTGTTGGAATATATAAACTGGAATTATTCTTTTCATAGTTACCTCCGAAATAAATCTTCATAATCTAAATCTAATACCTGCACAATCCTTTCTACCCATGGACTTTGAGGCATTCGTTGTTCCATCTTATAGTGACGAATCTTTTGATACAAACGATTCAATTCACTTGGATAGTGAAACTCTCCCGCAAACATTTTTCTGGTTAACTCAATCCAGCTAATATTTCTTTCAGCCAAAATCATGGACAAGTTCTCCCAAAATCGTTCAGCCATATTGCTTCTCCTTTAACTAGATAAATAATGTGTTTGTGCCATGTAAATCAATTGTTTCGTATCTCTTGGCAATAAAGCTCTAGCTTCCTCCAAATTTAGATTTGGATAAACTCTCTTATTTGAAACTGCAAGAGGAAGTCTGATGGTTAGTTCAGGATTTTTTAATATCATTTCAATGAAATCCGTTAATCTTAAATTGTCACGGTTCTTAAATCGTAATAAATTGGGAGATAAAAACTCAAAACAATCTGAAGAATAGCTCATCATCTCAATTAATTTATCCTTTGTCATTTCAGAAACTGAATGACAAGATACCTCGATGCCATAGTTTTGGAAGAAGTCTAAAAGAAGTTGATTTCTTTGCCTATTTTTACTTAGATAGAGATCAATCATGGGAGACCTCCCAAAGATTCGGTTCCATTTGATACTCTGAGACGATTAAGGAATCTAATAAATTTGCGAAGTTAATCGGTTGCTTGTCTTCATCATAAGCTTTTACAGTTACTTGGGTTGTAAGTATTCCCTCTTTTCCCTCGGCTCGATAGCCTTGTCCATATAAAACAAAAACAAGATTTTGATGATCATCTACAAAGGCATCAGCTCCGTTCTTTATATCCTGACTTTCAAGGAATTCCATAATGTTTTGAAGATAGGATTCATAAAATAGTGGGTAATTGTGTTTTTTATGGTAATAATCTAAAAATGTCACTTCAAACTCACATGGATAATTGGGCATCAAAAATATTTGTTCATCCAACTGCATCATTTCTGCATCATGTAATTCTGTTTCTAATTCATCACAATATAGTATTGACTCTTTATTTAACGCTTTCATCTTTTTCCTCTATTTCTTTTAATTTCTTTGCGATTGCGGCAATCACAGGAACGGTTACACTATTACCAGCTTGTTTATAGAGCTGACTATTACTAGAGACTTTTCTAGCAGCTTCAAAAGCCCAATCAGGAAAGCCCTGCAGTCTAAAACACTCTTTAGGAGTGATTCGTCGTATCCTCAAACGGTAAAATTGCCCATCAATTAAGACACCAGCTACTTGGTAAACTTGTTTATCTTCTCCTTCATAGCTAGCCACTACTACTCCCATTTGCCCACTAGTTGTTAACGTATTCGCTATACCTTTTCCAACTCTACCACGACGATACTGAGAACTTGGTCTTTCTAAATTGATTGAATCCCCAATCTCTGCTTGAGCATATCCTTTTTTCGTTGCCTCTCGGACTTTTAGAAATTTGATTGGTTCTGGAATCAGTATTTTGGGAATTTTATCTCCACCTTGCATCGTAGTCAGTGTTGGAGATAAGCCCTCACTTCCATAGACGCGACCAGTTTCCTTAAAGCTAGTTGGTAAATCTCCAACAACGACAATACCATGGCGATCCTGAGTATTTAAAGTAAACATTGGCTCTTGATTATCCTTGAAACGTCTACCATTTTGTCTTTTTTCTAATCTGTCTGGTGTCATACAAGGAATCGCAACTTTAAATCCTTCTCCTTTTCCACGAACTAAGGTTGGTGCAAGACCTTCTGAATAATAGACTTTACCACTCATTCCACTTTTTGATGGATTCAAATTCCCTAATATTTTTAAAGTCTCAGAGTTAGTTGCTTGACCTTCTCGTCTGAAAGGAAATAAGAGTCTGGTACCTCTCTTTCTAGAATGTCCGATAATAAACACCCTCTCTCTGTTTTGGGGAACGCCAAAATCCTTACTGTTAAGCACCTGCCACTCAACATCAAACCCCAACTCATCAAGTGTGGTAAGAATTGTGGTGAACGTCCGTCCCTTATCGTGATTGAGTAGGCCTTTAACATTTTCAAGAAAAAGAAAACGTGGTTGGATTTGTTTGGTCGCTCGAGCAATTTCAAAGAACAAAGTTCCTCTAGTATCTTCAAATCCCAATCGTCTTCCTGCGATTGAAAATGCTTGACAAGGGAATCCCCCACAGATGACATCGACTTTCCCTCTAAGTTTTTTAAATTCGTCATCTGAAACATCTCGTATGTCATGAAATTCTATTTCTCCTTCCGTTTGAAAAATGGACTTATAAGATTCTCTAGCAAATTTATCAATCTCACAAAATCCAATACACTCATGTCCAACACTTTCCATTCCTAGTCGAAAACCCCCGATACCTGAAAATAAATCAATAAATCTCATTTCTTTATCACCCCTTTCTTATCGACTATCATTGTCAGAACTGTCACTCCACTTGAAATGACAATAAGCATAACTAATATCCACTCGATTGGCGACATTTAACCACCTCCTTTTCTAACACGGTTATTCCAAACAGAATACAAGCCATTAAACACAAATTCAGCAAGTACTTCCGCTCGTCTAACAAAGCGAACATTGTCAAGAGCATACTGATAGATTCTCTCAAAATCAGTCATAGCAATTTCACTGGCTGTTTCAGAAAACCCCTCTCGTCTAAATTGATCTTGTACCAATCCCCAAATATAATCTCGATCATATTTTGTGACCTTTTCTACTTTTCTTTTCAAGATAGGTTGAGTATTCCTCTCCTCCTCATCCTCAATAAATAAAGAATCAGTCTCACTATATTTAGTCTCACTAACTTCAGTCTCACTAGGGGCTAAATGTGAGACGGGGGCTGTTTCATTTTCATCCTGCCCTAGTCTTTTTTTAACACTAGGCCTGTTTGAATTACCTACTGGGGTAGAAGATAATTCCCCTAAATAAATCTTATTAGCTAGTCTTCCTTTCTCACTTGAAGACTGTTGGACTTCATCAATTAAGTCATATTCTTTAAGAGTTTTTTTGATGGACAGTAATTTTGACTTCGAACAACCTAACAGCCTCATCAGTTTAGAATTAGAAAATACTAAATAAACCGCTCCCTCTTCATCTATCCAACCACGACTGAGAGATAATTCTAAACGATCTTTTAAAATAGAATAAGCCACCTTTACTTCTAGTTTCATATCCATATATTTCTCATCCTCAAAAAGAATTTTAGGTAATTTATAATACCGTTCTGAAGTTTGGTATTGATTTGCGGTAATTCTTTTCATAGCGCTCCTCCAAGTTCTTTGAGTGTTAAATCTCCGCTTGATTCCAATTGAACCAAGCCACTTTTTTCTAATTCAGCCATAAGAGATATGGCCTCAACAATATCTATTCCCATTTCACGTACTAAAAATGAAATGACAATATAGCGTGATGATTGTAATTCTTTTGTCATTTTCCCTCCTGAAAATAAAAAAAGGAGAACAATATTCAATTGTTCTCCACGATAAATTTGTTAAAAAGAAAAACCCTGCCAAATTAATTTTTGGTAGGGTTTTTGGTAGGAAACTAAATTAATTTATCAGTTTCTAAAATGTGTTCACGATTCTAAAAGGCTGATACTATAGTATTCCGATTTCTAATTGGTATATGCCTCTTATTTAAGAGTAACTGAAGCTCCAGCTTCTTCCAATTTAGCTTTGATTTCTTCAGCTTCTGCAGTTGGAACGCCTTCTTTGATGACACCTGGTGCACCATCAACAAGTTCTTTAGCTTCTTTAAGGCCAAGACCAGTGATTTCACGTACAACTTTGATAACGCCAACTTTTTTGTCACCAGCAGCTGTCAATTCAACGTCAAATGAATCTTTAGCAGCACCAGCGTCAGCAGCACCAGCTGCAGCAACAGCTACAGGAGCAGCTGCAGTTACACCAAATTCTTCTTCGATAGCTTTTACAAGGTCGTTCAATTCAAGGATTGAAGCTTCTTTAATTTCAGCAATAATGTTTTCAATGTTCAATGCCATTGTTATTTCCTCCAAATAAGTTTTTATTTTTATAATAATTTTTTTGTAGCTAGGCTACGCTGCGTAGCTTAAGATTAAGCTGCGTCTTCTTTGTTGTCTGCAACTGCTTTGACAGCAAGTGCAACGTTGCGAACTGGCGCTTGAAGTACAGAAAGGAGCATAGAAAGAAGTCCTTCGCGGTTTGGAAGAGTTGCAAGAGCAACGATTTCTTCTTTAGATGCGACAGCGCCTTCGATTGCACCACCTTTGATTTCAAGTGCTTCAGCGTTTTTAGCAAAGTCGTTCAAGATTTTCGCTGGTGCGATAACATCTTCATTAGAAAATGCTACTGCAGATGGTCCAACAAATACTGATGCAAGATCTTCAAGACCAGCTTTTTCAGCTGCACGACGCAAGATTGAGTTTTTAATGACTTTATACTCAACTTCGCTTCCACGAAGCTCACGACGAAGAACTGTATCTTGCTCAACTGTCAAACCACGAGCGTCTACAACGACGATAGATGCAGCAGCTTTCATTTTTTCAGCTACTACGTCAACTAGTTCCGCTTTTTTAGCAATAATTGCTTCACTCATTAGTGTGTTCACCTCCGTAATTATTTTGCTTGGGGAATTTTTCTAAAAGAAAAACGCGCCCAAACCTAGACACGAAAGTACAATACGCTTCTTTTTACATGATACGTTTTGTCCTCGGTAGGATTTTTATGAGTCGAGCTCCCCTACTGTCTTAGGCAGTTTTTTCAAACCGTATATAAGTATAGCATAGACAAAAAAAGAATGCAAGATTTTTGCAAACTTTTTTTGAAATTTTTTTAAATCTCTACTGTCAAAACTTTGCCTTGCTTAACCACCTGTTCTCCAGCGATATAAACATCATCAACATCACTGGATTTGACAGCATAAACCAGGTGAGAGAGCATATTTTTCTGAGGTTGAAGATGGATTTTTCCTTTTGGTTGAATGACCAGAAAATCCGCTTGCTTGCCAACTTCTAGGCTTCCTATCTGCTTTTCCATTCCTAGAACCTTAGCTCCTTCGATCGTCAGTGCCTTAAGGGCTGTTTCGATAGGAAATTGGCTAGCATCTCCACTCTTCATTTTCTGAAGAAGAGCTGCTGTCCGTCCTTCCTCAAACATATCTAGATTGTTATTGGAAGCAACCGAGTCAGTCGCAATGCCGACTGCTACCCCTGCTTTTTGAAGTTGGATGATGGGAGCAATCCCTGAGGCCAGTTTGAGGTTACTAATAGGATTGTGAGCTATAGCTACTTGAGAAGTTGCCAAACGTTCAATTTCTCGCTCGTTTAGTTCGACCCCATGAGCAAAGACAGACGAATGATCTAAACACCCAAGTTCATCTAGAAAAGCGAGGGGGCGTTTGCCATAGCGTTTCAGGATAATTCCTGATTCCTCCTTGGTCTCCGCCACATGAATATGGATAGGAATATTCAGCTCTTTTGCCATATCTAAGCTTGCTTCCAGCAAGTCTCTACTACAGCTATACGGAGAATGAGGGGCTACCATAACCTTGAAATTTGGATTTTCATATCCTAAGATTTCCTCGATGATGGCTCGAGTTCTCCTTATGGTCTCAGCAGTTGATTCTGCTTCAGAAGAAAAGAGGGTCGGTGAGAAATAACAACGCATCTTAGAAGCCTTGACTGCCTGATAAATTCTCTCAATATCCACACCATTGGGATTATACATATCGTTGAAGGTGGTTGTTCCTGACTGGAGCATCTCTGTCAGAGCCTCTTTGACTGCCTTGGTAGTCATGTCAGAAGTAAATCCTGCTTCTGCTGGCCAGATATAGTCATTGAGCCATTCATGGAGATTACTATCATCCCGAATCCCTCGCAAACCTGTCATAGCAGAATGGGTGTGGCAATTGACCAAACCAGGCATAATCCAGGCTCCTTGATAGTCTATAATCTGCTCAGCTTGCTCCAAAATCTCTGGCTTCTCTTGACCGACATAGACAATTTGAGAGTCCTTAACGGCTAAGACACCATCCAAATAAACATGGAAATCTTGGTCACAAGTCACGATATTTACATGCTGATAGACTTTCATTGTTTTCTCCTTCTAAGGCCCTGATTTTTTCTAGCTATTGTAACAAAAAAGTCACCCAAAGGCAACTTTTTTTGTCCATAAGATTTTAAAATAGAAAGGATTATTCAGAGCTAAAAGCTGCTGCTTTTTGCATTTGGTAATACTTGCCCTTTCTAGCCATGAGGTCCTGATGATTGCCATGCTCCACAATATCACCATCCACCAAAACTAGAATCAAATCCGCATCCTGAATAGTTGACAAACGGTGAGCAATGATAAAGCTTGTGCGCCCCTTCATGAGTTTAGCAAAGGCATCCTGAACTAGCACTTCCGTCCGTGTATCAATGGAGGAAGTCGCCTCGTCTAAGATAAGAATCTTTGGTATAGCCAGAAAAACTCGGGCGATGGTCAAGAGCTGGGCTTGACCGACAGATAGAGATTCTCCTGCATTTTCCAACTTGGTATCATAGCCCTGTGGCAACTGTTGGATAAAAAAGTCTGCGTTGGCTGCTTTGGCAGCAGCAATCACCTGCTCCCGACTGGCTTCAGGATTTCCAAAGGCAATATTGTCATGAATGGTTCCTTGCTTGAGCCAAGTTTCTTGGAGCACCATCCCAAACTGCTGTCTCAATGATGCTCGGGTATAGTCGTAAATGGAACGACCGTCTAGCAAGATATCTCCCGAGTTAATGGGATAAAAACGCATGAGGAGATTAATGAGAGTTGATTTTCCGGCACCTGTAGGACCAACGATGGCTACCTTGCTACCAGCTGGGATTTCAATAGACAAGTCCTTAATCAAGATTCTTTCAGGATTGTATCCAAAAGAAACATGTTTAAAGGAAATAGCTCCCTTGACTTGGTCACTGGTCAAGACTTCCTTACCTGTTTCAGCCACCTCTGGACTTTCTAAGACAGCATAGACGCGCTCTGCGCAAGCGAGAGCACTTTGTAACTCGGCTAAAACAGAAGAAATATCATTAAAGGGCTTGGTGTACTGTTGGACGTAATTCAAAAAAGTCACTAAACGTCCGATGGTCAAGGTGGACCCCATCATGATACGATAGGCTCCCACTCCAGCTAAAAGTGCATAAATGAGTGCATTAACAAAGCGAGTCGAAGGATTAACCGTTGAAGAAAAAAAGATAGCTGACTGAGAATAGCCTGCGTAATTGTCATTCGCCTCACTCAGTCTTTGGATAAACTCTTCCTGAGCATTGAAGGACTGGATAATGGTGTGTTGGCTCAGCGATTCTTCAATCAACTGAGTCTGAATCCCCCTCGTCTCTGTTTGCTTCTGGAAGAGATGATAAGATCGCTTGGCAATAAAGCGCGAGATCACCATGGACAGTGGTGTCAATAGCAAGACCAAGAGGGTCATGAGGAGGTGAATTTGAAGCATGGCTAGGATACTAACCAAAATCATCAAGACGCCAATGAAAAATTGGTTGAAAATCATGGTCAAGCCAGCTGCCAGCTGCTCTATATCTGTGGTCACACGACTGACCATCTCTCCACTGCCCTGCCGATCCACAAAAGCAATCGGTAAACGATGGAGCTTATGGATGATTCGCTCTCGCAAGTCTTTAGTATAAGAGAAAATTAGACGATTATAAAGAAGAGGATTGGCCCATTGTACCAGTGTATTTCCTATGACTACCAAAAGCATCTGGATGAAAATCTGCCAAAAAACTGGTGAAGAACCAGCCACTAGGACCTGGTCAATGACCTGCCCAATCAAGATGGGTAAGTAGATTGATAAGGCAACTTGGGCAATAGTTCCTAGAAAGGCAAGGAAAAGGAGGAAGGGATGGCTTGCTAAATCTATGGCCAAACGTTTGAGCGTCTGGTTTGCAGTTTGTCGTTTCATGCTAGTCCTCCTTTCCATGTTGGGATACATTGATTTCGCGATAGACTTGGCTGGATTTCATCAAGTCCTCGTGCTTGCCAACAGCTAGGAGCTCCCCTTTTTCCAAGAGGAGAATCTGGTCTGCCATCTGAAGTGTAGATGTTCTTTGAGAAATCAAGATTAAGCTCGTATTTGGCAGATTTTCTCGAATGGCTTTCAAGAGCTTGGACTCGGTAATGGTGTCGAGGGCCGAGGTCGCATCATCTAGGATGAGAAATGGAGCTTGGCGCAAGACTGCTCGTGCGATAGACAGCCTTTGTTTTTGTCCGCCTGAGAAATTTCGCCCTCCTGCCTCAACAGTTGCATCCAAAAGTCCTTCCTTTTCACTGACAAAATCCTTAGCTTGCGCAATCTCCAAGGCCTGCCAGAGTTCTTGGTCAGATACTTCTTGATTGAAACCTAGAGTCAAGTTGGAACGAATAGTTCCCTTAAAGAGTTCGACCTTTTGGGGTACATAGGCAATCCAAGACCGCCACTGCTCAAGATTAAGAGGACTACATCCATCTCGATAAAGGTCAATACTTCCCTTATCTACTGGATAAAGTCCAAGTAAGACTTGCACCAAGCTTGATTTACCAGAACCAGTTCCTCCGATGATACCAAGGATTTGTCCTTGCTTCATATCAAAGGAAATATCTCTCAGAGAAGGCTGGGCCGCATCAGGATAGGTAAAGGTTAATTCCTTAACTTGTAAAACCTTATTAGTAGTAACTTGTTTTTGTTCTAATTCTGAATGAATATCTTCTGGCTCTTCAGCAAAGACTTCCTCGATTCGCTTGGCTGAAATATAGGACTGGTTGAGGGAATTTATCAGCATGGCTAGCTTGACCAATTCCACCAAGATCTGCAAGAGATAGTTGATAAGGGCAATAAGAGCACCTTGGCTGAGTAAACCTCCTTGTATAGAAATATAGCCCTGCCAGATGATGACGAGAAGGGTTCCATTGACAATCAGATAAGTCAGAGGTGTTAACAAACTAGACCAGAAACCCGTCTTTTCTTGCAATCTGGCATAAACTTGGTTAAGGGTTTGAAAAATCTGTAACTCTCGTTTTTCCTGACCAAAAGCACGAATAACTCGCATGCCTTGCAATTGCTGGCGCGTTTCCTGAACCAGCTGATCCGTTTTCTTTCTCAGACTACTGTAGAGAGGATTGACCAGTCGAGAAAGACCGACAATGACAATCGTCAAAATGACAACCATAACTAAGAACCAGAAAGTCAGCTCAGCCGAGATGCGATAGGCCATAAAAATGGCTCCAAAAACGATAATAGGCGCTCTCAAAAAGAGGCGCAGGAATTGATTGATACCAGTCTGAATCTGGTAGGTATCCGAAGTCAAGCGAGTCACCAAGCTAGAAGTTGTCAAACGGTCTCTGCTGTCCTTAGGTAAAGAAAGAATATGACGATAAAGGTCGTCTGTCAGTTCTTTGGCAAACCCAACCGCTGCCTTGGCTGAATAGAATTGAGCAATCAAGGCCACTAAAACGCCAATCACTGCAAAGACAAGGAGCAGGCCAATCTGCATCCAGAGGTGTCCTTGATTTCTCTGGGGCAAGGATTGGTCAACAATCTCAGCAATCACCATGGGAACCAAGAGCTCAAACACAGCTTCTAGCAGCTTAAACAGGGGTGCTAAAATGGATTCTTTGATATAGGGTTTAAAGTAAGATAGTAAGTGTTTCATAAGTCCCTTCTATTCATATTCTAGAAATGAAGAAAGTGGGAAGCCCCACCCTCTCAGTTTTATTTGTTTAAGTAAGGTAATAGATAACCATATCCTGCTTTTCCCATCTCATCCTTGGCTACAAAGCGCAAGGATGCAGAATTAATACAGTAACGCAGGCCACCTAACTCCCGAGGTCCGTCTGTGAAAACATGACCCAAGTGAGCATTTCCTGACCGAGAACGAACCTCGATTCGCTCCATTCCATGACTCAGGTCCTTGTAGTAATGAATCAATTCCTTAGAAATCGGACGGCTAAAACTTGGCCAACCACAACCTGAGGCAAACTTATCCTTAGCAAAAAATAGTGGCTCCCCTGTCGTGATGTCTACATAAATCCCCTCTTCAAAAGTTTGGTCATAAGCATTACTAAACGGCGCCTCTGTAGCAGCTTCTTGCGTAACACGGTAAGACTCTTCAGTTAATCTTTCCTTTAACACCTCTTGACTCGGCTTTTCATAGTTTGATGCATCAATCAATGGCTTATCAGCATCCGTCACATCGATATGACAGTAACCAGAAGGATTTTTCTTGAGATAGTCTTGGTGGTAATCTTCAGCCAGAATGTAATGGCGAAGTTTTTCCACTTCTACTGCAATCTTTCGACCCAGCATACGCTCCTGCTCCTGCACCACTGTGTAGATGGCTGGCAAGTCTGCTTCATCTTGGTAATAGATTCCTGTCCGATATTGGCGACCACGGTCATTCCCCTGCTGGTTGATAGACAAGGGATCAATGACACGGAAATAATAGAGCAAAATCTCTCTGAGTGACACTGCTTTCTCATCATAAACCACTTGAACAGTCTCCGCATGATCTGTTTCCTTGAGCAGCTGATAATTGGTCGTTTCAACTTGACCATTAGCGTAGCCGACACTGGTTGCTAGCACTCCTGAAATTCGTGAAAAATACTCCTCTAGCCCCCAAAAACAACCACCTGCTAGATAAATTTCTGCCATCTTTATTTCTCCTTTGTCAAGTTTTTAACTAATACTCTTCGAAAATCTCTTCAAACCACGTCAGCGTCACCTTACCGTAGGTATGGTTACTGACTTCGTCAGTTCTATCCACAACCTCAAAACACTGTTTTGAGCAGCCTGCGGCTAGCTTCCTAGTTTGCTCTTTGATTTTCATTGAGTATAAACTTCTTTTCAAAAAAAGGACAGGAAGCCCTCTAATCAAGAGTTTCCCCATCCTATCTTCTATTCTTTATTTTACTTCAACACGAACACCTTGGGTATCAACTTTCAAATCATGAAGTTTACCTTTGAAAGACTGCTTTTGCAATTCTGCCTTAATCGCCGGCATCTTGTCATGAGAAGCCAAGATCATCACTGTCGGTCCGGCACCAGAGAGATAGGTTGCATAGGCACCATTCTCTTTAGCTACTTGCTTAATCGTCGCAAATTCTCTCACCAGATCCTGACGGTAGCGCTCGTGGAAGAGGTCTCCCTCAATTGCTTGTCCAGCTGTCACCATATCTCCCGCCAACAAAGCTGCGACAGCCACATTGGCGATAGAACTAGCCGCAACAGCTTCCTTGTAGGATAATTTCTTAGGAAGGACACCACGACTGTCTCGAGTACGTAATTCATAGTTGGGAATATAAGCTAGAAAATCACACTCTGGGAAGTCAGCCACAATCGCTGAAACATTTCCTTCAACAGAACTTGCAATAACGAGATTACCGTAAATTGCTGGAGCCACATTGTCAGGATGTCCTTCTATCTTGGTCGCCAGCTGCAATTTATCGTGGTTAGATAAGTTGAGCTTGCCCAGTTGGTTAGCCAGTTCAATCCCAGCAACGATAACAGAGCTAGAAGAACCCAAACCACGCGCCAAGGGAACATCACTGGTCATTTTCAAGCGTCTTGGTTTCAAGTCAGGCGCAATTTGCAAGGCAATCTTGAGCAGGAGATTACGCTCGTCATGGGGAATCCATTTGCCAATCTGGTGTTCAATCAACCACTCATCCCGTTCTTCACAGACCTCAATTTGAAGATACTTGGTTACAGCTACACCAACCGAATCAAAACCTGGCCCGATATTGGCACTGGTCGCAGGTACAATAATCTTCATCCTATTCTCCTAACACCTTGAAGGTATTCAAGAGGTCAAATTCTGAAGCTTTGGCCAACTCAGCTGAAACCTTCTCAAGTTGTGTTTTATTGATCTTATGTGTAATAATCACTACACGCGCCTTGTCACCCTCTTTGCCATCTTGGAGGATTTGCTTGAAGGAAATATCTTGAGCATTAAAGATTTCAGCAAGTTTCAAGACCTGGCCTTTTGAGTCTGGTGCCAAGATTGAGAAATAGTAGTTTGCTTTAACATCTTCTGGATTGGCCAAGACTAGGTCACGGCTGTATTCATTGAAGTCTTTACCGATGGTACCATCATTCAAGCGACGAACGATACGGACAATATCCGCCACAACACTTGTTGCAGTTGGTTTTTGACCCGCACCTGGTCCGTAGTACATAGATTCACCGATGCCAATAGATTCTACAAAGACAGCATTCATCACGCCATTCACACTAGCAAGTGGATGTGCTTTAGGAAGGAAGGTTGGAGTCACTTCTGCAGCAATACCTGAAGGAGTTTCCTCGATAGAACCAACCAATTTCACTACATAGCCAAGGTTTTGGGCAACAGCGACATCTTCTGGTGTGATGTTGCGGATTCCCTTGTGGGCTACATCGTCAAAAGCAACCTTCATCCCAAAAGCAAACTGGCTCAAAATCACCATCTTGTAGGCTGCGTCAATCCCATCCACGTCATTTGTAGGGTCGCTTTCTGCAAAACCTAATCTTTGAGCTTCAGCCAGAGCATCATCATAAGACCAGCCTTCTTCGACCATTTTGGTCATCATAAAGTTAGAAGTTCCGTTTACGACACCAAGAACGCGTGTGATTTTATCAGAAGCCAATGAATTTGCCAAAGTGCGAAGAATTGGAATCCCACCAGCAACTGCTGCTTCGTAGTAAAGTGCTACATTATGCTCTTTAGCGATTTCTAACAATTCTGCACCATGGACAGCCAAAAGGTCCTTGTTAGCAGTAACAACGTGTTTCCCAGCTTCCAAGGCGCGAGTGATAAAAGTTTTAGCTGGTTCAATACGACCCATCAATTCCACTACAATCGTAATGTCCTGATCTGATAAAATATCGTCTACATTGGTTACAAAGTTAAAGTCATTTCCTGCTGCAAGCAAGCGATTCTTTTCATCTTCATCCTTGACCAATACCTTGGCTACTTCAATCCCTGAATGAGCTGACTGAACGATTTTTTCTCCATTTTCCTTTAGGAGGAATGGCACACCACTTGCAACGGTACCAAATCCAAGTAAAGCAATTTTAACTGTCATGTTTGTCTCCTCGAAATTTTCTGATATAGCCATTATAACAGAATTTTGTGAAAATTCCTATTATAGTAAATCACTATTTCAGTCTGATAAAGAAAAAACGAATCCCATGATTCACGCAAAACATCAATAAACCACACATAAATTCTATCACATTTAGGGGAATCTATTCTTCATTTTCTTATATCAATATCAATTGACAACAATTCAAAAACATGCTATAATTCATTGTATATCAGAAGAGGAGAATCTAATTACTTCTGGAAGTGTGAATAACACTTAGCAAATTGATACGCCTCATAGACTGCTTACTTTTAAAATCATTTGAAATCAAAGTAAGATTAAAAAATGGGATAGTCACTGTATATCAGAGAATTTATGAGAATAGTAGAATCACTGGCCTTTAACTTATATCACTTCACTTACATGAACGATATAAGCCTATCTCACAAAAAAGGAAATCAATTTGCTTCCAAGATTTAAGAGTCTCTCCTTTATTGAAAATGCACAGAAGATACCACTCTATACGATACATTTTAGAAGGTGGTTACTTTGCTCAAGAAAAACTATATCAGAGGATGAAATTCCCTGACGCAGAAAGGAATCTAAAAACTATTATGATGAACATGCAAAACATGATGAAGCAAGCCCAAAAACTAAAAAAAGACATGGATATTGCTCAAGCTGAATTAGCTGCAACTGAATTCACTGGAAAATCTAGCCAAGATTTAGTCGTTGCAACTCTAACTGGTGATAAAAAGGTTGTTAAGATTGAATTTAAGCCTGAAATTGTAGACCCAGAGGACTTAGAGACTCTATCTGATTTAACTAGTCAAGCTATCAATCATGCTATTGACCAAATTAATGAGGCTGCTAAACAAAAACTAAGTGCTTTCTCAGGCGGACTATCTTTCTAGTTCTATTGAGTTTTAACACTTATAACTGTTGGTCAACTGTATCAAAATTACATTCTATAATAAAAGGAGAGGTTCTTTCTAGTTCCTCTCCTTTTTATTGTTTAATTCCAAAAATTTCAGTTCACATATTGTAAACTGAAATTCAAACACTTTCCTACTTACTATTTTTATACTAGGTCTTAACGACTATAAATGTAAAGTCTAGGCTAGAAATCAAAGAATTCCGTTGCTTTTTTTAACAGCAACTCCGTATACTCAGGATCGTCTTGCGCTGTCGTTACTTGTAACTGAACCATTTCAAGATTATCCGTAATCATTCCATCTGCCCCAAGCCGAACTGCTTTATCAAAAGACTCAGAACCATTAACAGTCCAAACATAAAGCTTTTGTTCCGTATACCAAAGTTTAGTGACAAAGTATTCATCCAATGTTGAATACTCCATAGTATATCCTGTTGCCTTGGTTTTTGGGAAAATACTGTTATATGGTAGGATGAAATAAACTGGAATAGTCGAATCATATTTCAAAACTTGGTCAATCACATGATAGTCTAGTGATTGCATCTGATGACCATACTGCTTGATAATCGATCCATACTTCTCTAGAAAACGTTCCATCATTTGTGGACTGTCTTTTTTACTGGTTTTGATTTCAATCAACAATCTTTGATGAAGTTCATTCGCGCGATTGAGATAGTCATCAAAACTAGATATCTTGGTTCGATAGCCATTTTCAGAAATATCTAACCCCGTCAACTCCTCTAGGGTCAAGTCTTGAGGATTAGCGTTAATACCGGCCAAGTTCTTAAGATTGGCATCATGCATCATCACAAACTGACCATCCTTGGTCTCCTGCACATCCATTTCAATTAAGTCTGGCTTCAGTTGAGCTGTTTTTTCCAAAGACTGTACAGTGTTTTGTACACCATTTTTATTGCTTACTCCCCTATGAGAAATCACTAAAGGCGTGTTGGTATCAGGAGATTCCAGATAGATATAGCCTTCTAGCGCAAAAAAGATACTAGCACAACCCATAACCCCCCACCTCATCAGGTGATCTTTTTTTCTTCTTGGCATAATCTCCAGCTCCTCTCCTGTCAAAAAGGAGACAAACTTAACAAGGAAATAAGTCAAGGCCATATAGTGAACATTTTTCATCAAGACGAAGTTGATGAGACCAAGAATCAAAGATTCTTTCTGAGTGAAATTATCCATTACAAGCTGAGTAAATAGCAAAGGAAGCAATAACACAAAGAAGAAGAGATAAGTTTTTATAACAATGAGAAGCAAGTTCCAAGCGTAAAAGAGAACTTGTTTTTTTGTCTTTTGCAGACTATATTTTACCCCTTCTCTCACAGTTTTTCTTTCAAAGAGGATTTTCGGAAGGGCAAACATGAGTCGGACAGACACATAGAGCAAAATCCAAGCAGACACAAAAATCATCAAGCCAACTAGCCAGTGCTTGTCTTCTAGGTAAGTCACGATAAAGTCTGGAATGACGATTTTATTCAAGTAATAAATTTTTAGAATTTTCCTGATGAAAGGAAATAGCATGGCCACATAGAAGAAAACAAAGGCCATCTTACAGAAGCTCAAGCGTTTCATGAACCGAAAACTTTGCTGGAAAACTTTGCGACTGTACTCAATCAAGGTTCTCTTTTCATGATAAAGAAGGTGGCGTGCTCCAATAAAGAGGAGGCAAATTTGAAAATAAGCTACCAAAAGATTGATTGCTATCAAAAAGAGAAAGGCCAGACTGATTAAAGGAGAACTCGTGATAATGGCAAAAATATTATTGTAAGTAATAAACAAATAGCCTGTTTGGCTGAGTAAAAGACCAGCAAGCCAAGAATTGAGAGGTAGCCACAGATATTCCACCATCATGAAAATTAAGAAAAAGAGGAAAAGAACTTTATCTAGGTTGAGGTAAATCTTCCTAAAACCTAGCTTTTTAGGTTTTTCAGGTTTCATAAGCACTCCTAGTCTAAAAATTGGGATAAATCTAAGCCACCGAAAGGATTATTCATCGAAAAACTACTCTGGTCTTCTATTAATAGCTTTCCTTCATCTGATTCCAAAAAAGCCTCGTAAACACGCGCCGTCATGCGGGCATCCTCTAAACTGTTATGAGACTTCCCGTGAAAGCCTAAAAAATTTGCAACAGTTTGCAATTTAAGATTGGCTATGCCGTGTAGGTCAGAACTACGGCGTTCAAAAGCCTCCTCATATAGATCAACCTTATACTGGTCACGATAATCAATACCATGCTCCAAGAGAATAGGCAAATCACTCTTAGCTGCATTGTAACCAACGATAGGTAAGTCGCCAACAAATGCTTGAAAGTCCTTTAAAACTTGTTCTACTTTTGGCGCATCTTTCAAGGTTTCAGCTGTGATCCCAGTCAAACCATTGATAAAACTCTTCAATGGGGCTGTAGTATGAACATAAGAATCAAAAGTAGCACATTCTTGTCCATCTTGAAAACGGACTGCTGATACTTGAATTAAATGGGTAACCCCCTCGTGTTGATTGAATTCCAAATCAAAGGAGATATAATCTCTTAATTTTTCCATTATTTACCTCAATTACTACCCAAACTAAACTATAAATAATAAAAGAAGCCATTAGGTTAATGAGTAACCCAAACAGCTTCTTTATTTTCCTCCAAAAAGGCGAGCAAAAAAGCCTTTTTTGGTTGCTTGGACTTCTTCTTTTGCTTGGTCCAACTCGAGTTTCAAGGTTTCTTGATCCTTCATGGCTTGAAGAGTTAACTGTTGCTGTTGGTCCAACTGTTTGTCCTTTTCAGCAATCTGTCGGTCTTTGATACGCATCTGTTCATCTTTTTCTGATAACTGGCGGTCTTTTGCCTTGAGCTGCTCGTACAAACGAAGAATTTCAGCATTTTTCTCATCGACCAAGATTTCCATCAGTTCACGTTGTTTGACATCATCACTGACTGGTTCATCTTCAAAAATCGTTTTTTTGTAGATTTCTTCTAGCTTGATCAAGCCACTTCGAGTAACTACAGTTACACCTTTGTCATTTTTTTTCGTGTCCTCTTCTGGAAGTTCTTTGACACGATTGTTGATTGCTTGACGAGATAGTCCTAAGACCTCTGCAATCTCACTGACGGTCATTTCAATACTCATAATATCCTCTGAAACGTTTTCTAGCTTTTCTTTATTTAAATCTTATCATAAGCTAGATAAACTGTCAAATTTCCGCTTAATCCAAAGCCTTTAAAAAGGCTAGTAAGACTTGGGCAGAACGACGTCCAGCTTCGATAATAAACTCATCAAAAGAGATAGAGGCTTCATGATTGGCATTGTCACTCATAGCACGAATGACTAGGAACGGTAAATTAAGAGACTGAGCCGCTTGTGCAATAGCAGCCCCTTCCATTTCAACTGCTAAAACATCAGGGAAGTGGGATTTGATACTAGCAATCTTATCATCTCCGGCTATAAAACTGTCCCCTGTAGCAATCAAGCCTAGGTGCCAGGTCTGTTCTAACTGAGATAAGTTTTCTTTAATCCTAGCGATAAATTTCTTATCTGATTCAAAGTAAAGAGGTTGACCAGCCATTTGGCCATAAGCATAGCCAAAGGCAGTCACATCCACATCATGGTATGCTAGTCTATCTGCAATCACGACATCACCAACAGCAATCCCTTCGGCAAGAGCACCTGCTGATCCTGTATTGATGATAGCTTCTACTTGGAAGTGGTCAGCTAGAATAGCTACACTCATAGCCGACATGACCTTTCCAATCCCACTCTGAACTAGAACGACTTCTGTATTGCCAACAGAGCCAGTGTAGTAAGTATTTCCGAGAATTTGGACTTCTTGAGGTTTATCCAAATTCTGAGTTAAATATACGAGTTCTTCTGGCATGGCAGCAATGATTCCAATTTTCATTTCAAGTCCTTTCAATTACAAGAGTTTCATTGCCAACACTAACAAAATCAAAAGTAGGATGACTGCAAACAAGATGCGATTGAGTTTCGAATTAAAAACATTTCTCTTAGTGTTCTCAATGCGGCGACTCTTATGAATTGTTGGTTCTACTTCGATTGTAAGTGTATCTTGACTAAAACCGTGGTCTCTAGAGCGTGAATAACCAAAATGTTGTGAAGATGTTGGTAGGATCTTTGTTTCCTCATCATCTTGAAGAGGTGGTCCTGAGATTTTCTCACCACGATTGGCACGTTCAATCATTTCGTCTGTTAATAAAGGTTTTCCCATGGGTTGCTCCTCTATTTCTTTTGTAGTTCCCAGTACTGGATCGCCATAATAGTTTTGGCATCACAGATATGACCTGACTGGATCAGGTTTTTGGCTTCCTCTAGGCTTACTTCTAGGACTTCCAAAGTTTCATCATCATCTTGTGGGCGAGGATTTTCCACCTTGACCAAATCACTAGCGAGGTAGAGTTTTAGTTTTTCATTACAAAATCCAATCGCAGAATAGAAATCGTACAACAGTTCTAACTTACCAGTGTAGGCAACTTCTTCTTCCAATTCACGAAGCGCCGCTGCCATTGGATCAGCATTTTCACCAAGTTCTAGTTTACCAGCGGGAATCTCATAAGAAACCGCCTCGATAGCCTTTCTGTATTGCTTAACGAGAACGATTTTGTCCTCGGCTGTCACAGCTAATACACAAACAGCTCCATTGTGAAAAATCAAGTCACGTTGGGCAGTCCCCTTTCCTTCTGGTAGTTCCACCTGGTCTTGTACTAGTTTGAAAATAGGACCTTGATAGATTTCCTTCCGACTTATCGTTTTTTCTTCAAATTCCATGACAAACTCCTACTGGTTCTTGGGATGATGAGGGAGGCGAGTCGCATATTCATCTTTGTTGACCTGACGTCCACGACCGATAGCAATGGCATCAGCAGGAACATTCTTGGTAATGGTTGAACCCGCTCCAACCAAAGAATTATCCCCAAGTTCTACAGGAGCAATAATAGTTGAGTTTGAGCCAACAAAGACATTATTGCCAATGACAGTTTTGTATTTATTTTTGCCATCGTAGTTGACTGTAATGGTTCCTGCACCGAAATTAACGTTGCTACCCACTTCACAGTTTCCAATATAAGTCAAATGACCCGCCTTGGTATTTTCACCGATTGAAGAGCCTTTTACTTCAACAAAATTTCCAATGTGAACTTGAGCAGCCAGACTTGAACCTGGACGGATATGGGCATAAGGACCAACTGTTACACCGTCCGCAACACTACTTTCTTCAATCATAGAGTTGGTAATCACGGCTCCAGATCCAACGGTACTATCTACGATATAAGTTCCATTTGTTAAAATAGTCTCCGCACCAATCTTCGTTTGACCTTTCAAGGTAACGTTGGCTTCGATTTGGACTTCAGGAGCAATCTCAACATCAATATCGATGTAAGTTGCTTCAGGATTGACAAAGCTAACACCATTAACCATATGCTTTTGGTTGATACGGCGACGCATAACTGCTTCTGCAGTCGCAAGAGCTACACGGTCATTTACCCCGAGGCTTTCATCAAAATCCTTGAGAGTATAGGCCCCAACCTTCTCACCCGCATTACGGAAAATACCAATCACGTCAGTAATATAGTACTCACCTTGGGCATTGTTGGTGTTGATGTTTTTAAGGGCTTCAAAAAGACGCTCATTGTCAAATACATAAGTTCCTGTATTGATTTCCTTAATTTGCTTTTCAAAGTCTGTGGCATCTTTCTGCTCCACAATGCGAAGAACTTCAGCATTATCATTGCGGACGATACGACCATATCCAAAAGGATCAGCTGCTTCAGCTGTCAAGATCGTCGCCACATTTTTGTGATTAATATGGAAATCCAAGAGGTTTTTCAAGCTTTCACCTGTAATCAGAGGAGTATCTCCAGCGATAACCAATGTGTGGCCTGTACGATTTTGGAGAATAGGCTCTGCCATCATGACAGCATGCCCAGTTCCTAGTTGTTCTGATTGGGTAACAAAGTCCGTCTGACCGGCTAATACTTGCTCAACTAGCTCTGCCTTGTGACCAACTACAGTAACTGTTTTTTCAGGTTGAATAGCACCAACACTACGAAAAACATGTTCCAACATCGAAATTCCAGCTACTTTATGAAGTACCTTTGGAAGATCTGATTTCATGCGAGTACCTTTACCCGCTGCTAGAATAATGGCATAATTTGACATAATCTTCTCTTTTCTCTAGAAATTCCCTTATATTATACCATAATTTAAGTTATGAGGAAGAATCAATCAAGAAAAAAACGTTAAAGATGGACCGCACTTATAAGGATAAAGTCCAAATCTATGACTAAGGAAACCAGGAATCAGCTTAAAGCAACTTTCAAATATATTTGGAGTACGTATTTCTACATTGACATACACGTTTAGTTTGATTGACCGTTACGGGATAGAAATCGTCAAGAAAGGGAAAAATCATTACTATTCTCCTGAATTAAAACAAGAAATCATTGATAAAGTTTTACTTGAAGGTCGTTTGCAACTAAGCGTTGCTCTGGATTATGCTCTCCCAAGTAGGGTGATACTTTCAAATTGGCTGGCACAATACAAGAAAAACGGGTATACCATTGTTGAGAAAACAAGAGGAAGGCCAGATAGGATGGGACGTAAACGAAAGAAAACTTGGGAAGAAATGACAGAACTAGAGCGACTTCAGGAGGAGAATGAACGCTTACTTACTGAGGTGGCCTACCTAAAAAAGTTAAAAGAGTTAGAGGAAAGGGACGAGGCCCTAGAGCGAGAAAGGCAGAGGCAGTTAGAGAAATGGTTTCAGGAGGATTTCGACTAGATTTACTTCTTGAAACAGCTCGTTTACCTCGCTCAACTTACTACTATCAGTTGAAGGAACTAGATGGGCTTGACAAAGATAAAGATCTTAAAACTGAAATTCAAGCTATTTTTACTGAGCACAAAGGAAATTATGGCTATCGCTGAATAACTCTTGAATTGAGGAATCGTGGTCATATAGTAAACCATAAAAAGGTCCAACGTCTGATGAAAGTCCTTGGTTTAGTGGCTCGAATTCTTCGGAAACGGAAGTATTCTTCTTATCAAGGAGAGATTGGCAAGAAAGCAGATAACCTTATTCAACGCCAGTTTGAAGCATCGAGGCCAATGGAAAAGTGCTATACAGATGTGACAGAATTTACCATTCCAGAAAGCAGTCAAAAACTCTACTTATCACCAGTTTTAGATGGCTTTAATAGCGAAATTATCGCATATAATCTTTCTACTTCGCCCAACTTAGAACAAGTGAAGAGTATGTTAGAACAGGCATTTACAGAGAAACACTACGAGAAGACTATTCTCCATAGCAATCAAGGATGGCAATACCAACACCAGTATTATCATCGCTTTTTAGAGAGTAAAGGTATTCAGCCTTCCATGTCACGTAAGGGGAATAGTCCAGACAACGGTATGATGGAGTCCTTCTTTGGAATTCTTAAGTCTGAGATGTTTTACGGTTATGAGGAGACATTTCAGTCAATTAAGCAATTGGAACAAGCTATTGTAAACTATATTGATTATTACAGCAACAAACGGATTAAGGTAAAACTAAAAGGACTTAGCCCTGTGCAATACAGAACTAAATCCTTTGGATAAATTAATTGTCTAACTTTTGGGGGTCAGTATATTAGAAATCTTTTATTTCACAGCTTCTTTCAAAGCGTCTACCTTGTCTAATCGTTCCCATGGAAGGTCAATATCTGTACGTCCCATGTGTCCATAAGCCGCTGTTTGACGGTAAATTGGACGTTTGAGGTCTAACATTTGGATAATTCCTGCAGGGCGAAGATCAAAAATTTGACGCGCTGCTTTTTCAAGCTTGCTTTCAGCTACTGTTCCTGTACCAAAAGTATCGATACGAACAGAAACAGGTTGCGCCACCCCGATAGCATAGGCCAATTGTACTTCTGCCTTCTTAGCAAGGCCTGCTGCAACGATATTCTTGGCAATGTAGCGAGCTGCATATGACGCAGAACGGTCCACCTTAGTCGCATCCTTACCAGAGAAGGCACCACCACCATGACGAGAGTAACCACCATAAGTGTCCACGATAATCTTACGGCCAGTCAAACCTGAGTCTCCTTGAGGTCCACCGATTACGAAACGACCAGTCGGATTGATGAAGAATTTTGTCTGCTCATCCAAATAAGAAGCTGGGATAACCTCTTTGATGACCTTGCTAATCACATCTTCGTGGATTTGTTCATTACTAACTTCTGGGTCATGCTGAGTTGAAATAACGACTGTATCCACGCGTACTGGACGGTCATTTTCATCATACTCAACAGTAACTTGTGATTTGGCATCTGGACGGAGATAGCTGATTTCACCCGACTTACGAAGCTCTGCCAAGCGACGAACCAGTTTGTGGCTGAGTGAAATTGGCAATGGCATGAGTTCTTCTGTTTCATCCACTGCAAATCCAAACATGAGCCCCTGGTCTCCAGCTCCGATCAAGTCAAGTGGATCTTGATCTGCATTTCCACGGACTTCCAAGGCTTCGTTAACACCTTGGGCGATATCCGGTGACTGCTCAACAAGCGATGGATGAACTCCAACTGTTTCCGCAGAAAAACCATATTCTGCATTCGTATAGCCAATCTCTGCAATGGTATCACGAACCACGCGGTTGATATCCACATAAGCATTTGTAGAAATTTCACCAAAAACATGGACAGAACCAGTATATACAGCTGTCTCAGCAGCAACGTGCGCTTCTGGATCCTTGGCTAAAATAGCATCCAAAATCGCATCTGAAATTTGGTCTGCAATCTTATCTGGATGCCCCTCAGATACAGATTCAGACGTGAATAATTTACGTTCTGACATAAAAATGTCCCCCCTTAAAAAATATTGTTATAGAGTTACAAAGTACTGATAGGAAGACGATTAGCAACGTACCCTACCACCTTATCGGGACTATATAACCTAATCATTATAACATGAATCTTTGAAAAATTCCCGTATTATTACTATTTTTCTCAACAGGAAAATATTTTCTAGTACCAACCAATAAAAATTTCTTAAAGTAGACTGAATCGTACTCCATGAGTTAGGCAGAAAAATCTAACTTATGGAGTGTTTCACTATGAAATTAATTTATGATGATAAGATCTTACTGGAAGATCATTCAACAAGATAGCCGTAAACTCAGCGATAAGCGATGTTATTGACCTACTTTTCGCATGCACTTGATAAATAAAGAGATTCTGATAAATAAAGAGATTCTAGACAAGCTTTTGAACTATTCAGAAGACTTGAGACACCACTATAATCTCTATCAACTCTTGCTTTTCCACTTTCAGAATAAGGAAGCTGAAAATTTTTCGGAATCATTGAGGACAATCTAAAGCAGCTTCATACTCTTTTAAAACCTTTCTTAAGAATAAATCAACTCCCTCCAATTACCCTATTCCAACGCCAAATTGGAAGCGACTAATAATCTCATTAAACTTATCAAACGCAAGACCTTTGATTTTCGGAATTTTGAAAATTTCAAAAACCGTATTTTCATTGCTCTAAATATCAAAAAAGAAAGGACGAAAATTGTCCTTTCTCGAGCCTAGCTGACTTTAACCCACTACAGTTGACAATGAGCCATTAAAAAAACAGTAAAACCACTTGGTTCTACTGTCTCATTTTTAAAATCATTTCACTTCTTTGAATAATTCATTTTAGGTTAGCTTGTTAAAGTCCCAGATTTGGTCCATCCAGCCTTCATAAAAGTCTGGTTCGTGGCAAACCATGAGGATTGAACCCTTATACTCTTTCAGAGCACGTTTGAGTTCATCCTTGGCATCCACGTCCAAATGGTTGGTTGGCTCGTCCAGCACTAAGACGTTATTTTCACGATTCATCAAGAGACAGAAGCGAACCTTGGCTTGTTCTCCACCTGACAAAACCTGAATTTGGCTTTCGATATGCTTAGTTGTCAAACCACAACGAGCAAGGGCTGCACGAACTTCTGCCTGATTGAGTGCTGGAAAGGCATTCCAGACAGCCTCTAGAGGTGTCTGACGATTGCCCCCTTCTACTTCCTGCTCAAAGTAGCCAAGTTCTAGATAGTCGCCACGTTCGACTTCTCCAGCAATTGGCGGAATAATGCCCAAGAGAGACTTCAAGAGAGTTGTTTTCCCAATACCATTGGCTCCAATAATAGCAACCTTTTGATTGCGTTCAAAGGTGAGGTTTAAGGGTTTAGTAAGTGGACGGTCATAACCAATCTGCAAGTCCTTGGCTTGGAAGATAAAGCGCCCAGGTGTACGAGCTGGTTTGAAATCAAAGGATGGTTTTGGTTTCTCACTTTGAAGTTCAATAATATCCATCTTATCCAATTTCTTTTGACGGGACATGGCCATATTACGCGTTGCAACACGCGCTTTGTTTCGAGCCACGAAATCCTTGAGGTCTGCAATCTCTTTCTGTTGACGTTCATAGGCCGCTTCTAACTGAGATTTCTTCATAGCATAGACTTCTTGGAACTGGTAATAGTCACCAGAGTAACGCGTCAGCTGTTGATTTTCAACATGATAGACGATATTGATTACGTCGTTGAGGAAAGGAATATCATGCGAAATAAGGACAAAGGCATTCTCATAGTTTTGAAGATAACGCTTGAGCCAGTCAATATGCTCAGCATCCAAGTAGTTGGTTGGCTCGTCAAGCAACAAAATATCTGGTTTTTCAAGGAGGAGTTTAGCCAAAAGCACCTTGGTTCTTTGGCCACCTGATAAGGCTGTTACATCCGTATCCATGCCATAGTCCATGACACCGAGAGCACGCGCTACTTCATCTATCTTGGCATCCAAGGTATAAAAATCACGACTCTCCAAACGATCTTGGAGCTCCCCGACTTCTTCCATCAGCGCGTCGATATCCGCTCCGTCTTCGGCCATTTCCATATAGAGGTCATTGATACGAACTTCTGCTTTAAATAGCTCATCAAAGGCTGTACGGAGAACATCACGCACAGTTTGACCTTCCTTTAGCACAGCATGCTGGTCCAAATAGCCAGCAGTCACATACTTAGACCACTCCACCTTTCCTTCGTCAGGTAACATCTTACCAGTCACAATGCTCATAAAGGTTGATTTTCCTTCACCATTGGCACCAACTAAGCCGATATGCTCTCCCTTGAGGAGACGGAAGGACACATCTTCAAAAATTGCACGGTCACCAAAACCGTGACTCAGATTTTTAACTTCTAAAATACTCATTCTAATTCCTTATCTTGTTTTTATGCAGTCCTTTATAGAGGAGCCAAGCCAGATAGCCTCCCAGGGTATTGGTCCACAAATCATCAATCTCAAAGACGCGATTAAAATCAAAGAAAAAGTCTAAGATCAGCTGCGTACACTCAATTCCTAGACTCAGTAGAAAGCTGAGAAGGAGGATTTTTTTCGTTTGTCGCAAGTTCGGACGGAGATAGATGAGTTGAAAGACCAGAGGGAAGAGCAAGAAGACATTTAAAATGTTCTGCAAAAAGAGCCAAAGGACTTGTCCCACACTAGTCACTTCACCCAGTTTCCAAAAGGAATTTAAGGGAGTTAAAAGAAAAACCAGGCGTCCAAAAGTTTGAATACCTGGAGTTTCCACTCCTGTAGGAAGTTGAGGCTGGGGAGTGAAGCAAAAACAGACAATGCATAGGCTGTAAACAGCCACTCCCAATTTTAAGATTAATTCTCTTTTTTTAGTCATTTTATGGATTTACCGCTGCGACTGCCTTCTGGCGATCACGTTTCATTGTATTGGAGCGCAATTGTCCACAAGCTGCATCAATATCTGTACCATGCTCTTGACGGACAACACAGTTAATCCCTTTTTTCTTTAGGGTATCATAGAAGGCCATCACGCGCTCTTTAGGACTACGGCTATATTGGTCGTGTTCACTAACTGGATTGTAAGGAATTAAGTTTACATAAGACAATTTCTTGATGTTCTTGAGCAATTCAGCCAACTCCAAGGCTTGTTCAACGCCATCGTTGACTTCATTGAGCATGATGTATTCAAAGGTCACACGGCGATTGGTTGTTTCGATATAGTACTCAATAGCTGCAAAGAGCTTTTCAATCGGAAAGGCACGGTTAATCTTCATGATGCTTGAACGCAATTCATTGTTTGGTGCGTGAAGAGACACAGCCAGATTGACCTGTACGCCTTCATTAGCAAAGTCACGAATTTTATGGGCCAAACCTGAAGTTGAAACAGTGATGTGACGAGCACCGATAGCCATCCCCTTGTCATCATTGATAGTACGGACAAAATTCAAAACATTGTTGTAATTATCAAATGGTTCACCAATTCCCATAACAACGATATGGCTGACACGTTCATCCTGGCCACGTTCATCAAAGTATTTCTGAACTAGCATGATCTGCGCTACGATTTCCCCGTTATTAAGATCACGTTGCTTCTTGATCAAGCCTGACGCACAGAAGGTACAACCAATATTACAACCGACCTGAGTGGTCACACAGACTGACAAACCGTAGTGTTGACGCATGAGTACTGTCTCAATCAACATGCCATCTGGCAACTCGAAAAGATACTTAACAGTACCGTCAGCTGACTCTTGTACAATCCTTTGTTTCAAAGGATTGACCACAAACTGGTCATTGAGCTTAGCAATCAAATCCTTGGAAAGGTTGGTCATTTCTTCAAATGACTGGACACGTTTACGGTAAAGCCATTCCCAGATTTGATCTGCTCGGAATTTCTTTTCCCCTTGTTCTAATACCCATTCTTGCATGTTTTGACGTGTTAAACTATAAATAGACGGTTTCATCTCTTCTCCTTATTCTCTATCTATTTCTGACGAATGACAAAATGGCGCTGTCCCTTGTCCTCTTTCTGAGACTTTTGGTCCTTATGACGACGTCTATTTCGCTTATCGGCATTTGGTTTTCTCTTATTTTGCGAAGGTTTCTTGCCTCTTCTAGGAAGGTTTTCCTCATCCTTTTTACGCAATTTTTTGTCAAATGAAGCCCGTTTCGGTGCTTGGTTTTCTAGGACAAAATAGGCACAACCATAACTACAGTACTCCAAAAGATAGTCCTGTAACCGACTAATCTTTTCATTTTTTTCCTCTGTTCGGTCGTCTTTGTAAAAGCCACGTAGACGGAGCTGCTCATTGCTCCAGTCCCCCACGACATAATCAAATTTGGTCAACACTTCTGAGAAGCGTTGATTAAAGACTGTCACATCGAAAGCATCCTTGATATTTTCAACCAAGGTAAAAGCGATTCCTTCAGTCTCAACCTTATCCCCATTCATATGAAATTCTGGGCCAGGAAACTTGTTATAGTTGTATAATTCAGGTGCAATTTCTTTACGCATAGTCTTCCTTTTCCACGATTACTTAACACTCTATTTTACCATAATTTCTAGCAGTTAGCACGTTTCTCATAAAAATGAAAAAAGTCTGACGATTTTGTCAGACTCCTGCCTTATAAAGCAAAAAGAGAAGAATAACTCTTCCCTTCCTATTCATTATTTTGCTGCTGCGTAGAGCTCGTCTACTTTGTTCCAGTTGATAACTGAGAAGAAAGCTTTGATGTAGTCAGGACGTACATTGCGGTATTTCACGTAGTAAGCATGTTCCCAAACGTCCAAGCCCAAGATTGGTTTTTTACCTTCTGAGATTGGTGTGTCTTGGTTTGCTGTTGAAGTTACTTCAAGTTTTCCTTCTTTGTTGACAACCAACCAAGCCCATCCAGAACCGAAGCGAGTTGTAGCTGCTGCTGTAAAGGCTGCTTGGAACTCTTCAAATGAACCAAATGTTGCATCGATTGCTGCTGCAAGTTCTGCTGAAGGAGCAGTTTTTTCAGGAGTCATCAATTCCCAGAAAAGAGCGTGGTTCAAGTGCCCACCACCGTTGTTGATAAGTGCTTGACGGATATCAGCTGGGATAGAATCTACATCAGCAAGCAAAGCTTCAAGGTCTTCACCAATTTCAGGGTGTTTTTCAAGAGCTGCATTTGCATTGTTGACATAAGTTTGGTGGTGTTTGTCATGGTGCAAGTGCATTGTTTCAGCATCGATGTATGGTTCCAAGGCGTCGTATGCGTATGGAAGGTCTGGTAAGATAATAGCCATCTGTAATACCTCTTTTTCTTTCTATATGAAAATGATAACGCAATCATCCTCTTTTTTCAAGTTTTTTGCTCAATTTGCCTCTGCCGCGATCTGCAAAAGTGCCTTTTCAAACAAGTACCCCTTTTCATAGACACCTGTCTTAATCTGGTAGTCTGTTTCAATCAAATAAGAAATCGCTCGCTTGAGAAAGGAAATGGAAATCCCTCTCGAATCTCTCAATGCAAACTTGATTTGATAAGGATTAGGATTGCGCCCCAAATAAGTTCCCAGACTGCTTGCAATCTGCGATTCCGTCTGACCAGTCTCTGATAAAATCTTCACTTGGGTAAAGGTACGAAACTGTCCTAACATGACAGCTATGAGCTTGATCTCATCCTCCCCTTGCAAGGTCAAGTCTCTAACCAGGTCACGGGCCAGGTCAATCTTCTTAGCTAAAATAAGCTGAGTCAAATCAAAAATATTGTCCTGCAGAGTCTTTGGAATAGCCTCGACAATATCCTTCTCCTCAATCACGCCGTCGGGCTTATAAGACTGCAAAAAAAAGAGATTTTTCTGGATTTCACTAAATTGAAAACCAGATTTGAGAAGTAGATTTTCAAAGGATTGCCCCACAAACTGCAGACCTTGTGTCTGACTCCATTTTTGGAAATACTGGCGGAGTTCTTGTTCCTTGGGTTCAATAGCATCAAAGACAGTCGCATCTCGTTTGAGCAATTTGACCAGCCGTCTTTTATTATCTAACTTTCCTTCTGCAAAAATCAACAACTTGGTTGTTGGCGAAGGGTTATCAAGGTATGCCTCAAACGACTTGAGCTCATCATCTGTTAAAAAGCGTTTCTTGGCAGTTGTGATATCGACAAAATGGTCTAATATCACGATTTTCTCATCCGCAAAGAAAGGGAGACTGACCAACTCCAACTCTAAGTCTTTATATGTTACTTCTTTCATATCAAAGTAAGCAAAGTTAAGATCAGCTGGATCATAACCAATCTGTTTCAACACTTGACTCTTCATAACTTCAAACTGACCCTGGTCTGTCCCAGTAAATAGATTCAAGCTAGATAAATTTGATAGAGATACCTTTTGACTCTCTTCTATGGCTAGCATCTTCTCTCCTTTCTTCTGATTTTTTATTAAACTTAATCAATATAGCGCAATTTCCCACGGAAATCTTCTAGGCTCTCGTACCCTTTTTCCGCCATAATAGCTTTCAGTTCATTGGTAATGCGTTCAAAAGCACCGACGCCTTCTTTGTGAAGGGTAGTCCCTACTTGCACCATACTCGCACCGCAGAGGATGTGTTCAAAGGCATCACGACCCGTTAGAACACCACCCGTTCCGATAATTTGGATTTGCGGATTGAGACGTTGGTAGAAGGCATGTACATTCGCTAGAGCAGTTGGTTTGATGTACTCTCCACCAATGCCACCAAAACCGTTTTTAGGACGAATAACGACAGACTCATCTTCTATATAAAGGCCGTTTCCGATAGAGTTAACACAGTTAACAAACTTAAGCGGATATTTGTTGAAAATAGCTGCTGCTTGGTCAAAGTGAACAATGTCAAAATATGGTGGTAATTTAATTCCAAGAGGTTTGGTAAAGTAGGCAAATACTTCTGCCAAGATACGGTCTGTTGTCTCAAAATCATAAGCAATCTGAGGTTTTCCTGGAACATTTGGACAAGATAGATTAAGCTCTGTCAGTCCTTTGAATTCACTCTCTTGAACTTTTTTCAAGATGGTATGTGTTTCTTCTGGAGACATGCCAACTAGAGATAGGAAGAAAGTACGGTTTGGCTCTTTTTCCTGCAAGTCCAAAAGATAGTCCAGATAGTAGTCTAAGCCGTTATTTGGCAAGCCCATAGAGTTGATAGAACCAAGTGGAACATCCTGGTAGCGTGGCTCAGGATTGCCCTGACGAAAGTCCAAGGTCGCTGTCTTCGTGACAAAAGTACCGGCTGCTGAATTTTTGACCCCTTCAAGCTCCTCTATCGTCATACAAGCCACACCAGCTGCATTCATCAAGCAATTGTCAAACTCAAAGCCAGCTATTTGTGTTTTCGTTGATACCATGATTCTGATCCTCCAGATTCCTTTTATTTCTAATATTATACCATACTTTAAGATTTTCTCTTTGAGAAACTAATTTCTATAAAAAACGTTCGGTTTTGTAAATTGAAAGAATTTTTAGAAAATTTCTGTTTTTTTCTTTACACTCAAAAAAAATTCTGCTATAATGGCTCATGTAATAAAATATAACAACAAAAAGGAGAACGATATGACATCTGCTAAAGACTATATCCAAAGCGTGTTTGCAACTGTGAAAGCTCGTAACGGGCATGAGGCTGAATTTCTCCAGGCGGTTGAAGAATTCTTCAGCACTTTGGAACCTGTATTTGAAAAACATCCTGAGTATATCGAAGAAAACATCTTGGCACGTATCACTGAGCCTGAGCGCGTGATTTCTTTCCGTGTTCCTTGGGTTGACCGTGATGGAAAAGTCCAAGTGAACCGTGGTTACCGTGTTCAATTCAACTCAGCTGTTGGACCATATAAAGGCGGACTTCGTTTCCACCCAACTGTAAACCAAGGGATCTTGAAATTCCTCGGCTTTGAACAAATCTTTAAAAATGTCTTGACTGGACTTCCAATCGGTGGAGGTAAAGGTGGATCAGACTTCGATCCTAAAGGGAAGACTGATGCTGAAGTGATGCGCTTCTGCCAAAGCTTCATGACTGAATTGCAAAAATACATCGGACCATCACTTGACGTCCCAGCTGGTGATATCGGTGTTGGTGGACGTGAAATTGGTTACCTTTACGGACAATACAAACGTCTTAACCAATTTGATGCGGGTGTCTTGACTGGTAAACCTCTTGGATTTGGTGGTAGCTTGATTCGTCCAGAAGCAACTGGTTATGGATTGGTTTACTACACTGAAGAAATGCTCAAAGCTAATGGTAACAGTTTTGCTGGTAAGAAAGTGGTAATTTCAGGTTCTGGTAACGTAGCTCAATATGCTCTTCAAAAAGCGACTGAACTTGGTGCGACTGTTATCTCTGTATCTGACTCAAACGGTTATGTCATCGATGAAAATGGTATCGACTTCGATCTTTTGGTTGATGTTAAAGAAAAACGCCGTGCTCGTTTGACTGAGTACGCAGCTGAGAAAGCAACTGCTACTTACCATGAAGGTTCTGTATGGACTTACGCTGGAAACTACGACATCGCTCTTCCATGTGCGACCCAAAACGAAATCAACGGCGAAGCAGCTAAACGTTTGGTTGCTCAAGGAGTTATCTGCGTATCTGAAGGTGCTAACATGCCTAGTGACCTTGATGCGATTAAAGTCTACAAAGAAAACGGAATCCTTTACGGACCTGCCAAAGCTGCCAACGCTGGTGGTGTAGCTGTATCAGCGCTTGAAATGAGCCAAAACAGCCTTCGCCTTTCATGGACTCGTGAAGAAGTTGATGGACACCTCAAAGACATCATGACCAACATCTTCAACACAGCTAAAACAACTGCTGAAACATACGGACTTGGTACCGACTACCTTGCAGGAGCAAATATCGCTGCCTTCGAAAACGTAGCAAACGCTATGATTGCCCAAGGTATTGTTTAATTAGTCGATACATCCTATCGGAGGACAAATGATGAACTTACGGCCAATGGAAGTGAGAGACAATTCAGCTGTAGCGCTGCTCATTCGAGCTAGTCTTGAAGAATTCGGGCTTGACAAACCTGGAACTGTCTACTTTGATTCTCATCTAGATTATTTGGCCGACTACTATCAACAGCAAGAGAGAGCAGCTTACTTTATTCTGGAAGATGAAGGACAGCTGGTTGGCTGTGGTGGCTTTGCACCTGTGTCTGATAAGATTGCTGAATTACAAAAACTGTATGTCACTAAAAATAGCCGTGGCAAAGGTTATTCCAGCAGGTTGATAAAGCGGATATTCCAGGAAGCCCGCCTAGCAGGTTATGAACAGCTTTATCTAGAAACCTCTACTGAACTGGCTACGGCCGTGGCCATCTATCAGCACTATGGTTTTACAGCATTGCAAGAACCACTTTCTAACGCCGCTGGCCATCCTGCTATGAATATCTGGATGATAAAGTCTCTCTTATCAGATGAATAGATGTCAGTATACTCTGGTCGTCTCGAGGACATCAGTATCAAGATCCTCAGCACAGCTAAAACAACTTTTAAAAATGTAGCCAAGGCTATGATAGTAAAGGTATTGTTTCAATTTATTTTTCAATCCCCAATCACTCTGATTGGGGATTTTTGTATTAGTTTTAAAAAAGCCCACTATTTCTAATAGTAAGCTTAAAATCAAGATCTATTTTACCTCTACTAAGGCAAAAGACAGGCATTCAACTATTTCATTTACTGTTTCATCTATGTCTAGATCCTCATTATCATTTAACATCATTGGAATAACATAAGAAAGACTCAAGGCTAGAATATAACGAACAATTCTTTCATTTGACCAATCTCGGATAACGCCATTTTCTTTAAACTGATTCAGAGCTGGACTAATTGGCTTAATGATAGAGTGAATAATAACATTCCCTAACTGGTCAAAAATAGTTTTATCAATAAAAGAACGACTTAAGAGAATTTTAACTTGCATTTGATTCTCCTGAATGAAAACTAGTCTATCTCGAACAATGCTTCTCAAAAACACTGGGAAACTCTCTTGGTTTGCTGTAAATTTCTTCTCAGAAAAATCAGCAATCACATCTGGAATAACCTGTTCGAGAAAAGTTGATAGAATAGCTTCTAAGATGCCTTCTTTGGTTTTAAAGTAACTAAAAACTGTCCCTTCTGAAACTCCAGCCTCCTTAGCAATAAGGCTTGCTGTTGTATTTTCAAAGCCAATTTCTGAAAATAACTTTAAACTTGATAACAGTACTTGACATTGTTTTAAACTCAAATTGCTATTTTCTAATGTCTGGGCATACTTTTGTTCTAAACTTTCCATTACTAGCACCTCCCTACTACCCTCTTACTTTTACAACTTTCTTACCTCGAGTGTGTCCCGACTTCAGGCTACGATATGCCTCTCTAACTGACTTTAGAGAAAAATCATAAACCTGATCAATATTCAGCCAAACCTTCCCTTCTGAGACCATTTCTGCTAGAGTGTTTAAATCATCATATGTGGAATGTCTTGGTCCTGTGAACTGGGCTCCTCTTATCATAACATATGGTGAAGGTACTAGCGTTCCAATATCCGTTCCCTTCAATCCTAAACTGAAAGCCAATTTAACATAATCCCTTCCATAGCAATCCAAGAATTTTGTAATCGGCTTTGGACTTGCTGATAGAAGAGCATTCTGGATGTTCTCTTCGTAAGCTACTGGTATGGCACCTAAGGACTTCAGGTATTCTGAATTTTTCTTACTTGCAATTCCGATAACCGTTGCCCCCTTAGCAACTGCATACTGTACTGCGATACTTCCAATACCTCCTGCTGCGGCTGAAATAACAACAGTATCTCTTGAATTTAAACCGATTCTTCTAAAAGCCCCACCCACAGTTAGAGAGGCTACACCCATAGTAGCTGCATGGTTCATATCAATCATCTCTGGCTTCAACACAATTTCTGATTCATTGACACAAATTTCTGTTGCCAAAGCTCCCCTCTTGGTTCCCAATCCAGGGTCACTGATCATTGTTCCAAAAACCTTATCACCTACTGCAAACCGACTTACTCCTTCACCAACTTCTGTGATAACTCCAGCAAAATCCCGACCAACACCTCTTGGAAAAAGAGATGATTTTGACTCAAACCAACGACTTGGCTTCCTTAGTTTTGTCATAAAAGATAGAAATCGGAGTGGCTTTGCACCTTCAAAAGTCTTATAATCAATAGGATTTAAACCAACAGCATGAACTTCTACCCTAACTTGATTCTCTTTCAAAACATCAGATTTAATGTTCACTAAATCTAACACTTCTTCATCACCGAAACGACTATATTGTATTGCTTGAACAACCATTGTATGAACTCCTTTACACATCTACAAAATTGAGTGAGCACTCAATCACTTTTCTTGATTATATGCTTATTCCCCATAGATGTCAACTATACTGTTTCCAAAACTTCTAACTAAGTTAGCTGTTCATGATAAAAATAGATCTATTTTCTCTTATGAAAGATTATCAAACTATAACTCAAAGAAATCCGACTGCTTATAAAAGCAGCCGGATTTTTATATATCTAATTTTTCAAAAAATTTGCCTGTTGACTGCTTTTCTTTTAGTTTCTCAAGCAGCTCATTTTCCAGAAAAGGACTTAGTTCGTCAAAATCTTGACAAACCTTAAAAACAGTCTCTCTATCTATATGGCCAAAAGTTAGTTCATAATAGTCCTTATGATGATGCCAGTTCTGGTCATAATTGATATCTTTCCGTTGATAGTAAACAATATTTTGCTTCGGTGTCAGGTAAAGCTTCTGCGTCAGAATGCTTTTCTGATCTTTGGACAGCTTGCTCCGACTGAAAATTTTAACTCCTTGAAAAATCTTGCGCTCATGGATACCCTGATTTGTGACTTTTAATTCAACTCTTTTATAGTGCATATAGTCACCTCCAAAAATTACTTTCATTATATCAGACTCTGGCAGATTTGCAAGCAAAAGTATCATTTCCAAAAATCCTTAGTAGCCTCTAAAATTTCTTCTGTCGGTGTTACTGTGGCCTCAATAATGCTCTTGCCAGTCTTTTTCAGATAGGCTTGTATCAGATGATAGCCATAAGCATAGCCTGCAGCATAGTGCATTCCAACCGGTATTTGACCTTGAATCTCAGTTATTTCATCACCGTAAAGATAAGGAGCCATTTCCGCCATCCCTGTTAGCTGAAGCTGACTTGAGATGATGGGCTTAATCTCTTCTAACTGCTCGGAACTAGTTGAAGTGACCCAGGATCCGATGAGCTCTTTACCATAGAGCTCAGCAGCAAAAGACTCTGCTAATCCTTCACTGACTACCCAGTCTGCTAGTGTTGTCTGCTAGTTCCATTTGATAAATTGGAAGCGAACATTGTGGTTGCACTCGTGAGCCAACGCGGCTCGCACACGTGGTAAAGTATAGTCATTCGGCAACAGACTAAGCATGAGGTATCCTGGAATTCCTCCATCTCCACTGTATCCCTTATTAAGCTGTAGCATAGGTTTTTCTGGATTGCCCAGTAAAATGGTAAAATGGTAATCCTCAACCTCTAAGTCATAGCCAGCTTGCTTAAAAAGACCGATACTCCTCTTGATAGTATCCTGACAATCTTGCCAGAGTTGATCAGAGCTCAGAGCGTCGATAGCTGGTCTATCCTTCTCTGACAGAGTTCCGGGTAGCTGATTCATAAAACCAAGTAGGAACAAAGCATCAAATCCTCCGGGATACTTGGCTTTCAGAGGAATATGTTGAGTTTGGTATTTCGTATCAGAAGGTGCCAACATGCCTAGCGACCTTGATGCGATTAAAGTCTACAAATCCTTTACGGATCAGCCAAAGCTGCCAACGCTGGTGGTGTAGCTGTATCAGCGCTTGAAATGAGCCAAAACAGCCTTCGCCTCTCATGGACACGTGAAGAAGTTGATGGACGTCTCAAAGACATCATGACCAACATCTTTAACACAGCTAAAACAACTGCTGAAACATACGGTCTTGGTACTGACTACCTTGCAGGAGCAAATATCGCTGCCTTCGAAAACGTAGCAAACGCTATGATTGCACAAGGTATTGTTTAATTAGTCAATACATCCTTTCGGAGGACAAATGATGAACTTACGGCCAATGGAAGTGAGAGACAATTCAGCTGTAGCGCAACTCATTCAAGCTAGCCTAGAAGAATTCGGGCTTGACAAACCAGGAACTGTCTACTTTGATTCTCATCTAGATTATTGGGCCGACTATTATCAACAGCAAGAGAGAGCAGCTTACTTTGTTCTGGAAGATGAAGGACAGCTGGTTGGCTGTGGTGGCTTTGCACCTGTGTCCGATAAGATTGCTGAATTACAAAAAATGTATGTCACTAAAAATAGACGTGGCAAAGGTTATTCCAGCCGATTGATAAAGCGGATATTCCAGGAAGCCCGCTTAGCTGGTTATGAACAGCTTTATCTAGAAACCTCTACTGAACTGGCTACGGCCGTGCCATCTATCAGCACTATGGTTTCACATCACTGCAAGAACCACTTTCTAACGCCGCCGGCCACCCAGCCATGAATATATGGATGATAAAATCCCTCTTATCAGATGAATAGATGTCAGTATACTCTGACCGTCTCGGGGACATCATGACCAAGATCCTCAAAACAGCTAAAACAACTTTTAAAAATGTAGCCAAGGCTATGATTGCACAAGGCGTGGTTTAAGAGTTAAAAAAGTTATCAAAAGCAACAGCTGTTTAGCTGTTGCTTTTCGTATTATAAAATTTAATTTAATAAATTTAATAAACTTACTAAATTTCTAGATACAACCTTAATTTATTTGTTTAAAAAATTAAGATTGTTTCATTACGAATGTCATCAAATCAAGAAACTATAAAAGTTTTACCACAATTTCCACAGGTCAATTTAGTTCCAATTACTCCATCTGTAGGTTTATGACAAGTAGGACAATAAACACGTTTTGCTGATAATTTATAAGATAACTCATCTCGCAATTCTTTTCCTTTAATTTCAATAACATCCTCACCTTGTTCTTCAAACTTAAGAACTGTTATCAAAGCTTTGTCATATTGTTTCATCCGTGGCTGTTTTAAGAATAAAAAAGATGATATAAGCAAAAATAGGAAAAATAAAACAAACAAAATTGTAACTATTAAAAGCCACATAAAGTAGAAATCGTGAAGTAATCCTTCTTTTTTTCCTAATAACCATCTTATTTCTTTATCTATGGACTGATAAAATTTCAATCCCGAAAGAATACATATGAAAGATACTATAGGATAAACAACCTTGGAAATGATTAAACGATAGCGTCTCATTTATATTTCCTTTCTAGATAACCATGCACCGCAATAATCACATGATTTACCTTGCCCTAGATCAAGCAGATTCTCACCACTACATGATGGACAAATAACGGGATATGTATTTTTGTTAATCTGGTGCTTTTCAAATAAAGTGAATAAAGCTTGTATTTGATTTCGTTTCTTGACTTCTTCTTCTCTCTTTGACTTACGATACGTCATTACCAATATTGAGATCACACTAAACAAATACCACGGAGCTAAAAGAAATAGAAATCGAATAGACCATTCCCTAGATTTTTCAAATTCAAGAAATGATGATAAAATGATTAAAACAAGCATTTGAAGTAAATTCTTCTGTTTTAATTTCTTTAAAGAAAAGGAATCTTTAATTGTTTCTCGAAATAAATATAAAATAATTAAAGCAACTAGTAAAAAGATAACATTCTGAAATGTTAAAAATAAAAAACTGATCACAATAGGAATCCCAACAAACTTTGCTAAAATTATAAAATCAAGATTTTTCAATATAAAGATAGTTTGTCCATCTTCTAGAGAAAAGATAGCAAGTGATAAAACTACAAAACAGAGTATTACTATATTTGAAATTAACCAATGAAAGCCTGTTTTCTAATTATTCTTAATATACTGCTTCACCTTTCTTCTCCTCTAGTTGCTATATATTCTCTATAAAGAGCCTTTCCATTATATATCTCATCCAAAGCTTTGACTTTAATTTTTATATTTTCTAAAACACCAAAGCTATAAAATGCAAAGGAAGACAAAAAGAAACCTGATAAAGAAAAAATAATAGGTGTCACTATTGAGAAAATCGGCTTACCATGTTCAAGAAATAGAGTTACGGCCCACAGTGAAAGAAAAAATGTTGCACTTGTCAATCCCATAAAAAGTATACTTAATAAACGAAATACTTGGTACATCTACTATATCCTCTTGTCATAGAACTTGTCTAAGTAATCCCTTACTCTTTTAAAAAGATTTCCTAATATCTTTCAGGGAATTGGTGTATTTATCTATACATTTCCATACTTAGAATTACATAATTTCAATGATCTAAAAACGAAAACAAAAAATCTTAGTTTTCAGATTTCTAAGAAAAAGGGAAATTCTGGCATCCCCAGACTTCCCAAATAAATTCAAAAATAAATGTGAAAATACAAAAAACCAAAAGTTAAAGATAATATCCAAACTAGAATGGTATAAAAAATTATTTTCTCCTAAGATTCGAACTATCTTTCATGACCACAATTAGAACAGAAGTTTGCTCCTTCCAAAAAAGAAGTCCCGCATTGGCTACAAAACTTAGCTAAGCCTATTTCTCCTTTGAGGTCAGATTTATGTTGATTAACATCTTTGTCCAATGAATTCCTATCTTCAATATGATTCACCAAGTTGCTAAATTTAGCACCCAAGCCAAGCCCCATTGCGATTTCCACACCTGCTCCCATTAGCTTTCCTGTAGAATCATTATTTTTAGCTGCCTCTTCTAAAATATCAAATTGTCTCTCTTCTTGATAAGTGTATTCTTCAATAGCTCTACTCGCCTGCTTGCTTTTTGCTTCCAAAATTTGCTTGTGGAATTTAAAGATTTCTCTATATCCATTGCTATTCTGATTTACCTTTAAGGCCTCAATGTTAAATTCTTCAATACTAATTCCATATTTAGCAAAATGGCTAGATAAAATTTCTGACAAACCAACAGCTATATCAAAACTGTGCATCTCAATGTCAATAATTGGAATCTTATAGTTATATATTACTTGTGAAATAGCTGAACTAATCAGTCCACTGGCAGTTTGTCTAAATCGATTTTGTAAAATAGTAGCTGTTATAAGATCAGGGTGACTTGGCATAAATTCTAGTATAAAAGCTTCCAAATCTACAATTCGAGGAATAAAATTTCCATGTATTTTCAACTCAACAGGAATATCACTTTCTGGATCTCGAACCATTATAGGTGAAGAAGTTCCCCACCCAATCGGTTGTAAATCATACGTGTTTACAAACCACAAAAATGATGAGTCAGATGAAAGACTTCCACTTAGAAAGTTTTTTATTCCTGAAGCTGTCTGAATATCATTTCCTTCAATCTTATGTTTTCCAGCATCATAAGTAGCTACTGCTCTTCCATTTGAAAAGAACACAGCACTCTGACCAGGATTTACAATTACAGTTGCTCCTATCTTAATATTCGTTTTAGGATGTCTCCAAGCAAGTATATTCCTTGTTTCCTCACCTTCATAATGAATAACATCAAACAAATTTAATGCCATTTTTTCTCCTTTTCTTTATAAAAATGTTAAGACCACTCTTCCCTAACTATACTACTATTATATAACCCCTTTATTAAAAAGGCAACTCATACTTATAAATCATCATCTCTGGACAATAATTCATAAAAATATAAAAGGCTCTATAATATTTGTAGTGGGTAAATCTCCTATGGATCTTATGGAGCCTATTTTGTTGTAGAAAAGGAAATCATCGCTAAACTGGACTACGACGCCCCATCTTACCCTGATTGCGGAAGTCAAATGAGGAAATATGACTTCCAGAAACCGTCTAAGATTCCTTACCTTGAAATGACTGGTATGCCTACTAGAATCCTCCTTAAAAAGCGACGTTTTAAGTGCTATCATTGTTCGAAAATGATGGTCGCTGAGACTTCTCTCGTCAAGAAAAATCATCAAATTCCTCGTATTATCAACCAAAAGATTGCGGAAAAGTTAATTGAAAAGACGTCTATAACTGATATTGCTCATCAGCTGTCTATTTCAACTTCAACCGTCATTCGCAAGCTCAATGACTTTCACTTTAAACATGATTTTAACCGACTTCCTGAGATTATGTCTTGGGATGTTGAAACAGTCAGGGGAGTGACTGTTTCAATCGGGAGATGAAGATGAGTTTCATTGCACAAGATTTTGAAAAACTCAATATCATCACTGTTCTTGAAGATAGAACTCAAGCTGTTATCCGAAATCACTTTCTTCGCTACGATAGAGCTGTTCGTTGTCAGGTGAAAATCATTACGATGGATATGTTTAGCCCTTACTATGGCTTAGCTAAACAGCTTTTTCCATGTGCTAAAATCGTTCTAGATCGCTTTCACATTGTTCAACACTTAAGCCGTGCTATGAGCCGTGTTCGTGTTCAAATCATGAACCAATTCGATAGAAAATCCCATGAATACAAGGCTATCAA
>NZ_JAHZPJ010000010.1 GCF_019929345.1 Streptococcus oralis
GCGCCCTTGTCCAAGCTTCCGCAGGTGGCAGACACCATGCTTTTGGATCAGGCAGAGAAGATTTCTAAGTTTGTGCGAATCATGGAGCGCGAGCTCAACCGTCGTAAGAAACTCCTTGCGGACTATGGTGTAGGGACCTTGGAGCTCTACCGAGAGGCTAGTGGACAGCAAGAGCCGGCTATCGTTATTCTCTTAGACAGCTATGAGGCCATCAAGGAGGAGGCTTATGAGGCAGAACTCTTTAAACTCTTGGTGCGCATCTCTCGTGAAGGTCTCAGCATCGGGGTGCATCTCTTGATGACAGCGGGTCGACAGTCCAACCTTCGGGCTCAACTCTACTCGAACTTCAAGCACCAGTTGAGCCTTCCACAGAATGATGTGAGCGAGGTGCGGGCAATCGTGGGCTCTACGCCCCTTGCCATGACCATGGAAGACATCAAGGGACGGGCACTGATGAAGCGTGACGAGGTTGATGTCATCCAGCTAGCTCTGCCAGTAGCGGGTGCCAATGATGCGCAAGTCCTCAACAACCTGCGTCAAGAAGTCGCTTCTCTCCAAGAAGCTTGGACCGGACAGCGCCCAAGTGCCATTCCGATGGTGCCAGAGGAGTTGACCATGGATGTATTTCTCAATTTGCCTACGACTCAAGAAGCAATTCAGAATCGTGAGTTGCCGATTGGTTTGGAGTTTGAGACAGTTCAAACGATGAGCCTGCCATTTGATAGGTTTAAGCACTTACTTGTTTTATCGGACAAGGATGTAGCTATGAGTGTTGTGACGAATCATATAATCAAACTCCTCCCCCATCTATTTGATAGAGAAATTATTACAATTTTTGATCCTATTGATGAATATCATTCATGCTCGGACAAGGTAGGTCATTATATAGGAAGTGGTATGTCTTATCGTTCTACACTTGATACTCTGAAGGAACAAGTTCTTTTAGCTAGGAAACAGCGTAGAATGTTTGAACATGTTGTTGTAATCACAGATGTTGGACAGTTTGTGTCCGAAAGTAATATTGAACCAAATGAACTTGCGCTTTTGATGGAAGAAGGACAGAGAGTGGGACTTCATTTCATCTTTGTAACTCATAAGACATACTTATCTAGCTTCACAGATATAGCTAAATATATGAAATCACGGTTAGATACGGCTATTATAGCCATGAAGATGGGGGAACAGTCAATCTTTAATCGTTCTGCAACAGGGCGTGAAGAAGCATTGCTGGATGATCAAATTTACTTCCACTATCAAAATATGCAAACAAAATTGAAAATTACAAAACAATAGGGAAAAGAGGTAATAAGTAGATGACCCAAGAAGACTACCTGTGGATAAAAAAAGAATATAAAATTCGCTTAGCATTAGTGATAGTTCTTTTTACTATATTTGCAATACTGAGCATAGTGCTTATTTTTAACCTTTCCAGATTTATCCCACTTGCAGCAACAGCTATGGGAACAGTTGTGCCTTTTAACCACTTTCTACTTGTTCCGCTATGGGAACAGAAAAAAGAGATAGAAAAAGAGCATCCTGAATGGAGAAATCTTAGCACCAGCGGTGTCAAAATTCCCTCATCAGAATCGAGTAAAAGAACTTTAGCAGCCATTGGAACTATATTGGTCTTGTTTTTCACTTTTTCGATGCTTTATAGACCGGTTAAAGTGAATAAGCCAATACCTAGTGTTGAAGAAATCAATAAGATACCCAAAATCGATTTTAAAATACCTAGTACGTCCAGTTCCTCTAGTTCCAAAGCACCTGGCTCCTCAGAATCGGATGCATCATCTTCTACTGAAGAGAGTTCTAAAACAGAAAGTTCAGGAACGGAGACTTCAAAAAGTGGGACCAAAAGTAATCGTTATCAGATTCCTGGGCTGGATGATGAGCAACTCGATAGAATCATTGATAAATCCTTGAAAGGTCTGAGGGAGCAGCAAGCGAAAGAAAAGACTGGAGAAGAGACGGAGGAACAACATGAGTGATGAAAGTTTAAGAGCCCAAATTGATAGCGATAAAGCAAAAAAAGAAAAGTACAAGCGGGTTCGCAATTCGATCCAATCACATGGTCTAAATTCAGATGTGGACCTTAGTCGTTTTGAAAGTTATGTTGAACTTTGTGACAAAACCATTACGAAGATAGATAGTAATGAGGGATACCATTATCTCTCAAATCTAAAATCTAAACTAGAATCTGATAAAAAAACACTCAAGGAATACATTGACTTTGTCAAGGATGCTAATTCGTCATTTAAAGATTTATATACAACACTTGGTGAAAAGATATCTGACTTAGATAGTGCCATAGCTAGCAATAGAGCAGCATATAATGAAGGAAAACCGTGGTGGGAACAACTTTGGTGGTAAAAGGAGGTGTCTATGGATACAAATATTAATACTATTGATAGTAGTTATACAAGTGATACAGTGACATATGATGATAGTCAGATTAGTACAGTTATCAAAGAGCTGAATGAAATCGTGAGTCTCCTTTCTAGTATAGATACTGAGATATCTAGTCTAGACTCAAATGATACAGAGTGGAAAGGAGAAAGCAAAAATCAATACTTGGATCTAAAGCTATTTCTTAAATCCTATCATTCAGACTATGGTAAGAGTATAAACGAACTTAAAAAGGTAGTATCAGGTTTAGAAACGTTGCTGGGTTCTATCTCTACTTCCAATGTCATAAAGGAGATTGACAACGCATGATATTTACATTAGAAGCCTTATATACGTTGCATATATTTAATGATTACTCAGATGATCTAGTATTCCTCCCACTCCCAACTACTGTTGAAGGGAGTGGACATAGAAAAGAAAATCTTTTGAAGGTAATAGAGAAAGGATTTGAGGATTTAAAGACGATGGGGCTTATCGTTGATAATCAGCCTACGGAAGAATGTGCTCAATACGGAGCTTATCTGAAGGAATATCACGATGCTAACTATCATTGTCAGGTTGATCAGAGATTATCCTATGCACCAGGAGTAGATGAATTTAAACGAATGGCTGTTGTTATCATGGAAGTCGGAGACAACCAATTTCAACTAGACCGAGCAGGCAGTGCTGTTTTTCTAGCCTTCTTGATGGAGACGCATCCTGTCTTACAAGAAGTTGATGATACCATCAAAGATTATATTCATTCAGAATGGGAAGAGGAAGCATTTATGCGTTTGATGGTCCAACATGGAAATGATGAGGCCATTCGTATTCGAATTAATGAGTTTTCAAAGGATACACAAGACATCATCTATCTAACAAGTGATCAACATTTATATGAATACGATGTATCGAATCAAATGCGCCGTTCGATTGATAGTGAGCAACTAAAAACACAACTGATAAAAAAATTGAAAGTGAGGATGTGATATGGGGGTAGATATCAAACTTGTTTTAACAGATCAAGAACAACTCATTTACCATTGTCTTAATTTGGTCAACCTTACAAATCAGGTTTCGACTAAGATTCAACATGTCATTTCAACTCTTCCGGATCTTTCTTCTGAGGGGGCCTATCATGATTTGATTAGTAACAATAAGAGCAATATGGGCTTGGGGCTATTTTATCTGAAAGCGCAGGAGTTTGAAACTCTCAGCAATGTGCTTTATAGGCATGTGCAGAATACTTATGATAAAATGATCGATACGGATAAAGTTTTAGCTACAATGATTGCGGAGAAGATTCTGAATGATCCTACGTCAAGCGCCGAAGATAAGGAAACCATCAAAAGGGATCCTAAAGGCTCAGTTGAATGGATTAAGCAACAAGGTCAAGAAGGGGCGAAACGAGCTCAAGAAAGTGGGGAAAGATGACGAAGTATTATAGTAATAAACCCGATTTTCCTGGAGATCCAGCCTATCCTCTGATTTCCTCCAGCAGTTATTTCAAGTCGATGAGTTCTATCATGGATGATATTGAAGCTGCAGGAAAAGTTGTAAAGGACGAGGGAGTTGAAGATTTTTATGTTCAAAAAGGGGAGGCCTCATTAGGGACGACAAAGGATAGTACGACCTTTGACAAATCCCTGAAGCGGATTTACAACATGCTAACGAGTGAGAAGAAGATTCACTCGGATATCATGCAGAATATAGATAGTAAATTCACCAAGGGGATGGACGCGGCCTTCACCACTTTAAATGATGTTAATGGCGTCAACAAACCCTATAAGAGTAAATACACGAAAAAAAACAGTGCCGAAGAAAGACTTGGTTGGCTATAAGAGTGACAATACAGCAGTCTATATAGAAACCACGCAACAGCAGTCCTATAGTCTAGCAGAAATCCTAGATGGGAAGGCCAGTCCCATTCAAGCTGCTAAGGATGTCTATAATGATCGTATAAAAGCTGTTAAGGAAATGATGGCTAAGAAGGATCAGTTATCAGATGAGCAAATCAAGGCCTTAGAAGGCAAGAGCGCAGAGGAAATCGTGGCTGCACGCTATCCTGGGCAACTACCAGACTACCAGAGACTCAAAGCCAGTCGCTATTACGAAGAGAATAAGGAGAGCCTCCAGTATGTGGATATAGGCATCAAGGCTCTAGCGGTTTTGAGTATGATAGGGGGAGCTGTCTTAGCACCTGCGACAGGAGGTACCTCGCTAGCAGTTACCTATGCGGCTGGAGCTTATATGGCAGCTGATAGTGCTTATTCGGCAGCTACAGGTCATACTATGATTACAGGAACTCAGCTATCAACGGAGGAGCGAATTTGGGCTGGTATTGATGCGGTGGTCACTGTCTTCTCCATGGGTTCGGCCGCCTATCTCAGCAAACTAGCTCAGAGTGGTGCGAAAGGTTCTACCTTATTGAAGGGGCTTGCGACTGCAGGGAAGTATGCGGATGATGCAAATGATGTTTCCAAGGTAGTCTATTCCTTTGCGACAGATCAAGATCCGAACGCGGCACTTCAGAATTTAGTGCTTGGTCAAGTGATGAGGATTGGTGTGAATGCGGCAGGGAATTATATTGGTGGTAAGATTGGGCGTAGTATCCCATCGGTAGATATACCAAGCACCAAACCATCTCATCTGGATGTCTCACTTCAAGGCAAGCAAATACCAAAGCTGGATCCAGCTAATGTACGTTTGAGTAGTAGGCCAGACCTGCATCTAAAAGCCAACCCAGCTGATGGGACTCTGGCTAAGCTGAAAACCCATCCAACAATCAGCGTGGATGTACCGAAGGTCAAGCAAATATCAGGCGACGGCGCAGTCAAGGCTGTTAGCGGAGTCAAGCCAGGTGATGTGGACGTGCCGAAGGTGAAGACTGTATCGGATGTTGAAGCACCGAAGTATGATATTGAACGAATTAAAGAGAATATTAAAGAAAGCAGGCTTGCAAGGGAGAGTTCGAAGTTTAAACAGTATGCAGCGAAGGAATATGCCTTAGCTGAAGAAATTAGGTATAAAAACTATTGGAATGAGCCAATATTAAAAATACCTAAAGGAAGCAGACCAAATCCAAAAACATATGTGAATTCGGAATATCTTACAAAACATTTTGCAGAATTTGATGAAGGAGCAACAGTTATTCAAACCGAGTGGGCTTATACAAACTATTCAGAAGCTAACGGTTTTGTGGGTGTACCTGATGACAATACCCTTTTTGCCATGCCAACAAAGTACGCTGATAAGGTTATTCAAAATTCTAACGGAAACATCAACTATATTGAGGAAAAATTAGGGTTTCCTAAAGGTTATTTTAAATATGGGGGTGGTTTAGTTAGAATTGATATAGAAGATCTGAGTGATTTAGATTTAAGACTCCCTAGTGGGAATGAGACAGGAGCAAATTCATTGTGGATCCCTGGGGGAGAAACTTCAGGTGGAGTTCCTGAAGCTATTTTAAATACTGTTCCATTAGATAAGACTAGAGTTAGTAGGATAGGAATAAAATAAATTGAGAGGAGAACAAATGAATTTTAGAACAAAAATTTTAGAAGCTATTAAAGTGGGGGAAGTTGAAAATATTTTACGTGGAAAGCAAAAGTATCGAATTGAACCTCCAACTTTTGTTCCAGATGTTTTCCCTACAGATATTAATCAAGTACTGTTCGAATATTTTTACAAACAAAGTGATATTAAAAATATCCGATTATCACTAGAGAATGCTTTAATTAAATTGACAAAGAGTTCTGCTACAGATTTGTACATTTCAATATTATTTTTCGACTCAATACTATTTATGGAAGATAAAAGTATTGCTACCTTTAAAATTGATACTTCCAAAATAGCAATTGAAATAGTATCTGGAATAAAAAAATTTCGGGAAGAGTTAACGAAAAATATTACTTTTGATAATGGATTAACAAAAAAAGAACCTATGAATGTAGTTGTTCGTTTCAATCAGCGTTATAAAAATAAATATAATTTTTCAATTCTTGATGATTAAAAAGAAATTTTAGTCAAATAGTACGAATGCGAATTTGTTTCCAAGTATCTACGTAATAAACAATAAAAAGGTTCACAATATCAAGTATCCCATCATGCACCGAAACATTCAACCTGAATGGCAAGGGAAACAAAAAGATGACTTCACCAAGCAGTGGGAAACCTTCTCCAGTGACTACACGAGTTTCCAAACGGAGATGAATACCTTCTATGATGCCATCTGTGATGAAATCACTAGACTAGAGAATCAAAAGAACGAAGAAAACGGCATTATTGGCTGGTGTCAGAGTCAGATTAACAGTCTGGGAAATTTCATCGAGAAGCTACTACATACGAAGGAGGGGTAAGGTCATGTATGGAACGATTCAATTATCCGAGGTTCTGTTTAACTCACACAATAGGAGAATTTTGGTATGCAATTAAATGAAACAGAGACTATGGCGGTACAAACAAGTAGAATAATTCGAAATGTATTTGGTGATAGAATGTATGGTTCTGGAATTTATGATGTTATTGATGAACCAAATCATCATACATTTAAACTTAAGTTTCGTATCTATAATTTTGCCGGGGTAAAATTTCAGTACGAGAATGATTTCTTCGAGATTTATGTTTTTTTCAATGGTGGTGAGGGTTTGCTGCTGTCTAAGGAAAATAGTCGTTACAGTGAAAGAAGCGATTGGGACAGTTATTTAAAAGAAATCATGACAAAAATCGAGTCGTATATCCCAGAGAAATATCTAAAAGCCAAGGGTTGGCGATAAAAAAGAAGTAGGTATTGGTATGGTGCGGAAGAGTGTAGAAGAGATAAAATTGGAATTGATTAGACGGATTGAGCGTTCTTTTGGAGATAGAGCCGCTGAAGTAACTATTTGTGAGTTCGTTGATGTCCCAAATCATCATATATTACGCCTCGTATTCAGGGCATATGACTACTATTGGGTTCAATTTAATTACGAAAACGATCTGTGCGGATTCTCTATTGTTTTGAATGATGAATTTGGAGCATCGCTTGAAAGCAAAATGCGTAGCTATATGGGAACAAAGGATTGGGATAACTACTTAAAAGAAATCATGGCAGAGATTGAATTACGTATTCCCGATGAGTTCTTAAAAGCTAAGGGTTGGTTGTAAAACCTGTTTAAACTATGACTTTACAAAGAAATAAGTATTTTCTTTTATGATAGAATAAATGAAGTAAGAGTTTGCTAATGTTTTATTGGTAAACTTTTACTTTACAAGGACAACTACCAGACTACCAGAGACTCAAAGCCAGTCGCCATTACGAAGAGAATAAGGAGAGCCTCCAGTATGTGGATATAGGCATCAAGGCTCTAGCGGTTTTGAGTATGATAGGGGGAGCTGTCTTAGCACCTGCGACAGGAGGTACCTCGCTAGCAGTTACCTATGCGGCTGGAGCTTATATGGCAGCTGATAGTGCTTATTCGGCAGCTACAGGTCATACTATGATTACAGGAACTCAGCTATCGACGGAGGAGCGGATTTGGGCTGGTATTGATGCGGTGGTCACTGTCTTCTCCATGGGTTCGGCCGCCTATCTCAGCAAACTAGCTCAGAGTAGTGCGAAAGGTTCTACCTTACTGAAGGGGCTTGCGACTGCAGGGAAGTATGCGGATGATGCAAACGATGTTTCCAAGGTGATTTACTCCTTTGCGACAGATCAAGATCCGAACGCGGCACTTCAGAATTTAGTTCTTGGCCGAGTGATGGGGATTGGTGTGAATGCGGCAGGGAATTATATTGGTGGTAAGATTGGGCGTAGTATCCCATCGGTAGATATACCAAGCACCAAGCCATCTCATCTGGATGTCCCACTTCAGGCTAAGCAAATACCCAAGCTGGATCCAGCTAATGTACGTTTGAGTAGTAGGGCAGACCTGCATCTAAAAGCCAGCCCAGCTGATGGGACTCTGGCTAAGCTGAAAACCTATCCAACAGTCAGCGTGGATGTACCGAAGGTGAAGCAGATTAGGGCTGATTATAATGATTATGTCGCTCACAAGACGAGCTTGGGAGAAAAACCACTCTCTATGTCAGATTGGAAGCTAAAGGTTAATAACCTGAAGCAGAATCAAACTGCAGGTAAAGAGTTTAAGGTAGCTCAAACTGAAAACTTTAAACAGATTGCTAGCCATGTTGAGAATCGAATTACAATAGCAACTATTATTGACGGACAGATAAAAAAAGTACAAGTTGATGCAATCGGTTTTGATAGTAATGGTAAAATTCGGATCCAAGACTATACTGCATCTAGCAATATTTCTTCTAAACGTCAAGCAATCCTCGATAATATCGAAAGAAATGGCGGAGTCATTGTTGGTAAGGGGAAAGGCAAATTTGTTGGTGGTGTAGAAATTCCGAAAGGAACTAGGATTGATGTAATCAATAGTAGCAATCAAAAAATTGAAAACTTTAAGATGGAGCTGGAAAAACTACCACATGCTAAACTCAGTGCGGAAGATAGTGCTTCAATACTTGAATTGAAAAATGGAGAGCGTCCAAAACCAGAAGAGATATATTCTAAGTCTGATATTGAAACTCATTTATCCCTGTTTGATGATGGAGTTGTTAAAGTTATGAGTAAAGAATCATTTAATGATGCAAATAAAAGATTTGGTGGTAGTATTGGTCACCCCAATGGGCAGTATGTGCTACCTAAATCTGTATATGAGCAAGCATTGAAGGCTTCAAATGGGGATCCTAGAGTGTTAGAAGAGTTGCTAGCTTTAGAATCTGGATATTTAGGTGATTCCCCAGTATTGATTGATATAAAAAATTATCAGAATATTAGAATGCCATCCGGGAATGAACCGGGGGCATGGGATGGATTATGGGTACCTGGTGGTTATACAAAAGGGGGAATACCAGAAGCGGTTATTGATCAAATTCAAAAAGGTGATTATTTGATTTCTAATATATTCCAGTAAAGAAAGGATGTATCAACGTGAGAATAATAAAAGGAAATGGGTTCATTATAACTGAAGAAAATGGCAATTATACAATGTCCTGGATGACAGGAGGTCTTCAAGATAGAGAAGTTACTTATCCAGTTAGTAAAGAATTGGTAGAGAAGGCTTTGAAGTCAGAACAGGATGCTTATGAGGTAGAACTATTCTTAGAGACTGGAGAATGGGTAACAAAGAAAAGTAATGAAGTAGCTAGACAAAATTATTTTAGGTCATCACCTGTTCGGATTTTAGTAAATCCTTCAGCTATTAAAGATCTATTCTCTGATCAAGAATTTGAAGAATTGTTATATAAAGCCATATCTTCAGAACTAAAACCAACTGAACTTGATGCAATTGGTATAGTTGATAGTCATTTAGAGCTTCTTCTGGTGGATCCGGTTGGCTGGGAGGAAGAGATAGAAGCAGTCCATCTGGAAATTCTGCAAGAAAAAATTAATAATTACATTCACTTCCTCGAAAGCAAGCAGTATGTGGAGCAATATGGTGATAAGTTTGACAAAAAAGTCATCCATATCACATTCCAGTATTCTCCATCTGATAATGGTTTAGCCTTTCTCGCAGCGGTTCAGAAGGTGTTACAACCCACAGATATGAGCTTGAAGATAGAATTGCCAGAGTAATAAAGGGAGCGGAAACGCTCTCTTTTTGTGGTATAATGTAATATAGAAACCACACAACAGCAGTCCTATAGTCTAGCAGAAATCCTAGATGGGAAGGCTAGTCCCATTCAAGCTGCTAAGGATGTCTATGATGATCGTATAAAAGCTGTTAAGGAAATGATGGCTAAGAAGGATCAGTTATCCGATGAGCAAATCAAGGCCTTAGAAGGCAAGAGCGCAGAGGAAATCGTGGCTGCACGCTATCCTGGGCAACTACCAGACTACCAGAGACTCAAAGCCAGTCGCTATTACGAAGAGAATAAGGAGAGCCTCCAATATGTGGATATAGGACTCAAGGCTCTAGCAGTTTTGAGTATGATAGGGGGAGCTGTCTTAGCACCTGCGACAGGAGGTACCTCGCTAACAGTCACTTATGCGGCTGGTGCTTATCTAGCAGCTGATAATGCTTACTCTGCGGCTACGGGTCATACTATGATTACCGGAACTCAGCTATCGACGGAGGAGCGGGTTTGGGCTGGTATTGATGCGGTGGTCACTGTCTTCTCCATGGGTTCGGCCGCCTATCTCAGCAAACTAGCTCAGAGTGGTGCGAAAGGTTCCACCTTATTGAAGGGGCTTGCGACTGCAGGGAAGTATGCGGATGATGCAAACGATGTCTCCAAGGTGATTTACTCCTTTGCGACAGATCAAGATCCGAACGCGGCGCTTCAGAATTTAGTTCTTGGCCGAGTGGTGGGGATTGGTGTGAATGCGGCAGGGAATTATATTGGTGGTAAGATTGGGCGTAGTATCCCATCGGTAGATATACTAAGCACCAAGCCATCTCATCTGGATGTCCCACTTCAGGCTAAGCAAATACCCAAGCTGGATCCAGCTAATGTACGTTTGAGCAGTAGGAAAGATCTGCATCTGAAAGCCAGCACAGCTGATACGACCCTCGCCAAGCTGAAAAGCCATCCACCAGTTAGCATGGATGTGCCAAAGGTCAAGCAGATATCAGGCGACAACGTATCCAAGACCATTAGCGGAGTCAAACCAGGTGATGTGGATGTGCCGAAGGTGAAGGACATCTATAAATCAGGGGAGACGTCAGTTCCTAAAGATCTAGATGTACCGAGTGGGGCAACGAGTAGAAAAGCTCATGTAGAAGATGTTGAACACTACACCACTTGGGATCAAATGAAAGCTGAACATTATCGGACAGTAACAGAGTTTGTTCAAGCTAATAAACCAGAAGGTGCTTCCCACCCACGAGAATGGCTCAGTAAACCTAATCATGAGTTTAAAATCGAACATATGTCTGATGGGACTCAAGTTTGGAGATACACGGATGACATTGGTGTTGAAAAAGTTTATGTAGATGGCGTTCTTCAAGGTGGAGGTGTTCCCAATCCAAAAGTAACTCAACACTTCGAGCAACTGAACCCTAAGATTAAAGATTTTGACCCTGAAGTTGCTAGTACTCTTCAAAAGTCAAATGCTGGAGAGATACTGGCTGATGATAATATGCGGATAGTGAGAGAAAATGTAGGTGCTAACGGGAATACATACACACTTGAGAGTATTGGTAGACCAGCACCAAGTGGAATCGATGATCCAATTGTCAAGGGGATTGATGGAATCTATGAAAACCAAACTCCACCACCTTCATATGTTATTAATGAAACTAAGTGGGGGAGTTCTCAGATTAACCAGCATACGCTTGATGGGCCTCAGATGTCTGAAAGATGGATAAGAAATCGCTTGGACAAATTAAGTATGATGGAACAAGTTAAGATTAATAAGGCAATTAAAACTGGCGATGTGGAGTTTGTCATCAGTAAAGTAGATACAAGTGGGAAAGTTTCAACCTATTATGCTACATCTGTCACAGATTCGACTGGTCAAGTCACGCAAGTAAAAGAAGGCGCTATATGGCCATAGGAGGATAAGTGGTGAAAAGAGATAATATATTTATAGAAGAAAAAATCAATGAATTAATTAAATTTAATGAAATGATGATTAACGAATGGCTACAAGAATTAAACCAGCTTAAACTAGGAATTAATCCTTATAAACGTCCAACTGACGAAGTAATTAAACTAACTCAAGAAGATATATCTATTTATCAAGAAAAGAAAATGCTAGCTACCTATACAGCAGGATATTCTATTGAAAAGTTTAAGGAGGAATACCTTAAATTTGTTGATAGCTTGTTTCCAGTTTGGCATAGCAATTCTGGCTATCTTCAAATGGTTCGGGCGCTTTCTATAGGTATCTTGTTAGAGGTTGATGAAGAGATTTTTGATAAGTTGGTGGATTTGGTCAAGAAAGATGATCCAGAGGATTATTTGATTGATTACTTGATTCAATCACGTCAACCAGATTGGAAAATTCGGATAAACTATAATTTTCCAAGACCCTATGGCTTTACTAGGAAAATTATTGAAGAAGAGAATTCTGAACAGGCCCTCAAACTGCTGCAAGAATATGTAACTAAGAAATGGTATCCTGGACATCGGGATACTGGTTGGTATGACTTGCATAAAGCGAATATTGATAATTATTATGGTTACTGGTCCTTTGAATCTGGCGCTCTCTGCAAACTCAAGGGCTTGGATTACAAGGAATTGGAAGGTGTCCAGTATTTTCCTTATGATTTGGTTGCTGAAGGAGCGAAAGACTAGTGTACACTAATAGTTTTGCAAGAGTCTGGAACAAAAAGATTTTTTAGGAATTCCTTATTATAAATTTTTAAAATCAATAGATTAGACAAAAAAGCGAACAAGACAGAATTCTGAGTGTCAGATAACTCGTTTTGTTCGCTTTTTATATTTAAGGTTAGACTTTTGTCCCAGACTCTTTTTTACACCTCCTCTCTCCACCTTGCTATTCTCCAAAAGTTTCCAGTTTTTGTCCTAACCTTCCTTTCTTATGCTATAATAGCCTATAGAAAGTCGAGGGAATGATGAAGAAAATATTAAAGGTTCTTCTGTAGGGCGTGTAACTAAAGATGGGATTGGCCAAGGAAACTTCACAACAAGTATTGTAGAAGATTCTGTCCTCTTGTATGATAAAAATGGGGTTCTGAAATCAGGTTCAGAGATTGCGACAGTAAAAGGAGTTCGTAATGATACATATGAGATTCAGGTATGTTTCAATATGAGTACAGTCCAGAACTTGTCAAGAATATGGATAAAAAAGGCTGGATACAATTTCCAAATGGTGATACGCCGGGTTCTTCATCTTTAAATATTCCAGGTGCCAAAACCTGGGCTGGTTCTGACATTAATATGTCTGAGAGCGAACTACTTATGCCAACGATTGACACAACGGGGCATTCTTACGATGATTTTCTATCTGCGATTGAACGTCAAGGCTATTATGAAATCAAGAATCCACGTGTCTATAAGCCTGGCACTAATGAAATTGTTCAAGTTGAGGGGATTTTTAGAATAAATCAATGGAGTAAATAAATGCAGACATATAAATTGAAAAATAAAGAGAATTATAAATATTTTGTCAAACATTATCTAGAGGTGATGAAGGAAGGGAAAGAAGCAGAAGCATTTCTAGGAACAGAAGCTAAGTATCGTTTTCGGCAACGAGATTCTTATGAAGTGGATAGTACAGATATTGGAGTATTAATGGAATATTGCTTATACCCTTTGTATGTGGAAGGTGATAAGGATATAGCGCGCAGAACCTTTGAAATCTTGAAAGATTTTAGCTTATCAGTTGACCTAGTCAAATTAGATAAGGTGACTGATTATATTTTCATTCAAAATAGGCGTTTGCAAAGATATATTAGCCTTCCCTTTGTTATTAAGACTGATGAGTTAGTAAGAAATATTATAGAGAGTATTTCTAATCTATCAGATGAACAGAAGAAAGATTGGTTATATCAAGGGCTATGTAATGCATTAGACCGTGATCCTTTATACAGACAGTGTGACGAAGAAAAGGTGGAGAAGATTCTTAAGGAATTTAAGGAAAAATACTACAATCCACCAAAGATAGTAAAAACCATTAAAACAGTTGAGAAAATTGAACTAGACGTTACAAGTATCGATGCGATGGGTGTTTCAGATGACCATCTAGAGTTATTGAGATAGATTAAAAAAAGAAGAGACTCCGCTCAACAATTATCAAGAGTATCCGGAATGGTATGAGAAACACGTAAAATAGATTTGAAAGGAATCCACTAGGGAGTGGAGACTGTCAAGAGTGTCGGCAAGAATGTTTCTGATTTTTTCAATGGTGGTCTGAAGGCAGCCTCATCCCTGTTTGGGTAATAGGAGAAATAAATGGATAAGATACAAAAAGATATTAATGATGCACTCGATTCAACTCGAAGATTAAACTTAGTAAAGATAATTTTTGTAGCGCCTTTTTTTTCATTGATGATTATGTTTGGGACATCTTTACCGATAAACCTATTTCGAATGGCTAGTGAAGCTGGACATGAACTAGTTACGCAATTGACATCAGTTGAAAAAGGTTTCATTCCCCCAGATAGTTTCTTTGGTTTTCTATTCTTGTTTTGTTGGTGTTATTTTATTTGTTGTTATATCATTACGAAAAGAAATCGCATTAAAGCCTATTTAATGACTCAGATTTTTCAATTGTTTTTGCTCGTAATTACATATTATAGTTGGTTTGTAGCCATCTTGTATTTAATCCCTCTAGTAGCAGTTCGTATCGTTTACTGGATTGGGTTTGTCTTATCACTGATTTACCTTATCTATATCCTTGTTACAAAGCAACGCGCTAGAAAGGATTATTTCTCCTCAGAATATTATAAAAATTTTTTGAATGTGATTTTATTCTTATGGTTGTTGATGTATGGAATCAATCTCTTCACCAACGGACTCAATCATTTCCTAGCGTATCTCTTGCTTGCTTTATTACCTATTGCACCTATTTTACTAGGACTATTTTTGGTATCATTTTTCAAGTCCAATGTAGTAACTCTAGAGAACTTGAATGCAGTCAATAAAAACCAAGAGAAATACCGTGAAGAGTATGGATATACCATCGAAGAATGGTATGGGAAAAAGTCAAAAATGTACAAGGAACATGTAAAAAATCTAAAAAGAGATAAAGGTTTATTTGATTTTTAATAAAAGGAGAAAAATGGAGAAACTAGTTGTCATCATCTTGCTGTTGATTCTTGGAGCTTGCTCTAATGGAAAGGAAGCAGGGAGAGCAGAGAAAAGTACACGCGAGGCAGCTATAAAGAAAGAGTTGAAATTTGTAGTAGCACCTCAATATGAAGGCCAAACGTCAGATTTAATTGAACTTGGTAAAAAATTGACCAAAGAACATCCAGAAATTGGAAGTAAGGGAAATATGGCTATCTACTTTACAGGAGCCGTCTCAGATGGTAGGGCAGCACTAATGCTCGTCAATAAAACTGATGTAGACATCAAAAAAGATTTGGAGTTTTCACTGAGCTGGTCCTACGATGGCAAGACCATTTTTGATAATCAAAAGATTAGCTATATTATCAAGGATAGTGGTAAGTTACCTTCTTACACAACTACATTAATTTTGTTACCACTTAATTCAGAGCAACTGGAGATTGTTGATTCGATGTCAGATCCATCTAAGATGACACTTTCAATGTCCGATGTGAAGAGCGTAGAATAAGATAGGAGTTGAATATGACAACAGAAACTATTTTATTTTTATTTGCTACCATCGTTATTCTTTTATCCTTGATCTTTTTATCTGGTACATATCTCTACCTTTATTTTCGGGATAAAAAGATGGTACGTCTTGACAAATCGTCTGTTAAGGGAACGGTTGTAGGCTATAGTAATTTTCAGGCTGGGAATCCTCCGATTGTTGAATATACGGTTAATGGAACTACTTATAGCAAGCCATTACGGTATTTTATAATCAAAACGATTTCGCTTCCATGGGGTCCTATAAGTACATCTGATAACTTTACAAGAGAGGATATGTTGGCAAATTCTCTAACCTTTTATCGTAATTCTTTTATATCGTTTAATAACTTAATGCGAACGCATTTTCCTGTCTATTCGAAGATGACGGTATGGTATGACCCTGAAAGACCAAACAGGGCTTATGTGGAACGATACTGTGGGATCAACAAGCTTTATAAATGGTTGGGGATTGGAAGTGCTATATTGTTAACCATGGCCTACGCCGTTGTAGTGCTTGCTTATTTGTTAGGGAGATGAGGTATAGATGCCAAAAGTTTGTATAGTTGTAGCAGAAGAAATGAACCTAAGTATATCTGATATTCAGATGAAGTAGGGGGACTGTGTGACGGATTTAAAACTTTATTTTTTGTTGCTATTTTAAAGTTTATTGCCCTGTTCACTTGTATTTTTCTTTTTCCGTTATTTTTACAAAAGAGAACTAAGAATTTAAAATTTATCTACTGCATGTGTTGAGGGGGTTGTAGTAGGATACAAGTATTCACAACCAGCAGGACCTCCTATTATTGAGTATAAAGTTGATGGGCGGACTTATCGAGGGAATCTGGACTATCTTAGAGTCACTCTCATGTCAGTTCCTTGGAAGAGTGGACAAGATACCTCTAAGTCGAATCAATTAGCTCAAAAGTTAGTCAATAAGCTACAATTCAATCCGTAGAACTATATCATGAATCAGCAAAATTTCGCATGGTAGAAGGATTATTACACCTGTAGACAATCTGATTTCGTACTTCAATTCTAGTATGAAGACTATGGAAATATGATTTTATTGTTCAAATTTGAAAGTAACATTTAGTGCTGAGCTACGATATTGTTAATAAAAATTTAGTACAAGTTTTCCTATATTTTTACGTTGATTAAGTGAGATAAATAGCTTATAATGAAACTACCTTTTACAATGGATTGATAGAAAGATGACTTTATCGAAGTAATTCTATTTAAAAAAAGAATATCGTTTATTCATATTCTTATTGAAATTGTAAATTTTCAACAGAAGGAAGGTTCTACTTTCATGATGAAAAAAATAACTTTAATCCTAATATCTTTTTTGACAATCCTGTTATTTTTTATTGGACCAGCTCAAGCAGATCTAGTGGTACCAGATAGACCTTCTAATGGTATTTATGATCCAAATCATTATTTATCAGGGGTTGTTTCGGATAAATTACAGGAACTAAATAGTAAATCGGAAGTTCAAATTGGCATTTATATTGTTGAGAGTCTAAATGGTGAATCTTTAGAAGAATTGTCAAATACTATAGCCAGATCTTGGAAAATCGGTTACTCGGATTCCAATAAGGGGGCTTTATTACTGATTGCTATAAAAGACAGAAAGTTCCGTATTGAAACCTCTAATAACCTATCCATTACATTGACTGATACAAAGGCTAAGAAAATATTAGATGCCTCTCGTGATAAGATGCGAGCCAAAGATTATGACGGAGCTGTTATTGATATAATACAAAATATTTCCAATCAAGAATATAAATTAGCTGGCGCACCTGTGGTGGAGAGAAATTATTTACTTGAAATCGCAAAAGTATTATGGGATACGCCAATAGGAATTATTTTGTTATGTGGCGGATATTTTATAATTTCTTATTTGATTAATCTTTTTAAGAATGGTACTGTTTCGGAAAGAAAACGAAAATCTAATAAATCGTATAAAGGTAATGATAAATTATTCCCCTATGATGCTGCCTTTATTAATGATGGTTCATGGTCGAAAAAAGCATTAAGAGACTTCCGTAGCAAAAATAGAGATAAGTATCCTGAGGAAAATAGCAGTGATTCCTCATCGTCTTGGTCAAGTGATGATTGGTCTGGCGGTGGTTTTGATGGTGGTGGATCATCAAGTGATTGGTAATTTAGCATAGTTCATAGCGATTTATCTACCTAGATGAATTAACTTGATTATTGTAAAACGAGATGGAATATAAGATATAATTGAATAAAAAAGCATTTAATTAGAGAATTTTGCCCTAGAAGTTAGATTTTTTTGCCTAACTTATGGGGTGTTTTATTATCCAGTTCTTACAAGGGCTTAATAGAGTTTTTGCTTGCTATTCTTAAGTTTGAACATTTTATGGAGATGAGAGAGTCAGTCGAAATCGAAAGCTTGTTTTGAGGGTGCACAAGAATTCTATCTAATGGAAAAGAATTTAACTGTCTTGTCTAACGCATCTCTAAAGGAATACAGAAAACGACTTCAAAAATTCGCTTTCATCAAAAATGGATAAATAATTATTCAAAGAAAGCTTGATTTACAAGTCACATAGTAGGATTATTCAGATTATCTAATTTGAATGTGAAATTCACTGAGTCAATTTAACGAAATCACTATCAGTCTTTTTTTCATGATAGGCTTAGATTGTGATATAATAGATGAGAATGAGTTTTTTAGAACAAACTAAAGGAGAATATATATGATCTATGCAGGAATCCTAGCCGGAGGAACTGGCACACGCATGGGAATCAGTAATTTACCAAAACAATTCTTGGAGTTGGGTGATCGTCCTATTTTGATCCACACAATTGAAAAATTTGTCTTGGAGCCAAGCATTGAAAAAATTGTAGTTGGAGTTCATGGAGATTGGGTTTCACACGCTGAGGACTTGGTTGACAAGTATCTTTCTCTTCACAAGGATAGAATCATCATTACCAAAGGTGGTGCTGATCGTAATAGCAGTATTGAGAAGATTATTGAAGCCATTGATGCCTACCGTCCAATTACTCCAGATGATATCGTGATTACGCATGACTCTGTTCGTCCATTTATCACGCTCCGCATGATTCAGGACAATATCAAGCTCGCTCAAGATCATGATGCAGTTGACACAGTAGTAGAAGCGGTTGATACCATTGTCGAAAGTACCAATGGTCAGTTTATCACGGATATTCCAAATCGTGCTCACCTCTATCAAGGTCAAACACCTCAGACTTTCCGTTGCAAGGATTTCATGGATTTGTATAGTTCCCTATCAGATCAAGAAAAGGAAATTCTGACCGATGCATGTAAGATTTTTGTCATCAAAGGGAAGGACGTTGCCTTAGCAAAAGGGGAATATTCAAACCTTAAAATCACAACTGTGACAGATTTGAAAATTGCAAAAAGCATGATTGAGAAAGACTAAGGCTATGATTAATCAAATTTATCAACTGACTAAACCAAAGTTTATCAATGTAAAATACCAAGAAGAGGACATCGATCAGGAGAATCATATCCTTATTCGTCCAAATTATATGGCGGTTTGTCATGCAGATCAACGTTACTATCAAGGGAAACGCGATCCAAAGATATTGGCTAAAAAGCTTCCTATGGCGATGATTCACGAGTCTTGTGGAACTGTTATTTCAGATCCAACTGGTACTTATGAAGTCGGTCAAAAGGTAGTTATGATTCCCAATCAACCGCCTATGCAGAGTGACAAGGAATTCTACGAGAACTACATGACAGGGACCTACTTCCTATCTAGTGGTTATGATGGCTTTATGCGAGAATTTGTCTCTCTTCCAAAAGACCGAGTCGTTTCTTATAATGATATCGAAGATACAGTTGCTGCCATTACCGAGTTTGTGAGTGTCGGTATGCATGCCATGGATCGTTTCTTGAATCTCGCTCATAGCAAGCGAGAGCGCATCGCAGTTATCGGAGATGGCAGTCTGGCCTTTGTGGTTGCAAATATTATCAATTATACCTTGCCAGAAGCAGAGATTATCGTGATTGGTCGCCATTGGGAAAAACTGGAGCTCTTCTCTTTTGCAAAAGAGTGTTACATCACGGACAATATCCCAGAGGATTTGACCTTTGATCATGGGTTTGAATGTTGCGGTGGTGATGGTACAGGCCCAGCCATCAATGACTTGATCCGTTATATTTGCCCTCAGGGAACGATTCTCATGATGGGAGTCAGTGAATACAAGGTCAATATCAATACACGAGATGCCTTAGAAAAAGGCTTGCTCTTGGTTGGTTCATCTCGCTCAGGACGCATTGATTTTGAGAAGGCCATCCAGATGATGGAAGTCAAGAAGTTTGCGAATCGTTTGAAAAATATTCTTTATATCGAAGAACCAGTGAGAGAAATCAAGGACATTCACCGTGTTTTTGCCACCGACCTAAATACTGCTTTTAAAACAGTATTTAAGTGGGAAGTGTAGGAGATGGAGGCTAATTGTGGAGAAACTCATTAGAGAAAAAATTTCTTCTTTGCTATCTGATGAAGAGGAAGTCCTTAGTGTTGAACAGCTAGGCGGTATGACCAATCAGAATTATTTAGTTAAAACAACCTTCAAACCCTATATTGTTAAGTTCTTCGGAAAAGGAACTGAAAAGCTCATCAATCGTCAAGATGAAAAATACAATCTTGAATTGTTGAAAGACTTGAATCTTGATGTCAAGAATTATCTCTTTGATATAGAGTCAGGAATTAAGGTCAATGAGTACATCGAATCAGCAGTAACTCTTGATTCAACATCAATCAAGTCCAAGTTTAAAAAGATTGCACCAATTTTACAAACTATTCATGCTTCAGGAAAAGAGCTAAGAGGAGAGTTTGCTCCATTTGAGGAAATCAGAAAATATGAATCCTTGATTGAGGGAAATATCCCTTACGCCAACTATGAAGCTGTGAGAAAAGAAGTATTTTCACTAGAGAAAAGATTGGCTGACTTAGGTATTGACAAAAAGTCTTGTCATATTGATTTGGTACCAGAAAATTTCATCGAATCACCACAAGGACGCATGTATTTGATTGACTGGGAATACTCTTCTATGAATGACCCGATGTGGGATTTGGCAGCTCTCTTTTTGGAGTCTGAATTTACAAAGCAAGAGGAAGAAAACTTCCTTTCCTACTATGAGAGTAACAAAACTCCAGTATCTCGCGAGAAGATTCGAATCTATAAAATCTTACAAGATACCATCTGGAGTTTGTGGACAGTGTATAAAGAAGCTCAAGGGGCTGATTTTGGAGATTATGGTGTCAATCGTTACCAAAGAGCTGTCGAAGGTCTGACTTATTATGGAGGTTAGGATGAAGAATAAAAATGGTGTTTCTTTTGGTCTGCTCTCTGGTATCTTCTGGGGGCTAGGTCTGACAATTAGTTCTTATATCTTTTCAGTTTTTACCAATCTTTCGCCTTTTGTGGTGGCTGCCGCTCATGATTTCTTGAGTATCTTTATCTTGTTAGCTTTTCTTTTGGTAAAAGAAGGGAAAGTTCGACTCTCTATTTTCTTAAATATTCGAAATGTCAGTGTTATTATCGGAGCCTTGCTAGCTGGACCTATTGGTATGCAGGCCAATCTTTATGCGGTTAAGTATATCGGTAGTTCTCTAGCCTCTTCAGTATCAGCTATCTATCCAGCAATTTCAGTTTTGCTCGCCTTCTTCATTTTGAAACACAAGGTATCTAAGAATACTGTGTTTGGTATTCTGTTGATTATCGCTGGTATTATTGCCCAGACTTACAAAGTTGAGCAGGTCAATTCTTTTTATATCGGAATTCTTTGTGCCCTTGTCTGTGCCATTGCCTGGGGGAGTGAAAGTGTTCTCAGCTCCTATGCTATGGAAAGTGAATTAAGTGAAATTGAAGCCTTACTAATCCGCCAAGTAACTTCATTCTTGTCCTATCTTGTTATTGTGCTCTTTTCTCATCATTCATTTGCAGAAGTGGCAGATGGACAATTGTTTGGTCTATTGCTTATCTTTGCGGCCTTTGATATGATTTCCTACTTAGCTTATTATATCGCAATTAATCGCTTACAACCTGCGAAAGCGACAGGTTTGAATGTGAGCTATGTAGTTTGGACTGTCTTATTTGCAGTTATTTTCTTGGGTGCACCGCTAGATATGCTGACAATCATCACTTCACTTATTGTTATGGCTGGTGTTTATATTATTATTAAAGAATAAAGGAGATTCGTGTGAAAGCGATTATTTTAGCAGCGGGCTTAGGAACTCGCCTGCGCCCTATGACTGAAAATACCCCAAAAGCTTTGGTCAAGGTTAATCAAAAACCCTTGGTAGAATACCAAATCGAGTTTCTGAAAGAGAGAGGAATTGATGAGATTATCATCGTTGTTGGTTACCTCAAAGAACAATTTGACTACCTAAAAGAAAAATATGGAGTCCGTTTAGTTTTTAACGACAAGTATGCTGATTACAACAACTTTTACTCACTTTACCTCGTAAAAGAAGACTTGGCAAATAGCTATGTCATTGATGCAGATAATTATCTTTTTAAAAATATGTTTAGAAACGATCTTAAACGTTCAACCTATTTCAGTGTTTATCGTGAAGACTGTGAAAATGAATGGTTCTTGGTTTATGGTGATGACTATAAAGTTCAAGACATCATCGTTGACAGCAAGGCTGGCCGTATTTTGAGTGGGGTTTCATTCTGGGATGCTCCAACTGCTGAAAAGATTGTTGGTTTTATTGACAAAGCATACGCAAGTGGTGAATTTGTTGATCTCTATTGGGACAACATGGTTAAAGATAATATCAAAGAATTAGATGTGTATGTCGAAGAACTAGAAGAAAACAGTATCTACGAAATTGATAGTGTAAAGGATTACCAAAAATTAGAAGAAATTCTCTCTTCTATTAACTAATACGACAAAAATAGGAAGGTTTATAGCCTTCTTTTTTTACTCTTAGATTCTTAGAAGGTTTAAATACTATAATTATTGCTACAATAATGAATAAATTAAGGTCAAATAAAAAGGATTTAGCTTCGTTTAATATTAAACTAAATCCATTGAATAAATTATTTGTCGATTTTTTATGGTCAGTAAAATTTAAAGTGGAGTTATTTCTTTAAATTTTCGAGACGTGGGACAATTGCTACTGTTAGAATGGCAGAAATGACAAGCTCGGCAATTGAGTTTGTAGAAATAACTGTTGCCAGGAGTTTTTGGATATTTCCATCAAAAACATTTCCAAAAAGGAAGAAGATTCCCCCAAGGACAAAGACGGTATTAGTAAGGGAACCGAGAGCACCAGCAAAGATGAGACCCGTTCTGTTTTTTAATAATTTATAAACCAAGTAAGGCGTCAGACCAATCAAAACGCGAGGGACAATAGCGATAATCGCAGAATAGATGTTTCCGTTCGGTACGAATGGTGAGAAGAGGTAGCTGGTTGGAAGGATGGTAACCGTGTTAACCGTTAAGCTCAATAGCCCCATAAGAAAACCAAGTGTAACTCCAACTCGAGGACCATAGATGATACTAGCAATGATTACTGGAATATGAACGATAGTTGGTTTAATCGGGAATGGGAAAAGGTTAAATAGAAGAGAACTCAAAAAGTGGATAACGAGCATAACTGCAAAAAAGATAGCAATCGGTGCAATATTAGAGCGTTTGTTCATCGAGGGTTTCCTTTATTCTTTCTAAAATAGTATTCAGATCAGCTAGGGCGCCTTTGCCGTGATCGCCACAGGCTAGTAGAGATTCCTTGGGAGAAATTATCTGATAATCATAGGTCTCTAATGTTTTTAGATTAGCTTGAGTTGCCGGATGGTCATACATTTTTGTATTCATGGCTGGTGCGACCAACTTTTTGACGTAGTCTGGCAAGGCAAGTGCTGTACTTGTCACCATGTTGTTAGCAAATCCGTGTGCTAGTTTGGCGATGGTATTAGCAGTAGCAGGGACAACGACAAAAAGATCAGCTTTTTTGCCTAGTTCAATATGATTGACTTGATCAGGATAGGGCTCCTTCATGACATCAAGATGGACAGGATTCTGTGAGAGGACTTGTAGTGTCAACGGTTGGATAAACTTTGTAGCAGCATGAGTCATTATTACAGTGACATCATGGCCCTGTTTCTTCAAGGAACTGACCAGGTCAGCTGATTTATAGGAGGCAATGGAACCTGTCACTGCAATGAGAATATTTGCCATGGCTTTCCTTTCTATGAATCATATGCTTGAATTTTTTCAAGGAGGAGGTTTGCTATTTCCTCTTTGGTTTGAACGGTTTGGAGTTGCTCTTTCTTAACAAAGATTGCATGATGCTGATTTGCTGAAATTTGAGTGAGGTCATTTGCAATGATCAAGTCTGCTTGGTTCTTGATAAGACTCTGTCTAGCAATTTCTATGAGATAATCTTCAGAGACATCAACCAGCAGTTTAAAACCAATCAGATGAATAGCTGGATTCCATTCCTTGACTAGAGAGATGATTTTGGGTGTTTTTTTCAGAAATAAAACCTGAACCTCATCAGTTGAAGAAATCTTAGCTTGATGATTCTGCTTGTTTAAGAATTCTTCTAGATTGGAGCTAGCCTGAACTTCCTCAAGCCCCGTCATATAAACAGGAGTATAGTCTGATACAGCCATTGAGTGGATTAAGACCTGATATTTCTTAACAAGTTCTTGCATCACAACAAGAAGGTCGTTGGTATTGTCAATTTCTCGAATGCTTAGGTTGGGATGAGTTTCTGGCTTCACAGCTCGGTTTGTCGTTATCAAACAAACTTCATGTCCCGCAGCAAGCAAGGTTTCTGTGATGATTTTTCCCAAGCGACCAGTTGAATGGTTAGTGATAGAGCGGACGCTATCGATAGCTTCACTCGTACCGCCCGATGTAACTAAAATTTTCATAGAACTATTGTACACAAAAATAAACGGTAAGTAAAATGAAAGCGATAAATTCTTGGGAAAACGGAGATTTATTATAGTTTCAAACTATAAAGCCATATAAAATTTAAGAAAAGGCTCTAAAAACCTCAAAAAATTGCAATATTTACGAACATTAGCAAGCTTAATGGGTGTTAAAAATCTTATTTTGTGTTATAATGAATTATCATATAAGAGGTTAGAGGAGTTTTGAATGAAAACAGATATTGAAATCGCACAGAGTATTGAGTTAAAGCCAATCGTGGATGTTGTAGAGAAACTTGGTATTTCTTACGATGATTTGGAGTTGTACGGAAAGTACAAGGCTAAGCTCAGTTTTGATAAAATTCGTGCAGTTGAGAACAATCCAATTGGCAAATTGATCTTGGTGACTGCCATCAACCCAACACCTGCAGGTGAAGGGAAATCAACTATTACCATTGGTCTTGCGGATGCCTTGAATAAGATTGGTAAGAAAACCATGATTGCTATCCGCGAACCATCTCTTGGTCCAGTAATGGGAATCAAAGGTGGTGCAGCCGGTGGTGGTTATGCTCAAGTTCTACCAATGGAAGATATCAACCTCCACTTTACTGGAGATATGCATGCCATTACAACTGCCAACAATGCTCTTTCTGCTTTGATTGACAACCACTTGCACCAAGGAAATGAGCTGGAAATTGACCAACGTCGTATCCTCTGGAAACGTGTTGTGGACTTGAACGACCGAGCTCTTCGTCATGTGACCGTTGGACTTGGTGGTCCTCTAAATGGTATTCCACGTGAGGATGGTTTCGATATTACCGTTGCTTCTGAAATTATGGCCATTCTTTGCTTGGCGACGGACATCGAGGACTTGAAACGTCGTCTGGCTAATATCGTTATCGGATATCGCTATGATCGTACACCTGTTTCTGTAGGTGATTTGCAGGTTGAGGGTGCTTTGGCTTTGATCTTGAAGGATGCTATTAAGCCTAATCTCGTTCAGACAATTTACGGTACACCTGCCTTTGTACACGGTGGTCCATTTGCCAATATCGCTCACGGATGTAACTCTGTCTTGGCAACAAGCACAGCCCTTCGTTTGGCTGATTACACAGTTACTGAAGCTGGTTTTGGTGCGGACCTTGGTGCTGAGAAATTCCTTGATATTAAGACACCAAACTTGCCAACTTCTCCAGATGCGGTAGTCATCGTTGCAACCCTTCGTGCCCTTAAGATGAATGGTGGCGTTGCTAAAGATGCTCTGACAGAAGAAAACGTAGAAGCAGTTCGCGCAGGTTTTGCTAACTTGAGACGCCATGTTGAAAACATCCGTAAGTTTGGTATTCCTGCAGTTGTCGCGATTAACGAATTTGTCTCTGATACAGAAGCTGAAATCGCAGCCTTGAAAGAACTCTGTGCTTCAATTGATGTGCCAGTTGAACTAGCAAGTGTCTGGGCTGATGGCGCGGAAGGTGGAGTAGCTCTTGCTGAAACGGTTGTTAAGACTATCGCAGAAAATCCAGCTAACTACACACGTCTTTATGACAACGACCTTTCTGTCCAAGAAAAGATTGAAAAGATTGTTACAGAGATCTACCGTGGTAGCAAAGTGAACTTTGAAAAGAAAGCCCAAACGCAAATCGCACAAATCGTTCAGAATGGTTGGGACAAATTGCCAATCTGTATGGCTAAAACTCAATATAGTTTCTCAGACAATCCAAATGCACTTGGAGCCCCAGAAAACTTTGAAATTACCATTCGTGAATTGGTACCAAAATTGGGGGCGGGCTTCATCGTTGCCTTAACTGGTGATGTCATGACCATGCCAGGACTTCCAAAACGACCAGCTGCTCTCAATATGGACGTTGAAAGCGACGGAACTGTTCTAGGATTGTTCTAAAATTTAGATGATATTAAAAGAGTTTGGAAATGCTATCCAAGCTCTTTTTCATGTCTAGATATAACTAGTTGTCTTCAGCTGATGAAAGCTTTGCCTCCTAGACGCAATCAGTCTAGCTAAAGATATTTTCCCTGATTTTTGATATAATAGAAACATTGACTTCAAGAGTAAGGAAGAGAAAATGAACGCATTATTGAATGGAATGAATGACCGTCAAGCTGAGGCGGTGCAAACGACAGAAGGGCCCTTGTTAATCATGGCGGGGGCTGGTTCTGGGAAGACTCGTGTTTTGACCCACCGAATCGCCTACTTGATTGATGAAAAGATGGTCAATCCTTGGAATATCTTGGCCATTACCTTTACCAACAAGGCTGCGCGTGAGATGAAGGAGCGTGCCTATGGGCTCAATCCAGCAACCCAGGATTGCCTGATTGCGACCTTTCACTCCATGTGTGTTCGTATTCTGCGTCGTGATGCGGATCATATTGGCTACAATCGGAATTTCACCATTGTAGATCCTGGTGAACAGCGAACCCTCATGAAGCGCATTCTCAAGCAATTGAACTTGAATCCGAAAAAATGGAATGAACGAACTATTTTGGGGACTATTTCCAATGCTAAGAATGACCTAATTGATGATGTGGCTTATGCTGCCCAAGCTGGTGATATGTACACGCAAATCGTAGCCCAGTGTTATACAGCCTATCAGAAAGAGCTTCGTCAGTCTGAGTCCGTTGACTTTGATGATTTGATTATGTTGACCCTGCGTCTCTTTGATCAGAATCCTGACGTCTTAACCTACTATCAGCAGAAGTTCCAATACATCCATGTTGATGAGTACCAAGATACCAACCATGCCCAATACCAACTGGTCAAACTCTTAGCTTCGCGCTTTAAAAATATCTGCGTGGTTGGAGATGCGGACCAGTCTATCTATGGTTGGCGTGGGGCTGATATGCAGAATATCTTGGATTTCGAGAAAGATTATCCTCAAGCCAAGGTAGTTTTGTTGGAAGAAAATTACCGTTCAACCAAAACCATTCTTCAAGCAGCCAACGATGTCATCAAAAACAATAAAAATCGCCGCCCAAAGAATCTCTGGACCCAGAATGCTGACGGGGAACAGATTATTTACTATCGTGCAAATGACGAACAAGACGAGGCTGTTTTTGTAGCCAAAACCATCGACGAACTTGGTCGTAGTCAAAACTTCCTTCATAAGGATTTTGCAGTTCTCTACCGAACTAACGCCCAGTCCCGTACCATTGAGGAAGCCCTGCTCAAGTCTAACATTCCTTATACTATGGTCGGCGGAACAAAGTTCTACAGCCGTAAGGAAATCCGTGATATTATCGCCTATCTTAATCTTATTGCTAATTTGAGTGATAATATCAGTTTCGAGCGTATTATCAACGAGCCAAAACGTGGAATCGGCCCAGGAACGGTTGAGAAAATCCGTGATTTTGCTAGTATGCAAGATATGTCTATGCTAGATGCTTCAGCCAATATTATGCTGTCTGGTATCAAAGGAAAAGCAGCCCAGTCTATCTGGGATTTTGCCAATATGATTCTGGATTTGCGGGAGCAACTGGATCAATTAACCATCACCGAGCTGGTGGAGGCTGTTCTAGAAAAAATAGGTTATATCGATATTCTTAATGCTCAGGCAACCTTGGAAAGTAAGGCGCGGGTTGAAAATATCGAAGAGTTCCTATCTGTTACCAAGAATTTTGACGACAATCCTGATAGTCAAGAAGAGGAAACAGGTTTGGACAAACTCAGTCGTTTCTTGAATGACCTTGCCCTGATTGCGGATACGGATTCAGGCAGTCAGGAGACATCAGAAGTGACCTTGATGACCTTGCACGCAGCTAAGGGACTTGAGTTCCCAGTTGTCTTTATCATTGGGATGGAGGAAAATGTCTTTCCCCTTAGCCGTGCAGCTGAAGATCCAGATGAGCTAGAAGAGGAACGCCGTTTGGCCTATGTCGGTATCACACGAGCAGAAAAGATCCTCTATCTGACCAATGCCAACTCTCGCTTGCTTTTTGGTCGTACCAGCTACAATCGTCCGACTCGTTTTATCAATGAAATCAGTTCGGACTTGCTTGAGTATCAAGGTTTGGCCCGTCCAGCGAATACTAGCTTTAAAGCCTCTTATAGCAGTGGTGGGATTGCTTTCGGTCAAGGTATGAGCTTAGCTCAGGCCCTTCAAGAACGGAAACGCAATGCCGCACCAAGCTCTATCCAGTCAAGTGGTCGCCCATTTGGACAGTTTGCGGCTGGAAATAAAAAAGATTCAAGCAATACCAACTGGTCTATTGGAGATATTGCCCTCCACAAGAAATGGGGAGAGGGAACGGTCCTTGAAGTCTCAGGTAGTGGCGCTACTCAGGAACTAAAAATCAATTTCCCAGAAGTAGGGCTAAAAAAACTCCTAGCCAGTGTAGCCCCAATTGAGAAAAAAATCTAATTTTCCATCCTTCTCACGAATAATAAAGTGAGGAGGATTTTTATGTACAGTATTTCATTCCAAGAAGATTCACTCTTGCCTAGAGAAAGACTAGTTAAAGAAGGAGTAGAAGCCCTGAGCAATCAAGAATTGTTAGCCATTCTGCTCAGAACCGGAACGCGTCAGGCTAATGTTTTTGAAATCGCTCAGAAAGTCTTGAACAATCTGACCAGCTTAACTGATTTGAAAAAAATGACTCTGCAGGAATTACAGAGCCTTTCAGGTATTGGACGTATTAAAGCCATTGAATTACAAGCTGTGATTGAACTGGGTCATCGTATTCATAAACACGAAACCCTTGAGATGGAAAGTATTCTCAGCAGTCAAAAACTGGCCAAGAAAATGCAACAGGAACTTGGCGACAAAAAACAAGAGCACCTAGTGGCGCTCTATCTCAATACTCAAAATCAAATCATTCATCAGCAAACCATTTTTATCGGCTCTGCGACACGTAGTATTGCTGAACCGAGGGAAATCCTTCACTATGCTTTGAAGCATATGGCCACCTCTGTGATTCTCGTTCATAACCATCCATCAGGTGCCGTATCTCCTAGTAGAAATGATGACCATGTCACTAAGCTAGTAAAGGAAGCTTGCGAACTGATGGGAATTGTTTTCTTGGACCATCTGATTGTCTCGCACTCGGATTACTTTAGTTACCGTGAAAAGACGGATTTGATTTAGAGTTCGTTAACAACATAGTCAAATAGCGTTTTATCCTTGGGGCGGTTTTCAAAGAGAAATTCAGGATGCCATTGAACACCAAGATAAGGGAAGCCGTCCGTAGTTGTCACAGCCTCAATTATTCCATCTTTAGGATCATGTGCTACAACCTTAAGATTAGGAGCTAGATCTTTAATACTCTGATGGTGGAAGGAGTTGATATGAGAGATTTCTCCGTAGATTTCTCGGAGAATTGTATCAGGCTCCGTTACGAGGCGTTGGGTCGTGTATTCGGCTGAACAGTCCTGCCAATGATCATCGATATCCTGGTGAAGCGTACCGCCCATAGCGACATTGAAAAGCTGGGTACCCCGACAAACAGAGAAAATTGGTTTCTTCTGCTTGATGGCTTCTCTGATAAGGGCTAATTCAAACTGATCTCTTTGAAGATGGTAGTCATCGCTGTCAATGGTTTTAGGTTCATTATAGAATTTTGGATCAACATTTTGCCCACCTGTTAGGATGAGTTTATCAATCATAGCGACGTAATGGCTTGCCATTTCTTGATCACCAATCGGTAGGATGATTGGAATTCCGCCAGCGTCCTTGACTCCTTCAACAAAGCCCTTTGCTGCATAGCTCATCATGATGTCATCATCTGGATGAGCTTTTTCATTTCCTGTAATCCCAATAACTGGTTTTTTCATAAATGCTTTCGCTTTCTAATCCTCTTTCCGCATAAAATAGAGGAGAGTTTGGAGTTCGCTAGTCAAATCAACATACTGAACGACCACATCTTTTGGAAGGTGAAGGTGGACGGGCGAAAAACTGAGAATACCTTTTATACCTGCATCGACCAAAAGATTGGCAACTTCTTGTGATTTAACACTTGGAACTGTTAGGATAGCAGTTTTGACATCTGCTTCTTTGATCTTTTCCTTAATCTGAGAGATACCATAGATTGGAATCCCGTCAGGTGTCTGGGTGCCAACTTCTGGATGATCATCTAGGTCAAAGGCCATGATAATTTTCATCTTGTTACGTTCATGAAAGCGATAGTGGAGAAGGGCATGACCCATATTTCCAATCCCAACCAACATAACATTGGTAATGGAGTTATCATTTAGGAGGTCAGCAAAAAATGTCATTAGTTTTTTGACATCATAGCCAAATCCACGGCGTCCAAGTTCACCAAAGTAGGAAAAATCACGGCGGACAGTCGCAGAGTCAATACCAATGGCCTCTGCAATTTGCTTGGAGTTGGCACGTTCGATTTTTTCTGCATGAAATCTCTTGAAAATTCGATAGTAAAGAGAGAGTCTTTTTGCTGTTGCTTTTGGAATAGCAGACTGTTTATCTTTCACAAAATCACAACCTTTCTATTCTTCTATTTTATAGAAACATTGTGAAAAAATCAACAAAAACAAGAAAAAACTAAGAAAATTCTTAGTCTTAATCTGAAAAATTAGCTTGTGAAAGAAATCGGTAGAGATCGCCAACCAATCCTTGATAAATCACTTTATCATTTAGTGTTAAGGAGCTGATTAGGAGAGTGTCCGGTAGGGTCACACAGCCCGATAGGGATAACATGAGTTCTTCGTAATCCTTATATTCAAGTGTACGTTTTACGTGATAGTTATCTTGATAGGTAAGTCGATACATAGTCAATTATCTTTCTTCTTTAGTAAAGATACCGCGTTCTACTAAACTGTCCATGAGGAAGTAGAATTTTTCTTGGTGAATATGGTGATCTTCTGATTTAAAGATATTCACCAAACGAAGGCCAGATTTGTCAGTGATGTTGAGTTTAGCACCTGTAAGGTCTTTATTGATGATGATTTTTAGGTTGAAACCTTCACCACTGTTGGGTACTTTTTCAAGTAGACGAGTCAGTTCGAAGTTTCCAACTTTTGTTTCAAAGAAAGTATTATCTTTCAGTGTGAACTTTTTGACAGTTGGGCTAAGTGTATAGTCGTAGCGGCAGTTTTGTAGTTTAATGGTTTTTTCGAATGCCATTAGATTAATCTCCAATAATATTTTTTAAGGTTTGTGCCAGTTGCTTCAGTTCTTCCTCAGTATTAAGAGGGGATAGACTGATACGAACAGATTCTTTTAAGCGATGGGAATTGGCTCCATAAAGGGCCTCTAGGACATGGCTAGTTTGCACAATACCAGCAGTACAAGCTGAACCAGTAGAAATTGAAATTCCTTCAAGATCTAACCGTAGCAAGAGCAAATCATTTTTTTGACCAGGAAAGCCAATGTTGACAACATAAGGGAGTTGGTGTTGACTTTCATTGAGATAGTAGTCGAGACCTGCAATTTCTTCTAAAAAAGTAGATTTGAGTGTGCTTAGTTTTTGGTAATGCTCAACTTGGTCATTTAAATCTTCTTTGAGAGCAGCGACCATACCTACAATGGCAGCAAGATTTTCTGTTCCAGCCCGTTTCTTTTGTTCTTGGTCTCCACCATGAAGATAGGAATCAAAGTCCGCGGAAGAAGCGTAAAGAAATCCGACTCCTTTTGGTCCATGGAATTTGTGAGCAGAAGCGCTGAGGAAATCAATTCCTAACTCCTCGGGATGGATAGGGAGTTTCCCGATAGCTTGAACAGCATCTACATGATAAGCAGCAGGATACTCTTTTAAAATACGTCCAATCTCGGCGATAGGTAAGAGACTGCCCGTTTCATTACTAGCATACATGGTAGAAACGAGAATGGTATCGTCACGTAAGGCTTCTTGAATTTGCTGGGCAGTTATTTCTTGATTTACTGGTTGGATGATGGTCACTTCAAAGCCAAAATGTTGCACCAGATAATCAATAGTCTCAAGTACAGAATGGTGTTCAATAGCTGTCGTGATGATATGTTTTCCACGTTCTTGATGGCGGAGACAATAGCCGATAATAGCTGTATTGTTACTTTCTGTACCACCAGACGTGAAAAAGATATGTTGAGGTTTGGTTCCTAGTAAGTGGGCTAAGTCCTGACGGGCTTCACGGAGCAGTTTACCAGCATGGCGACCATGACTATGAATACTAGAAGGATTACCATGAGTTTCTTGCATGACTTTGGTCATTTCTGAAATAGCTACTGCTGATATAGGAGTAGTAGCAGCATTGTCCAAATAAATCAAAGAATCACCTTATTTCTTTTTGTTGTATGCAAAGAGTGGGCTGACTGGCTTTCTTTCATGGATGCGGACGATAGCATCACCGATCAGTTCGCTAGCGGTAATGTAGCACACATTTTTCGGAGTTCTTTCTTTTGTGGCTACTGAGTCTGTCACGAGGATTTCTTTGATGTTGGTAGCATCAAGAAGATCAGCAGCGCCTTCAACAAAGAGACCATGACTGGATACCGCATAGATTTCAGTTGCACCTTCACGCTCTACGATTTGTGCTGCTTCTGAGAAAGTACGGCCAGTGTTCAGGATATCATCAATTAAGATAGCTTTCTTGCCCTCAACATCTCCAATGATATAGCCTTGGCTCCGCTCTGAATCGTCTTGAGCATAGTCGATGATTGCGATTGGTGCATCTAGGTATTCAGCTAAGCTACGAGCGCGCTTGACACCAGAGTTTTTAGGACTAACAACAACGACATCTGGTCCAAGCAAGCCCTTGTCACAATAGTGTTTAGCAAAAAGAGGAATTGTATAAAGATTGTCTACAGGGATGTCAAAGAAACCTTGCACCTGAACGGCGTGTAAATCAAGCGTTAGAACACGGCTAACACCTGCTTTGACGAGCATATTAGCAACGAGTTTTGCAGTGAGGGGTTCGCGAGAAGAAGCGATACGATCTTGACGTGCATAACCAAAATAAGGAAGCACAACGTTGATACTATGGGCACTTGCACGTACGCAGGCATCAACCATGATTAATAATTCCATCAAATGGTTGTTGACAGGGTAGCTGGTTGATTGGATGATGTAGACATCATAACCACGAACACTCTCCTCGATGTTGACTTGGATTTCTCCATCAGAAAATTGACGAGAAGATAATTTTCCGAGAGGTACACCAACCGTTTCAGCAATTTTTTGCGCAATTTCATGATTGGAGTTAAGTGCGAAAAGTTTCATGTTGTTTCTATCTGACATTATAGACCGTCCTCTGTAAACTCAAATTATTTTATCTTTATTATTCTACCAAAAAAAGGAGATTATTTCAGCTTTTTTTCATGCTTTTAATAAAACGAATTAATTTTGATGGAGCTTTCTGATAAGTTATCTGATTGTCATCTAAAAATCTCTGAAAATCTTCTTTCCCTTTTTCATGGTCGGTGACTTCAAGCTCGAGTTCATAGTCCGTCTGGTCAAAGTATTGACTTTCATCTAAGGCTATTAAGCCAATTTCAGTTTTCGTTTCATAACGAAGGGTTGAAAGACAGCCTAAAACAAGCCAGTCATGACTTTCGATGCCAATCTTAGCGAGCTTTTCTAGAACGAGCCCTTGAGGTAGTTTTTGTTTTTCTAGGTATGATTCGGCATCTGGAAGAGTTAGTTTCTGGTTGTATTCCATATTTCCCACAGTTTGAGGTACTTTTAAGGTCAACTCCGCCCAATCTGAAAAAGTGCGAATGCGCATGGCAACCTTCTTTTCACGCAATTGGAAATCTGGTGTGTCAATGTAGTAGTTTTTCTGAAAGACGGGTTGGATATGGGAAAACTGTTTTTTTAGATGATTATATTCCTCTTTTTTCAGAAGTGTTTTCAATTCTATTTCTAAATGTTTCATTTTTTCAACCTTTTCTATATCTTTGAAAGCGATTTATGGTATAATGGACAATGTATTTATTGTATACGAATGTACTGAAAAAATCAAAGATTTTCGACAGAGCAATCAAACATTACAAGGGAGAAAGTATGACCATAGAATGGGAAGAATTTTTAGATCCTTACATTCAGGCTGTTGGTGAATTGAAGATTAAACTTCGGGGGATTCGCAAACAGTATCGTAAGCAAAATAAGCATTCTCCGATTGAGTTTGTAACGGGTCGTGTAAAACCGATTGAAAGTATCAAAGAAAAGATGGCTCGTCGAGGAATTACTTATGCAAGTCTGGAACATGATCTGCAAGATATTGCGGGATTACGTGTCATGGTTCAGTTTGTTGATGACGTTAAAGAGGTAGTTGAAATTCTACGTAAACGCCAAGACATGAGAGTCATTCAAGAACGGGACTATATCACTCATCGTAAGGCATCAGGTTATCGTTCTTATCACGTGGTTGTCGAATACACGGTTGATACAATTAACGGGGCTAAGACGATTTTGGCGGAGATTCAAATCCGGACATTAGCCATGAATTTCTGGGCTACGATTGAACACTCACTCAATTATAAGTATCAGGGTGATTTTCCAGAGGAAATTAAGAAAAGACTGGAAATTACGGCAAAAATAGCTCATCAACTGGACGAAGAAATGGGTAAAATTCGTGACGATATCCAGGAAGCGCAGGCGCTTTTTGATCCTTTGAGTAGAAAACTAAACGATGGTGTAGGAAATAGTGACGATACAGATGAAGAATACAGGTAAGCGAGTTGATCTCATAGCAAACAGAAAACCGCAGAGTCAGAAGGTTTTGTACGAGCTGAGGGAAAAACTCAAGAAACAAAATTTTATACTGAACGATACCAATCCCGACATCGTCATTTCGATTGGTGGCGACGGAATGCTTTTGTCTGCTTTTCACAAGTATGAGAATCAGTTAGACAAGGTTCGATTTGTAGGTGTTCATACAGGGCATTTGGGGTTTTACACAGATTATCGTGATTTTGAGCTGGATCAGTTGGTGACTAATCTCCTACTCGATACTGGTGCTAAGGTTTCCTATCCTGTTTTGAATGTCAAGGTGACACTTGAAAACGGAGAAGTTAAGACCTTCCGTGCATTAAACGAAGCCAGCATCCGCAGGTCTGATCGCACCATGGTTGCGGATATCATTATTAACCACGTTCCGTTTGAGCGATTTCGAGGAGATGGAGTAACTGTTTCAACGCCAACTGGAAGCACTGCCTATAACAAGTCCTTGGGGGGGGCTGTCTTGCATCCGACCATTGAAGCCTTGCAGTTGACGGAAATAGCAAGTCTTAACAACCGAGTCTATCGCACTTTGGGTTCATCAATCATTATTCCCAAAAAAGATAAGATTGAACTATTACCGACACGCAATGATTACCATACGATATCAGTCGATAACAGCGTCTATTCATTCCGTAATATCGAACGGATTGAGTATCAAATCGACCATCACAAGATTCACTTCGTAGCGACTCCAAGTCATACTAGTTTCTGGAATCGTGTCAAAGATGCCTTCATCGGCGAGGTAGATGAATGAGGTTCGAATTTATCGCAGATGAACATGTCAAAGTCAAAACCTTTCTTAAGAAACACGAGGTTTCTAAAGGGTTGTTGGCTAAGATAAAGTTTCGAGGTGGAGCTATCCTGGTCAATGATCAACCTCAAAATGCGACTTATCTCTTAGATGTTGGAGACAGGGTTACCATTGATATTCCAGCAGAGGAAGGCTTTGAAACTCTTGAAGCCATTGATCGTCCTCTAGATATCTTGTATGAGGATGACCATTTTCTGGTTTTGAATAAGCCTTATGGAATAGCATCCATTCCCAGTGTCAATCATTCCAATACCATTGCCAATTTTATAAAGGGCTACTATGTCAAGCGGGAATATGAAAACCAGCAGGTTCATATAGTGACCAGGCTTGATAGAGATACATCTGGTTTGATGCTCTTTGCCAAGCACGGCTATGCTCATGCACGTTTAGACAAGCAACTGCAACGAAAGTCTATCGAAAAACGATATTTTGCTTTGGTTAAGGGCGATGGGTTTTTGGAGCTAGAAGGGGAAATTATTGCCCCGATTGCGCGTGATGTGGACTCCATTATCACGAGACGGGTCGCCAAAGGTGGGAAATACGCCCATACATCTTACAAAGTTGTAGCGTCTTATGGAAATATTCACCTAGTCGATATTCGCCTGCATACTGGTCGAACTCATCAGATCCGAGTGCATTTTTCTCATATTGGCTTCCCCTTGTTGGGAGATGATCTCTATGGAGGTAGCCTAGAAGATGGTATTCAACGCCAGGCCTTACATTGTCATTCCTTATCCTTTTATCATCCCTTCTTAGGGCGTCAGCTGGAGCTGGAAAGCCCTTTGCCAGATGATTTTAACAATCTTATTATTCAGTTATCAACTAATACTCTTTAAAATCTATTTTGAGTATAATTAATTATCTTAAAGGAGAAACTCATGGAAGTTTTTGAAAGTCTAAAAGCCAGTTTAGTTGGCAAAAATGCTCGTATTGTTCTACCTGAAGGGGAAGAACCACGCATCCTTCAAGCAACAAAACGCTTAGTAAAAGAAACGGAAGTTGTTCCTGTTTTGCTTGGAAACCCTGCAAAAATTAAAATTTATCTTGAAATCGAAGGGATCATGGATGGTTATGAAGTGATTGATCCACATCATTATCCTCAATTTGAAGACATGGTGGTTGCACTCGTAGAACGTCGTAAAGGAAAAATGTCGGAAGAAGAAGCACGTCAGGTCTTACTAGAAGATGTCAACTACTTTGGTGTTATGCTTGTCTATATGGGCTTGGTAGATGGAATGGTATCAGGAGCTATTCACTCAACAGCTTCAACAGTTCGTCCAGCTCTTCAAATTATCAAAACGCGTCCAAATGTAACTCGTACTTCAGGAGCTTTTCTTATGGTGCGTGGTACAGAACGTTACTTGTTTGGTGACTGTGCCCTTAATATTAATCCTGATGCAGAAGCTCTGGCTGAAATTGCTATTAACTCAGCAATTACTGCCAAAATGTTTGGGATTCAACCCAAAATCGCTATGCTAAGCTATTCTACAAAAGGTTCTGGTTTTGGTGATAGTGTTGATAAGGTGGTTGAAGCAACTAAATTAGCACACGATCTACGTCCAGACCTTGAGATTGATGGGGAATTGCAATTTGACGCAGCTTTCGTCCCAGAAACAGCAGCCCTAAAAGCTCCAGGTAGTAATGTAGCAGGTCAAGCAAATGTCTTCATCTTCCCAGGTATCGAAGCAGGAAATATCGGCTACAAAATAGCTGAACGTCTAGGTGGTTTCGCAGCTATCGGTCCCGTTCTACAAGGATTGAATAAACCAGTCAACGACCTATCACGTGGATGTAACCCAGATGATGTTTACAAATTGACGCTCATCACAGCAGCTCAGGCGATCAATCAATAAAGAAATGGAGTCTCTTCCTCTAGTAGAAGAGGCTTTTTAGCACAAAGAAAAGGACAGTTAGAAGCTTCTATGTTATACTAGATATATGTTAGATTTGAAAGAATACGGTGTTGACATGTGGACGGAGGAGAAGATTTCCTCTTTCCGCGAGAAGCTCCTCAACTGGTACGATGAAAACAAACGGGATTTACCATGGCGTAGAAGTAAAAATCCTTATCATATCTGGGTTTCTGAAATTATGCTCCAACAGACTAGAGTAGACACAGTTATTCCCTACTATGAACGATTCTTGGACTGGTTTCCGACAGTAGAAAGTTTAGCTACGTCACCTGAGGAACGCTTGCTGAAAGCTTGGGAGGGGCTGGGCTATTATTCCCGAGTGCGTAATATGCAGGCTGCGGCTCAGCAGATTATGGCTGACTTTGGAGGAAAATTTCCAGACACTTACGAAGGAATTTCTAGTTTGAAAGGGATTGGCCCTTACACTGCGGGAGCAATTTCCAGTATCGCTTTTAATTTACCCGAGCCAGCAGTTGATGGCAATGTCATGCGAGTTTTGTCTCGCTTGTTTGAAGTCAATCATGATATCGGAGTTCCCAGCAATCGAAAGATCTTCCAAGCTATGATGGAAATCTTGATTGATCCAGAACGACCAGGAGACTTTAACCAAGCTCTGATGGATTTAGGCTCTGACATAGAGGCGCCAGTTAACCCTCGACCAGAAGAAAGCCCTGTTAAGGATTTTAGCGCAGCGTATCAGAATGGAACTATGGATTCTTATCCAATTAAAGAACCCAAGAAAAAGCCTCTCCCAATCTATCTAAAGGCTTTGGTTGTACGCAATAATCGAGGACAATATCTACTCGAGAAAAATGAAAGTGAGAAACTATTAGCTGGTTTTTGGCATTTTCCTTTGATAGAAGTAGAGGAGTTTTCACAGGAAGAGGAACAGCTGAATCTGTTTGCTCAGGTTGCTGAAAAAAGCGTTACTTTCGGTCCAACACCCCAAGAAAACTTTGAGCAAGATTATGATTTAGAAGTTGATTGGTCCCATCAAGTATTTGATCAAGTCAAGCATGTCTTTAGTCATCGTAAATGGCATATTCAAATCCTAGCAGGTCAGGTGACAGATTCGAAACAATTTGATGACAGAGAAATTCGCTGGATTTCTCCTCAGGAGTTTTCTGATTATCCACTTGCTAAACCTCAACAAAAGATTTGGCAGGCTTATAAAACAGTTCTTAAAGATGAGGGCCGATATTAGCCATTTGTGCCTTCTTTACATTTTTTTGTTATAATAGATAGAGAAAAGGTGAACATATGAAAAAAATATTAGTTGTAGATGATGAGAAACCAATCTCGGATATTATTAAGTTTAATATGACCAAGGAAGGCTATGAGGTTGTAACAGCCTTTAATGGTAGAGAAGCTATCGAGCTATTTGAGGCGGAGCAACCAGATATTATTATCCTGGATTTGATGCTTCCTGAAATCGATGGTTTAGAAGTTGCTAAGACCATTCGTAAGACGAGCAGTGTGCCTATCATTATGCTCTCAGCCAAGGATAGTGAGTTTGACAAGGTTATCGGTTTAGAACTTGGGGCAGATGATTATGTGACCAAGCCATTTTCAAACCGTGAGTTGCAGGCGCGTGTAAAGGCTTTACTCCGCCGTACAGACCTCGCTTCAGTGGATAGTCAAGAAACTGATGAAAAGAAATCCCAACCCCTTCAGATTGGCGATCTGGAAATCGTTCCAGATGCTTATGTGGCTAAGAAATACGGTGAGGAACTGGATTTGACTCATCGTGAGTTTGAGCTCTTGTACCACTTGGCCTCTCACATTGGTCAAGTCATTACTCGTGAACACTTGCTTGAGACTGTTTGGGGCTATGATTATTTTGGTGATGTTCGTACAGTGGACGTGACCATCCGACGTTTGCGTGAAAAAATCGAAGACACTCCAAGCCGTCCAGAATACATCCTAACCCGTCGTGGTGTAGGTTACTATATGAGAAATAATGATTGAAGATATTAGACAAACGATTCTGACCAGTGATTTTATCTTTATCCTGATTTTACTTGGCTTTATCTTGGTGGTAACCTTGTTGTTACTGGAAAATCGTCGGGATAATATTCGGCTAAAGCAGATTAATCAAAAGGTCAAGGATTTGATTGCAGGGGATTATTCTCGAGTTTTGGATATGCAAGGAAGCTCTGAAATCACCAACATCACCAATAATCTTAATGACTTGTCTGAGGTCATTCGTCTAACGCAGGAAAATCTGGAGCAAGAAACAAAAAGGCTTAACAGTATTCTTTCTTATATGACAGATGGAGTTCTTGCAACCAATCGCCGTGGTCAGATTACCATGATTAACGATATGGCTAAGAAACAGCTGGGTATCGTAAAAGAAGAAGCATTGAACAAAAGCATCCTAGAATTGCTTAAGATAGAGGATGAATATGAACTGCGTGACCTCATTACACAGATTCCTGAATTTATGATTGATTCCCAAAATGCTAATGGAGAATATCTTAGTCTTCGTGTGCGTTTTGCACTCATTCGTCGTGAGTCTGGATTCATCTCTGGTTTGGTTGCCGTTTTGCACGATACGACTGAACAGGAGAAGGAAGAGCGTGAACGGAGACTCTTCGTGTCCAATGTTAGCCATGAGTTGAGGACTCCTTTGACGAGTGTTAAATCTTATCTTGAAGCCTTGGACGAGGGAGCCTTGTATGATCCTGTTGCTCCTGATTTTATCAAGGTTTCGCTTGATGAAACCAACCGTATGATGCGGATGGTGACAGATCTTTTGCATCTCTCTCGTATTGATAATGCGACCACTCGGCTGGACGTGGAGTTGATTAACTTTACGGCCTTCATCACCTTTATCCTCAACCGTTTTGATAAGATGAGAAGTCAGGATGAGGAGAAAAAATATGAGCTGGTTAGAGATTATCCTATCAATTCAGTTTGGATCGAGATTGATACCGATAAGATGACCCAGGTGATTGATAACATTCTTAACAATGCCATCAAGTACTCACCAGATGGCGGGAAAATCACTGTCAGCATGAAAACGACGGATGATCAGATGATTTTATCCATCAAAGACCAAGGTCTAGGTATTCCAAAGCAAGATTTGCCGAAGATTTTCGACCGCTTTTATCGTGTGGATCGTGCAAGAAGCCGGGCTCAAGGTGGAACTGGTCTAGGTCTGGCTATTGCAAAGGAAATCATCAAACAACACAATGGCTTTATATGGGCTAAAAGTGAATACGGTAAGGGTTCAACATTTACCATAGTGCTCCCTTATGATAAGGATGCCGTAAAAGAAGAAATATGGGAGGACGAAATAGAAGACTAGAATGAGTGAAATAGGCTTTAAATACAGTATTTTAGCATCAGGTTCCAGTGGAAATTCCTTTTATCTGGAAACCCCAAAAAAGAAAATCCTAGTGGATGCAGGCCTGTCTGGTAAGAAAATTACCAGTCTGCTAGCTGAAATCAACCGCAAACCTGAGGATCTAGATGCGATTTTGATTACGCATGAGCATTCCGACCATATCCATGGAGTCGGTGTGTTGGCTCGTAAGTATGGTATGGATCTTTACGCTAATGAGAAAACTTGGCAAGCTATGGAAAATAGCAAGTACCTCGGTAAGGTGGATTCATCGCAGAAGCACATTTTTGAGATGGGTAAAACCAAAACCTTTGGCGATATCGACATTGAAAGTTTTGGGGTCAGCCACGATGCCGCAGCGCCACAGTTTTACCGCTTTATGAAAGATGACAAAAGTTTTGTCATGTTGACCGATACAGGTTATGTAAGTGACCGTATGGCAGGGATTGTCGAGAATGCGGACGGTTACCTCATCGAGTCCAACCACGATGTGGAGATTTTGCGAGCAGGTTCTTACGCTTGGCGACTCAAACAGCGAATCCTATCTGATCTTGGTCACCTCTCTAACGAAGACGGTGCTGAGGCCATGATTCGTGCAATGGGAAATCGGACCAAGAAAATCTACCTCGGGCATTTGTCCAAAGAGAACAATATTAAGGAGCTGGCTCATATGACTATGGTCAACCAGCTAGCCCAAGCGGATCTGGGAGTCGGAGTAGACTTTAAAGTTTACGATACCTCACCAGATACCGCAACACCATTAACGGATATATAGACTGGAAATATAAAAAATGGTAAAAGTAATAGGATTTTTAAAATTTTCAGATTTTAAAATTGAAAAAGGTTGTAAAAAAAATCATTTTGAAAAATTGATAGACGGTGAGCTGTTTTTTGCAAATTATTCATGGTTTGGTGAAAATGGTACAAAAGCACAGATGGCAAAAGAAGGAAGTGCTGAAAGAGTTGAATTTTTAAAAGTAGCTGGAAGTTCTGTAACTATTAATCCAAGATATTCAATGGTAAATCCTATTGGAATCAGATATAAAAGTTCTGAAGAAATTATAATTAACTCTGCAGTGCTATATTCCTTAAAAGAAAGAGATTTAGTTAAAAAGGATAGGGTGAAATCAATTATGAGTACTCTCTTCCCAGATAGTGATGTTGTTATTTATCCTGAAGTTTATAAAAAAAAAGACAAATCAAAAACTCATTATGAATTCGATAAACTTAATATTAAGTTTCAAAGTGATAGTGCTAATTGGAAGATATGCTGTTTTGTTATGATTACTGAGAATGATGTAACACAAGATAGAAAATTAAAATCGGAGTTTTTGGAATCTTTAAAAGAAAGAGATTCAGAAAGAGGAAGTATAGCCTATGATGAAAATGGGGAAGAAAGACCTTGGATAATGTTGCCACCAAATCTTTTAGATAAACTGTTTCAAAAGTATCCCAATCTTAATTACGGTGCAATAGAGTATTATGCGAGGGATAAGTATCCCTTTACCATTAATCAAATTAAACAAGATCCCAATTATTTATTACTGGCAAAGGAGGATTCTTATAAAAATCAAAGAGAATTTAGGATTTTTGTTGGTGGACCAAATAATAGCTTTAGTTCAATTGAAGGAAATATACTAAAAACTAATTGGCGGAAAAACATTACTTATGGGACAAACTTTAAAAAACTTGAGAATATGACTCTTAATGCTAATTATAGATAATTTATTTTTTGTAATACCATTATTTAAAATTTAATGGCGTCTGTTCTATTGGGGAATTCAAGATAACAAAATTTAATTTTGATAATACGAGGTTCAAAAAAGTCTTCGTAATACTAAAAACGCATAATATCAGGTGTTTACCGCTCTGATGTTATGCGTTTTATCGTGAATATACTTATTAGATTAATACTCAATTAAAATCAAAAAGAGCAGAAATTTTCACCGAGCAAACAGATATATTATATTTTTTGCTAAAAACCTTTCGTTGATTTTCTAGAATACAGCAGAGTACATTGATTAGCTGGTGAAATTCCAAGGTAATACTTGGACCACGATATTTCTTAAACAAGTCTGTTAACAAAAAAGTGCACTTTGATTTTAATTTGAGTATAATTTCAAAAAGTTGAATTATCACCCAGCCTTTTACAATCCTGCAAATTCTTTGATTTCTTGTGCTGACATTGAAGAGTCGCAACGGACATTGATTTGTCCATCTGCGATGTGAACAAAGCCTGGTACAGTTGGGATTCCATAGCGTGAGCGGAATTCTTGTAATTCATTGAGTTGGCTTGGTTCTTCACTGTTGATGAAGTAGATGTGGGCTTTAGTTTCAGCTACGACACCTGCCAATGTGCCAGCAAATTTACGGCAGTAAGGGCAAGTTTTGCGACCAATAAAGAAGGTTGCAGTTTCCTTCTTATCAAGTGCTTCTTGTGCACGCGCAACTGTAGTGACTTCAAGGTCTTTGATATTTTCTAAAAATTGTTCCATGAGATTACCTCGCTTTCATTGATAAGTCTAGTATGCCATAAAGTTTCTAAAAATGCTTAGATTTGATACGAAAAAAAGATGAGATTGGTTGGTCTCATCTTTTATAGTTTCTTATTTCACAAAAGCATTGATTTCCGCTTCGATGTTGGCAATCTTAGCTTGTGAATCTTCGTTGCTTTCACCCACAACAGCAATGTAGAATTTGATTTTTGGTTCTGTACCTGAAGGGCGAACAGCAATCCATGAACCGTCAGCAAGTGTATATTTCAATACATCACTTGGAGGAGTTGTCAAGTTTGTAACAGTGCCATCTGCAGCAGTAGCAGTTTGAGCCTTGAAGTCTTCTACGACAGTGATAGCTGTTGCGTTCCATTCTTTTGGAGCATTGTTACGGAACTTAGCCATGATTTCCTTGATTTGTTCTGCACCATCGACACCTGAAAGGGTAACAGAGATAGTTTTTTCTGCGTAGTAGCCGTATTCTTTGTAGATTTCTTCGATACCATCGGCAAGCGTTAAACCACGTGAACGGTAGTAGGCAGCAAGTTCAGCAACGACTAGAACAGCTTGGATAGCGTCTTTATCACGTACGAATGGTTTAATCAAGTAACCGAAGCTTTCTTCAAATCCCATCATGTAAGTGTGATTGTGTTTTTCTTCGAATTCTTGGATTTTTTCAGCGATAAATTTGAAACCTGTCAAAACGTTGAACATGGTTGCGCCGTAGCTTTCAGCTATCTTCGTTACCAAGTCAGTTGAAACAATAGATTTGCAGAGGGCCGCATTTTCAGGAAGAGTTCCAGCATTTTTGTGGGCTTCCAAGATGTATTTAGCCATGATAGCACCAATTTGGTTACCTGAAAGGTTGAGGTAGCTACCATCTTTTTGAAGGACCTCAACACCAACTCGGTCAGCATCAGGGTCAGTTGCAACAAGAACATCCGCACCAACTTGACGACCAAGTTCTTCAGCAAGGGCAAAGGCTGCTTGGCTTTCTGGATTTGGAGATTTCACAGTTGAGAAGTCAGGGTCTGCAGTTGCTTGCGCTTCAACAACTTGAACAGAGTCAAATCCTGCTTGGGCAAGAGCACGACGAGCCAACATTTCACCAGTACCATGAAGTGGTGTGTAGACAATCTTCATGTCTTTACCGAATTCTTCGATCAAAGCTGGGTTGATGTTTACGTCTTTGACTTCTTTGAGGTATTCTGCATCAACAGCTTCGCCGATGACTTCAATCAAACCAGAAGCTTTTTCAGCTTCCACATCAGCAACTTCAACTGCAAATGGGTTTTCGATTGCACGGATGTATGTTGTCAAAGCGTCCGCGTCATGTGGAGGCATTTGTCCACCGTCTTCTCCGTAAACCTTGTAACCGTTAAATGGAGCAGGGTTGTGACTGGCGGTAATCATGATACCTGCGAAACAGTTGAGGTGACGAACTGCAAATGAGAGTTCTGGAGTTGGACGAAGGCTTTCAAATACGTAAGATTTGATACCGTGTTTAGCAAGAACTGCCGCAGATTCAAAGGCAAACTCAGGTGAGAAGTGACGGCTATCGTAGGCAATTGCTACACCACGTTCTTTTTCATTTCCGTCTTTAGACTCAATCAAACGAGCCAAACCTTCGGTAGCTTGACGAACAACATAGATATTGATACGGTTTGTACCAGCACCAATCAAACCACGCATACCTGCAGTACCAAATTCAAGATTTGTATAGAAGGCATCTTCCTTTGTTTTTTCGTCCATATTTTCCAAATCTTGACGAAGGTAGTCAGGAAGGTCAGCAAAATCGACCCATTTTTGATAATTTTCTTGGTAAGTCATAGAGTGTCTCCTTTGTTTATTTGCTTTAATCGCTTTCATTATATCACGATTTGACATTTTAGTAAAACGTTAGCATAACTTTCTGAAAAAGCTTGAAACTTGTTTTTGAATGCTTTATTGTTTGACATAATAGATACAGTATTGTTCAATTTATCTATAATTCTGTTGGGAACGTACATTCAGAGTTGTTCTCTGTATACCTCTGGAAATAGGTTAGACAAACAGTTGACTTCTTCCAAAATAATCTTCAGAGTTTGATTAGTCTCTTTTTTATTTATAGAATAGTATGGAGGTGGTTTCTCCCATTATTAGTCTGCATCCATTTGACAAAAAAGTTTCTTACTCTATTTAGGATGAAGATTTTATCTTAATTTAATTGGAAAATTCAGATTTTACCAATTGATATCTCACCTTATCATAGGATTATTCATAATCTAATCATTCAAAAAAATTTAAGTCTCACCTATAAAAGGTTGATTTTTTTTTATTAATATGGTAAAATATAATAAATAATTAAAGGAGAATTCTATTATGAAAAAGATTCTTAAGCACTCTGCTTTGCTTTTATCAGCTTTAGTACTTGTTGCCTGTGGGGCTTCGAAAAAGGCTAGTGATAATGGAACAGCTTCGAACTCGAATTTCGAAGTTTCAGTCAAAGACGGTATGTACATTTTACCGAAAGATGAGGATTCCTCTTCACACTATCTTGCGCTTCAAGTAGAAATAAAAAATAATCGCGATAAAACATTTAGTTTTACTAGCCGCGATATTACACTTTATAATGAAAAAGACGAAAAAGTAGAGCCACTCCAAATATACGAAACAGACAGTAAGACTAAGTTTATGTCTTATGGAGATAGTATTTCTAAAGGTAAGAGTGTAGCTGGTTATGTTGTGTATGAAATCGACAAAGATGCTAAATATGAGCTTCACTTTGCACCAAGTCTTTATGAAGATATCAAAGAACAATCAAAAAACAAAAACAATGATATTGCAATCAAGGTTGACCCTTCTAAATATGAAGACCATATTGATGAAGCCAAAGATGCGATGAAGAAATATGTTGATAGTGTTTTCTTAGATGGTGAAAATACTGGAGGGGGATCGAAGCTAAGTGTCACTGATAATAAAAATCAGATTATTGCACTTGCTGATGATAAGAAATCTTCTGATAAAGTTGATGAAATTTCAAATGATATTAAGGCAGATAAAGAAGAGTTCATTAAGAAGTTTGTAGAGTCATTTGGAAAAGGGTTCTATAACTACAAACCTTCTGATGCAGAACTTAGAACGTTCGCAGATGCTTACATCAAAGCAAACGCTAAGAGAGCAAAAGTTGATTACAAGGTGAAGACATACTTGCCAGATTATGCTGTCGTTTATGTAAGACCAGAGACAATTGACTTGGATAACTTGGATATTCATGAATTGAGCCGTAAATTCTACGAAGAAAATAAAGGAAAATACAGCAACTACTCAGAAGCTATGAAAGCTGGTGAGAAGTACATTTTAGAAAATGCACCAAGTCAATTTGATTCAACTCTACTAGACACTAGTGATAACATGAAGAAAGAGGGTTATGAAATTAAAATGACCAAGAAAGATGGAAAATGGACCATCGATACCTCTTCTAAAAACTATGACTTAAAAGATATGGCTCGCACATTCCGTGGAGGCATTGGATATTAAGGTTAAAAGTTCGAGTTTACCACTCGAACTTTTTTTCATTGCAATTGTGCAAAAATGAAAAAGATAGTAAAATAGATATATGATTATTTTACAAGCTAATAAAATTGAACGTTCTTTTGCAGGTGAAGTCCTTTTTGATAATATCAATCTGCAAGTCGATGAGCGAGACCGAATTGCCCTCGTTGGGAGAAATGGAGCAGGTAAGTCTACTCTTTTGAAGATTTTAGTTGGGGAAGAGGAGCCGACTAGTGGAGAAATCAATAAGAAAAAAGATATTTCTCTGTCTTACCTAGCCCAAAATAGCCGTTTTGAGTCTGAAAATACCATCTACGATGAAATGCTCCATGTTTTTGATGATCTACGTCGGACAGAGAAGCAACTTCGTCAGATGGAGTTGGAGATGGGTGAAAAGTCAGGTGAAGATTTGGATAAACTGATGGCGGATTATGATCGCTTATCAGAGAATTTTCGACAGGCTGGTGGTTTTACTTACGAAGCTGATATTCGAGCGATTTTGAATGGATTCAAGTTTGACGAGTCTATGTGGCAGATGAAAATAGCCGAGCTTTCTGGTGGTCAAAATACTCGTCTGGCTCTAGCAAAAATGCTCCTTGAAAAGCCTAATCTCTTGGTTTTGGACGAGCCGACCAACCACTTGGATATCGAAACCATTGCCTGGCTAGAGAATTACTTGGTGAACTATAGCGGTGCCCTCATTATTGTCAGTCACGACCGTTACTTTTTGGATAAGGTTGCGACGGTTACACTCGATTTAACCAAGCATTCTTTAGACCGTTATGTGGGAAATTACTCTCGTTTCGTTGAACAAAAAGAGCAAAAGCTAGCTACTGAGGCAAAAAACTATGAAAAGCAGCAGAAGGAAATCGCTGCTCTGGAAGACTTTGTCAATCGCAATCTAGTCCGAGCTTCAACAACCAAACGTGCTCAATCTCGCCGTAAACAACTAGAAAAAATGGAGCGTTTGGACAAGCCTGAAGCTGGCAAGAAATCAGCCAATATGACCTTCCAGTCTGAAAAAACGTCGGGAAATGTCGTTTTGACTGTTGAAAATGCTGCTATTGGCTATGATGGGGAAATATTGTCAGAACCTATCAATCTTGACCTTCGTAAAATGAATGCTGTTGCCATCGTAGGACCAAATGGTATTGGTAAGTCAACCCTTATCAAGTCTATCGTGGACCAGATTCCTTTTATCAAAGGAGAGAAGCGTTTTGGTGCCAATGTTGAGGTCGGCTACTATGACCAGACTCAAAGCAAGTTGACACCAAGTAATACTGTTCTGGATGAACTTTGGAATGATTTTAAACTGACACCAGAAGTTGAAATCCGTAACCGTCTTGGCGCTTTCCTCTTCTCAGGGGATGATGTTAAAAAATCAGTTGGAATGCTGTCTGGTGGCGAGAAAGCTCGTTTACTGCTTGCCAAACTTTCAATGGAAAACAACAATTTCTTGATTTTGGACGAGCCGACCAACCACTTGGATATTGATAGCAAGGAAGTGTTAGAAAATGCCTTGATTGATTTTGATGGAACCCTTCTTTTTGTCAGCCACGACCGTTATTTCATCAACCGTGTAGCCACTCATGTTTTGGAATTGTCCGAGAATGGTTCGACTCTCTATCTAGGAGATTATGACTACTATGTTGATAAAAAGGCTGAAATGGAAGTCAGCCAGACAGAAGAAACTTCAACAAGTAATCAAGCAAAAGAAACAAGTTCAGTTAATGACTACCAAGCCCAGAAAGAAAGTCAAAAAGAAGCCCGCAAGCTCATGCGACAAATAGAGAGTTTAGAGGCTGAAATCGAAGAGTTAGAAACTCAAAGTCAAGCCATTTCTGAACAGATGCTGGAAACCAACGACGCCGAAAAACTCATGGAATTGCAAGCTGAACTGGACAAAATTAGCCATCGTCAAGAAGAGGCTATGCTTGAGTGGGAAGAATTATCGGAGCAGGTGTAAAAAATGGAACATCTTGGAAAGGTATTTCGTGAATTTCGAACAAGTGGAAAGTATTCCTTAAAAGAGGCGACAGGTGAATCATGTTCAACCTCTCAATTATCTCGCTTTGAGCTTGGGGAGTCTGAACTAGCAGTTTCTCGTTTCTTTGAAATTTTGGATAATATTCACGTGACCGTTGAAAATTTTATGGATAAGGCTAGAAATTTCCATAATCATGAACACGTTGCCTTGATGGCGCAGATTATTCCGCTTTACTACTCAAATGATATTGCAGGTTTTCAAAAGCTTCAAAAGGAACAGCTCAAGAAAGCGAAGAGTTCGACCAATCCCCTCTATTTTGAGCTGAATTGGATTCTGCTACAAGGTCTGATTTGTCAAAGAGATGCTCATTACACGATGAGTCAGAGTGATTTGGAAAAGGTAGCAGATTATCTTTTTCAAACAGAAGAATGGACCATGTATGAGTTGATTCTTTTCGGAAATCTCTATACTTTCTACAATGTGGACTATGTTGCTCGGATTGGCAGAGAAGTCATGGAGCGAGAAGACTACTACAAAGAAATTGGTCGGCATCGTAAACTTGTTTTGATTTTAGCTCTTAACTGTTACCAGCATTGTTTGGAAAACCGTTCTTTTGCGAATGCGGACTATTTTGAGGCCTATGTGGAGAAGTTGATTGGAAATGGTATCAAGCTTTATGAGCGCAATATCTTCCATTATCTCAAAGGTTTCGCCCTCTACCAGAGAGCCTTGAAAGAAGAGGGTTGTAGTCAGATGCAGGAGGCTATGCATATTTTTGATGTGCTTGGACTTCCAGAGCAAGTGGCTTATTATCAGGAACATTATGAAAAATTTGTAAATGCTTAAATTTCCCAAATAAGGGAAGAATAAAGAGACTCCTTTCAGTTTTGATACAATAGTTTCAAAATTTGAGAGGAGCTTTTTATATGAATCGACATGCAATCCAGTTGATTAGTCGTGGTGCGATTAATAAGATAGGAAATATGCTCTATGATTATGGAAATAGTGTTTGGTTAGCATCAATGGGAACGATAGGACAGACTGTTCTTGGGATTTATCAAATTTCTGAACTCGTCACATCGATTCTGGTCAATCCCTTTGGCGGAGTGATTTCAGACCGTTTTTCGCGTCGCAAAATTTTGATGACGACGGACTTAATTTGTGGCGTTCTTTGCTTAGCTATTTCTTTCATCAGAAATGATAGCTTGATGATTGCTGCTCTGATCTTCGCCAATATTGTTCAGGCGGTTGCCTTTTCATTTTCTCGTACAGCCAATAAAGCCATTATAACTGAGGTTGTAGAGAAAGACGAGATTGTGACCTATAATGCTCGTTTAGAGCTCGTTTTGCAGGTTGTAGGCGTTAGCTCCCCTGTACTTTCTTTCCTCGTTTTACAATTTGCTAGTCTTCATATGACGCTTGTTTTAGATGCCATTAGTTTTTTCATTGCATTTACCTTAGTAGCTTTCCTTCCCCAAAAAGAGACTTTGGTACAAGAGAAAAAGACTTTCAGCTGGAAAAATATTTTGGCTGATATGAAAGAAGGAATTCGCTATATTTGGCGCCAGCAAGAGATCTTTTTCCTTTTGTTAGTAGCTTCCAGTGTTAATTTCTTTTTTGCAGCTTTTGAATTTCTCCTCCCTTTTTCAAATAAACTATATGGAGTAGAAGGAGCTTATGCGACTATCTTAACCATGGGTGCTATTGGTTCGATTATCGGAGCTCTTCTAGCTAGTAAAATAAAGGCAAGTGTTTATAATCTTTTGATTTTATTGGCCTTGACTGGAGTTGGAGTTTTTATGATGGGATTACCACTGCCAACTTTTCTTTCCTTTTCTGGAAATTTAGTTTGTGAACTGTTTATGACGATATTTAATATTCACTTTTTTACTCAGGTGCAAACCAAGGTTGAGGGGGAATACTTGGGGAGAGTGCTAAGCACAATTTTTACCTTAGCCATTCTATTTATGCCGATTGCAAAAGGCTTTATGACAGTGCTGCCAAGTGTTCATCTCTTTTCTTTCTTGATAATTGGAAGCGGGGTTATCATCCTATCTTGTCTATCTCTCGTTTATGTGCGAAGTCATTTAAAAAAAGAGTTATAATTTCTCTTTTTTAGAAAATATTTCTCCACAATCCATTTTTCAGTCCTTCTCTATTGTGAGGAGGGCTTGATTTATGGTAGAATAGTTTTATGAATGAAAGAATGAATGAGTTAGTTGCCTTGCTCAACCGCTATGCGACCGAGTACTATACGAGTGACAATCCCTCGGTGTCAGATAGCGAGTATGATCGTCTCTACCGAGAGTTAGTCGAGTTGGAAGCTGCCTATCCAGATCAAGTTTTAGCGGACAGTCCGACCCATCGTGTTGGTGGTAAGGTTTTAGATGGTTTTGAAAAATATAGTCATCAGTATCCTCTTTATAGTTTGCAGGATGCTTTTTCACGTGAAGAGTTAGAAGCTTTTGATGCGCGTGTTCGTAAGGAGTTAGCCCATCCCACTTATATCTGTGAGCTAAAAATCGATGGTTTGTCTATCTCGCTTACATATGAAAAGGGAATTTTAGTAGTCGGTGCGACACGTGGGGATGGTTCTATTGGAGAGAATATCACAGAAAACCTCAAGCGTGTCAAGGACATTCCTTTGACCTTGCCAGAAGAACTAGATATCACCGTTCGTGGGGAATGTTACATGCCACGCGCTTCGTTTGATCAGGTCAACCAAGCTCGCCAAGAAAATGGAGAGCCTGAATTTGCTAATCCTCGTAACGCAGCTGCAGGAACCCTCCGTCAGCTGGATACAGCAGTAGTGGCCAAACGTAATCTTGCGACTTTCCTCTATCAAGAAGCCAGCCCTTCTACTCGTGATAGTCAAGAAAAAGTCTTGGAGCACCTTGAGCAGCTTGGTTTTGTAGTTAATCCTAAACGAATATTGGCTAAAAGTATAGATGAGATATGGGATTTTATCCAAGAAGTAGGACAAGAGCGGGAGAAACTTCCTTACGATATTGATGGAGTGGTAATCAAGGTCAACGACCTAGCAGGTCAAGAAGAACTCGGCTTTACCGTTAAAGCACCTAAGTGGGCAGTCGCCTATAAATTTCCCGCTGAGGAAAAAGAAGCCCAACTCCTTTCAGTTGACTGGACAGTTGGCCGTACGGGTGTTGTGACCCCAACTGCCAATCTGACTCCTGTTCAGCTCGCTGGAACAACAGTTAGCCGAGCGACCCTGCACAATGTAGATTATATTGCTGAAAAAGATATCCGCAAAGACGATACAGTTATCGTATATAAGGCTGGAGACATCATCCCTGCTGTTTTGCGTGTAGTAGAGTCCAAGCATCTTTCTGAAGAAAAACTAGATATTCCGACTAACTGTCCAAGTTGTGACAGTCAATTGCTTCATTTTGAAGATGAAGTGGCTCTTCGTTGTATCAATCCCCGCTGTCCTGCTCAAATCATGGAAGGTTTGATTCATTTTGCCTCTCGAGATGCCATGAATATTACAGGTCTTGGTCCATCTACCGTTGAAAAACTTTTTGCTGCCAATCTTGTTAAGGATGTGGCGGATATTTACCGTTTGAAAGAAGACGATTTCCTCCTTTTAGAGGGTGTCAAGGAAAAATCTGCTTCTAAACTGTATCAGGCTATTCAAGTATCAAAGGAAAACTCTGCTGAAAAGCTCTTGTTTGGTCTGGGAATTCGCCATGTCGGAAGCAAGGCTAGCCAACTCTTGCTCCAACATTTCTACTCTATTGAAAATCTAGCCCAAGCTGATCCGGAGGAAGTAGCAAGTATTGAAAGCTTGGGTAGTGTGATTGCTCAAAGTCTTCAGACTTATTTTGCTACAGAAGGGTCGAAGATTCTCTTAGACGAGTTGAAAGAAGCTGGAGTCAATCTGGACTACAAAGGACAGACAGTAGTGGCAGATGCGGCCTTGTCAGGTTTGACCGTTGTACTCACGGGGAAATTGGAACGCCTCACACGCTCAGAAGCCAAAAGTAAACTCGAAAGCTTCGGTGCCAAAGTCACAGGCAGTGTATCTAAGAAAACGAATCTTGTCGTAGCAGGAGCAGATGCAGGAAGCAAGCTCCAAAAAGCACAAGAACTAGGTATCGAAGTTCGAGACGAAGCTTGGTTGGAAAGTTTGTAAAGAATAGTTGAAAACTAGATGTCAGATAGTTTGAATAAAAAATTAAATTAGAAATTAGGAAAAAAATGTATAATTACCCTGTAGTCATCCATTTTCATCGAAAAAATGGAGATTATGCTGCTTGTTCATTTAGTAAAAAACAGGCAGACAGTAAAGAAAGTTTAGATTATGAGAATAACTATTTTGGAGCACAGTTCTCCTTTACAGTCGAAAGTGTTGAAAAACTGGAGTCTTTGACTTTTTCTGTTGAGATAGACGAAAAGCCCAAAGATTATCTTGTCCGTTTCAACCATTATCCACTTTTGACGGAAGTTTGGATCTTAGAAGGAGACGATACGGTTTACTATTCTGAAAATCCAGCTATCGCAAGTCCTTACTACAAAGACCAAAATCCTTTTGCTTTTGATAAAGCTATCCACAGCGCTAGTTTTGACCATCATTGGGGATACCAGGGAGAGTTGGGTTATAGTATCTCAGACTACCAGACAAGCTTTAAACTCTGGGCTCCGACGGCTACAGCTGTTCAAGTGGTTGTTTATGAAAATACAAGTAACGACGCGCCTGTTTGGAAAACCTTTAATCTTGAACGTGGGAATAGCTATTCATACAGCCATAAGTACAATACTATTGGTGTTTGGAGTCTAGATCTGGATGAAAATCTTGCAGGTAAAGCCTATCAGTATCAGATTGAGTTTCCACACCACCAGACTTTGACACGAGACCCTTACACTATCGCTACAAGCCCTGACGGAAAACGTTCTGTAATTCTATCTCATGAAGAGAGACAGGTAGAAGGCTTTGAAGTCAAACATGGTACGAAAGCTCCTTGGCGTTTGGAAAATCCTTGTAAAGCAGTTATCTGTGAGATGCATATTCGTGATTTTACAAAATCACCAACATCTGGTGTTCCAGAAAACCTTCGAGGAACTTTCCTTGGGGCTGCCCAGACTGGAACGGTTAACCAGTTTGGTCAAGCAACAGCCTTTGACTATATCAAAGAACTCGGCTGTAATTATGTTCAGCTCCAACCAATCTTTGATCGTCATAAGGAATACGACGAGGATGGAAATGTAACCTATAACTGGGGTTATGACCCTCAAAACTACAATGCTCCAGAAACAAGTTTCTCTAGTAATCCAGATGATCCTGGACAGGTTATTCGAGACCTCAAGACCATGATTCAGGCTTATCATGATTCAGGAATTGGTGTCATTATGGACGTTGTTTACAACCACACCTTCTCAACGGTTGACGCACCCTTCCAAACAACTGTACCTGATTATTACTACCGCATGAACCGAGATGGAACCTTCCAAAACGGCACAGGTGTAGGAAATGAAACCGCAAGCGAACACGAAATGTACCGTAAGTATATGATTGACTCACTCCTTTATTGGGTGAAAGAATACAATATTGACGGTTTCCGTTTCGACTTGATGGGAATCCACGATGTCAAAACCATGCAGGCAATTCGTTGGGCACTTGATGAAGTTGATCCGCGTATTCTCACTTATGGAGAAGGCTGGGATATGGGGACAGGTCTTGCACCTTATGACAAGGCTAAAAAGGACAATGCCTACCAAATGCCAAATATCGGTTTCTTCAATGATAATCAGCGTGATGCGGTCAAAGGAGGAGAAGTTTATGGTACAATCAAGTCAGGATTTGTAAGTGGTGCAGCAACTGAACCAATCGTAGCCAAGGCTATTCTTGGTAGCCGAGAGTTGGGGTCTTATCTCAGTCCAAACCAAGTCCTTAACTATGTAGAAGCCCATGATAATTACAATCTTCATGACTTGTTAGCAACCCTCCATCCAGATCAAAGTTCCGACCAGATTATGCGCAAGGTCGAGACAGCGACAGCCATGAACCTTCTCATGCAAGGAATGTCCTTTATGGAACTTGGTCAAGAGTTTGGACGGACTAAGTTGATTCCAACTGGTGAACACGGAGAACTCACTCCAGCAGACCGAGAACGCGCTATGAACAGTTACAACGCTCCTGACAGTGTCAACCAAATAAACTGGGATTTGATTAATGAAAGACAAGAAAGCATTGCCTTTGTCCGTCAGATTATTCGACTGAAAACACAGACCAGTGCCTTCTCCTATCCTACATACGAAGAAGTTTACCGTCATGTCTTTGTCCACACAGCTGTAGAAAATAGCGGATGGATTGTTTACGAGATTCACGGCGGACCAGAACATCTATTGGTAGTATTCAATGCCAAGGGAACTTCCTTCTACTTTGAAAATGCAGGAAACCTTGAAATGCTGGTGTCTAATAGTCGTTCTAAGGAATCAAATGTGATTGATGATACCAGCGTCGTAGTCTTAAAAGTACTCTCGTAAATTAATGTTCTAAAAAGGTTTAGATTAACTAGACCTTTTTTGTTTTTATTGACAAACTACTATCTATTAGCAGTAGAAGTCAAATAATTTGAATAATCAAGTTTGTGAAAAAAATATCAATATTTTCCCAAAAAGGGTTGTAATTTTCTGAAAATTTGATAAAATAAGTTTTAATCATTTTCAGGAGGAAGAGAATTTGACACATTATCAGAATTTAGTGAATGGAAAATGGAAATCATCAGAGAATGAAATTGCCATCTATTCTCCCATCAATCAGGAAAAGCTGGGGACAGTACCAGCTATGAGTCAGGCTGAAGTAGATGAGGCTATGAAAGCTGCGCGTGCAGCTCTCCCAGCATGGCGTGATTTAGCACCAGTTGAGCGTGCATCCTATCTACATAAGGCAGCAGATATTTTGGAACGTGATAAGGAAAAAATTGGTACAATTCTTGCCAAAGAGGTTGCAAAAGGGATTAAAGCAGCCATTGGAGAAGTAGTACGTACAGCAGATTTGATTCGTTTTGCTGCAGAAGAAGGTCTCCGTATCACTGGACAATCAATGGAAGGTGGCGGTTTTGAAGCTGCAAGTAAAAACAAACTAGCCGTTGTTCGTCGTGAGCCAGTTGGTGTCGTTTTAGCTATAGCGCCATTTAACTACCCAGTCAACCTTTCTGGATCTAAGATTGCTCCAGCATTGATTGCAGGAAATGTCGTTATGTTTAAACCACCAACACAAGGATCTATTTCTGGTCTTTTGTTGGCTAAAGCATTTGACGAAGCAGGAATCCCAGCAGGTGTCTTCAACACCATCACTGGACGTGGTTCTGAAATCGGAGACTACATCATTGAACATAAGGAAGTGAACTTTATTAACTTTACAGGTTCCACACCGATTGGTGAGCGTATCGGTCGTTTAGCGGGCATGCGCCCAATTATGCTTGAGCTTGGTGGAAAAGATGCAGCAATCGTTTTAGAAGATGCAGATTTAGAAAATGCAGCTAAACAAATCGTAGGTGGTGCCTTTAGCTACTCTGGTCAGCGTTGTACTGCTATCAAGCGTGTCTTGGTTGTGGAAAGCGTAGCAGACAGATTGGCTGAATTGCTCCAAGCTGAAGTTGCTAAGCTAACAGTAGGTGATCCATTTGACAATGCTGATATCACACCTGTTATTGATAATGCTTCAGCTGACTTCATCTGGGGATTGATTGAAGATGCTCAGGAAAAGGGTGCCAAAGCGCTCAGCCAAATCAAACGTGAGAAAAATCTCATTTGGCCTGGACTTTTTGATTATGTCACAAGAGATATGAAATTAGCATGGGAAGAACCATTTGGACCTGTTCTGCCAATTATCCGTGTCGCTGATGCGGATGAAGCAGTAGCAATTGCTAATGAATCAGAATTCGGTCTTCAATCTTCAGTCTTTACAAACGACTTTAAGAAGGCGTTTGAAATCGCTGAAAAACTTGAAGTTGGAACGGTTCATATTAATAACAAAACACAACGTGGACCAGATAATTTCCCATTCCTTGGTGTAAAAGGTTCTGGTGCAGGAGTGCAAGGAATTAAATACAGTATCGAAGCGATGACAAATGTCAAATCCATCGTTTTTGATGTGAAGTAATCTAAAAAATCAGGAATTTAGCTTCCTGATTTTTATTTTCACTCAAAAATCCAGCTAGAAATTGAAAAATAACGAATATTTTGATATTATACTAAGAAAATATATGTAAATCATTTATTTTTTCAACAATTAAATGAAAAATTATATAATGTTAAAATATATTTTCTAAAATTTTCAAGATAATTTTGGTGAAATTCCGTAAATTACTTGAAAGTTATCTTAAAAGAGTGTATAATAGAATTATAGAAAACGCTTACAAAAGAAAGGGGATTGAATGAATAATCAAGAAGCATTAAGAACCTTTACTACAGGTGAGAACTTTCACCTCCAGCATTATTTAGGAGCGCATAGAGAGGAGAAAAACGGAGAAATTGGCTATACCTTTAGGGTTTGGGCCCCAAATGCACAAGCAGTTCATCTGGTTGGTGATTTTACTAATTGGGTTGAGAATCAGATTCCTATGGTTCGTAATGAAGCAGGTATTTGGGAAGTCTTTACGAGTCAAGCCCAGGAAGGTCAGATTTATAAATATCATATTACGCGTGCAAATGGTCACCAGATTATGAAGATTGATCCTTTTTCAGTTCGTTTTGAAGCCCGACCAGGTACAGGAGCTGTTCTGACCACTATCCGTGAAAAGAAATGGAAAGATGGCCTTTGGCTAGCACGTCGCAAACGTTTGGGATTTTTCGAGAGACCAGTTAATATATATGAAGCCCATGCAGGGTCTTGGAAGAGAAATCCAGATGGTAGTCCCTACACTTTTTCGCAACTGAAAGACGAGTTGATTCCATACTTGGTTGAGATGAACTATACACATATTGAGTTCATGCCTTTAATGGCTCACCCACTTGGATTGAGCTGGGGCTATCAGCTTATGGGCTACTTTGCTTTTGAACATTCCTATGGCAGACCTGAGGAATTCCAAGATTTCGTTGAAGAGTGTCATATAAATAATATCGGTGTAATCGTAGACTGGGTTCCAGGTCATTTCACTATTAATGATGATGCCTTGGCATATTATGACGGCACACCAACTTTTGAATACCAAGACCACAACAAGGCTCATAACTACGGTTGGGGTGCACTGAATTTTGACCTCGGGAAAAATGAGGTCCAGTCTTTTTTGATTTCAAGTATTATATTTTGGATTGATTTTTACCACTTAGATGGTATTCGAGTCGATGCAGTGAGCAATATGTTGTATCTAGATTATGATAATGCTCCTTGGACTCCAAACAAAGACGGTGGAAATCTTAACTATGAAGGTTATTATTTCCTTCAACGGTTAAACACAGTGATTAAGTTAGCTCATCCAGACATCATGATGATTGCAGAAGAAAGTTCATCAGCGACAAAGATTACTGGTATGAAAGAAATGGGCGGCCTTGGATTTGACTATAAATGGAATATGGGCTGGATGAATGATATCCTCCGTTTCTACGAGGAAGATCCGATTTATCGCAAGTATGACTTTAATCTTGTGACTTTCAGTTTTATGTATGTTTTCAATGAAAACTATCTCTTACCTTTCTCACATGATGAAGTGGTTCATGGCAAGAAGAGTATGATGCATAAGATGTGGGGTGATCGCTACAATCAGTTCGCAGGTCTGCGCAATCTCTACACCTATCAAATTTGTCATCCAGGTAAGAAACTCTTGTTCATGGGTAGTGAGTACGGGCAATTCCTAGAATGGAAGTCTGAGGAGCAGTTGGAATGGTCTAATCTAGAAGATCCTATGAATGCCAAGATGAAGCACTTCACTTCTCAACTCAATCAATTCTATAAAGAGCATCGTTGCCTTTGGGAAATTGACACCAGCTACGACGGCATCGAGATTATCGATGCGGATAATAGAGATCAGAGTGTCCTTTCCTTTATTCGTAAGGGCAAGAAGGACGAAATGTTAGTCTGTATCTTTAATATGGCACCAGTTGAGCGTAAGGACTTTACGATTGGTTTGCCTGTTGCAGGTATTTACGAAGAAGTTTGGAATACAGAGCTGGAAGAATGGGGAGGTGTTTGGAAAGAGCACAATCAAACAGTTCAGACTCAAGAAGGTTTATGGAAGGATTATGAGCAGACTTTGACCTTTACCTTGCCTGCCATGGGCGCAAGTATCTGGAAGATCAAGCGTCGTTTGAAACCAACTAAAACTGTCGCAAATAAAACTCAAAAAGGAGTAGAAAATGAAGAATGAAATGCTAGCTTTGATCCTTGCAGGTGGGCAAGGAACACGTCTCGGAAAACTCACTCAAAGCATTGCTAAACCAGCCGTGCAATTCGGTGGGCGCTACCGTATCATTGACTTCGCGCTTTCAAACTGTGCTAACTCTGGGATTCACAATGTCGGTGTGATTACACAATACCAACCCCTTGCCTTGAACAACCACATCGGAAATGGTTCGAGTTGGGGACTAGACGGCATTAACACAGGTGTTTCTATCCTTCAACCCTACTCTGCAAGTGAAGGAAACCGTTGGTTTGAAGGGACTAGCCATGCTATCTACCAAAACATTGACTACATTGACAGTATCAATCCAGAATATGTTTTGATCCTTTCTGGTGACCACATCTACAAGATGGACTACGATGATATGCTTCAGTCCCATAAGGATCACAATGCCAGTTTGACGGTAGCGGTTCTAGATGTTCCTCTCAAAGAAGCTAGCCGTTTTGGTATCATGAACACAGATGTCAACAACCGTATCGTGGAATTTGAAGAAAAACCTGCTCAACCTAAGTCTACAAAGGCTTCTATGGGGATTTATATTTTTGACTGGAAACGGCTTCGCAATATGCTTGTTGCTGCTGAAAAGAGCAATGTGGATATGTCAGACTTTGGGAAGAACGTTATCCCTAACTATCTCGAGTCTGGTGAAAGTGTCTATGCTTATGAATTTAATGGCTACTGGAAAGATGTTGGTACGATTGAGTCACTTTGGGAAGCCAATATGGAGTACATTTCGCCAGAGAATGCTTTGGATAGCCGTAATCGTCAGTGGAAAATTTACTCAAGAAACTTGATCTCACCACCCAACTACTTTGGTGCGCATGCACACGTTGAAGATTCATTGGTCGTGGATGGCTGTTTTGTAGATGGAACTGTTAAACGTTCGATTCTTTCAACAGAAGCACAAGTCCGTGAAGGGGCAGAAGTTGTTGATTCTGTTATCATGAGCGGAGCTATTATTGGTCACGGAGCAAAGATTACTCGTGCTATTATTGGTGAGGGTGCCATTATTGCAGACGGCGTAGAGATTGACGGAACTGATGAAGTACAAGTAGTAGGACACAATGAAGTAGTGGGGGTAGCAACAGATGAAGATTGATAAATATTCAGCCATTTTAGGAAACACGGTTGGTTTTCATGATATGTCAACGTTAACGGAACACCGTCCGGTAGCTAGCTTGCCTTTCGGTGGGAAATACCGTTTGATTGACTTCCCTCTTTCTAGTCTTGCAAATGCAGGTGTTCGTAGTATCTTTGGTATTTTCCAACAAGATAATATCAGCTCAGTTTTCGACCATATCCGTTCAGGTCGTGAGTGGGGCTTGTCTACCCTTCTAAGTCACTACTATCTAGGAATTTACAATACTCGTGTTGAAAGTAGCACAGTTGGAAAAGAATATTACCAACAACTTCTTACCTACTTGAGACGTTCAGGTTCAAACCAAACCGTTTCGATTAACTGCGATGTACTGGTGAATATTGACTTGAATCAAGTCTTCCACCTACACAATACAACGAATGGTCCGATTACAGTTGTATATAAGAAACTTCCGAAGAAAGATATTTCAGATGTGAATGCTATCTTGGAAATTGATGAAACAGACCATGTTCGTTCGCATAAACTCTTTGATAACAAATCTACTGATGAACTTTTCAATATGTCTATAGATATCTTTGTTGTGGACACTCCTTGGTTGATTGAACGACTTGAAGAAGAGGCTCAGAAAGAATATCCTGAAAAGTTGCGCTATGTCCTTCGCGATTTAGCTGCAAAAGAAGGAGCTTTTGCTTACGAATACACAGGCTACTTAGCAAACATTCATTCTGTTCAGTCCTATTATCAAGCAAATATTGATATGCTTGAATCTAAAAAGTTCTACTCGCTTTTCTCACCAAATCAAAAGATTTACACAAAAGTTAAGAATGAAGAACCAACCTACTATGCGAATACTTCAAAAGTAAGTACTTCTCAGTTTGCCTCTGGTAGTATCATAGAGGGTGAAGTAGTTCAGTCGGTCCTATCACGTAATATTCACGTTCATAAGGATAGTCTAGTTAAAGACAGTCTTCTCTTCCCACGTGTTGTGATTGGTCAAGGAGCCCAAGTTGAGTATGCAATTTTAGACAAAGGAGTTGAAGTTGCGGACGGTGTCGTTATTCGCGGTACTGCTGAACACCCTGTCGTAATCAAAAAAGGCGAAAAAGTAACAGAGGATATTCATTCATGAAAATTTTATTTGTAGCAGCAGAGGGTGCGCCCTTTTCAAAAACAGGTGGTTTGGGAGACGTCATTGGCGCTCTTCCAAAATCACTGGTAAAGGCAGGGCACGAAGTTGCAGTTTTCTTACCTTACTATGACATGGTAGAGGCTAAATTCGGCGACCAGATTGAGGATGTTCTCCACTTTGAAGTTAGTGTAGGATGGCGTAGACAGTACTGTGGTATTAAGAAAACGGTCTTGAATGGGGTAACCTTCTACTTCATTGATAATCAGTATTATTTCTTCCGCGGTCATGTGTACGGTGATTTTGACGACGGTGAACGCTTCGCCTTTTTCCAACTGGCTGCTCTTGAAGCCATGGAACGCATCGGCTTTATCCCTGAACTTCTCCATGTTCATGATTACCACACAGCCATGATTCCCTTCTTGTTAAAAGAAAAGTACCATTGGATTCAGGCTTACCAAGGAATCAAGACTGTTTTAACCATTCACAATTTGGAATTCCAAGGTCAATTTTCAGAAGGAATGTTGTGGGATTTGTTCGGTGTTGGGTTTGAACGCTATGCTGATGGAACGCTTCGCTGGAATGAATGTCTCAACTGGATGAAATCAGGTATTCTCTACGCGGATCGTGTCTCAACCGTTTCCCCTAGCTATGCGCACGAGATTATGACCAGTCAGTTCGGCTGCGGTTTGGATCAGATTCTTCGTATGGAGTCAGGTAAGGTTTCGGGTATTGTTAATGGAATCGATACTGATCTCTATAATCCAGAGACAGATGCTCTTTTAGACTATCATTTTGATAAGGATGACTTGTCAGGAAAAGCACAAAACAAAGCAAAATTGCAAGAGAGAGTTGGTCTACCAGTACGAGCAGATGTACCTCTAGTTGGGATTGTCTCTCGTTTGACACGCCAAAAAGGTTTTGATGTTGTTGTAGAAAGCTTGCATCGTTTCTTACAGGAGGACGTTCAAATCGTCCTTTTAGGAACAGGCGATCCTGCTTTTGAGCATTCTTTCTCATGGTTTGCTCAAGTCTATCCTGACAAGCTATCAGCAAATATCACTTTTGACGTCAAACTTGCTCAAGAAATCTACGCAGCTTGTGATCTCTTCCTCATGCCGAGTCGTTTTGAACCATGTGGCTTGTCTCAAATGATGGCTATGCGCTACGGAACTCTACCATTGGTTCATGAAGTGGGTGGCTTGCGTGATACGGTTCAATCCTTCAATCCAATCGAAGGAAGTGGTACTGGATTTAGCTTTGACAATTTAACACCATACTGGCTTAACTGGAGTTTCCAAACAGCCTTGGATGTTTATAAGTACCAGCCGGAAGTTTGGAGAAATCTACAAAAACAAGCTATGGAATGCGATTTTTCATGGGATACAGCTTGTAAGTCTTATCTTGACTTGTACCATAGTTTAGTCAACTAATAGATAAAATCGTATGATTCTTTCATACGATTTTTGGGCTGTTTAGAAAAGAGGAGAAGTGATGACTCAAGTAAAGGGACTGTGTGTTATGGATGTTGATGGCACCTTGATAGCAGAAGAAGTGATTGACCTTTTAGGAAAAAAAGCAGGTTGTGAAGAAGAAATATCGCAGATTACAAGTCATGCAATGCGAGGTGAACTAGACTTTGAAACAAGTTTACGAGCGAGAGTGACTTTGTTAAAAGGCCTTCCGATTTCAGTCTTTGATATTGTCTTCAAATCCATCCATCTGTCCAAGAATGCTCAGGAATTTATCTCCATACTTCAAAAGAAGGGCATTCTAGTCGGTCTAGTGTCTGGTGGCTTTACACCAATAGTTGAGAGATTAGCAAAATCCCTTAGTATCTCCTATTTCTCTGCCAACCAGTTGGAAGTCAAAGATGGTTTTTTAACAGGAAGATTAGTTGGTGAAATTGTGACAGCCCAAGAAAAACAAGCTACTCTTGAGAAATGGAGAAAAGAATTAAAACTACCCAAAGAAAGAACGATTGTCATCGGTGATGGTGCCAATGACCTCTTGATGTTAAAGTCAGCAGGACGTGGTATTGCCTTTTGTGCCAAAGAAGTCGTAAAAGCTGAGATAGCTTGTCATGTAGATACGAGGGATCTTTTAGAAGTTCTGCCTTTGATTGATTTCTTAGAATGAGAGGGAACTATGAAAATTGTAATTGCACCCGATTCTTTTAAAGAGAGTTTGACGGCAGAAGAGGTCGCTCAAGCTATAAAAAGAGGTTTCGAACAGTCAATAGCGGATGTAGAATGTCAGTTATGCCCTGTTGGTGATGGTGGGGAAGGAACTGTAGATGCTATTCGACATTCTCTTGACCTCGAAGAAAAATGGCAAGAGGTGACGGGACCTTTTGGCCTAAATGAAGCAATGCGCTACTTTCAGAAAGGAAAAACAGCGCTCTTTGAAGTTGCTGACTTGGTTGGTCTTGGAAAGATTCCGCAGGAGAAACGAAACCCTCTTCACATCCAAACTCGAGGTATCGGGGAGCTGATTCGTCATCTCATTGATCAAGGGATGAAAGAAATCTATATCGGTGTAGGTGGTACGGCTAGTAATGATGGCGGAATAGGCATTGCTACTGGTCTGGGTTATCGTTTTTATGATAAGAATGGAAAGGAATTGCCAGCTTGCGGTCAGACTTTGCTTGAGTTCGAGTCAGTTTCAGACAGCGAGTTGTATAGGATTCCCGAAAATGTGAAGATTCGCATTTTAGCAGATGTCGTGAGCCCTTTATGTGGCAACCAAGGAGCGACCTATACATTTGGCAGACAAAAAGGTCTGGATCCTGCTCTATTTGAGACAGTAGATTTGGCTATGCGGCGGTTCTATGAAAAACTTTCGCCATCAACCCTATCTCTGAAAGGAGCAGGAGCCGGCGGTGGCATTGCTGCTGGGCTATGTGCCTTTGCTGAGGCCTGTATCGTATCTGGGATTGATACTTGCTTGGATTTGATAGACTTTGAGAAGAAAGTTGCAGGGGCCGACTTGGTTATCGTTGGAGAAGGTAGACTGGACAGTCAAAGCTTTGTTGGAAAAGCTCCTATCGGTGTAGCAAAAAGAACCCCTAACGGAGTTCCTGTTATCGCTATTTGCGGTAGTCTTGCTGACGATTTGCCTCCCCTACCATTCGAAAATATAGAAGCTGCCTTTTCTATTTTAGAGAAAAGTGAACCACTAGAAGATAGTCTGAAAAATGCAAGCCTCTATTTGGAGCACACAGCTGCTAATATTGGTCGTTTGTTAAATTTGAGGAAGGATTAACCAAACCATTTCTTCCAAATAGATTTTCTAGGGGCCTCTACCTTTTTCTCCTCCCAAAGACTTGAAAATGCAAGTCTAAGGTCCTTTTCGTCTACTTGAACAGGTTCATTTGTATGAATGACAAGACCGAAAGGAGAGGTGATATGATCATCTGAAACAATAGTCGCCTGACAGTTGCTTTCCTTTGCTTGTTTTAAGTAAAAGACCTGTTTGTCAAACTCGATATTTGGTGAAATCTTCACAAAAAGTGCCTCTACCTTTTCTTGAAAACCCTCTAAAATAGAGAAAAATCCATGTTCTAATTCAGGACTATTGGCAGTGCTGACATCCGCGTAGCCAAGAACTCTTTCCTCGAAAGTGCCGAGATAGCGGCGTTGTTCGTCAGGGTTTAATTTCGGCCCACCATGAGCTTTTTCTAGTAGTTGTTTTGATAAATCTGTCATAAAAACAGTATATCACAAAAATCGCAAGAAAACAGACAAAAGAAAGCGATTACTTTATAAAGTTAAGGAAAATTTGCACAAAGATAACGTTTTTTCTTGAAAAACGCTTATTTTTAAGGTATCATAGAGGTGTAAAAAATTTAACTCAAAGGAGAGTAAAAAATGTCAATTATTACTGATGTTTACGCTCGCGAAGTCCTAGACTCACGCGGTAACCCAACACTTGAAGTAGAAGTTTATACTGAATCAGGTGCTTTCGGACGTGGTATGGTTCCATCAGGAGCTTCTACTGGTGAACACGAAGCAGTTGAACTTCGCGACGGTGACAAATCTCGTTACGGTGGTCTTGGTACACAAAAAGCTGTTGACAACGTAAACAACATCATCGCTGAAGCTATCATCGGCTACGATGTACGTGACCAACAAGCTATTGACCGTGCTATGATCGCACTTGACGGTACTCCTAACAAAGGTAAATTGGGTGCAAACGCAATTCTTGGTGTGTCTATCGCTGTAGCTCGTGCTGCTGCTGACTACCTTGAAATCCCACTTTACAGCTACCTTGGTGGATTCAACACTAAAGTTCTTCCAACTCCAATGATGAACATCATCAACGGTGGTTCTCACTCAGACGCTCCAATCGCTTTCCAAGAATTCATGATCGTACCTGCTGGTGCACCATCATTCAAAGAAGCTCTTCGTTGGGGTGCTGAAATCTTCCACGCTCTTAAGAAAATCCTTAAATCTCGTGGTTTGGAAACAGCCGTAGGTGACGAAGGTGGATTCGCTCCTCGTTTCGAAGGAACTGAAGACGGTGTTGAAACTATCCTTGCTGCGATCGAAGCTGCTGGATATGTTCCTGGTAAAGACGTATTTATCGGATTTGACTGTGCATCATCAGAATTCTACGATAAAGAACGTAAAGTTTACGACTACACTAAATTCGAAGGTGAAGGCGCTGCTGTACGTACTGCTGCAGAACAAATCGACTACCTTGAAGAATTGGTAAACAAATACCCAATCATTACTATCGAAGATGGTATGGACGAAAACGACTGGGACGGTTGGAAAGCTCTTACTGAACGTCTTGGTGGTAAAGTTCAATTGGTTGGTGACGACTTCTTCGTAACAAACACTTCTTACCTTGAAAAAGGTATTGCAGAAGGTGCTGCTAACTCAATCCTTATCAAAGTTAACCAAATCGGTACTCTTACTGAAACATTCGACGCTATCGAAATGGCGAAAGAAGCTGGTTACACTGCCGTTGTATCACACCGTTCAGGTGAAACTGAAGATTCAACAATCGCTGATATCGCAGTTGCAACAAACGCAGGACAAATCAAGACTGGTTCACTTTCACGTACAGACCGTATCGCTAAATACAACCAATTGCTTCGCATCGAAGACCAACTTGGTGAAGTAGCAGAATACCGTGGATTGAAATCATTCTACAACTTGAAAAAATAAAATAGTTCAGTGAACTATTTTATCCCGAACCTTGAAATTCAAAAGTTCGGCCGTTGATTTAACAACGTTATAAGCCCCTCGGATTTTATCCGAAGGGCTTTTTTCTGTTCAGGGGGCAAAAAGGGGGCAGTGTTTATGGTATAATAGACAAAAACACTTGTATTAGAAAGAAACTATGTCTAAAGAAATTGATATTGAGTACTATCACCAACTAGCCTTGCAAAAGCAGAAGGAACATCGTAAAGTTTTAGCTAACCTAAAGAAAAAACCTCCTAAAAATTTAGATAAGATTGCGCAGCAGATTCACCAAGAAGTCTTTGCAGAGATTGATTGTACTGCCTGTGCCAACTGTTGCAAGACTTTGGGACCAGACTTTAAAGAGGCAGACATCACCCGTATCGCTAAGTACTTTAAGATGAAATTACCAGCCTTTGAAGCAGAGTTTTTACAGGTGGATGAAGATGGGGACAAGGTTTTCAAATCCATGCCTTGCCCCTTTCTAGGAGGAGATAATCTCTGCTCCATCTATGACGTTCGTCCCAAGGCCTGTCGTGAATTCCCCCATACAGACCGTAAAAAGATCCACCAAATCAACCATTTTACGATTAAGAATACCTTGACCTGCCCTGCAGCCTATCTCTTTGTTGAGAAATTAAAAGATAAGTTATAGAATTTACACCTTTAAATCTTGTACAAAGATTCTAGGGTGGAAGTATCTTGTATTTGTTAGAATATAGATAGAATTGAACACGGCCTAAAAGCTATGCGAAAAAGAAAAAATTACCTAGAATCAGAAGAACCAGCGTTAATTTTCCAATTTTCACTTTGCTTTTAACGACCTTTGTATCTTGTGGAGGTAAGAAAAGAAGAATATGATGCATCAATTCAATCAAACCATGGATTATTTGGAGCAGCAACTGACTGGAGAAGTGGATATGAAAAGATTTCAGCAGTTATCGGGCTATTCTTATCCTCTTTTTAGCAGAATCTTTTCCATCATGGCTGATATGACCTTGGCAGAATATTTGCGCAATCGCAGGCTATCAGAAGCTGTGACAGACTTGCGGGAAGGCTCTGAGAAAGTCATTGACATAGCAATGAAATACGGCTATGAGTCTGCTGACGCCTTCAGCACAGCCTTCAAGAAATTCCATGGTGCAACCCCCTCAGAAGTTCGAAATGGAAAACCTTATCGGGTCTTTCCTAGACTTCAATTATCCTTAAAAATTACAGGAGGAAAGAACATGGATATCAAGATTCAAAAGAAACCTGCATTTACCGTGGCAGGAGTCCTATTGGAAGCTATTGACAATAGCAAATGCCCGTCTGCTTGGGAGCATCTCTATGCCCATCACAGCTTGGAAAGCCTAGAAAGTTTAGGCAGTGGCCAATCCTTTGGCGTCTGCTCGGATGTCAAAGAAGGCGAAATCATTAACTATATGGCTGCTTATGATGTGACGGATAAAACTAAAGCAGAAGAACTAGGTCTGTCCATCAAAGAAATTCCAGAAGCTGAATATGCCATCGTACCAGTCAAGGGGGCTATACCAGCTAGCATCCACCATGCTTGGAAATACGTCTTAGAAGTCTTTTTCCCTGAAACAGGCTATCGCCACTCAGGTTCACCAGACTTTGAAGTCTATTCCGAAGGAGACATGTCATCACCTGACTATCAAATGGAACTCTGGATACCAGTGATTAAGAACTAGATTATTTTCTGATTTTTTATAAAGATGCAAATCGAACTCTGTAGAAGATATCTTTTACAGAGTTTTTAATTGTTGACATTCATGTCCGTAAATTAAACATACCATATTTTTTGTTTGGATTTTATGGGGAATGTAAATAGTTTTCTCGGTATAATAGTCCCATAGAAGATAAGGAGGCAAGAATATGCAGATGTATTTTGGAGATGTGTCGCTTTGCTATAGCTATTCATTGGCAATGGCACTGGATGGCTATGGCTATGACTTTAAAGCAGACTTTCTAGAGGCAATCATGGTGATGGGCAATGGCGCTAGTATCGTAAAGGAAGATGACCAGCACCCTCTAGTATTCTTTGATAACGGAATGCCAGATCTTTCTATCTCTCATTCTTTAAAAATACTTGGATTTGACTATGAGGATTTCTATCTAAAAGATGGAGTGGAAGTAGATTTGGAAGAGATTAAAAGAAAGTTGGAAACCTTTCTGTCCAATGGGCCTGTCGTACTGGGACCTCTTGATATGGGGCATCTGACTTACAATCCCAATCACACAATCCTTTATGGTGTGGATCATTTTGTAACCGTGTATGGCATTGATCATCAGCACCTCTATTTGCATGACCCAGCTGGTTTTGCCTGTATGAAGGTTGCTTTTAATGACATACTAGAAGCCTGGAAGGCAGAGGCTATTGACTATAAGCGTGGAGCCTACTCCATGTGGGGAAATTTTAAGAGGGTTAAGAGTCCTAGTCAGACTGAAATCTATCAGGAAACAGCAAAGATAATAAAGACCCGATATCTGAATGGTCAAAGCGGTGTTTTGGAATTCTATGCAAAAGCAGTTGCTGAAAACGGCTTAAATACCGAGCAAAAACAATTGCATCAGTATTTCAGCTTTAAACTTGCTGCAGTTCGAAATCTCTATCTCAGTAAGTTCTTAAAAGTTCATGATCCAGAAGGGGCAAGATTAAAAGAGGAGTTGGCTTCTTTATTTGGTCAAGCCCACCTTTCATGTTTAAAAGAAGATTACCAAGAACTATCCCACTTGCTCTATCAGATAGCAGAGGTGGATGGTCGCTTTAGAGATTTATATGTAAAGTAGTGACTATAAGCATAAAAAATAGTTAGTAAAAGCAGTTTTTCGTAAAATGAAGAACTGCTTTTTGATTATGGCTATGGTATAATGAAGTAAGAAAATAGCTTATTCTACTTAAAAATGAAGGGAGAACTCCTATGCCTAGACCAAGAACAAAAGAGGAGCTAGTGCTAGCCTCTAAGGAAAACTATGAAAAGCTCAATCACTTTATATCTAAATTAAGTGAAGAGGAACTACAGACTCCTTTTGATTTTTCAAAAGATGAAAAGAAAAAAGAAGCTCACTGGAAAAGAGATAAAAATCTAAGAGATGTTCTGATCCATCTCTATGAATGGCATCAGTTACTTTTGACCTGGGTACATTCCAATCAAAAGGGACATGAAAGACCTTTTCTCCCTGAACCTTATAATTGGAAAACTTATGGGGAAATGAATGTCGCTATTTGGAAGAAGCACCAGAAAACGACCTTAGAAGAAGCGACTAGGCTACTAGAGCAATCGCATGGAGAGGTTTTAGAGTTGATGGAAGGATTCAGCAATGACCAACTCTTTACCAAAGGTATCTATAAGTGGACAGGTGGGACAAGTCTTGGCTCCTACTTTGTGAGTGCCACTTCCAGTCACTATGATTGGGCTATTAAAAAACTCAAAGCTCATCAGAAAAATTGTAAGAAACGTTAATTGAAGAGTTTATGAAGGTTGGAAAAGCTTCTTCTAAGCTTCGAATAGCTTAGTTCTCGTGATTTTTGAGCTCTTCTAGCTTTAGAATCCTTCAAAAATTAAAATTTAAGGCTATTATAGACTTAGAATAGATCTAAAACATATATATAAATGCAATTCTAAACTTAGAATTGCATTTATATTAAAGTAATTAGGCTGTTCGATAGTTAGAATGACCTGATTCTGAGAAATGTTGACTAGAAAATGGATCGAATGGCTTTTTTCTGATACAGGATGATAGATAGATGGGTGAGATGATGAACATACAAAAAGAGAAAGTTAGAAAAGAGTTGGGGGCCCTCTGTTTGGGAGAACTTGCAGCCATCCTATCCTTTTGGTTGTGTTTTTTTCTTTTGAAAAATCGACTTGGTGATTGGAGGAGTCTAATTACCATTCTCTATCCTTTGTCTTTACTGACATTTATATTGCTTCAAGGCTCGACCTATTGGGCAATTTTGATTAGAAGACTGTCAAATCCCCAGTTCGGAAATGGAAATATTCCAAAAATATATGGTGTTCTCAGAATACTAGACCTTGTTTTACTTATTTCAGGCTTTCCTTTTATTGTCTGGTACTCACAGAGTGTTCGAGTGGCTATTATAGCCACACTAATACAGCTTTTTGCCCTTATCGAATGGGTTAATTATTTCCTCCTACGTTTATCCTATAGTCTGAACCCACTTGTTTTATGGAAACGAATTACTAAGGGAAAACTTGAAAAGAGTAGAATAGCCAAGGAGTTGGGGTAAGGGAGAATGAATGTATGTTTTAGATACTATCAATATAAAACTTTAGTTGACGTTAAATAATATTAAAAATGAGTAGGAGAATATCTATGTCTGTAGGGTTAATGGTTGGTTATAATTGGTGGACTATAGGAGAAGGGAGTCTTTTTAATTCATTCTTTTCGACTATTTATGTTCGCTTAGAAAATAATGAGTGGGGAAGTAGATACCCAGTAATAATGAATAAGCTTTACTGGGGAGATGTTCCTTTTGAATCTGTTGAAAGAGGAATAGAGGAGTTGTTATCTATCCAAGAGGAGTTGAAAAAATTTCTCCCTCAGGATGTTATATGGGATTTTGAAGATTTGTCACTCACTCCTCCTTGGGGAAATAATATCGCAGAGCATATAACAAATTTATCGCATTATTTCATAACGAGTTCCGGAAAAGATTTAATAGAAGTTTTGCTGACTAGTTTTAGATTTGCACTTGAGCACGGTCAAAATGTGAGTGTAAAAAGTATTTGAAACTCAATAAATCAAAGATTCATTTATGCTATAATATTCTTAATGAATTTTCAGAAAGGAAACTCAATGCCCTACAAATTTCTACTCTTCGATCTTGACCATACTCTTCTTGATTTTGATACTGCTGAAAATGTGGCTCTGACACAACTTCTAAAGGAAGAAGGAGTTGCGGATATCCAAGCCTATAAAGACTATTACGTTCCTATGAACAAGGCTCTCTGGAAGGACTTGGAGCAAAAGAAAATCAGTAAACATGAACTGGTTAACACGCGTTTTTCTCGTCTATTTGCCCATTTTGGACAGGAAAAAGACGGTAGGTTGCTTGCCCAGCGTTACCAATTTTACTTAGCCCAACAGGGACAAACACTTTCGGGTGCTCATGAACTCTTGGACAGCCTCATCGAACGTGATTATGATCTGTACGCTGCGACAAATGGCATTACTGCCATTCAGACGGGTCGTCTGGCTCAATCAGGTCTGGCTCCCTATTTCAACCAAGTCTTTATCTCCGAGCAATTGCAAACGCAAAAGCCTGATGCATTATTCTATGAAAAAATCGGTCAGCAGATTGTAGGATTTAGTAAAGAAAAGACGCTGATGATCGGAGATTCCTTAACGGCTGATATTCAAGGAGGCAATAATGCAGGGATTGATACTATCTGGTACAATCCTCATCACCTCGAAAATCATACACAAGCCCAGCCAACTTATGAAGTTCATTCTTACCAAGACTTGCTGAATTTTTTAGATGCTTTGTAGTGATTTCCCTAAGAGGTGTTGATATGGAAACTAAAGTCATTGAAGAGATTGATAACTTACTAAATCTCATCGAGCAGTATCAGTTAAAAGGTGTGGTTGCCCAAGTAAATTCGTTAAAAGAGTTAAAGTATATCATAAGCAATCATATAGAGTTAAGTACTCGAGAGAAGATGAATATCCACCATTCACTCTTTCTTCCTAGGGGTGGCTTATCTGAACTCTACTATATGGATGCTAATTTTGAACGGATGAAGTCTGTAAATAATCAACTTTCCTATGCTATTGATACAATCGAAAAGTTTTTAATGGCTGATTGATACTGTGAATACTAATGTCAAATAACAGGGTCAATAACAGTATATATAAGAACTGTAAAAAGTGGTTTAGATAGCCACTTTTTGCTATAATAGAGGCAGTAAAAATAAAGGAATGGTAAACGATGTCAAGACCAGAACTTTCTCTTTATGAACCATTGTATACACTAAAGGAAGTTGATCAAAATATCTGGATAGCAGATGGTGACTTGATACAAATGGACTTGAAGGTCTTCAAACTTCCTTTTCAGACACGTATGACAGTGATAAAGTTAAACGATGGAAAACTCTGGATTCATTCTCCTATTGCGCCAAATGAGGAGCTCTTTACTGAACTGGACGCTTTGGGCAAAGTCGCTTACCTAATTTCACCCAATAAGATTCACTACGCCTATATTGCAGATTGGAAAAAAAGATATCCTTATGCACAAGCATGGTCTAGTCCAGGAGTTGAAGAGAGAGCAAAAAGTCAGAATGTCATGGTGGAATTTGATGCTCCTTTAACTGATAAGGCACCTGACTTATGGTCTGATGAGATTGATCAACTTATTTTTAAGGGAAGTTCTGTCATCGAAGAGGTCGTGTTTTTTCATAAATCGACTAAAACACTCATTGTAACGGACCTTATAGAGAATTTTGAACCAGAAAAGATAGCTAGTCCAATCCGAAGAAAAATTTATCGTTTAGCCCGTGTAACAGCCCCTGATGGGCAAACTCCTATCGATTATAGGATGACTTTTTTTAGAAGACAAATAGAGGCAAAGGTTTCCTTTTCCCGTATGTTAAACTGGAAACCGGATAAGATCATTCTTGCACATGGTTTATGCTTTTTTAAAAATGGTACGGATGAATTAAGACGTGCTTTTAGATGGATACGATAAAGGAGAGAAAGATGCAACATTCGTCTTGGCATGCTTTGATTAAGGAGCAATTACCTGAAGGTTATTTTGGGAAAATCAATCAATTTATGGAACAGGTCTATGCTCAGGGAACTGTTTATCCACCTAAGGAAAAAGTTTTTCAGGCTCTCTTGACTACACCACTTGAAGAAGTGAAGGTGGTGATTCTAGGGCAAGACCCCTATCACGGGCCAGGTCAGGCGCAGGGCTTAAGTTTTTCTGTACCTGACTCTATCCCAGCCCCGCCATCCTTGCAAAATATCTTGAAAGAATTGTCAGATGACATCGGAGCTAAGAAGTCCCATGATTTAACGTCTTGGACTGAGCAAGGAGTCTTACTTCTCAATGCTTGCTTGACGGTTCCTGCTGGTCAAGCCAATGGTCATGCTGGGCAGATATGGGAGCCATTTACAGATGCTGTGATTCGGGTTGTCAATAATCTAGACAGACCTGTAGTCTTTGTACTCTGGGGTGCTTATGCACGCAAGAAGAAGGCCTTGGTTACGAATCCTCACCACTTGATTATCGAATCAGCCCATCCTAGTCCTTTATCGGTTTATAGAGGATTTTGGGGTTCCAAGCCTTTTTCCAAGGCTAATGCATTCTTAAAAGAGACAGGACAAGTGCCGATCGATTGGCTTAGATAAGGAGAAAATATGCCTCAGTTAGCGACGATTTGCTACATTGATAACGGAAAAGAACTGCTCATGCTCCATCGTAATAAGAAGCCTAATGATGTCCATGAAGGCAAATGGATTGGTGTGGGTGGTAAGCTAGAGCGAGGAGAGACACCTCAGGAATGCGCAGCGCGTGAAATCCTCGAAGAAACAGGGCTCAAAGCCAAGCCGGTTCTAAAAGGTGTTATTACTTTTCCAGAATTCACGCCAGATTTAGACTGGTACACCTATGTTTTTAAGGTGACGGAGTTTGAGGGTGACTTGATTGACTGCAATGAGGGAACCTTAGAATGGGTTCCCTATGATGAAGTTCTCAGCAAGCCAACTTGGGAAGGTGACCACACCTTTGTTGAATGGCTTTTAGAAGATAGACCCTTCTTTTCAGCTAAGTTTGTTTATGATGGGGATAAATTGTTGGATACCCAAGTTGATTTCTATGAATAAAGGAGAAAGCAGATGCTACTAATCAAAAACGGTCGTGTAATGGATCCTAAGTCTGGTTTGGATCAAGTGTGTGATATTTTAGTCCAAGATGGGAAAATTGTCAAAATTGCCCCTGAAATCAAGGAAGAAGGAGCAGAGGTGCTTGATGCTACTGGTCTTGTAGTTGCGCCTGGACTAGTTGATATTCATGTTCATTTCCGTGAACCTGGTCAGACCCACAAGGAGGACATCCATACTGGGGCACTAGCGGCTGCTGCAGGTGGTTTTACAACGGTTGTCATGATGGCTAATACTAGTCCAACCATTTCGGACGTAGAAACTTTGCAAGAAGTTCTCCAGTCAGCTGCCAAGGAAAAAATTAACGTCAAAACGGTTGCGACTATTACCAAGAACTTTAATGGCCAAGACTTGACAGACTTTAAGGCACTCTTAGAAGCAGGTGCAGTTGGTTTTTCTGATGACGGTATTCCACTTGAAAGTAGCAAAGTGGTTAAGGAAGCCATGGAGGAATCCAAAAAACTCAATACCTTTATCAGCCTTCATGAGGAAGATCCAGGTTTGAATGGGATTCTTGGATTTAACGAAAACATCGCTAAGGAACATTTTCATATCTGTGGAGCGACTGGGGTGGCTGAGTACGCTATGATTGCGCGTGATGTTATGATTGCCTATGCAACCAAGGCCCATGTTCACATCCAGCATTTGTCTAAGGAAGAAAGTGTCAAGGTTGTAGAGTTTGCTCAAGGACTAGGTGCGCAGGTCACAGCAGAAGTAGCGCCACAGCATTTCTCTAAGACAGAAGCTCTTCTTTTAACTCAAGGAAGCAATGCCAAAATGAATCCTCCACTTCGTTTGGAGTCAGACCGTCGTGCCGTTATCGAAGGTCTCAAGTCAGGTGTTATCACAGTTATCGCAACGGACCACGCGCCTCACCATGCAGATGAGAAAAATGTTGAAGATATCACCAAAGCACCATCTGGTATGACAGGTTTGGAAACCTCTCTTTCTCTTGGTTTGACTTATTTGGTGGAAGCTGGTGAGTTGAGCTTGATGGAATTGCTAGAAAAAATGACTGTCAATCCAGCCAAACTTTACAACTTTGAAGCAGGTTACTTAGCTGAAAATGGTCCAGCGGACATCACTATCTTTGATGCCAAGGCTGATCGCCTTGTGGACTCACACTTTGCTTCAAAAGCAGCTAATTCACCATTTATCGGGGAAACTTTAAAAGGGCAGGTTAAATATACCATCTGCAAGGGACAAATCGTCTATCAAAACTAGATGGGACTCTGCTCTGAAAATGATAAGAATAGAGAGCGTATATGTACCCAACCCATCAATTTAAAGATAAGTTTATTTTATTTCTTAAGATATTTTTCCCTATCCTGATTTATCAGTTTGCCAATTATTCTGCCTCATTTGTTGATACAACCATGACTGGGCAGTACAATACCATGGACTTGGCAGGAGTATCAACTGCAACGAGTCTATGGAATCCTTTCTTCACCTTTTTAACAGGGATTGTTTCGGCCATGGTTCCCATCATCGGCCATCATCTAGGAAGAGGCAAAAAGGAAGAAGTAGCATCTGACTTTTACCAATTTATTTATTTGGCTTTTGGGCTGTCTTTGGTTTTGCTTGGCATGGTGCTTTTTCTAGCGCCTCCAGTTTTAAACCATATCGGACTAGAAGCCCAAGTGGCGGTAGTTTCAGTTCGTTATCTTTGGTACCTTTCTATCGGGATTATACCCTTGTTGCTCTTTAGTGTCATTCGGTCATTGTTGGATTCTCTTGGATTGACAAAACTATCTATGTATCTCATGCTTTTGTTACTTCCACTCAATAGTGGTTTTAACTATCTCTTGATATATGGAGCCCTTGGTTTTCCTGAGCTTGGTGGTGCAGGAGCAGGGCTAGGAACTTCGCTAGCCTATTGGGTTTTATTGGGGATTTCCCTGCTTGTTTTGTTCAAACAAGAAAAATTAAAAGCGCTACATCTTGAAAAACCGATTCCACTTAATATAGATAAAATCAAGGAAGGTCTCCGATTAGGTCTACCAATCGGAGGAACCGTATTTGCTGAAGTAGCTATTTTCTCCGTGGTGGGACTAATCATGGCTAAGTTTTCATCACTCATCATCGCCAGTCACCAGTCAGCTATGAACTTTTCGAGCCTCATGTACGCTTTTCCCATGAGTATTTCCTCTGCTATGGCGATTGTTGTGTCTTACGAGGTGGGGGCTAAACGTTTTGAGGATGCAAAAATCTATGCTCGTCTGGGGAGAATAACAGCCCTCATTTTTGCTGGTTTTACCCTATCCTTTCTCTACATTTTTAGAGATCGTGTAGCAAGTCTATATGGAAATGCCCCTCAGTTCATTGAAACAACTGCTGTATTTCTAACCTACAGTCTCTTTTTCCAGTTAGCTGATACCTTTGCGGCTCCGCTTCAGGGGATTCTAAGAGGCTACAAGGACACTATCGTCCCTTTCTATCTTGGCCTAATCGGATATTGGGGAGTAGCGATACCTCTAGGATACCTACTAGATCAAGCAACTGACTTAGGGGCATTTGCCTACTGGATTGGGTTAATTGCTAGCTTAATCGTTTCTGGTTGTTTGTATCAATGGCGTTTGCAAACAATCATGAAAAAAATCAACTAATTTTTGGAAAATTACTTGAAAAAACACTTTGTGAAAAAATATTCTAACTTGAGAAAATCCCTGTTTTAACAGGGATTTATTTTTTTTACCTTGTGAAATTTTATTAGCCATATACTTTGACAGTGTATACTAAAAAAGGTAAAATAGTAAGGTAAGAACAAAGTTAGAAAGGCAAGATTATGTCAACTTTAGATAAGAATCTTTTGCTAGAGATGTTCCGTAAGATGGAAGAAATCCGTCGCATGGACTTAAAAATTGCTCAGTTAGTGAAAAAGGGGAAAGTTCCCGGTATGACTCACTTTTCTGTCGGAGAGGAAGCTGCTAACGTCGGAGCAATGCTGGCTCTTAATCCAGATGATCTGATTACCTCAAATCACCGTGGACATGGACAGGCTATTGCCAAAGGGATTGACCTCAATGGAATGATGGCTGAAATCCTCGGGAAATACACTGGAACCTGTAAAGGAAAAGGTGGTTCTATGCATATCGCTGACCTGGATGCTGGTAACCTTGGTGCCAATGGTATCGTAGGTGGTGGTATGGGAATCGCTGTCGGTGCAGCCCTCAGTCAGCAAATGCAACATACTGGTAAAATCGTTGTCTGCTTCTTTGGAGATGGCGCGACCAACGAAGGTGTTTTCCACGAAGCAGTGAACATGGCTTCTATTTGGAAACTTCCTGTTATTTTCTACTGCATTAACAACGGTTATGGAATCTCTGCGGATATCAAGAAAATGACCAATGTAGAGCATATTCATCAACGTAGTGCGGCATATGGAATTCCTGGAATGTTTATCGAAGATGGAAACAATGTCATCGATGTCTATGAAGGATTTAAGAAAGCCGTAGACCATGTTCGTGGTGGTAATGGTCCTGTCTTGATTGAAAGTGTAACCTATCGCTGGCTTGGTCACTCATCATCTGACCCTGGTAAATATCGTACGCGTGAAGAAGTGGAATTGTGGAAACAAAAAGACCCAATCGAAAATCTTCGCAAATACCTCATTGAAAACAATATTGCAAGTGCAGAAGAATTGGAAGAAATTCAAGCACAAGTCAAGGAAGCAGTAGAAGCTTCTGTTAAATTTGCGGAAGAAAGCCCATTCCCACCACTAGAATCAGCATTTGAAGATATTTACGCAGACTAAGGAGAAAGAGATAAAAATGGAAACAAAAACAATGTCGTTCCGTGACACCATTATCCTTGCTATGTCTGAGGAAATGCGTCGCGATGAAAATGTGTTCTTGATGGGAGAAGACGTCGGTGTCTTTGGAGGAGACTTCGGAACTTCTGTTGGAATGCTCGAAGAATTTGGTCCAGAACGTGTCCGTGACTGTCCGATTTCTGAAGCTGCCATCTCGGGAGCAGCAGCAGGAGCAGCCATGACAGGACTTCGTCCAATTGTCGATATGACCTTCATGGACTTCTCGGTTATTGCCATGGATAATATCGTCAACCAAGCTGCTAAAACACGTTATATGTTTGGTGGTAAAGGTCAGGTTCCAATGACTGTACGTTGTGCAGCTGGTAACGGAGTTGGTTCTGCGGCCCAGCACTCGCAATCTCTAGAGTCTTGGTTTACACACATCCCTGGTCTCAAGGTTGTAGCTCCAAGTACACCTGCGGATATGAAAGGACTGCTCAAGTCTTCTATCCGTGATAACAACCCTGTTATCATCCTTGAATACAAGTCAGAATTTAACCAAAAAGGGGAAGTGCCAGTTGATCCAGACTACACAATCCCACTTGGGGTCGGGGAAATCAAACGTGAAGGTACAGATGTAACAGTCGTTACTTATGGTAAAATGCTTCGCCGTGTGCTTCAAGCAGCTGAAGAATTAGCTGAAGAAGGAATTTCAGTTGAAATTGTCGACCCACGTACCCTCGTTCCACTTGATAAGGATATCATCATTAACTCAGTGAAGAAGACTGGTAAGGTGGTGCTTGTCAACGACGCCCACAAAACAAGTGGCTATATCGGGGAGATTTCAGCAATTATTTCAGAGTCAGAAGCATTTGACTATCTAGATGCACCAATCCGCCGTTGTGCAGGAGAAGATGTGCCAATGCCTTACGCACAAAATCTAGAAAATGCAATGATTCCAACCGTTGAAAGCATCAAAGATGCAATCCGAAAAACTTACAACAAAGAATAATATTACATAAATTAAATTACGTAAATTTTAGAGATTTTAACTTTAGTAACTTGAGTTATGTTTTGTATCCAAGTTGTATATAAAGTTGCGACAGTTTTTTGACGAATCGATAATATTCAACAAAAAATTTAGTAAGTCTACTAGGTTGACCGCCTAATAGCGGCAACCGTAGTAACTTGAGACGTGTTTTGTATCCAAGTTACTTGTAGAGTTGCACACGGGCTAAAAGCTCGGAAAAAAGATAAATCTCCTTGGCTTCATCGAAGCCAGCGTCGATTTCCTATTTTTCAGTCGCTTTTTACGCCCTTAGTATCATAATTAGAATTGGAGAGGTCATGGCTGATGACAAGCTAAGAGCGACTCCTGCGGCTAGAAAGTTAGCGGATGATTTAGGGATCAACCTCTACGACGTTTCTGGCTCAGGTGCAAACGGTCGTGTCCACAAAGAAGACGTGGAAACTTATAAAGACACAAATGTGGTTCGCATTTCGCCACTTGCAAAACGAATTGCCCTCGAACATAACATTGCTTGGCAGGAAATCCAAGGAACGGGTCACCGTGGTAAGATCATGAAGAAGGACGTTTTGGCCTTGCTTCCTGAAAATATCGAAAACGACACCATCAAGTCTCCTGCTCAAATCGAAAAAGTGGAAGAGGTTCCTGATACTATCACTCCTTATGGTGAAATTGAGCGTATCCCGATGACACCAATGCGTAAGGTTATTGCCCAACGTATGGTCGAGTCTTACCTAACTGCGCCAACCTTCACTCTCAACTATGAAGTTGATATGACTGAAATGTTGGCTCTTCGTAAGAAGGTTCTTGAGCCAATCATGGAAGCAACTGGGAAGAAGACTACTGTAACAGACCTTCTTTCACTTGCAGTTGTTAAGACACTTATGAAACACCCTTACATTAACGCTTCATTGACCGAAGATGGCAAGACTATTATTACTCATAATTATGTCAACCTTGCCATGGCAGTTGGGATGGATAATGGATTGATGACACCTGTTGTTTACAATGCTGAAAAATTAAGCTTGTCAGAGCTGGTCGTAGCCTTCAAAGACGTCATTGGTCGGACCTTGGATGGTAAATTGGCTCCAAGCGAATTGCAAAATTCAACCTTCACAATTAGTAACTTGGGAATGTTTGGTGTTCAGTCCTTTGGTCCGATTATTAACCAACCAAACTCAGCTATCCTCGGGGTGAGCTCAACAGTAGAGAAACCTGTAGTCGTCAATGGTGAGATTGTTATCCGACCAATCATGAGTCTAGGATTAACCATTGACCACCGTGTCGTAGATGGTATGGCTGGTGCTAAGTTTATGAAAGATTTGAAAGCCCTGATTGAGAATCCGATCTCAATGTTGGTTTAAGTCAGCTATTGTTATTTTAGAGTTTTAGATAAAGGAAGTAAGACATGGCCTTAGAAGTAATTATGCCAAAAGCCGGCGTGGATATGACAGAAGGACAAATTGTCCAATGGAATAAGAAAGTCGGAGAATTTGTAAAAGAAGGAGAAATCCTTTTGGAAATCATGACTGATAAAGTCAGCATGGAATTGGAAGCCGAAGAAGATGGATATTTGATTGCCATCCTCAAAGGAGATGGTGAAACTGTCCCTGTAACGGAAGTTATCGGTTACCTAGGGGAAGAAGGTGAAAACATCCCAACAGCTGGAGCGGCTGCTCCAGAAGCTAGCCCAGCGCCTGCAGTTAGTGCCTCAAACGATGACGGCAAGAGCGATGATGCCTTTGATATAGTTGTGATTGGTGGAGGTCCTGCTGGATATGTAGCAGCCATTAAAGCTGCCCAACTCGGTGGGAAGGTTGCCCTTGTTGAGAAATCTGAACTCGGTGGAACCTGCTTGAACCGTGGCTGTATCCCAACCAAAACCTACCTTCACAACGCTGAAATCATCGAAAACATCGGTCATGCAGCGAATCGTGGTATCGTCATTGAAAATCCAAACTTCACTGTAGATATGGATAAACTTTTAGAAACTAAATCTAAAGTTGTCAATACTTTGGTAGGTGGAGTTGCTGGTCTCCTTCGTAGCTACGGTGTTACTGTTCATAAGGGTGTTGGTACTATTACTAAAGATAAGAATGTCTTGGTTAATGGCTCAGAATTGCTTGAAACCAAGAAAATCATCCTTGCTGGTGGTTCAAAAGTCAGCAAGATCAACGTTCCTGGTATGGAATCATCACTCGTGATGACAAGTGACGATATTCTTGAAATGAATGAAGTTCCAGAAAGCCTTGTTATCATCGGTGGTGGTGTTGTCGGTATCGAACTCGGTCAGGCCTTCATGACATTTGGTTCAAAAGTAACTGTTATCGAAATGATGGAACGTATCGTTCCAGCTATGGATGCGGAAGTTTCTAAGAATCTTCGCTTGATTTTGGAACGCAAAGGTATGACTATCTTAACAGGTACAAAATTGCAAGAAATCATCGAGGAAAATGGTCAACTTCGTATCAAGGTTGAAGGAAAAGACGATGTCATCGCAAGCAAAGCTCTTCTTTCAATCGGTCGTGTGCCAGACCTTGAAGGTATTGGCGATGTTGAGTTTGAATTGGATCGTGGACGTATCAAGGTCAATGAATACATGGAAACTTCTGTTCCAGGCATTTACGCACCAGGTGACATCAACGGTACTAAGATGTTGGCTCACGCAGCCTTCCGTATGGGGGAAGTTGCCGCTGAAAATGCCCTTAAAGGAAATCATGCTATTGCCAAATTGAACTTGACTCCTGCAGCTATCTACACTCTTCCTGAAGTAGCAGCAGTAGGTCTAACTGAAGAACAAGCTCGTGAGAAATACGATGTGGCCATCGGTAAATTCAACTTTGCAGCCAACGGTCGTGCAATCGCTTCTGATGCTGCTCAAGGTTTCGTAAAAGTCATCGCTGATAAGAAATACGGAGAAATCCTTGGTGTTCACATCATCGGTCCTGCAGCCGCAGAATTGATCAACGAAGCGTCAAGTATTATTGAAATGGAAATCACTGTTGAAGAAATGCTGAAGACTATCCACGGACACCCAACCTACTCTGAAGTGATGTACGAAGCATTTGCGGATGTTCTAGGAATGGCCATCCATTCACCTAAGAAAAAATAAAACGAAGATAGACTAGACTGGAAGATTATTTCCAGTCTCTATCGTATAAAGGGATATCATGAAATACATTATCAATCATTCAAACGACACTGCTTTTAATATCGCCCTGGAAGAATATGCCTTTAAACACCTTTTGGATGAGAATCAAATCTTCCTACTTTGGATTAATAAACCTTCTATCATTGTTGGTCGTCACCAGAATACTATCGAAGAAATCAATCGTGATTATGTCCGTGAAAATGGCATAGAGGTAGTCCGCCGTATCAGTGGTGGTGGAGCTGTTTATCACGATTTAAACAACCTCAACTACACCATCATTTCAAAAGAAGATGAAAACAAGGCCTTTGACTTCAAGAGCTTCTCAACTCCAGTTATCAATACCTTGGCTCAACTTGGTGTTAAAGCTGAATTTACAGGGCGTAATGACCTAGAGATTGATGGCAAGAAATTCTGTGGAAATGCCCAAGCCTATATCAATGGCCGTATCATGCACCACGGTTGCTTGCTCTTTGACGTTGATTTGTCAGTCCTAGCAAATGCTCTCAAGGTTTCAAAGGACAAATTTGAGTCAAAAGGTGTGAAATCCGTCCGTGCCCGTGTAACCAATATTGTCAATGAATTACCAGAAAAAATCACAGTTGAAGAATTCCGTGATTTGCTATTGGAATACATGAAAAAAGAGTACCCAGAGATGACTGAATACGTTTTTTCTGAGCAAGAATTGGCGGAAATCAACCGCATCAAGGAGACCAAGTTCGATACTTGGGACTGGAACTACGGTAAATCACCTGAATTTAACGTCCGTCGTGGAACAAAATTCACTAGTGGTAAGGTTGAAGTTTTTGCCAACGTCATTGAATCAAAAATCCAAGATATCAAGATTTACGGTGATTTCTTTGGTATCGAGGACGTTGCAGCTGTAGAAGATGTCCTTCGTGGCGTAAAATATGAACGCGAAGATGTTCTTAAGGCACTAGAAACTATTGACATCACACGCTACTTTGCTGGCATTAGCCGCGAAGAAATCGCTGAAGCAGTAGTAGGATAATAAAAGAATCCATTTTGTACTGACCCCAAAAAGTTGGACAAATAATTATTGAAAGGATTTAGTTCTGTACTGCACAGGACTAAGTCCTTTTA
>NZ_JAHZPJ010000011.1 GCF_019929345.1 Streptococcus oralis
CAATCGGTACAACCAACTACGCAGCTCGTCTGAAAGAATTGACAGACAAGGGTTACGAAGTGGTGAACGATGAGTTCGCAGGACCTAAGACCTTCGATAATGACGATAAGAAGGATCAAACCTTCACCGTTACTCTTCGTCAAGCTGTAGTACCATTTGATCCAAATAATCCACCGAAACCAAACGATCCAATGGATCCTAAGAATCCGGATGGACCTAAGTGGACAGATGATAAGATCAAGTCAGCTCAACAAGAAGCAGTGAAAGAATTGAGCCGTACGATCACTTACGTATACGAAGATGGCAAAGAAGCAGCACCAAGCTTCACAGACAGCGCTAAATTCACGCGTATTCTGAAAGTCAACGTCGTAACGAAAGAAATCGTAGAAAAAGGCGCATGGACATCACACGATGACGTGATCAAGGGACAAACTTCACCAGACATCAAGGGTTACGTAGCAGATAAAGCTAGCGTAGCAGATGTGAAAGTTACAGCAGACTCAGCTAAACCAGCAGATGAAGTCGTAACTTACAAGAAGGCTGATCAAAAAGCAACCATCACCTTCGTAAACCAAGCTAAGAAAGAATTGGCGAAAGTTTCAGAAGGCGGTAAGTCAGGTGAACCAATTAGCCGTGACCAATACCTTGCGAAGTTGAAAGAATTGACTAACCAAGGTTACAAGGTTGTGAACGATGAGTTCAAGGATCCACAAAACTTTGATGATGATGCAAGCAAGGACCAAAACTTCACTGTTCAATTGGAAGAAAGTGTAGTACCATTTGATCCAAACAATCCACCGAAACCAAACGATCCAATGGATCCTAAGAATCCGGATGGACCTAAGTGGACAGATGATAAGATCAAGTCAGCTCAACAAGAAGCAGTGAAAGAATTGAGCCGTACGATCACTTACGTATACGAAGATGGCAAAGAAGCAGCACCAAGCTTCACAGACAGCGCTAAATTCACGCGTATTCTGAAAGTCAACGTCGTAACGAAAGAAATCGTAGAAAAAGGCGCATGGACATCACACGATGACGTGATCAAGGGACAAACTTCACCAGACATCAAGGGTTACGTAGCAGATAAAGCTAGCGTAGCAGATGTGAAAGTTACAGCAGACTCAGCTAAACCAGCAGATGAAGTCGTAACTTACAAGAAGGCTGAAGTACCGCCAACTCCGGTACCACCAGCTCCTACCCCAGCTCCTGCCCCAGCACCAGCTCCGAACAAGCCAGTAGAACCACGAGTTCCTAGAACTGCTGTTCTGCCAAATACAGGTGAGGAATCATCTTCTGCGGCGGTACTTGGCTTGGGAATTGCTGCAGCACTTGCTGGTATTAGCTTGATTAAACCTAGATTGAGAGAAGAGGAAGAATAATTTATCTTGTCTTGATGGTTAATCAATGAAGAGTTGAAAGCTATTAGATGTCAACTCTGAGAAACGATAACTTCTTAACGAAGTTATCGTTTTTTTTTGATACAATGCTAATGGATTTCTGTCAATAGTAGTAGCTGATATCAAATTAAGCAGAAGAGAGAATCAGAGTGATTCTCCCTCTTTTATAATATTCAAAATAACGAAAATTTTACGTTTACAGTTTTGAAGTTTCAAAGTACAAAATTTTGTATTCAAGCAACCAGCTTACCTTGTGTTTGTTCGAAGTTCAAAATGGCAAGGTGAATAAAATCTTGGTGATTTGATCTCTCAAGCAATTGAAATTACGATAGTGAATGATTTACCATTTAAGCAGCATAATGAATTTTCCACTAGAACATAGGTAATGATCAAATTTTTTAATGTGATAGATGTTCAAAAATAGATGAAGAAATCAGGTTTGGGACAAATTTTTCTTTTTTTTTCGAATAGATAAATAAGGAGATAAAATGATAAGACAAGAAGAGTATGAGTTTATGCTAGAATTTCAAACAAGTAGTTTACACCGATTTCGTGAAATTGAACGTTTCGCTGAGTTAGATAAGAAGTTAAGGAAATATCAATCACCAGCTGACATTCCTCTAAGTTTTTGATATACTAAAACAGATAAACTTAGAGGAGAAGATGAATGAACGTATATGGAAAAAATGATGAGGGAGCAGCTACTTACCCCTATGAACAACAGTTTGAAGCAGTTCAAGAGGAGGATTTACAACTAAATCAAGATGCTACTAAAACAAGTGGTTCTCCATTTTTTAGTATCTTAATTTGGAGCCTATTTGCTACAGTCATCTCGGGTGTGGTACCCTTTATCTTTGGTCTGGTGAGTCCCCAACAAATGCAAGACTTTTATACTGGTTGGGCATTGCACCAGAATGGCCAAATTTACACAGACTATTATGGCTCAAACGGACTGCTTTATTATTTACTAATATATCTTTCTCAAGGGAGCATTCTATTTGCATTGGCGGAGTGGGTAGCATTGTTTGGTGCTGGTTTTTTTCTATTCAAATCTGCAAATACATTGACAGGTCAAAGAGGTCAAGCTAGACAATTATTGGCTATTTTCTATCTTCTTGTAGCCAGTCTGGGATTTGGTGGTAGCTATGCTGTGATTGTAGCGATGCCCTTCTTGTTTTATGCTTTTAGCTTGATAGCTGACTATCTGGAGAATCCAATCAATGACAAAGGATTTTTGCTCGTTGGGATGAGTTTAGCATTAGCATTCTTTTTATCTCCTATCCCTACACTTTTATTTGCCCTTGCCCTCGCATTGATGTTGTTTGGATTTAATATTGTCAAGCGTCGATTTGTTCATGGTTTGTATCAATTTTTCGCATCAGCTTTAGGGTTTTCTACCATTTTTTATCCGATTGGCTACTATACAGTAGTGACAGGAACTTTTGGCGATGCGATAAGTCATACCTTGTATCCAGTAGCAACTCTTGGATTGCTTTCAAATACCAAGTTGATTGATAACGCAGCTTTTTATGGCTCGTTAGCCCTTGCCTTAGGATTGTTGACATTGATTGTTTCAGGGATTGTTCAATCTAAGCCAGCCAAACAATTTGCTATCTCAATAGGCGCTAATTTAGGTTTATTAGTAACTCTTGCTCTGTTAATTCTTTCAAAGGAACCTTTGCATGGCTCGCGTTTAGCAGCGATTTTACCCTTTATGACATTATTATTGCTAATCAGCGTCAAAGAAGGGAGTCCTGAATGCATCAGTCGTAGTAGACGAAGAGTCCGCTCTTCATCACTCTTTAGTCGCTACCTTAAAGGAAATTTCTATCTGCCACTAGTCGCGATTATTTATTTGATTTCTCTACCCCTTTTGAGTCGCTATATTTCGCATCCAAGTACTTATCAGGAACGCGAGCAGCTTGCTAGTTTGGTCAAGCAGCAAACGAGCTCTGAAGATCGTGTCTATGCTTGGGATGATCGTCCAGATTTCTACCAAGCAAGTGAACGTCTGGCACCAAGCTCTCTAGTGACACCAACACTCTATACTGCAAGCGACGAGAATAAAACGAAACTAGTCAATGACTTGAAAGAAAATCAACCGAAGATGATTTTGGTCAATCAAAAGGTTGCCTTGTGGTCGGATGTAGAGAGCCTACTTAGTGAAAAATACGAGCTTGTTCAGACGGATAGTAAGGAATTCAAGCTTTATAAATCTAAATAGCAAATCAATATCTTGTGTATTTTTAAAAATTTTCGAATTTTTAACACAAGATATTGATTTTTCTTTTTAGAGTGGTATAATATCATTTAAGAAGAAAAATAGAAAAGAGCATGGATATGATTGTATTAGAAGAAAACCTTGCAACCGTTCCCACTTTGTTCGTTGAAAAACGAGATGGTAGACGTGTAGTGTTTGATATAGACAAGATTGACAAAGCTCTCCACAAGGCGGCTGACAAAGTCATGGATGTGACACCCCTGGTCGAAAAACGTCTAAATGGACTGCTTGAGCGTATTGTTGCGGAAATTCACAGTCGTTTCCCTCAAGGTGTCAAGATTTACGAAATTCAGAATGTCGTAGAACATGAACTCCTTGAAGCCAAAGAATATGCGCTAGCTGAGGAGTATATCACTTATCGGACACAAAGGGATTTTGAGCGCTCAAAAGCGACAGATATCAACTTTAGCATTCATAAACTTCTCAACAAAGACCAGGCAGTTGTCAATGAAAATGCCAATAAAGACAGTGATGTCTTTAATACCCAACGTGATTTGACAGCAGGGATTGTGGGGAAATCAATCGGACTGCAAATGCTTCCTAAGCACGTAGCCAATGCTCACCAAAAAGGGGATATCCACTATCATGACTTGGATTACAGCCCCTATACTCCGATGACCAACTGCTGTTTGATTGATTTTAAAGGCATGTTGGAAAATGGTTTTAAGATTGGCAATGCAGAGGTAGAGAGACCCAAGTCTATCCAGACTGCGACAGCTCAGATTTCACAAATCATCGCAAATGTTGCTTCTAGCCAGTACGGGGGCTGTTCAGCTGACCGTATTGATGAAGTCTTGGCACCTTACGCGGAGAAGAATTACCAAAAACACCTCAAGGATGCAGAAGAATGGGTCTTGCCTGAAAAACGAGAAGATTATGCTTGGAAGAAAACCCAAAAAGACATCTACGATGCCATGCAATCTCTTGAGTATGAAATCAACACCCTCTTCACTTCAAATGGACAAACACCTTTTACTTCGCTAGGTTTCGGTCTAGGAACCAATCGTTTTGAGCGTGAAATTCAAAAAGCTATCTTGACTATTCGTATCAAGGGTCTTGGTTCAGAACACCGTACAGCTATCTTCCCTAAACTCATCTTTACGCTAAAAAGAGGACTCAACTTAGAGGAAGGTTCACCAAACTACGACATCAAACAGTTGGCCCTCGAATGTGCAACCAAGCGGATGTACCCAGATGTCTTGTCCTATGATAAGATTATCGAGTTGACAGGTTCCTTCAAGGTACCTATGGGCTGCCGTTCTTTCCTCCAAGGTTGGAAAGATGAAAATGGTGTTGAGGTCAATTCAGGTCGGATGAATCTAGGTGTTGTAACGGTCAATCTGCCTCGTATTGCCCTCGAGTCAGAAGGGGATCTGAATAAGTTCTGGGAAATCTTCAACGAGCGGATGAATATCGCGGAAGATGCCTTGGTTTACCGTGTGGAAAGAACCAAGGAAGCAACACCAGCGAATGCCCCTATCCTCTATCAGTACGGAGCTTTCGGACGCCGTCTGGGAAAAGAAGAGAGCGTTGACCAGCTCTTCAACAATCGCCGTGCGACAGTTTCGCTGGGCTACATCGGTTTGTACGAAGTGGCTACAGTCTTCTTTGGAAACAGATGGGAAAGCAATCCAGAAGCCAAGGAATTCACGCTGGATATCATTCGCGATATGAAACGTCGAGTGGAAGAGTGGTCTGACCAATATGGTTACCATTTCTCTATCTACTCCACACCGTCTGAAAGTCTGACAGACCGCTTCTGTCGCTTGGACACAGAGAAGTTCGGCTCTATTCCTGACATCACGGACAAGGAATACTACACCAACTCTTTCCACTACGATGTCCGGAAAAATCCAACACCGTTTGAAAAACTGGATTTTGAAAAAGTTTATCCAGAAGCAGGCGCGTCAGGAGGATTTATCCACTATTGTGAGTATCCAGTTCTTCAACAAAATCCTAAAGCCTTGGAAGCTGTTTGGGACTATGCCTATGACCGAGTTGGTTATCTAGGAACCAATACTCCGATTGATCGTTGCTACAAGTGTGATTTTGAAGGGGATTTTGAACCAACTGAACGAGGATTTGCTTGTCCAAACTGTGGGAATAGCGACCCTAAAACAGTAGACGTGGTCAAACGTACGTGTGGTTATCTGGGCAATCCTCAAGCACGTCCAATGGTTAATGGACGCCACAAGGAAATCGCTGCGCGTGTCAAACACATGAACGGTTCAACCATTAAAACAGCCGGACATGAAGTAACAAATTAGAAGGAAATGGAATGGGGAAATACCAATTAGACGATAAGGGACGCGCACAAGTGACCCGTTATCACGAGAAACACTCGAAAGGTGGTGGAGCAGGTAAAAAAGAACGCTTGCTCAACCTCAGAGAACAGTTTTTAAACAAGAACAAGAAAAAATAAAAGTGAGAGTCCGCTCTCGCTTTTCTCTTAGCAGGAGGTAAGGATGGAATTACGTAGACCAAGTTTGGAAGATAAAGAAGCGATTTTAGAGATGATGGCAGAGTTTGAACAGACTCAATCAGCCCACGATGGTGGGTTTTGGAACGCCAACAATTTTGTTTATGAAGAGTGGCTAGAAGAAAATCTTCAAGCGGAAGCGGGACTCAATATTCCTGAAAACTGGGTTCCTGCTATCCAGCTGGTTAGTTTTGACGTAGCAGGCCAGGCTCTTGGCTTTCTCAACCTTCGTCTCCGATTAAATGACTACTTACTAGAAAATGGGGGCCATATCGGCTACTCCATCCGCCCGTCTGAAAGAGGCAAAGGTTATGCCAAAGAAGCTCTCCGACAAGGCTTGCAAGTAGCCAAGCAAAAGAATATCAAAAAAGCGCTTGTGACCTGCAGTGTGGAAAATCCGGCTAGCAGAGCCGTCATTCTTGCAAATGGAGGTCTTATTGAGGATGTTCGCAATGGCGTAGAACGTTACTGGATAGATTTGGAGTAAAAGGATGACATGGAATACACCAAAACCAGGTGAATGGAAAAGTGAGGAGCTTAGTAAAGGGCGGATCATTGATTACAAGGCCTTTAACTTTGTCGATGGAGAAGGCGTGCGCAACTCTCTCTATGTCGCAGGTTGCATGTTTCACTGCGAGGGGTGCTATAATGTTGCGACTTGGTCTTTCAACGCAGGCATTCCCTATACGGCAGAATTAGAAGAACAAATCATGGAAGACCTTGCCCAACCCTATGTTCAAGGATTGACCCTGCTAGGAGGAGAGCCCTTCCTTAATACGGGCATTCTCTTGCCGCTCGTTAAACGTATTCGAAAGGAACTGCCAGACAAAGACATCTGGTCCTGGACGGGCTACACTTGGGAAGAAATGATGCTGGAAACTCCAGATAAACTGGAACTCTTATCATTGATTGACATCCTTGTCGATGGACGGTATGATAAAAGCAAGCGCAATCTTATGCTCCAGTTTCGAGGTTCGTCCAATCAACGGATTATCGATGTGCAAAAATCCCTCAAAAGTGGGCAAGTGGTGATTTGGGACAAGCTTAATGACGGAAAAGAAAGCTATGAACAGGTGAAGAGAGAATGAAGAAAAAAGACCTGATGGAACAACTGGTTTCAGAGATCGAAACGGGAAGAATTAGGACGCTGGGGATCTACGGTCATGGGGCTTCAGGTAAATCAACCTTTGCACAGAAATTATATCAAGCCCTAGATTCTACTACAGTAAATTTACTAGAAACAGATCCCTATATCACCTCAGAACGTCACCTGATAGTACCAAAGCAAGCACCAGATCAAAAGGTGACAGCTTGTCTGCCAGTGGCGCATGAACTGGCAAGTTTACAGAGAGATATTCTTGCTTTGCAGGCAGGTATGGATGTCTTGACAATCGATGAACCTTGGAAGGCTAGCGAGGTCTTGTCTGGAGCAAAGCCGATTCTTATTGTTGAAGGGATGTCTGTGGGTTTTCTACCGAAGGAACTCTTTGACAAAACCATCTGTTTCTACACGGATGAGGAGACCGAATTAAAGAGGCGCTTAGCTCGAGATACGACTATGAGAAATCGCGATGCATCTTTTGTATTAGCTAGCCATCAGATGAGACGGGAGCAGTATCTGCGATACTATAGAGAAACCGAGTCTAAAGCGGACATTTTAGTAGATCGATCAGAAGATACATTCAAGGTCAAAATGACACACATTATATAGAAGAAAAGGTAGTTTTTTATAGATATAAATCCGTAATCTTGGAAAGATGAAAAGGGAAAACAGTTTCATCCCCAAAAAACGAAAAAAAGCTCACAAATCCCTTGCAATCGTAGGGGCTTTGTGTTATTCTATTATGGTGCTGTAAATTACAGCCTTAGCTTTGATGCAAGAGGTTGCGACACGCTCGGTTGCATTGCCACGCAACGCGCGTCGGTTTTCTTGTGGAGCTAGCCTATTATCTTAAATAGACGAAAAGGAGAAAAAGATGGCAAACAAAAAAATCCGTATCCGTTTGAAAGCTTACGAACACCGTACGCTTGACACAGCGGCTGCAAAAATCGTAGAATCAGCTACTCGTACAGGTGCACAAGTTGCGGGTCCAATCCCACTTCCAACTGAACGTAGCCTCTACACAATCATTCGTGCGACTCATAAATACAAAGACTCTCGCGAACAATTTGAAATGCGTACACACAAACGTTTGATCGATATCGTTAACCCAACTCAAAAAACAGTTGATGCGTTGATGAAATTGGATCTTCCAAGTGGTGTAAACGTAGAAATCAAACTTTAATCTAAAATATAAAAGAGCAGAGGCTGGTGTTTCAATTTAATTGAACACGGGCTAAATTCGGTGTGAAAAAAGATAAAATTCCTAGTGTCTGTTAGACACTGCGTCAGTTTCCTATTTTCACTTTGAGTTTGACGCCCTTTGTATCTTAGACTTGAGCATAAAAAACGCTCGTTAAAAACTTTTTGAATAAAAAATATAGAAAAGGAACTACTTTCTCATGACAAAAGGAATCTTAGGGAAAAAAGTGGGAATGACTCAAATCTTCACTGAAGCTGGCGAATTGATCCCTGTAACAGTTATTGAAGCAACTCCAAACGTTGTTCTTCAAGTTAAAACTGTTGAAACAGACGGATACAACGCTATCCAAGTTGGTTTCGATGACAAACGCGAAGTATTGAGCAACAAACCTGCTAAAGGACATGTAGCGAAAGCTAACACGGCTCCTAAGCGCTTCATTCGTGAATTCAAAAACGTTGAAGGCTTGGAAGTTGGTGCTGAAATCACAGTTGAAACATTCGCAGCTGGAGACGTTGTTGACGTAACTGGTACTTCTAAAGGTAAAGGTTTCCAAGGTGTTATCAAACGCCACGGACAATCACGTGGACCAATGGCTCACGGTTCTCGTTACCACCGTCGTCCAGGTTCTATGGGACCTGTTGCACCTAACCGCGTATTCAAAGGTAAAAACCTTGCAGGACGTATGGGTGGTGACCGCGTAACAATTCAAAACCTTGAAGTTGTACAAGTTGTTCCAGAAAAGAACGTTATCCTTATCAAAGGTAACGTACCAGGTGCTAAGAAATCTCTTATCACTATCAAATCAGCAGTTAAAGCTGGTAAATAATAAAGAAAGGGGAAATCAGTCACAATGGCAAACGTAACATTATTTGACCAAACTGGTAAAGAAGCTGGCCAAGTTGTTCTTAACGATGCAGTATTTGGTATCGAACCAAATGAATCAGTTGTGTTTGATGTGATCATCAGCCAACGCGCAAGCCTTCGTCAAGGAACACACGCTGTTAAAAACCGCTCTGCAGTATCAGGTGGTGGACGCAAACCATGGCGTCAAAAAGGAACTGGACGTGCTCGTCAAGGTTCTATCCGCTCACCACAATGGCGTGGTGGTGGTGTTGTCTTCGGACCAACTCCACGTTCATACGGCTACAAACTTCCACAAAAAGTTCGTCGCCTAGCTCTTAAATCAGTTTACTCTGAAAAAGTTGCTGAAAACAAATTCGTAGCTGTAGACGCTCTTTCATTTACAGCTCCAAAAACTGCTGAATTTGCAAAAGTTCTTGCAGCATTGAGCATCGATTCTAAAGTTCTTGTTATCCTTGAAGAAGGAAATGAATTCGCAGCTCTTTCAGCTCGTAACCTTCCAAATGTGAAAGTTGCAACTGCTACAACTGCAAGTGTTCTTGACATCGCAAATAGCGACAAACTTCTTGTCACACAAGCAGCTATCTCTAAAATCGAGGAGGTTCTTGCATAATGAATTTGTATGATGTTATCAAAAAACCTGTTATCACTGAAAGCTCAATGGCTCAACTTGAAGCAGGAAAATATGTATTTGAAGTTGACACTCGTGCACACAAACTTTTGATCAAGCAAGCTGTTGAAGCTGCTTTCGAAGGTGTTAAAGTTGCCAACGTTAACACAATCAACGTAAAACCAAAAGCGAAACGTGTTGGACGTTATACTGGTTTTACTAACAAAACTAAAAAAGCTATCATCACACTTACAGCTGATTCAAAAGCAATCGAGTTGTTCGCTGCTGGAGCTGAATAATCTAAGGAGGAAATATCGTGGGAATTCGTGTTTATAAACCAACAACAAACGGTCGCCGTAATATGACTTCTTTGGATTTCGCTGAAATCACAACAAGCACTCCTGAAAAATCATTGCTTGTTGCTTTGAAGAGCAAGGCTGGTCGTAACAACAACGGTCGTATCACTGTTCGTCACCAAGGTGGTGGACACAAACGTTTCTACCGTTTGGTTGACTTCAAACGTAACAAAGACAACGTTGAAGCAGTTGTTAAAACTATCGAGTACGATCCAAACCGTTCTGCAAACATCGCTCTTGTACACTACACTGACGGTGTGAAAGCATACATTATCGCTCCAAAAGGTCTTGAAGTAGGTCAACGTATCGTTTCAGGTCCAGAAGCAGATATCAAAGTCGGAAACGCTCTTCCACTTGCTAACATCCCAGTTGGTACTTTGATCCACAACATCGAGTTGAAACCAGGTCGTGGTGGAGAATTAGTTCGTGCAGCTGGAGCTTCTGCTCAAGTATTGGGTCAAGAAGGTAAATACGTTCTTGTTCGTCTTCAATCTGGCGAAGTTCGTATGATTCTTGGAACTTGTCGTGCTACAGTTGGTGTTGTCGGTAACGAACAACATGGACTTGTAAACCTTGGTAAAGCAGGACGTAGCCGTTGGAAAGGTATCCGCCCAACAGTTCGTGGTTCTGTAATGAACCCTAACGATCACCCACACGGTGGTGGTGAAGGTAAAGCACCAGTTGGTCGTAAAGCGCCATCTACTCCATGGGGCAAACCTGCTCTTGGTCTTAAAACTCGTAACAAGAAAGCGAAATCTGACAAACTTATCGTTCGTCGTCGCAACGAGAAATAATAGTAAACTAGTCGCCTAAGCAACTAGGAAATCCGCCAGCTCGGTAGCGCTCCATGTGAGCGCAAGCCGCTGTGGTACAACATTTAAAGGAGAAAATATAAAAATGGGACGCAGTCTTAAAAAAGGACCTTTCGTCGATGAGCATTTGATGAAAAAAGTTGAAGCTCAAGCTAACGACGAAAAGAAAAAAGTTATCAAAACTTGGTCACGTCGTTCAACGATCTTCCCAAGTTTCATTGGTTACACTATCGCAGTTTATGACGGACGTAAACACGTACCTGTTTACATCCAAGAAGACATGGTAGGTCACAAACTTGGTGAATTTGCACCAACTCGTACTTACAAAGGTCACGCTGCAGACGACAAGAAAACACGTAGAAAATAAGGAGAACATAAATGGCAGAAATTACTTCAGCTAAAGCAATGGCTCGTACAGTACGTGTTTCACCTCGTAAATCACGTCTTGTTCTTGACAACATCCGTGGTAAAAGCGTAGCCGATGCTATTGCAATCTTGACATTCACACCAAACAAAGCTGCTGAAATCATCTTGAAAGTTTTGAACTCAGCTGTAGCTAACGCTGAAAACAACTTTGGTTTGGACAAAGCTAACTTGGTAGTATCTGAAGCATTCGCAAACGAAGGACCAACTATGAAACGTTTCCGTCCACGTGCGAAAGGTTCAGCTTCACCAATCAACAAACGTACAGCTCACATCACTGTAGCTGTTGCAGAAAAATAAGGAGGTAAAATCGTGGGTCAAAAAGTACATCCAATTGGTATGCGTGTCGGCATCATCCGTGATTGGGATGCCAAATGGTATGCTGAAAAAGAATACGCGGATTACCTTCATGAAGATCTTGCAATCCGTAAATTCGTTCAAAAAGAACTTGCTGACGCAGCAGTTTCAACTATCGAAATTGAACGCGCAGTAAACAAAGTTAACGTTTCACTTCACACTGCTAAACCAGGTATGGTTATCGGTAAAGGTGGCGCTAACGTTGATGCACTCCGTGCAAAACTTAACAAATTGACTGGAAAACAAGTACACATCAACATCATCGAAATCAAACAACCTGATTTGGATGCTCACCTTGTAGGTGAAGGAATTGCTCGTCAATTGGAGCAACGTGTCGCTTTCCGTCGTGCACAAAAACAAGCAATCCAACGTGCAATGCGTGCTGGAGCTAAAGGAATCAAAACTCAAGTATCAGGTCGTTTGAACGGTGCAGATATCGCCCGTGCTGAAGGATACTCAGAAGGAACTGTTCCACTTCACACACTTCGTGCAGATATCGATTACGCTTGGGAAGAAGCAGATACTACATACGGTAAACTTGGTGTTAAAGTATGGATCTACCGTGGTGAAGTTCTTCCAGCTCGCAAAAACACTAAAGGAGGTAAATAACCAATGTTAGTACCTAAACGTGTTAAACACCGTCGTGAATTCCGTGGAAAAATGCGCGGTGAAGCAAAAGGTGGAAAAGAAGTAGCATTCGGTGAATACGGTCTTCAAGCTACAACTAGCCACTGGATCACTAACCGCCAAATCGAAGCTGCTCGTATCGCCATGACTCGTTACATGAAACGTGGTGGTAAAGTTTGGATTAAAATCTTCCCACACAAATCATACACTGCTAAAGCTATCGGTGTGCGTATGGGATCTGGTAAAGGGGCGCCTGAAGGTTGGGTAGCACCAGTTAAACGTGGTAAAGTGATGTTTGAAGTTGCTGGTGTATCTGAAGAGATCGCTCGCGAAGCGCTTCGTCTTGCTAGCCACAAATTGCCAGTTAAATGTAAATTCGTAAAACGTGAAGCAGAATAAGGAGAAGGCATGAAACTTAATGAAGTAAAAGAATTTGTTAAAGAACTTCGTGGTCTTTCTCAAGAAGAACTCGCGAAGCGCGAAAACGAATTGAAAAAAGAATTGTTTGAACTTCGTTTCCAAGCTGCTACTGGTCAATTGGAACAAACAGCTCGCTTGAAAGAAGTTAAAAAACAAATCGCTCGTATTAAAACAGTTCAATCTGAAGCGAAATAATAGACTAGGGAAGGAGAAATTTCAATGGAACGCAATAATCGTAAAGTTCTTGTTGGACGTGTTGTATCTGACAAAATGGACAAGACAATCACAGTTGTAGTTGAAACAAAACGTAACCACCCAGTCTATGGTAAACGTATTAACTACTCTAAGAAATACAAAGCACATGATGAAAACAATGTTGCCAAAGAAGGTGATATCGTACGTATCATGGAAACTCGTCCGCTTTCAGCTACAAAACGTTTCCGTCTTGTAGAAGTTGTTGAAGAAGCGGTCATCATCTAATCAAACCTGAAAGGAGAAAACTGAAATGATTCAAACAGAAACTCGTTTGAAAGTCGCAGACAACAGCGGTGCACGCGAAATCTTGACTATCAAAGTTCTTGGTGGTTCTAAACGTAAATTTGCGAACATCGGTGATGTCATTGTGGCATCTGTAAAACAAGCTACTCCTGGTGGTGCGGTTAAAAAAGGTGACGTTGTAAAAGCTGTTATCGTTCGTACTAAATCAGGTGCTCGTCGTGCTGATGGTTCATACATCAAATTTGACGAAAACGCAGCAGTTATCATCCGTGAAGACAAAACTCCTCGCGGAACACGTATCTTTGGCCCAGTTGCACGTGAATTGCGTGAAGGTGGCTTCATGAAGATCGTGTCACTTGCTCCAGAAGTACTTTAATTGGTTGCTCAAAGAAAATTAAAACAAGTCTAGGAAGTAAGACGAAAGCATAACTTAAGTTAGGTGAGTTGAAACTGACGAAGGATTGCTTTGATTTTCGCAGAGCAAAAACAAACAAACTAGTCCCCTAGCTTGAAGCTAGGGTGCCCCTATGGGCGTAAGAAAAATCAAGGAGAAACCTAATGTTTGTAAAAAAAGGCGACAAAGTTCGCGTAATCGCTGGTAAAGATAAGGGAACAGAAGCTGTTGTCCTTACTGCCCTTCCAAAAGTAAACAAAGTTATCGTTGAAGGTGTAAACATCGTTAAGAAACACCAACGTCCAACTAACGAGCTTCCTCAAGGTGGTATCATCGAGAAAGAAGCAGCTATCCACGTATCAAACGTTCAAGTTTTGGACAAAAACGGTGTAGCTGGTCGTGTTGGTTACAAATTTGTAGACGGTAAAAAAGTTCGCTACAACAAAAAATCAGGCGAAGTGCTTGATTAATCACGAAGGAAAGGAGAAGTATAATGGCAAATCGTTTAAAAGAAAAATATCTTAATGAAGTAGTTCCTGCTTTGACAGAACAATTCAACTACTCATCAGTGATGGCTGTGCCTAAAGTAGATAAGATCGTTTTGAACATGGGTGTTGGTGAAGCTGTATCAAACGCTAAAAGCCTTGAAAAAGCTGCTGAAGAATTAGCACTTATCTCAGGTCAAAAACCACTTATCACTAAAGCTAAAAAATCAATCGCCGGCTTCCGTCTTCGTGAAGGTGTAGCGATCGGTGCAAAAGTTACCCTTCGTGGTGAACGTATGTACGAATTCTTGGACAAATTGGTTTCAGTTTCACTTCCACGTGTACGTGACTTCCACGGTGTTCCAACAAAATCATTTGATGGACGCGGAAACTACACACTTGGTGTGAAAGAACAATTGATCTTCCCAGAAATCAACTTTGATGACGTTGACAAAACTCGTGGTCTTGACATCGTTATCGTAACAACTGCTAACACTGACGAAGAGTCACGTGCATTGCTTACAGGCCTTGGAATGCCTTTTGCAAAATAATATAGGAGGTAAATCTAATGGCTAAAAAATCAATGATTGCTAAGAACAAACGTCCAGCGAAGTTCTCTACTCAAGCTTATACTCGTTGTGAAAAATGTGGTCGCCCACATTCAGTTTACCGCAAATTTAAACTTTGCCGTGTTTGCTTCCGTGAATTAGCTTACAAAGGACAAATCCCTGGTGTAACAAAAGCATCTTGGTAATTTAAGATATCAAGGGCGTCAAAACTCCAAGTGAAAATAGGAAACTTGACGAAGAAACTGAAGTTTCTAGGAAAGTTTATCTTTTTCACATAGAGTTTAGCCCGGGTTCAGTTGGGCTTGCCAATTTGAACACGAGCTACAGCTTTGGCAAAAAAGACCAATTTTCTTTGGAGTATCGCTCCTGCATCAAATTGCCTATTTTTGCTCTTGCTGTTACGCTCTTTGTATCATGTATTAACTAGCAAGTGCAACTTGCAAACTACTAGTAAGAGGAGAACAATAAAATGGTTATGACTGACCCAATCGCAGACTTCCTAACTCGTATTCGTAACGCTAACCAAGCAAAACACGAAGTACTTGAAGTACCTGCATCAAACATCAAAAAAGGGATTGCTGAAATCCTTAAACGCGAAGGTTTTGTTAAGAACGTAGAAATCATCGAAGATGACAAACAAGGCATCATCCGTGTGTTCCTTAAATACGGACCAAACGGTGAAAAAGTTATCACTAACTTGAAACGTGTTTCTAAACCAGGACTTCGTGTCTACAAAAAACGTGAAGATCTTCCAAAAGTTCTTAACGGACTTGGAATCGCTATCCTTTCAACTTCTGAAGGTTTGCTTACTGACAAAGAAGCTCGCCAAAAGAATGTTGGTGGTGAGGTTATCGCTTACGTTTGGTAAAATCAAGATACAAAGAGCGTCATGGGCAATGTGAAAATAGGAAATCTGACAAAGAGTGTTAACACTCTAGGAAGATTTGTCTTTTTCACACAGACCATAGCTCGTGTTCAATTTAGCTGATTTACTGATCAGCTAAATAGAGAGTAAATTAGTTTAGGAGAAAAAGATGAAAGCTAATGAATTGAATGAAAAACTTATTGTTGCAGAAGACGCTTTGGCTGAATTGTCAAAAGATGACCTTGTATCTCTTTTATGTGAAATTGGTTATAGTCCTGCGGCTATTGATGTATTGACAGAATATCAGGAGTTTGTCAAAGCTTTTCGAAAGAAACTAGGTTTGCTCTAATCCGAATGCCCCCCGTGAAAACTGGCTGTAATGGCCTGACAATCTAACAGGAGAAAATAAACATGTCACGTATTGGTAATAAAGTTATCGTGTTGCCTGCTGGTGTTGAACTCACTAACAATGACAACGTAGTAACTGTAAAAGGACCTAAAGGAGAGCTTACTCGTGAGTTCTCAAAAGATATTGAAATCCGTGTGGAAGGTACTGAAGTAACTCTTCACCGTCCAAACGATTCAAAAGAAATGAAAACTATCCACGGAACTACTCGTGCCCTTTTGAACAACATGGTTGTTGGTGTATCAGAAGGATTCAAGAAAGAACTTGAAATGCGCGGGGTTGGTTACCGTGCACAACTTCAAGGAAACAAACTTGTCTTGGCTGTAGGTAAATCTCATCCAGACGAAGTTGAAGCTCCAGAAGGAATTACTTTTGAACTTCCAAACCCAACAACAATCGTTGTTAGCGGAATTTCAAAAGAAGCAGTCGGTCAAACAGCTGCTTACGTACGTAGCCTTCGCTCACCAGAACCATATAAAGGTAAAGGTATCCGTTACGTTGGCGAATACGTTCGTCTTAAAGAAGGTAAAACAGGTAAATAATGTTGAGTGGTTGATTTTCAACCACCTACCTATTTTCCAACTTTGTGCATAGCACACGATTTAAAACTAAAGAGGTGAAAACTGTGATTTCTAAACCAGATAAAAACAAACTCCGCCAAAAACGCCACCGTCGCGTTCGCGGAAAACTCTCTGGAACTGCTGATCGCCCACGTTTGAACGTATTCCGTTCTAATACAGGCATCTACGCTCAAGTGATTGATGACGTAGCGGGTGTAACGCTCGCAAGTGCTTCAACTCTTGACAAAGAAGTTTCAAAAGGAACTAAAACTGAACAAGCCGTTGCTGTCGGTAAACTCGTTGCAGAACGTGCAAGTGCTAAAGGTATTTCAGAAGTGGTGTTCGACCGCGGTGGATATCTATATCACGGACGTGTGAAAGCTTTGGCTGATGCAGCTCGTGAAAACGGATTGAAATTCTAATAGGAGGACACTAGAAAATGGCATTTAAAGACAATGCAGTTGAATTTGAAGAACGCGTAGTTGCTGTCAACCGTGTTACAAAAGTTGTTAAAGGTGGACGTCGTCTTCGTTTCGCAGCTCTTGTTGTTGTTGGTGACCACAATGGCCGCGTAGGATTTGGTACTGGTAAAGCTCAAGAAGTTCCAGAAGCAATCCGCAAAGCAGTAGAAGATGCTAAGAAAAACTTGATTGAAGTTCCTATGGTTGGAACAACAATCCCACACGAAGTTCTTTCAGAATTTGGTGGAGCTAAAGTATTGTTGAAACCTGCTGTAGAAGGTTCTGGAGTTGCCGCTGGTGGTGCAGTTCGTGCCGTTGTGGAATTGGCAGGTGTGGCAGATATTACATCTAAATCACTTGGTTCTAACACTCCAATCAACATTGTTCGTGCAACTGTTGAAGGTTTGAAACAATTGAAACGCGCTGAAGAAGTTGCTGCCCTTCGTGGTATTTCAGTTTCTGATTTGGCATAAGAAAGGGGATAAAATGGCTCAAATTAAAATTACTTTGACTAAGTCTCCAATCGGACGCATTCCATCACAACGTAAAACTGTTGTAGCACTTGGACTTGGCAAATTGAACAGCTCTGTTATCAAAGAAGATAACGCTGCTATCCGTGGTATGATCACTGCAGTATCTCACTTGGTAACAGTTGAAGAAGTAAACTAATGAATTTTTAGGGGATGTGGCAATACTCATCCCCTAAAACTAGATATAGTCATCTAAGATGACGAATGTATAGGCGAGTTGATAAGGGAGACAACCTTTTCTCTCTTATCGGCGCTAGCATTTTACAAAAGAGGAGAAAATAACAATGAAACTTCATGAATTAAAACCTGCAGAAGGTTCTCGTAAAGTACGTAACCGTGTTGGTCGTGGTACTTCATCAGGTAACGGTAAAACATCTGGTCGCGGTCAAAAAGGTCAAAAAGCTCGTAGCGGTGGCGTAGTTCGCCTTGGTTTTGAAGGTGGACAAACTCCATTGTTCCGTCGTCTTCCAAAACGTGGATTCACTAACATCAACGCTAAGGAATACGCAATTGTAAACCTTGACCAATTGAATGTCTTTGAAGATGGTACTGAAGTTACTCCAGTTGTTCTTATCGAAGCAGGAATTGTAAAGGCTGAAAAATCAGGTGTTAAAATTCTTGGTAACGGTGAGTTGACTAAGAAATTGTCTGTGAAAGCAGCTAAATTCTCTAAATCAGCTGAGGAAGCTATCACTGCTAAAGGTGGTTCAGTAGAAGTCATCTAAGAGAGGTGACCTATGTTTTTTAAATTATTAAAAGAGGCTCTCAAGGTTAAACAAGTTCGATCAAAAATTCTCTTTACGATTTTTATCATTCTTGTTTTCCGTGTTGGGACTAGTATTACTGTTCCGGGGGTGAATGCAAAAAGTTTAGAAGCTCTCAGTGGTTTATCTTTCTTAAACATGCTTAGTCTTGTTTCAGGGAATGCCATGAAGAACTTCTCCGTTTTTGCACTTGGTGTAAGTCCGTACATCACTGCTTCTATCGTTGTCCAATTGTTACAAATGGATATTTTACCAAAGTTTGTAGAATGGGGCAAACAAGGAGAAGTAGGTCGAAGAAAATTGAACCAAGCGACTCGCTATATTGCGCTTGTACTTGCTTTTGTACAATCAGTGGGTATTACAGCTGGTTTTAACACTCTTTCGGGTGCGAAGTTATTGACAACTGACCTTACACCACAAGTTTTTGTTACGATTGGTATTATTCTTACTGCTGGAAGTATGATTGTGACTTGGCTAGGGGAACAAATTACTGATAAGGGATATGGTAATGGAGTGTCTATGATTATCTTTGCAGGGATTGTAGCCTCAATCCCAGAGATGATTCATAGTATCTATGTTGACTATTTTGTCAATGTTCCAAGTAGTCGTTTGAATTCGTCTATAATCTTTGTCGCTATCCTAGTCGTCGCTGTTTTGTTGATTATCTATTTTACAACTTATGTACAGCAAGCAGAATATAAAATTCCAATTCAATATACAAAACTTGCTCAAGGTGCTCCATCCAGCTCTTATCTTCCTTTGAAGGTTAATCCTGCTGGTGTTATCCCAGTTATCTTTGCAAGCTCGATTACAGCTGCGCCAGCAGCCATCTTCCAATTTGTAAGTGCCATGGGTTACAACGCATCTTGGGTACGAACAGCCCAGTCGCTTCTTGCGACAACAACCATTAGTGGTATCTTTACCTATGCTCTCTTGATTATTCTCTTTACTTTCTTTTATACATTTGTACAAATAAATCCTGAAAAAACAGCAGAGAATTTACAAAAGAGTGGAGCCTATATCCATGGTGTTCGCCCAGGTAAAGGTACTGAAGAGTTTATGTCAAAACTTCTTCGTCGCCTTGCAACCGTTGGCTCCCTTTTCCTAGGGGTCATTTCCATCATGCCAATTGTAGCAAAAGATGTTTTTGGACTTTCAGAAGCCGTTGCTTTTGGGGGAACTAGCCTTTTGATTATCATTTCGACAGGAATTGAGGGAATCAAACAGTTGGAAGGTTATCTATTGAAACGAAAATATGTTGGTTTTATGAATACAACAGAATAGAAGCAAATCTTGTTCGACAGAGAATAAGATGGCTCAGAGAGTGGAGTATGAAGGTCTGTCTATCAGAGAGATTTTCGTCTCCCCTCTTCTATTTTGTTTTTAAATAGGGGTTGAAATAAGTTTTCTGCTTCTATTTAAATACAAAATAAGGAGATCCTATCATGAATCTTTTGATTATGGGCTTACCTGGAGCAGGTAAGGGAACGCAAGCAGCTAAAATTGTGGAACAATTTCACGTGGCACACATTTCAACTGGAGATATGTTCCGTGCTGCTATGGCAAATCAAACTGAAATGGGTGTACTTGCAAAGTCATACATTGATAAAGGTGAGTTGGTTCCAGATGAAGTTACAAATGGAATTGTTAAAGAACGCCTTTCACAGGATGATATCAAAGAAACAGGTTTCTTGTTGGATGGTTACCCACGTACTATCGAACAAGCTCATGCTTTAGACAAAACATTGGCTGAACTTGGTATTGAACTTGAAGGTGTGATTAATATCGAAGTGAACCCAGATTGTCTTTTGGAACGTTTGAGTGGCCGTATTATCCACCGCGAAACAGGTGAAACCTTCCACAAAGTTTTCAACCCACCAGTTGACTACAAAGAAGAAGATTATTACCAACGTGAGGATGACAAACCTGAGACAGTGAAGCGTCGTTTGGATGTCAATATCGCTCAAGGTGAACCAATCATTGCTCACTACCGTGCTAAAGGATTAGTCCACGATATCGAAGGAAATCAAGATATCAACGATGTGTTTAAAGACATCGAAAAAGTATTGACAAATTTGAAATAAAGCGTTTTTCACACTTGCAAAAAATCGCTACAAATGTTATACTGAGATAGTCTGACTTATAATTGTTGTCTCTGTTTTCAGAGGCATCGAATCGAAATTTATGGAGGTGCTTTTGCGTGGCAAAAGACGATGTGATTGAAGTTGAAGGCAAAGTAGTCGATACAATGCCTAACGCAATGTTTACGGTTGAACTTGAAAATGGACATCAGATTTTAGCAACAGTTTCTGGTAAAATTCGTAAAAACTATATTCGTATTTTAGCGGGAGATCGTGTTACTGTCGAGATGAGTCCATATGACTTGACACGTGGACGTATCACTTACCGCTTTAAATAATCGAAAAACTTGGAGGGATAAGAAATGAAAGTAAGACCATCGGTCAAACCAATTTGCGAATACTGTAAAGTAATTCGTCGTAATGGCCGTGTTATGGTAATTTGCCCAGCAAATCCAAAACACAAACAACGTCAAGGATAAGATAGAAAGGAGAAAACATGGCTCGTATTGCTGGAGTTGACATTCCAAATGACAAACGCGTAGTAATCTCATTGACTTATGTTTATGGTATCGGACTTGCAACATCTAAGAAAATTTTGGCTGCTGCTGGAATCTCAGAAGATGTTCGTGTACGTGACCTTACATCAGATCAAGAAGATGCTATCCGTCGTGAAGTAGATGCAATCAAAGTTGAAGGTGACCTTCGTCGTGAAGTAAACTTGAACATCAAACGTTTGATGGAAATCGGTTCATACCGTGGTATTCGTCACCGTCGTGGACTTCCTGTCCGTGGACAAAACACTAAAAACAACGCTCGCACTCGTAAAGGTAAAGCTGTTGCGATTGCTGGTAAGAAAAAATAATATAGGAGGTAAAAGTCTTGGCTAAACCAACACGTAAACGTCGTGTGAAAAAGAATATCGAATCTGGTATTGCTCATATTCACGCTACATTTAATAACACTATTGTTATGATTACTGATGTGCATGGTAATGCAATCGCTTGGTCATCAGCTGGTGCTCTTGGTTTCAAAGGTTCTCGTAAATCTACACCATTCGCTGCTCAAATGGCTTCTGAAGCTGCTGCTAAATCTGCACAAGAACACGGTCTTAAATCAGTTGAAGTTACTGTAAAAGGTCCAGGTTCTGGTCGTGAGTCAGCTATTCGTGCGCTTGCTGCCGCTGGTCTTGAAGTAACAGCAATTCGTGATGTGACTCCAGTGCCACACAATGGTGCTCGTCCTCCAAAACGTCGCCGTGTATAATCATTGCATTACACTGCTTTTCGTTTAAGAGGGAGTAACTAAATGATCGAGTTTGAAAAACCAAATATAACAAAAATTGATGAAAATAAAGATTATGGCAAGTTTGTAATCGAACCACTTGAACGTGGCTATGGTACAACTCTTGGTAACTCTCTTCGTCGTGTACTACTAGCTTCTCTACCAGGAGCGGCAGTGACATCTATCAACATTGAAGGTGTCTTGCATGAGTTCGACACAGTTCCAGGTGTTCGTGAAGATGTGATGCAAATCATTTTGAACATTAAAGGGATTGCAGTGAAATCATACGTTGAAGACGAAAAAATCATTGAGCTTGACGTTGAAGGTCCTGCTGAAATTACAGCTGGAGATATTTTGACTGACAGTGATATTGAAATTGTAAATTCAGATCATTATCTCTTTACAATCAGTGAAGGTTCTTCTCTAAAAGCGACAATGACTGTTAACAGTGGTCGTGGATATGTACCTGCTGATGAAAACAAAAAAGATAATGCACCAGTTGGAACACTTGCTGTAGATTCTATTTATACACCAGTTACAAAAGTCAACTATCAAGTTGAGCCTGCTCGTGTAGGTAGCAATGATGGATTTGACAAATTAACCCTTGAAATCTTGACTAATGGAACAATTATTCCAGAAGATGCTTTAGGGCTTTCAGCACGTATCTTGACAGAACATCTTGATTTGTTTACAAATCTTACTGAGATTGCTAAGTCAACTGAAGTGATGAAAGAAGCTGATACTGAATCTGACGATCGTATTTTGGATCGTACGATTGAGGAACTGGACTTGTCTGTGCGTTCATACAACTGTTTGAAACGTGCCGGTATCAACACTGTGCATGATTTGACAGAAAAATCTGAAGCAGAGATGATGAAAGTACGAAATCTTGGACGCAAGAGTTTGGAAGAAGTGAAACTCAAACTCATTGACTTGGGTCTTGGATTAAAAGATAAATAAAGGAGGAATACATGGCTTACCGTAAACTAGGACGCACTAGCTCACAACGTAAAGCAATGCTTCGCGATTTGACAACTGACCTTTTGATCAACGAATCAATCGTGACAACTGAAGCTCGTGCTAAAGAAATCCGTAAAACTGTTGAAAAAATGATTACTCTAGGTAAACGTGGTGATTTGCATGCACGTCGTCAAGCAGCTGCTTTCGTACGTAATGAAATCGCATCTGAAAACTATGATGAAGCAACTGATAAGTACACTTCTACTACAGCACTTCAAAAATTGTTCTCAGAAATCGCACCTCGTTATGCTGAACGTAACGGTGGATACACTCGTATCCTTAAAACTGAACCACGTCGTGGTGATGCTGCGCCAATGGCGATCATCGAATTAGTATAAAATCATCAATTTTGTTGAGTGTTATGATGATGGAGTCTTGTGCTCTTAGTCTAGCTCTGGTCTACCGCTGGGACTTCGGTCCTAGCGGGAACACTCATCATCATTTGATAGGGTAGACGCTTGTTTACGAAATTGTTTTTTGTTTAAGAACAACTTCGTAAGCAGGCGTTTTTTAGTATTTTTTTCGGAAATATGCTATACTAAGGAAAAAGAGAATCAAAAACGTTCAGTTTTTCTAATAATCGTAGAATGGGAGTCTAAAGATGAAGGCTATTATTACAGTGGTTGGCAAGGACAAGGCTGGTATTGTTGCAGGTGTGGCTACCAAGATTGCAGAATTGGGTTTAAATATTGACGATATTTCTCAGACCGTTTTGGATGAATATTTCACGATGATGGCTGTCGTATCTAGTGATGAAAAACAGGATTTTACAACTCTGCGAAATGAGTTTGAAACTTTCGGTCAGACCTTGAATGTCAAAATCAATATTCAAAGTGCGGCGATTTTTGACGCTATGTATAATATCTAGGAGGCGGCTATGGATATTAGACAAGTTACAGAAACCATTGCCATGATCGAGGAGCAGAACTTCGATATCAGAACCATCACCATGGGGATTTCCCTTTTGGACTGTATTGATCCTGACATCGAACGTGCTGCTGAAAAAATTTACCAAAAAATCACCACTAAAGCTGCAAATCTGGTGGCTGTTGGAGATGAAATTGCTGCAGAACTTGGGATTCCTATTGTCAATAAACGGGTATCGGTGACTCCGATTTCTTTAATTGGTGCTGCGACTGATGCGACAGACTATCTTGTTTTGGCAAAGGCTCTTGATAAGGCTGCCAAGGAGATTGGTGTTGACTTTATTGGTGGATTCTCAGCTTTGGTACAAAAAGGCTACCAAAAAGGAGATGAAATTCTCATCAATTCTATCCCACGCGCTCTAGCTGAGACAGACAAGGTTTGTTCGTCTGTTAACATTGGCTCAACTAAGTCAGGCATCAACATGACTGCGGTCGCTGATATGGGACGTATCATCAAGGAAACAGCGAACTTATCAGATATGGGAGCGGCTAAGTTGGTCGTATTTGCTAACGCTGTTGAGGACAATCCTTTTATGGCGGGGGCCTTCCATGGTGTCGGTGAAGCAGATGTCATCATCAATGTTGGTGTTTCAGGTCCTGGTGTTGTCAAACGCGCCTTGGAGAAAGTTCGTGGTCAGAGTTTTGATGTAGTAGCGGAAACAGTCAAGAAAACAGCCTTCAAGATTACTCGTATCGGTCAGCTGGTCGGTCAAATGGCGAGCGAACGCCTTGGAGTTGACTTTGGGATTGTAGACCTAAGTTTGGCACCAACTCCTGCAGTTGGAGACTCTGTGGCACGTGTCCTTGAGGAAATGGGATTAGAAACAGTTGGTACGCATGGGACGACGGCTGCCCTCGCTCTTTTGAATGACCAAGTTAAGAAGGGTGGAGTGATGGCTTGTAACCAAGTCGGTGGCTTGTCAGGTGCTTTTATCCCCGTTTCTGAAGATGAGGGGATGATTGCTGCGGTGCAAAATGGCTCTCTGAATTTAGAGAAACTAGAAGCCATGACAGCTATCTGTTCTGTTGGACTGGATATGATTGCCATTCCAGAAGATACGCCTGCTGAAACCATTGCAGCTATGATTGCGGATGAGGCGGCAATCGGTGTTATTAACATGAAAACGACAGCTGTTCGTATTATTCCAAAGGGCAAAGAAGGCGATATGATTGAGTTTGGTGGATTGCTAGGGACAGCTCCAGTGATGAAAGTCAACGGGGCTTCGTCTGTTGATTTCATTTCTCGCGGTGGGCAAATCCCAGCTCCAATCCATAGTTTTAAAAATTAATAAAAAAGAGAGAAGATTTAAGTTGAGTTTAAGGATGACTGTGTATACTATAATCATTAAATAAAGACCTCCTAACTTTATTTAATAGAAATCCTAAACTTTTTCATAATAATCTCCTAGGGAAGCTACCATGAGGGTAGCTTTTCTTTTGGGTAATTTACAAATGTTGGCTTTGCTTTTGAAAGCCGAATATTTCTTTGTTCCATGATATAATAGAAGAAAATGGAGGATAGAAAATGTCTAAAGTAAGATTGTACTTGGTCCGTCATGGGAAAACGATGTTTAACACGATTGGACGTGCTCAGGGATGGAGTGATACGCCTCTGACCGCAGAAGGTGAGTTGGGAATTCATGAACTGGGAATTGGCTTGAGAGAGTCTGGTTTGCAGTTTGACCGCGCTTATTCCAGTGATTCAGGGCGCACCATTCAAACCATGGGAATTATCCTAGAAGAACTTGGCTTGCAGGGGAAAATCCCTTACCGCATGGACAAGCGCATCAGAGAGTGGTGCTTTGGTAGTTTTGATGGGGCCTATGATGGGGATCTCTTTATGGGCTTGATTCCGAGAATTTTCAATGTAGACCATGTTCATCAGTTGTCCTATGCAGAGCTAGCAGAAGGCTTGGTAGAGGTTGATACAGCTGGCTGGGCTGAGGGTTGGGAAAAACTCAGTGGTCGAATCAAGGAAGGCTTTGAAGCGATTGCCAAAGAAATGGAAGAACAAGGTGGAGGCAATGCTCTCGTCGTAAGCCATGGAATGACCATTGGGACCATTGTTTATCTGATTAATGGCATGCATCCGCATGGTCTCGATAATGGTAGTGTGACGATCCTTGAATATGAGGACGGGCAGTTTAGCGTAGAAGTTGTTGGTGACCGTAGTTACCGAGAACTAGGGCGTGAGAAGATGGAAGAGACAAATAATCAATAGAAGTTAGCTCCGATTAGGAGCTAATTTTTTTCCTGTTAAATAAGTTGGATTTGCGACTCAGTATTTCTTGTTATCCAAGTCTAAAAGAACATTTCTCGTCTTTCAAATTCCCTCAAAAATGGTATAATAGTAACATCATAAAATTGGAGAAATAGCATGAGTTTTTACAATCATAAAGAAATTGAGCCTAAGTGGCAGGGCTACTGGGCAGAACATCATACATTTAAGACAGGAACAGATGCATCAAAACCGAAGTTTTATGCTCTCGACATGTTCCCATATCCTTCAGGAGCTGGATTGCATGTAGGACACCCAGAAGGTTATACAGCAACCGATATCCTCAGCCGTTACAAACGTGCGCAAGGCTACAATGTCCTTCACCCAATGGGATGGGATGCCTTTGGTTTGCCTGCAGAGCAATACGCTATGGATACGGGGAATGACCCAGCAGAATTTACGGCGGAAAACATTGCCAACTTCAAACGTCAAATCAATGCGCTTGGATTCTCTTACGACTGGGACCGTGAAGTCAACACAACAGATCCAAACTACTACAAGTGGACACAATGGATTTTCACTAAGCTTTACGAAAAAGGCTTGGCCTATGAAGCCGAAGTGCCAGTAAACTGGGTGGAAGAGTTGGGAACAGCCATCGCCAACGAAGAAGTGCTTCCTGATGGAACTTCTGAGCGTGGTGGCTATCCCGTTGTCCGCAAACCGATGCGTCAATGGATGCTTAAAATCACGGCCTATGCAGAGCGCTTGCTTAATGACTTGGATGAGTTGGATTGGCCAGAGTCTATCAAGGACATGCAACGTAACTGGATTGGGAAATCAACTGGTGCCAATGTAACTTTCAAAGTAAAAGGAACAGACAAGGAATTCACCGTCTTTACTACTCGTCCTGACACTCTTTTCGGTGCGACTTTCACAGTCTTAGCTCCTGAACATGAACTAGTAGATGCCATCACAAGTCCAGAACAAGCAGAGGCTGTAGCAGACTACAAACACCAAGCTAGTCTGAAGTCAGACTTGGCTCGTACAGACCTTGCTAAGGAAAAAACAGGGGTTTGGACTGGTGCTTATGCCATCAACCCTGTCAATGGCAAGGAAATCCCAATCTGGATTGCAGACTATGTTCTTGCTAGCTACGGAACTGGTGCGGTAATGGCCGTGCCAGCCCACGACCAACGTGACTGGGAATTTGCCAAACAATTTAACCTTCCAATCGTAGAAGTACTTGAAGGTGGTAATGTAGCAGAAGCTGCCTACACAGAAGACGGTCTTCATGTCAATTCAGACTTCCTAGATGGCCTTAACAAAGAAGACGCTATTGCTAAGATTGTGGCTTGGTTGGAAGAAAAAGGCTGCGGTCAAGAAAAAGTCACCTACCGTCTCCGCGACTGGCTCTTTAGCCGTCAACGTTACTGGGGTGAGCCAATTCCAATCATTCATTGGGAAGATGGGACTTCAACAGCTGTTCCTGAGAGTGAATTGCCACTTGTCTTGCCAGTCACCAAGGACATCCGCCCTTCAGGTACAGGGGAGAGTCCATTGGCTAACTTGACAGACTGGCTTGAAGTGACTCGTGAGGATGGCGTCAAAGGTCGTCGCGAAACCAACACCATGCCACAATGGGCAGGTTCAAGCTGGTACTACCTCCGCTATATCGATCCACATAACACAGAAAAATTGGCCGATGAGGATCTTCTCAAACAATGGTTGCCAGTAGATATCTATGTGGGTGGTGCAGAGCATGCCGTTCTTCACTTGCTTTACGCTCGTTTCTGGCATAAATTCCTCTATGACCTTGGTGTTGTTCCAACCAAAGAGCCATTCCAAAAACTCTTTAACCAAGGGATGATTTTGGGAACAAGCTACCGTGACCACCGTGGAGCTCTTGTAGCGACTGACAAGGTTGAAAAACGTGACGGTTCTTTCTTCCATGTGGAAACAGGAGAAGAGTTGGAGCAAGCACCAGCCAAGATGTCTAAATCTCTTAAGAACGTTGTTAATCCAGACGACGTAGTGGAACAATACGGTGCCGATACCCTTCGTGTTTATGAAATGTTCATGGGGCCACTTGACGCTTCCATCGCTTGGTCTGAGGAAGGTCTGGAAGGAAGCCGTAAGTTCCTTGACCGTGTTTACCGTTTGATTACAAGTAAGGAAATTGTTGCGGAAAACAATGGTGCTCTTGACAAGGTTTACAATGAAACAGTCAAATCTGTCACTGAGCAAATCGAATCCATGAAATTCAACACAGCCATTGCCCAACTTATGGTCTTTGTCAACGCTGCTAATAAGGAAGACAAACTCTATGTGGACTACGCCAAAGGCTTTATCCAATTGATTGCCCCATTTGCACCTCATTTAGCAGAAGAACTCTGGCAAACAGTTGCAGTAACAGGTGAGTCCATCTCTTACGTGGCTTGGCCAGCATGGGACGAAAGCAAATTGGTTGAAGACGAAATCGAAATCGTCGTCCAAATCAAAGGTAAAGTTCGTGCTAAACTCATGGTTGCTAAAGACCTATCACGCGAAGAATTGCAAGAAATCGCTCTAGCGGATGAAAAAGTTAAAGCGGAAATTGATGGTAAGGAAATCGTGAAGGTGATTGCGGTACCTAACAAGCTGGTAAATATTGTTGTGAAATAAGATATGAATCCTTCAGAGTAGAATCTGGAGGATTTTTATTTGACAAGAAGTTTCTATTTTGTTAATATAATTAACAAAGAAAAGAGAGATTATGGATAAAAAAGAATTTATTACATTTAATAATCGTTTCAATAGATTTATTTTAGCGTTTGAACAGTTAAAAAAAACACAACATAAAATTAGTATTGACAAATCCATTACGTTGAATGAGGTACATTTGATTGTTGTGATTGGGAAAAATCAGCCCTTAAATCTAGTGAAATTATCTGAATTATTAAAAGTTTCGAGAAGTGCAATAACTCAAAGTGTTAGTAGATTAATTCAAAAAAATTTAGTTGTTTTTGATTTTGCTCCGAATAATGGGAAAAATAAATATTTGAGATTATCTGAAAAAGGTATCGAAGTTTTTAAAATCCATAAGGAGCAACAAGCATATATTGAAGAATCGGTCTTTTCAGTTTTAAACAACTATAGCGAGGAGGAGCTTCAAACAGTTGTGAAATTGATGGATGATATTGAAAATGTATGGGGAGGATTGCCGTGGTGAAAGTCACGGTAAATTTTAAATTTAGTTGTTAAGTATATTAACAAAAGGAGAAGATATGACTGTAAACATTGAACTGATTTCACAAACTGATTTAGCAGATGAATCTTTTTATATTACTATCAATGGTTTAGAACCAAGGACAAGGTATTGTGTAGAAATGTACCTATCTGATTATTACTGTATAAATGCTCCCTTACTTTTAGATCATGATGTCATGTGGAAATCAACTGCAATTTTTTTATCTGATCAGGACGGTATGATTGACACCTCTCAAACAGCATCTATTTCGGGATCTTATAAAGGAGTTTCAGAAATGGGCTTGTTCTTTAATGCGAAACCGTTGAAGAATAGGAAAAGGAGATTACCCAGTTCTCTTGATAGAATTCCATTGCGAGATTGTTTTGGTGTTGAAATTAAAATCAGGCTGGGGAAAGATGTGGTCGCGGAGCAAAGTTTTGTAAGGCGTTATATGAATCTGGGAATAAGGTATCAAGATATTTATGATAAGCATTTTCAAGGTCGATTATTTTATGATGAAAAGTTAAGAAAGGCGCCAGCCGTGATTATTGTTAGCGGTAGTGAGGGAAGAATTGAAAAAGCTCAGAACATTGCCCAACTTTTATCTTCTAGAGGCTATATTTGTCTTGCGATAGCTTATTTTGGTTTAGAGGGATTACCCCAAAACTTAGAACGAATTCCGATAGAATGTCTGGAGGAAGCGAAAGATTTTCTATATCATCATCCTCAAGTTGATAATACAAAAATAGGAATATATGGTCGTTCTAAAGGAGCAGAGCTTGTTCTAGCTGGACAAAGTATTTTGGATGATGTGCAATGTTTGGTACTCAATTCCCCCTCAAATGTAATATTTGAAGGAATAAAGGGAAAACTCAACTCTCATTCATCTTCTTGGACATATTTGCAAAAAGAACTTCCGTATCAAAAATTTCAACTAGGAAATTATTTGTTAAACAAGTTTTTTGGAAAACATATTTCGGAAGATAGTAGGGCTCGGATTGATGTGAGTAAAATTTCCTCTCCTTTATTATTGCTAGGAAGCGATGTTGATGAAATATGGAATGCGTCATCCGCGATAGATGATATTATTTCACATTATAAAGGGAAATCCATTTTGTTTAAAAAATACCATGAAACGGGGCATATGTTGACGGTTGCTTATCAACCGAATCATCGTTATCGAAAAGATTGGCGCTTATTAATGAAAGAAAGTGTAGACTCTTGGTTTGCCACGATAAATTTTTTTGATACACATCTGAAAAATTTGTAGATAGTGCTGAACCGTGCTATAATAGTCCCAACTAAGATAAAAACACAGTTCTGGTTGGTAGTCCAGACGTAGGCAAGCCTATCAGTAACCTTCCTCCTTGGTTGTCCATTCTTAGGGATAGATTTAAGGAGGTGCTGTCGTGGAAATCGTTTCAATTGGCTTGACAGTTTATTTTGAAGATGGATTTTGGCATGGATTGTTTGAACAAGAGTATGAGGGAACTTATCAAGTTTGTCGTGTGACATTTGGTCAGGAACCAAAAGAGGATGAAATTTTGAAACTTTTACAGACTCAGTTTGCTCGGTTATCTTTTAGTCCAGAGGCAACAGTCAAACAGCATGTGAAGATTAAGAATCCGAAGCGTCTGCAGCGAGCTGTAAAGAAACAGGTGAAGCAGAAAGTTTCTTCTAAGTCACAAGAGCTCTTGCAGTTGCAGTATGACGAACGAAAAAAGTATTCAAAACAACAGTCTAGTCTCCAAAAGCAATTGCTCAAGCAAGAGAAATTTGAACGCAAACAGCAAAAACGTAGAGAGAAGCACAAGGGGCATTAACTCACTCGTTTCCATATTTGATCATTCCTCCATAAACTGGGGGGATGATTTTTATAAGAGGAGTTTGCATTGTTGAATCGAAAACCAAGTGTTTCCTAAAATTTTCATTAAGATATGTTATACTATATTCAAGGAATGAACAAGGAGAAAAACGATGCCAGTAAACGAATATGGTCAGATGATTGGTGAGTCAATGGAAGGTTATACACCAGGTGAATTGCCTTCCATTGATTTCTTAGAAGGGCGCTACGCTCGGATAGAAGCTCTTTTAGTGGAAAAGCATGCGGAGGATCTGCTAGCTGTTTATGGTCCAGATACTCCTCGGGAGATGTGGACCTACCTCTTTCAGGAGCCAGTGGCAGACATGGAGGAACTGGTTGCCGTTTTAAATCAGATGTTGGCTCGTAAGGATCGATTTTACTACGTGATTATAGACAAGGCAACGGGTAAGGCCTTGGGAACTTTTTCTCTCATGCGCATTGATCAGAATAACCGTGTAATAGAAGTGGGAGCTGTCACCTTTTCACCGGCTCTTAAGAGGACGAGGCTAGGAACAGAAGCCCAGTATCTCTTGGCTAGCTATGTTTTTGAGGAGCTCAACTATCGTCGCTATGAGTGGAAGTGCGATGCTCTAAATCTCCCATCAAGACGAGCTGCGGAACGTTTGGGCTTTGTCTATGAAGGAACTTTCCGCCAGGCAGTCGTTTATAAGGGGCGTACTCGAGATACGGATTGGTTGTCTATGATTGATAAGGACTGGCCTCAAGTCAAAGCCCGTTTGGAAGCATGGCTGGCTCCTGAAAACTTTGATAAAGATGGACGGCAGCACAAGAGCTTAAGAGAATTCTGAGAGGTATTGAGATGATTACTATTAGAAGGCAAGAAATCGTCAAGCTAGAGGATATTTTGCATCTCTATCAGGCAGTCAGTTGGACAAATTATACCCATCAACCTCAGATGTTGGAGAAGGCCTTGTCTCATTCATTAGCGATTTATCTGGCACATGATGGCGATGCTGTGGTGGGCTTGACCCGTTTAGTCGGAGATGGCTTTTCATCGATTTTTGTCCAGGATTTGATCGTTTTGCCTAGCTATCAGCGCCAAGGGATTGGTAGTGCCCTAATGAGAAAGGCTTTAGAGGATTTCAAAGATGCCTATCAAGTCCAACTGGTGACCGAACAGACAGAAAAAACCTTGGGATTCTATCGTTCTCTGGGATTTGAAACCTTATCTACTTATGATTGTACAGGAATGATTTGGGTGGATCGAAAAAGATAAAAAATTATTTTTTCTTAAGTAAAGTTTAAGCCTTTTCCTGTATTATATAATCATTAAATAAAGACCTCCTAACTTTATTTAATGAAATCCTAAACTTTTCTTTTTCATCATAATCTCCTAAAGAAGTCACCCAATCAGGTGACTTTTTTGTGGCTTGGGGAGGAAAAATCCATTTGGAAAAAAATTTTTAAAAAAATGATAAATCAAAGAAAAAGTTAAGTTAGCTTTAAGATTCATCTTGTATTATATAACCATTAAATAAAGACCTCCTAACTTTATTTAATGAAATCCTAAACTTTTCTTTTTCATAATAATCTCCCTAAAGAGGCCACCCAATCAGGTGGCTTTTTTGTTTGTGGCTTGGATTTTTGATATAATAGAGCCATGAGTAGAATTTTAGACAATGAAATCATGGGGGATGAGGAGTTGGTAGAACGTACCCTCCGTCCTCAGTATTTACGTGAATATATTGGGCAGGATAAGGTCAAGGATCAGCTGCAAATTTTTATCGAAGCTGCCAAAATGCGGGATGAAGCACTGGACCATGTACTCTTATTTGGGCCACCAGGTTTGGGGAAAACGACCATGGCCTTTGTTATTGCCAATGAACTGGGAGTCAATCTCAAGCAAACGTCTGGTCCTGTCATTGAAAAAGCGGGTGATCTGGTAGCAATTTTGAATGATTTGGAACCTGGAGACGTCCTTTTTATTGACGAGATTCATCGCTTGCCCATGTCGGTGGAAGAGGTGCTCTATAGTGCCATGGAGGACTTCTACATTGATATCATGATTGGTGCTGGTGAAGGCAGTCGCAGTGTTCATTTGGACTTGCCACCATTCACCTTGATTGGTGCAACGACACGTGCGGGGATGCTTTCAAATCCTCTGCGAGCACGTTTTGGGATTACAGGTCATATGGAGTATTATGCTCATGATGACTTGACGGAGATTGTTGAACGAACGGCAGATATTTTTGAGATGGAAATCACTCATGAAGCTGCAGCTGAGTTGGCCTTACGCAGTCGTGGAACTCCTCGTATCGCCAATCGTCTCCTCAAGCGCGTGCGCGACTTTGCCCAGATTATGGGAAATGGGGTTATCGATGATGTCATTACCGATAAGGCTTTGACCATGTTAGATGTAGACCATGAAGGTTTGGACTATGTAGACCAAAAAATCCTTCGTACCATGATTGAGATGTACGGTGGTGGTCCAGTTGGTTTAGGAACTCTTTCTGTTAATATTGCAGAGGAGCGTGAGACGGTAGAAGATATGTATGAACCTTACCTGATTCAGAAAGGTTTCATCATGCGAACTCGTTCTGGACGGGTGGCGACAGCTAAGGCATATGAGCATTTAGGGTATGAATACAATGAAAAATGAACAAGAAATTCTAGATGCTTTCAGAGAAAATCCAGATATGATGACCATTCTGACCATCATTCGTGATCTTGATCTGAAAGACTCGTGGTTGGCAGCAGGTTCTGTCAGGAATTTCATCTGGAATCTATTGTCAGACAAATCGCCTTTTGATCATGAAACGGACGTGGATGTGATTTTCTTTGATCCAGATGTTTCTTATGAGGAAACAGTATCCCTAGAAAAAAAGCTGAGAGAAGATTTCCCTCAGTATCAGTGGGAGTTGAAAAATCAGGTCTATATGCATCTGCACAGTCCCCACACAGCGCCTTACACGAGTTCTCGTGATGCCATGAGTAAGTATCCTGAGCGCTGTACGGCGATAGGTCTTCGCTTGCATGCCGATGCAACTTTAGAGCCCTTTGCGCCCTATGGTTTAGAGGATATTTTAAAGTTTCAAGTTTCCCCAACTCCTCATTTTTTAGAGAATGAGGACCGAATGAAGCTCTATCAAGAACGCTTGTCCAAGAAAAATTGGCAAGAAAAATGGAAAAATCTCACTTTTTCAAAAAACTTAAGAAAAATTTAAGTTAGGGACGGTATACTAGGTTCATAAGTTAAGAGAAACTTAACTTAAACTCCTAAAACTTTTTCATAATAATCTCCCTATAAAATAAAGTCGCCTAATCAGGCGGCTTATTTTTTGTCTATCTGCAAGCAGGGGCAGTAACTTAGCAATAGAAGAAAATAGGGAAATATGGTATAATGAAACGATAGATTTTTGAATAGGAATATGATCATGTTTGGATTTTTTAAGAAAGATAAAGCTGTAGAAGTTGAGGTTCCAACACAGGTTCCTGCTCACATCGGGATCATCATGGATGGAAATGGTCGCTGGGCTAAAAAACGGATGCAACCACGGGTTTTTGGTCATAAGGCGGGAATGGAAGCCCTCCAAAAGGTGACCAAGGCAGCTAACAAGATGGGAGTTAAGGTTATCACAGTCTATGCCTTTTCAACGGAAAATTGGGCACGCCCAGATCAAGAAGTCAAGTTTATCATGAACTTGCCAGTCGAATTTTATGATAACTATGTTCCTGAATTGCACGCAAATAACGTTAAGATTCAGATGATTGGGGAGACAGACCGTTTGCCTAAGCCGACTTTTGAAGCTTTGAAAAAAGCGGAGGAATTGACCAAGAACAATACGGGCTTGATTCTCAATTTTGCGCTTAACTACGGTGGTCGTGCTGAAATCACGCAGGCTCTTAAGAGCTTGGCTCAGGAAGTTCTAGACGCCAAAATCAATCCTGGCGACATCACAGAAGATATGATTGGGGACTATCTTTTCACGCAGCACCTGCCAAAGGATTTGCGGGATCCTGATTTGATTATCCGTACGAGTGGTGAGTTGCGTTTGAGTAATTTCTTGCCATGGCAAGCAGCCTATAGCGAGCTTTACTTTACAGATACCCTGTGGCCTGATTTTGATGAAGCTGCTCTGCAGGAAGCTATTGCTGCCTTTAACCATCGCAATCGCCGATTTGGAGGAGTTTAGGAGAAGATATGACCAAGGATTTACAAAAGAGAACATTGTTTGCAGTATTGGCTCTGGCCATTTTCCTTCCAGTATTGTTTGTGGGAGGACTCTTGTTGCAGATAGGCATTGGTTTGTTAGCCATGCTGGCTGTCCATGAACTCTTGCACATGAAGGGGCTAAAGACTATGACCATTGAGGGCGCTTTGACTCTTTTTGCGACCTTCGCTCTCACAGTTCCTTTAGAAAATTACCTAACTTTTTTGCCTGTTGATGGGAATGTGGTTGCCTATAGTATTTTGATTACCATAATGCTAGGGACGACCGTCTTCAGTAAAAGCTATACGATTGAAGATGCCGTTTTCCCTATTGCTGTGAGCTTTTATGTTGGTTTTGGTTTTAATGCCTTACTAGATGCTCGGGTGGCAGGTTTTGACAAAGTGCTTCTGGCCCTCTTTATCGTCTGGGCGACAGATAGCGCAGCTTACCTGATAGGGATGAATTTTGGCAAGCATAAGTTGGCACCAAGAGTTTCTCCTAATAAGAGCATTGAGGGCTTTATCGGTGGTATTCTAGGTGCGGTACTGGTAACAGCAATCTTCATGCTTGTAGACAGCACAGTTGCTCTCCCTTATGGAATTTATAGAATGAGCCTCTTTGCCGTCTTCTTCAGTGTGGCAGGTCAGTTTGGTGACTTGATTGAGAGTGCCATGAAACGCCATTTCGGTGTTAAGGATTCTGGAAAATTTATCCCTGGACATGGCGGTGTGTTGGATCGCTTTGACAGCATGCTGATTGTGTTTCCAATGATGCACTTATTTGGCCTGTTTTAAAGAAAGGAATATTGAATGATTGGATTGCTAACCTTTATCCTCGTTTTTGGGATTATTGTGGTGGTGCATGAGTTTGGACATTTTTATTTTGCCAAGAAATCAGGCATTTTAGTCCGTGAGTTTGCTATTGGTATGGGCCCCAAGATTTTTGCCCATATCGGTAAGGACGGAACTGCTTATACCATTCGGATCCTTCCTTTAGGAGGGTATGTTCGTATGGCTGGTTGGGGTGATGATGCGACGGAGATCAAGACAGGAACCCCGGTCAGTTTAACACTTGCCGAAGATGGTAAGGTCAAACGAATCAATCTATCTGGGAAGAAACTGGATCAAACAGCTCTCCCTATGCAGGTAACTCAGTTTGACTTTGAAGACAAGCTCTTTATCAAGGGCTTGGTCTTGGAAGAAGAAAAGACCTTTGCAGTGGATCACGATGCAACAGTTGTTGAGGCAGATGGAACCGAAGTGCGCATCGCTCCTCTGGATGTACAGTATCAAAATGCTTCTATCTGGGGCAAGCTCATCACCAACTTTGCAGGTCCTATGAACAACTTTATCTTAGGAGTCGTTGTTTTTTGGATCCTAATCTTTTTACAAGGCGGTGTTAGAGATACTCAGACAAATCTCTTTCATGTCATGCCAGAGGGAGCTTTGGCTAAGGTAGGCGTAGCTGAGACCGCTCAAATTACCAAGGTCGGCTCGCATGAGGTTAAGGATTGGCAAGACTTGACCCAGGCTGTGGAAGCAGATACCAAGGACAAGACCGCCCCGACCTTAGATGTGACTATTTCTGAAAATGGTAGCGAAAAACAAGTCACGGTGACTCCAGAAGAAAATCAAGGACGTTATATTCTCGGGGTTCAACCGAGAGTCAAGTCAGACCTCCTGTCCATGTTTGTTGGTGGATTTACAACCGCTGCTGACTCAGGGCTCCGTATCCTTTCGGCTCTGAAAAACTTGATTTTCCATCCAGATTTGAACAAACTCGGTGGCCCGTTGCCATTTTTAAGGCAAGTAGCGATGCTGCTAAAAATGGAATTGAGAATGTCCTCTATTTCCTAGCTATAATTTCCATCAATATCGGAATTTTTAATTTGATTCCGATTCCGGCTTTGGATGGTGGAAAGATTGTGCTCAATATCCTAGAGGCTATCCGCCGTAAACCCCTTAAACAAGAAATTGAAACCTATGTCACTCTAGTTGGGGTTGTCATTATGGTCGTTTTGATGCTCGCCGTGACTTGGAATGACATCATGCGAACCTTCTTTTAAACATTAAAGGAGTAATTATGAAACAAAGTAAAATGCTAATCCCTACGCTTCGCGAAATGCCAAGCGATGCTCAAGTTATCAGCCACGCCCTTATGTTGCGTGCTGGTTATGTTCGTCAAGTTTCTGCAGGAGTTTATTCTTACCTTCCACTTGCTAACCGTGTGATTGAAAAGGCTAAGAACATCATGCGCCAAGAGTTTGACAAGATTGGTGCGGTGGAAATGTTGGCTCCTGCCCTTCTTAGTGCAGATCTTTGGCGCGAATCAGGTCGTTATGAAACCTATGGTGAAGACCTTTATAAACTGAAAAACCGTGAAAAATCAGACTTTATCCTAGGTCCAACACACGAAGAAACTTTTACAGCTATTGTTCGTGACTCTGTCAAGTCTTACAAGCAATTGCCACTCAACCTTTACCAAATCCAGCCCAAGTACCGTGATGAAAAACGCCCACGTAACGGACTTCTCCGTACGCGTGAATTTATCATGAAAGATGGCTATAGTTTCCATGCTAATTACGATAGTTTGAATGTGACTTATGACGAGTACAAAGCGGCCTATGAACGAATTTTCACTCGTAGTGGCTTGGATTTCAAGGCCATCATCGGTGACGGTGGAGCCATGGGTGGTAAGGATAGCCAAGAATTTATGGCGATTACACCAGCCCGTACAGACCTCGACCGCTGGGTTGTTTTGGACAAGTCAGTTGCCTCATTTGATGAAATTCCTGCAGAAGTGCAAGAAGAAATCAAGGCAGAATTGCTCAAATGGATGGTTTCTGGTGAAGACACCATTGCCTACTCAAGTGAGTCTAGCTATGCAGCTAACTTAGAAATGGCAACAAACGAGTACAAACCAAGCAACCGTGTCGTTGCGGAAGAAGAAGTGACTCGCGTCGAAACTCCAGGTGTTAAATCCATCGATGAAGTCGCAGCCTTCCTTAACGTGCCAGAAGAGCAAACGATCAAAACCCTCTTCTACATGGCAGATGGAGAGCTTGTTGCAGCCCTTCTAGTTGGAAATGACCAACTTAACGAAGTCAAGTTGAAAAACCACTTGGGTGCAGATTTCTTTGACGTTGCTAGCGAGGAAGAAGTAGCAAGTGTTGTTCAGGCAGGTTTTGGTTCACTTGGTCCAGTTGGTTTGCCAGAAAATGTGAAAATCATTGCTGACCGTAAGGTGCAAGATGTTCGCAATGCTGTTGTGGGTGCTAACGAAGATGGTTACCACTTGACGGGTGTGAACCCAGGTCGTGATTTCACTGCAGAATACGTGGATATCCGCGAAGTTCGTGAGGGTGAAATTTCACCAGACGGACAAGGTGTTCTTAACTTCGCGCGTGGTATCGAAATTGGTCACATCTTTAAACTCGGAACTCGCTACTCAGCAAGCATGGGTGCAGATGTTTTGGATGAAAATGGTCGTGCTGTGCCAATCATCATGGGATGTTACGGTATCGGTGTTAGCCGTCTTCTTTCAGCAGTTATGGAGCAACACGCTCGCCTCTTTGTCAACAAAACGCCAAAAGGTGAATACCGTTACGCTTGGGGAGTTAACTTCCCTAAAGAATTAGCACCATTTGATGTGCACTTGATCACTGTCAATGTCAAAGATGAAGAAGCGCAAGCCTTGACAGAAAAACTTGAGTCTAGCTTGATGGGAGCTGGTTACGAAGTCTTGACAGACGACCGTAACGAACGTGTCGGAGTTAAATTTAGCGATAGCGACTTGATTGGTCTACCAATCCGTATCACTGTTGGGAAGAAGGCAGCCGATGGCATCGTAGAAGTTAAGATCAAGGCGACTGGTGACACCATCGAAGTTCACGCAGACAACTTGCTCGAAACCCTTGAAATCCTAGGCAAGAAATAAAAACTATAATCAGAAGAAAAACAAGGCAAAAATGTAACTAGTTTTTACCTTGTTTTTTCTATATAATGGGGAAAATGAGTAAATGAAGAGGTAAAGGTATGCTAAAATTTCCAAAGGATTTTGTCTGGGGTTCCTCCACTTCTGGACCACAGACAGAAGGACGAGTGCTTGGTGATGGTAAAGGAGATAATCTCTGGGATTATTGGTATCAGGTGGAACCTAATCGCTACTACAATGGGATTGGACCTGACAAAACATCGACTTTTTACGAAAACTGGGAGAAGGATATTGAGCTTTTGTTAGAGACTGGCCATACAGCCTTTCGAACTTCTATCCAGTGGTCTCGTATTTTCCCGCAAGGTCGTGGAGAGGTCAATCCGCAAGGGGTGGCTTTCTACCGTCAGGTTTTTGAAGCTATTAAGGCCAAGGGGATTCGTCTCTTAGTCAATCTCTATCACTTCGACCTGCCATTTGCCCTCCAAGAAGACGGCGATGGCTGGGAAAATAAGGCAACTGTCTCAGCTTATGAAGACTATGCTCGTTTTTGTTTTGAAACTTACGGTGACTTGGTGGATCAATGGATTACCTTTAACGAGCCCATTGTCCCCGTAGAGTTTGGCTATTTCTATGATGCCCACTATCCTCATAAGGTAGATGCCAAAGCGGCGGTTAAGGTTGCCTATCATACGCAACTGGCTAGCAGTCTTGCGGTCAAGGCCTGTCATGAACTCTTGCCTGATTCCAAGATTGGGATTGTTCTTAACTTGACGCCAGCTTATCCACGTAGCCAACATCCCGCAGATGTCAAGGCTGCTCGTATTGCCGACCTCTTTCAAGCTCAATCTTTCCTAGATCCGTCTGTTTTAGGAGCTTATCCAGAAGAGTTAGTGGAGATTTTAGCTGAGCATGATTTGCTGCCAGATTCTACAGCAGAAGAGTTGGAACTCATTCGTGAGAATACCGTTGACTTTTTAGGAGTCAACTACTACCAGCCTTTGCGTGTCATGGCACCGCGTTTTGCCAAGCATCCTGACAGTCCGCTCTTGCCAGAGCATTTCTACGAGCCTTATATCATGCCGGGCCGTAAGATTAATCCCCACCGCGGTTGGGAAATCTACGAGCAAGGGATTTATGATATTGCTCAAAATATCAAGGAAAACTATGGCAATATCGAGTGGATGTTGACAGAGAATGGCATGGGTGTTGAAGGTGAAGACAAGTTCCGTGAGAATGGCATGATTCAGGACGACTATCGTATCGACTTTGTCAAAGGGCATCTGCGTGAACTCCACCGAGCCATTGAAGACGGGGCCAACTGTAAGGGTTACTTGATTTGGACCTTTATCGATTGCTGGTCATGGCTCAACAGCTATAAAAATCGCTATGGTTTGGTAGAGCTTGACTTGGAAACGCAAGAACGTCGTCTGAAGAAATCAGGTCACTGGTTCAAAGAACTCAGCGACCATAATGGATTTTAAAAAAGAAATTCTGACTGATTATCTTAAGGGGCTTTGTCAACTGTAGTGGGTTGACGAAAAGTTGCAATCTGGAGAGGGCTAAATTGATCCTCTCCTTTTTTATATTCAAAGCGATGAGGATTCTAGTTTTAAAGTTTTCAAAGTTTCGTAAGCGAAAAGCATTTCTCTTGATGACTTTGATGAAGTTGTTGGTAGCGTCTAGTTTTTCGTTTGAGTAGGGCAGTTCCATTTTGCCCTTATCTTTAAAAAGTCTTAAAAAGGGTTTGGAAAATAGGATTTATACAAGAAATTGTTTCTTCAATGAGACTCAAGAATTGGTCAGCCTGTTTTTCTTGAAAATGAAAAAGTTCATAGTGCTTTCGGAGTTTTTGCTAGTAAGAGAGAATATTTTCAAGAATTCTTTTGTTAGCTAAGTGTATGTGAAAAGTTGGACAATAAAATCGTTTATGATGAGTTTACGGATGTGCTCTCAGTAGCGTTTGTTATCCGTATATTCATGAGATTTTCTATCCAATTGATTTATGATTTGGATGCGCAGGCGGTTCATAGCCTAGTTGAGATGTTGTACAATGTGAAAGCAATCGAGAACGATTTTTGCAAAAGGAAAGAGTTTCTTAGAGATGATTTCTTTAGATGTTCCAGCATCTAGAACACCCAAGATGATGATGTTCTTGTCTTTTATTCCCAGTAAGTTTGTGATAAAATTGGGTTGTTCCATAGGATTCTTTCTAATGAGGGATTAGTCACTTTTCATTAAAGAACTTATGGGACTTTTTTCTACCTTGAATATACAATATAAGTGCACAATAAAAGAGGCTCCATAATTCCTACAGTGCTTTTACCCACTACAGAAATTATAGAGCCAAAAGATTAACTAGAAATCTGGAATTTTGTGTTTAGAAAGATAGACCTAAATTTCTACTAATCAAAACCAGTAGGGCTAATAAGCTAAAAACGATGCCATTGACAATCATATGAAGTAAGATTGACATCTCTAAGCGCTCTGTTCTATAGGCTGTCCAAGTTAAAACTGTAGACATTCCTCCGTAGATAAGGAGAGAAGGCAGATTGGTCGGAGTGTGGAGCAAGGCAAAGACAATTGCTCCTACAATAAAGCCTAATTTTTCCCGTCCCCGGAAGATTTTTTTAGGAATAATCCCACGACACAAGATTTCCTCACAAATAGGAGCAATCAAGACTAGCAAGAAAAAAGTTGAAATCAAGGAACTATTTTGAACAAAACCATTAATGGCTGATTGATTTCTGGTTGTCGTCTCATTCATCATGCGAAGCAAAGATGAACCAAACAAGTTGGTAGCAAAAATTACTAGATAACTCAACACCAGGCGAGCCAAGTCTTTTGCTTTGAAAAAGGATAGATTAAAAGTAGCAAGTTTTGTTTTTCGTGCACCAATAATGAATACAATCAAAACGACAATAGATAGGGCGGCAACGAAGAGCCCTGACTGTAAAAGTGGAAATTCCTTAACTGCCAGCCAAGCAGCTAGCCCTATGGGAATTTGTGATAGAACAAAAGCCGCTAATAGGATGAGGACCCATATACCTCTGTTTAAAACTTCTTGCCAGATAGTTTTTTCTTTCATAATATACCTCCTTATAATAAAAAAGGGAAGCTCCCCTTTTTATATTATACCATTTATAGCGCCATACTGATATAGTTAAGGATAAACAAGGCATCCAAAATCCAAATCATCATGTGCACATCCTTGGCTTGACCTTTGACAACTTTTGTCAAGGTATAAGTCAAGAAACCAACAGCAATCCCTTGTGTGATAGAGTAGCTGAATCCCATAAAGATAGATGTGAAGAAGGCAGGAACCGCTTCAGCCATATCATCCCAAGGAATGTTTTTCAAGTTAGAAAGCATCATGATTCCTACGATGATCAAAATTGGTGCTGTTGCAGCTGTCGGAACAATCGCTAGAAGTGGGCTAAAGAAGCTAGAGAGAGCAAAACAGATCGCAACTACTAGGGCTGTCAAACCAGTACGTCCACCAGCGCCGATACCCGCCGCAGACTCAACATAAGTCGTAACGTTTGAAGTACCTGCAATGGCACCTACTGAAGTCGCTACCAAGTCAGAGTAAAGAGCCTTGTCCAATTTAGCGGACTCATGGTTTTCCCCACTTGTCGCAACGATACCAACTTTTTCACCAGTACCGATAAGAGTACCAATTGTGTCAAAAATATCCGTTAGTGAGAAGGCAAGAATAGCCATCAAGGTTTCTGGTAAACGTGAAGTGTTTGAAATCAAAGATCCTAAACCTTCTGAACCAAGAGCAGCACCAAACAAAGTTCCTAGATCATTAACCGCTGATGAAAGATTGTTGCTAGCGAAGTCAATCCCTGACAAATTCACAACACCAACAGCAATGGCAAGCACAGTCGTTGTTAAAATAGAAAGAATAATTCCACCTTTGATGCCTTTAACAACAAAGAAGATCGTAATGGCAAGACCAGCAAGAGCCACCAATACTGCTGGAGTATTGAAGTCTACCAATCCTGGAACAGCTGCTGAGTTTGCAGTAAGTGCAGCTTGAGACTTGTCTGCTCCTTCACCTGCTACCGTATAAGTACCTGGATCGATTGAGAATTTTAAGAGACCAGCATTCTTAATCCCAACATAGGCAAGGAAAACACCAATACCAGCGGAAATAGCTGAACGAAGTGTTGTAGGAATAGATTCGATGATCATTTTACGAACATTTGTCAAAGTGATAATCAGTGAAATAATTCCACAAATGAAGACCATACCAAGAGCTTCTTTCCAAGTATAGCCCATCCCAAATACAACTGTAAATGTGAAGAAGGCATTGAGTCCCATACCTGGTGCTTGTGCGTATGGCAAATTAGCATAGAAAGCCATCATCAAAGTACCAACTACAGAACCGATAATTGTTGCAAGAAAAACACCTTGAACAGGCATACCCGTTTGGGAAAGCATTTGAGGGTTTACAAAGAGAATATAACTCATTGCAAAGAATGTTGTTAAACCAGCAAGCACCTCTGTACGGACATCTGTCCCGTGCTCTTTTAGTTTAAATAGTTTGTCCATCTTTAATCTCCTTTTGTTTTTTTACGAACAATATTTTTATTATACCACTTATTATTCACCTTTTCAATATATTTGTTTGAATTATTTAACAAATCAAAGCAACTATATTTTTTGTTCTTATCTGCTTTTCTTCCTTCTTTTTGATATAATAGAAGACATCTTATCTGGAAACGACTAGGAAGGTTTATATGACTAAAAAAATTATCGCAGTTGATTTGGACGGAACCCTGCTAAATAGTGAAAGCAAACTCTCCGATTTCACCAAAGAGACGATCAAAAAAATTTCAGAAAAAGGACACCATGTCATTATTACGACAGGACGTCCTTATCGTATGGCAAAAGACTTCTACCGTGAACTAGAGTTACATGCCCCCATGATTAACTTTAACGGCTCCCTCACCCATCTACCAGGTCAGACTTGGGAGCATGAAAAGTGCTTGACTTTGGATAAAAAATACCTCTTGGATATAGTTAAACGTAAAGAAGATATCCAAGCCGACTTTATTGCAGGAGAATACCGTAAAAAATTCTATATCACGACTCCGAATGAAGAAATTGCGGATCCTAAACTATTTGGTGTAGAGAATTTCCAGCCAGAAAATCAATTCAAGCCTGAACGAGTAACCAAGGATCCTAACTGTATCCTCTTGCAAACAAGAGTCGACGATAAATACGCGCTAGCTGATGAGATGAATAGGTTTTATCAACACCAACTGGCTATTAATACATGGGGAGGCCCTCTCAACATTCTCGAATGTACACCAAAAGGAGTCAACAAAGCATTTGCTTTAGAGTATTTGCTCAATGTTATGAATCGCGATAAAAAAGACTTAATTGCCTTTGGAGATGAGCATAACGATCGGGAAATGCTGGCTTTTGCAGGCAAGGGATATGCCATGAAAAATGCCAATCCTAATCTTTTGCCCTATGCAGATGAACAAATTTCATTGACAAATGACCAAGATGGAGTTGCAAAAACTCTCCGAGCTTTATTTTTGTGATACATGTTGGGAGTTGAGGAAGATTCAATTTGAGAAGACAATCCAGTAAATTTTTTTAAGACAAAACGCTTAATATCTAGCTCTTTAAATGCTTAATATTAGGCGTTTTTATAATTATGAAGATTTTCTACCAAGAGTATTTGTGTTTTTTTCACAGCCTAGTCAACCGGTTAATCGATTGTTTGAGAATTCACATTCAAATCCTTGGAAAAGGCTTTCATTTGTGATATAATACACATATAAAAAGAAGAGAGCTCAGCAATTTGACTCTATTTGACGCAAAAATCAATCCAGTCTATTTATCTCTGTTCTCAGAAAATATCAAGGAGGATAGCTATGAAAGCTGTTGTTGTAAATCCAGAAAGCACTGGTGTTGTCATTGAGGAAAAAGTACTCCGCCCACTAAAAACTGGGGAAGCGCTTGTTGAAGTGGAATATTGTGGGGTTTGTCACACGGATCTTCACGTTGCTCATGGGGACTTCGGTCAAGTGCCTGGTCGTGTTCTAGGACATGAAGGTATCGGCATCGTCAAGGAAGTTGCTCCAGATGTCCAAAGCCTTAAAGTTGGTGACCGTGTCAGCATTGCTTGGTTCTTTGAAGGCTGTGGCACTTGCGAATACTGTACAACTGGTCGCGAAACTCTCTGCCGTACAGTAAAAAATGCTGGCTACTCAGTAGATGGTGGTATGGCAGAACAATGTATCGTAACAGCGGATTATGCTGTTAAAGTTCCGGATGGACTTGATCCAGCTCAAGCTTCTTCAATTACATGTGCTGGTGTAACAACCTATAAAGCTATTAAAGAAGCAAAGGTTGAGCCAGGACAATGGGTAGTTCTCTATGGTGCTGGTGGTCTAGGTAACCTAGCTGTTCAATACGCCAAAAAAGTATTCAACGCTCATGTTATCGCGGTTGATATCAACAATGATAAACTGGCTCTTGCTAAAGAAGTTGGTGCCGACATCGTTATCAATGGACTGGAAGTTGAAGACGTTCCAGGACTTATCAAAGAAAAAACAAATGGGGGAGCTCACTCAGCTGTCGTAACTGCTGTGTCTAAAGTTGCCTTTAACCAAGCCGTTGATTCCGTTCGTGCTGGTGGTCGCGTAGTAGCTGTTGGTCTTCCTTCTGAAATGATGGAACTCAGCATCGTAAAAACAGTTCTAGATGGAATTCAAGTGATTGGTTCCCTTGTTGGAACTCGTAAGGACCTGGAAGAAGCCTTCCAATTTGGAGCAGAAGGTCTGGTAGTGCCTGTAGTTCAAAAACGTCCAGTAGAAGATGCTGTAGCTGTTTTCGATGAAATGGAAAAAGGTCAAATCCAAGGACGTATGGTACTGGAATTCACACACTAAGTTAATGATAGAATTGGGAAACGAAAGATTGATCACTTGCAGTCTTTCGTTTTGTTTTCAATTCATTTTCAAAAAATAGCTCGTTTTCATTATTTTTATATTAAATTTTAGTTCTTTTTATGAATACATACTTAAAAAAACTTTGTATATTAACATTTTGTAAACGAGTTTTCATTAAGAATAGTCACATATTTATAAGAAATGGTTGATTTTTATATGAAAACGGTTTATACTTAAAGTTAGGCTTAAAGTTTTCTTAAACACACAGTCAAACATTTTATAAGGAGGAATGACAATAATGAGTATCGGAATCATTATTGCGAGCCACGGCGAATTTGCTGCGGGTATTCATCAATCAGGATCTATGATCTTTGGTGAACAAGAAAAGGTTCAAGTTGTAACCTTTATGCCAAATGAAGGTCCAGATGACCTTTACGCTAAATTCAACAACGCTGTGGCTGCATTTGACGCAGAAGATGAGGTTCTAGTATTGGCTGACCTTTGGAGTGGATCTCCATTCAACCAAGCTAGCCGCGTGATGGGAGAAAATCCAGAACGTAAGTTTGCCATCATCACAGGACTTAACTTGCCGATGTTGATCCAAGCCTACACAGAGCGCCTTATGGACGCGAATGCAGGTGTGGATAAAGTCGCTGCGAATATCATTAAAGAAGCCAAAGATGGCATCAAGGCTCTTCCAGAAGAGCTTAACCCAGTTGAGGAAGTTGCAACTGCTGCAGCTGCTCCAGTTGCCCAAGCTGCTATTCCAGAAGGAACAGTTATCGGTGACGGTAAATTGAAAATCAATCTTGCTCGTCTAGACACTCGTCTCCTTCACGGTCAGGTTGCCACTGCTTGGACTCCAGATTCAAAAGCAGATCGTATCATCGTTGCTTCAGACAACGTTGCAAACGACGATTTGCGTAAAGAATTGATCAAACAAGCAGCTCCTAACGGAGTAAAAGCCAACGTTGTTCCAATCCAAAAATTGATTGACGTTGCAAAAGATCCACGTTTCGGCGAAACTCATGCCCTTATCTTGTTTGAAACTCCACAAGATGCACTTCGTGCTATCGAAGGTGGCGTGCCAATCAAGACTCTTAACGTTGGTTCTATGGCTCACTCAACAGGTAAAACAATGATTAACAACGTTTTGTCTATGGACAAAGACGATGTTGCAACATTTGAAAAAATGCGTGAACTCGGTGTTGAATTTGATGTACGTAAAGTACCAAACGACACGAAAAAAGATTTGTTTGACTTGATTAACAAAGCAAACGTTCAATAATTTTAATCTGTTTCTATCATTTTTGAAAACAGGATTAAATACTTTATTAAAACTAAATAGAAAAGGAATAAAACCATGTCAGATATTTCAATCATTTCTGCTATCTTGGTTGTAGTTGTTGCCTTCCTTGCAGGTCTTGAAGGTATCCTCGACCAATTCCAATTCCACCAACCAATCGTCGCATGTACCCTTATCGGACTTGCAACTGGTAACCTCGAAGCAGGTGTTATGCTTGGTGGATCTCTTCAAATGATCGCCCTTGGTTGGGCAAACATCGGAGCTGCCGTAGCTCCTGACGCTGCTCTTGCATCTGTTGCCGCAGCTATCATCTTGATTAAAGGTGGTAACTTTACTACTGAAGGTATCGCCGTCGCAACAGCCACAGCTATCCCTCTTGCCGTAGCTGGACTTTTCTTGACAATGATTGTTCGTACAATCTCAGTTGCCTTGGTTCACTCAGCTGACGCAGCTGCAAAAGAAGGAAACATTGCGGCTGTTGAACGCGCTCACTACTTTGCCCTTGTTCTTCAAGGTCTTCGTATCGCTATCCCTGCAGCCTTCCTTATCGCTATCCCTGCTTCTGCTGTTCAAGACGCTCTTGGCCTAATGCCAGAATGGTTGAATGGTGGTATGGCTGTCGGTGGTGCTATGGTCGTTGCCGTTGGTTACGCTATGGTTATCAACATGATGGCGACTCGTGAAGTATGGCCATTCTTCGCTATCGGTTTCGCTCTTGCAGCGATCTCTCAATTGACTTTGATTGCCCTTGGTGTCATCGGGGTTGCCCTTGCCTTCATCTACCTTAACCTTACAAAACAAGGTGGAAACGGTGGCGGCGGAGCTGCGACTTCTAACGACCCAATCGGTGATATCCTAGAAGACTACTAGAAAGGGGAACAATCATGGCTGAAAAAATTCAATTATCAAAATCAGATCGTCAAAAAGTTTGGTGGCGTTCACAATTCCTTCAAGGTTCTTGGAACTACGAACGTATGCAAAACTTGGGTTGGGCTTACTCATTGATCCCAGCTATCAAAAAATTGTACACTAAAAAAGAAGACCAAGCGGCTGCTCTTGAGCGTCACCTTGAGTTCTTCAACACTCACCCATACGTAGCTGCTCCAATCATGGGGGTTACTCTTGCACTTGAAGAAGAGCGCGCTAACGGTGTTGAAATCGATGATGCTGCTATCCAAGGGGTTAAGATCGGTATGATGGGACCTCTTGCTGGTATCGGTGACCCAGTATTCTGGTTTACAGTTCGTCCTATCCTTGGAGCCCTTGGTGCATCACTTGCTGCATCTGGTAACATTGTTGGCCCACTTCTCTTCTTCTTTGGATGGAATGCTATCCGTATGGCCTTCCTATGGTATACACAAGAGTTCGGTTACAAAGCTGGATCTGAAATCACTAAAGACATGTCTGGTGGTATCTTGAAAGACATCACTAAAGGAGCATCTATCCTTGGTATGTTCATCCTTGCCGTTCTTGTACAACGTTGGGTATCTATCAACTTTACTGTTAACCTTCCAGGTAAACAATTGGCAGAAGGGGCTTACATCAACTTCCCAGAAGGTGCTGTAACAGGTTCAGAATTGAAAGGAATCCTTGGTCAAGCACTCGGAGGTTTGAGTTTGGACAGCGTTCAACCACAAACTCTTCAAGGTCAGTTGAACTCATTGATCCCAGGGTTGATGGGACTTCTCCTTACTTTCCTTTGCATGTGGTTGCTTAAGAAAAAAGTATCACCAATCACAATCATCCTTGCTCTCTTTGCAGTAGGTATCGCAGCTCGTTTCTTCGGTATCATGTGATTTGGTTTGATTTTCATTCAAAAGAGGAGTATCTGTTCTGCTTTTTGGCGGACTTTCTCTTAGTAAACAATAATAGAAGCAGAAAATTTCTGCATAGAGAGAACAATTATAGTTCTCTCTTTTTTTGATCTTGAATATACAATATAAGTGCACAATAAAAACTCATAAGATTTTCTAGTAAAATAGAATTGAACGAACTAGTTACGAAAGGAAATCTGATGAGCTACCATCATTTTGGTATAGATGAGAGCAAAAGTATTCTGATTTACCGTATGCAAGGCCTAAACTTTTCTCAAATTGTTAAGTTGCTTTATCGTCATCCGTCTAGTATTAGTCACGAGTGGAAATGACATCTAAGAGAAGGAAACTATTCTCCGAGTCATGCACAGGAATCTTACCGCAAAGCTAAATCACACTGTGGGTGGAAAATAGATTATCATTTAAGCAATACTGTCAAGCACCTTTTTCTCGATTGCCAATGGTCCCCTGAAGAAATAGAAGGTCGGTAATATAGAAAAGCTGTTATGAGTTATCAAATAATCTATAGAGCCATTTACAGAGGGTATTTTGATGCTAACTCACTATCTCATGGTGCCCGTGGTGTCATTCGCAAGCTCCGCCATCGTGGGAAAACACGTCATACGAAAGGTCATGTTGAAAACAGAGGAAAAATTTCTATTTCTTATACCATACCTGAAAGACCCGAAGAAGCAAACAAGTGAGCTAGGATTGGTGATTGGGAAGCAGACACGGTTGTAGGGAAAACTGGAAAGGCTTGTTTAGTTACTCTAACGAATTGTTATTCTCGTTTTCTAACAATCCAGAAGGTAGCGGTCAAGTAGAGGAAAAGAATTCACGAACCATCAAGACTTGACTAACAAGTTAAAGGTAGAGGTCTATTTTCCAGACTCTCATACGTCTTAGCAGCGAGGAACAAATGAGAATACCAATGGATAACTAAGAGAATATTTTCCCAAAGGGAGCGATTTAGCATTCATTAACGAGCACACCATTCAGCTGTGGGAGAACAAACTTCATAATAGACCACGAAAGTGTCTCAACTGGAAAACTCCTTATGAAGTTTTCTATGAAGAAAATGTGCACTTAATTTGACAATGCAAGACGACAAAATAGACTCCATAATTCCTACGGTGTTTTACCCATTACAGAATTATAGAGCCTATAGTATTTACTTGTCCTAAGTTTGGAGATAGATGGATTAGAAACAAGATTCCTCTCTTAAAGCCATCTAAAAGTTGAATAATGTTCACATCTTATGCGACGATTACAGTTAGAATAAAGATATTGCTTTTTTAGATTTTTATCCATTTCGACGTTTACGGGCTAGTAGGGCTCTGTAAAAGAAGATGTGATTGTTTTGGATATAGGGAAGGAGTGAAAAGCTAGCAATTCCAAAGGTGATCCAGTTAAGGAAGTACCAAGGGAGTAGTTGTAGGTCGAGGACAAAGCGTTGAAACTTGTAACCCTTCATCAAGAAACGGCTGGTTTTCAGGATTTGACGGGGTTTAGCCTGTCCTAAATCCAGAGTATCGCAGAGGAGGAATTCTACCTGCGAGTAGGCATAATGTTGCGGAACGTAGAGGATGTTTCCCACAATCATCAAGATGAGACTCGCGAAAAAGTAGAGGCCAAAGGTCATAAGGAACTGCTCGGTTTCAACGGATGAGAGGTCTAATTTTGGAAATTCAGGATGTAGGGCTACAAATCTCCGAGCCAAGAGATTGCTATAAAAGAGAAAATAAACGCCTACTAAGTTTGGAATGCTCCATAAAAAGAGGTAGAAACGTTTGAGGAGTAGGGTCAGGAAGGTTTGCGAGAAGCGCTCTTCAGCAAAGAGGGCCAGACTTGATTTTACTGAGAGTTCTGTGTCAGGATTCTTGAGGAGTCTGAGTGTCGCAAAAGCAGCACCTGCTAGAAAAATCGTGCTTACAAAAGAAACTACTAGTGGGAAGAGATAGGCTTGGAGCACTTGTGCTAGCATGCTGAAAAAGGATTGCTCTAAAACATTTTCTTGGAGACGAGCCAAGGGGTTGAGAAAGCCTGATAAGATGACCAGTATGCTAGGTAAGAGATAGACGAGAAAGAGGCGGGGATTTTCGACCTGAAATTGCCTAGTCTGCAGACGGATGATTTTTAAATCAATTTTTGGGTATTTCATTCTTTCATTATACCATAGTTCGTGACAGTTCCTAGTTTTTTTGATAAAATCATACAGTATGCCTTTGGGCACAAAGTATGAACTGGGACTGTCTTTCCCAGCTTCGGAGGTAGAAAATGTCAGATTCACCAATCAAATACCGTTTGATTAAGAAAGAAAAACATACGGGAGCTCGTCTAGGAGAAATCATCACCCCGCATGGCACCTTCCCAACGCCTATGTTTATGCCAGTTGGGACCCAAGCTACTGTCAAAACCCAGTCACCAGAGGAGTTGAAGGAGGTGGGATCAGGGATTATCCTCTCCAATACCTATCATCTATGGCTTCGTCCGGGAGATGAACTCATCGCACGCGCAGGCGGTCTCCACAAGTTCATGAACTGGGACCAGCCAATCTTGACGGATAGTGGTGGTTTCCAGGTTTATTCCCTAGCAGATAGCCGAAATATCACCGAAGAAGGGGTAACCTTTAAAAACCATCTCAATGGTTCCAAGATGTTCCTATCGCCAGAAAAGGCTATTTCTATTCAGAACAATCTAGGTTCAGACATCATGATGTCCTTTGACGAATGTCCTCAGTTTTACCAACCTTACGACTACGTTAAGAAATCCATTGAGCGTACCAGTCGTTGGGCTGAGCGTGGTTTAAAGTCTCACCGTCGTCCGCATGATCAAGGATTATTTGGAATTGTGCAGGGGGCAGGATTTGAAGACCTTCGCCGTCAGTCAGCTCACGACCTTGTCAGCATGGATTTCCCAGGATACTCTATCGGTGGTTTAGCGGTGGGTGAAACGCACGAAGAAATGAATGCAGTCTTGGACTTCACAACTCAACTGCTACCTGAAAACAAACCTCGCTATTTGATGGGTGTGGGAGCGCCAGATAGCTTGATCGATGGAGTTATTCGTGGTGTGGATATGTTTGACTGTGTCTTGCCGACTCGTATCGCTCGTAACGGGACTTGTATGACCAGCCAAGGTCGTTTGGTTGTCAAAAATGCCCAATTCGCTGAGGACTTTACGCCACTGGATCCTGAGTGTGATTGCTACACATGTAAGAACTACACACGCGCCTATCTTCGTCACTTGCTCAAGGCTGACGAAACCTTTGGTATCCGCTTGACTAGCTACCATAATCTTTACTTCTTGCTTAACCTGATGAAGCAAGTGCGTCAAGCCATTATGGATGACAATCTCTTGGAATTTCGTGAGTATTTTGTAGAAAAATATGGCTACAACAAGTCAGGACGCAATTTTTAAAGTGTAAAATTAGAATGCCAAAATCCTAAGTTTTCTCTTAGGATTTTTCCTATTTTTTTGATAGAATAGGGAGTATAATGGAATGGAAATTAGGTGGTGTTTTGCTTCCTAATTTAATGGAGAATAGACTCGTATGCGTATTAAATGGTTTTCCTTGATTAGGATTACAGGTTTACTTTTGGTGCTTTTGTACCACTTCTTTCAAACGATCTTTCCTGGAGGATTCTTTGGGGTAGATGTCTTTTTCATTTTTTCAGGATTTTTGATCACTTCCCTCCTTTTAGAAGAATTTGGGAAGGCACGTCAGATTGATTTACTGGGCTTTTTTAAGAGACGGTTTTACCGCATCGTGCCACCTGTGGTGCTGATGGTCTTGGTGACAATGCCTTTTACTTTCTTGGTTCGTCAAGACTATGTTGCTGGAATTGGTGGCCAGATAGCTGGAGTTCTCGGTTTTATGACCAACTTCTACGAAATGTTAACAGGGGGCAGTTATGAATCCCAGTTCATTCCGCATCTCTTTGTTCACAACTGGAGTCTAGCTGTTGAGGTTCACTACTATATCCTTTGGGGCTTAGCGGTTTGGTTCTTATCGAAACGTTCAAAATCTAGTAGTCAATTGAGAGGGATGGTCTTTCTTCTTTCTGCTGGAGCTTTTATCATTAGCTTTTTCTCCATGTTTATTGGTAGTCTAATGGCTAGTTCCTATTCATCTGTCTACTTTTCAAGTTTAACCCATGTTTATCCCTTCTTTTTAGGAAGCATTTTGGCGACAGTTGTAGGGGTTCGTCAGACGAGCGATTTAGTCAAGCAGTTTGACCGGACATGGGATATTCGTCAGAATCTACTGGTATTTGTTGCAGGTCTCTTGGTGTTAATACTCTTGACTTTCTTTGTCAAGTTCACCTACCTGTTTGCGTACTTATTTGGCTTCTTGCTAGCAAGTTTAGCGGCAGTGACCATGATTTTTGCTGCGCGTGTCTTGCATGAGAAAACGCCTGAGATACAAGAACCTCGGATCATTACATTTTTAGCGGATACCAGCTACGCGGTTTATCTTTTCCACTGGCCTTTTTATATTATCTTTTCTCAGCTGATGAGCAATCTGCCTGCTGTTATTCTGACAATCATCTTTTCCTATTTCTTCGCTATCCTATCCTTCTATATTATTGAGCCATTGATTGCTGGTAAGACCAACGCTTTAGTTAGAAAAATCACTAAACTGCACCATATCAAACCTATTAGTGCTAGTGTTGTGAGTGCCCTTTCCTTACTTACTTTGATTATCATAGCTATGGCTCCTCAAGTTGGAGCTTTTGAGACAGACTTGATGGTCAATGGTTTCAAGCAAGCTCAGACCAATATTGGACAAACAAAGACTCTTGCTGAACAAGCTGAAGTCAGTCGTCTAGGAATTTCTGAGGGAACAAGCCTAGTAGGAGATTCGGTAGCCTTACGTGCCAATACAGCCTTAAAAGAGGCGCTTCCTGATGCAAATATCAATGCTCAGGTTAGTCGGACGACCAAGCAAGCTAATGACATCATGCTCAATAACAGTCAGAATAAGGCGCTGCTAAAAACTGTTGTCATTGCAACGGGAGTCAACAATCCTGAAGGTTATAAGAATGACTTGGACAGCATCGTGAACAATCTACCGAAAGGACACCATCTGATACTGGTGACCCCTTATGAGGGAGATAAGAGCAAGGACACTTATACATCAGTGGAGCAGTATGCGGCTTATGCGAGAGAATTAGCTGAAAAGAACCCATATGTGAGCATCGCTGACTGGAATAAGGTCGCTAAGGAACACCCTGAAATCTGGGCTGGAACTGATCAAGTCCACTTTGGAAATGATAGCAACATGATTGAAGAAGGTGCTAAACTTTACGCAGAGACGATTGCAGCTGCTGTTAAGGCTGCTCAAGAACTGCCTGTGAAATCAAAATAAGATCAAAGAGTTGGAGAAATCCAGCTCTTTTAAAATATCTCTAGAAAATAGGTCTATACCATTTACAAATGAAAAAGAAAGGTTTATAATGTAATTGACATAATAAATTCTAGAATCAATCTATCAAGGAGGTTATCATTATGCCTAATTATATTAAAGCGGATCAGTTTTTCTACCCACACGGAGTTCGTCGTGGCGGTTACTTGGAACTTGTGGATGGCAAGTTTGGCAAGCATGTAGAACAGATTCCTGAAGGAGCTGAGGTGATTGACTATACCGGTTATAGCATTGCCCCAGGACTTGTGGATACCCATATTCATGGATTTGGCGGTGTCGATGTCATGGATAATAATATCGAAGGAACCCTTCATACCATGAGTGAAGGATTGCTTAGCACAGGTGTTACCAGCTTCTTGCCAACGACGTTGACTTCCTCTTACGAGCAGTTGCTTGCGGTAACTGAAAATATCGGTGCTCGTTACCAGGAAGCAAGTGGAGCCAAGATTCGTGGGATCTATTTTGAAGGCCCTTATTTCACAGAGAAATACAAAGGAGCTCAAAACCCTGCTTACATGAAAGATCCTCGTATGGATGAGTTTCGTGCTTGGCAAAAAGCAGCAAATGGCTTGCTTAATAAAATTGCCCTTGCGCCAGAACGTGAAGGTGTAGAAGACTTTGTTCGCACGCTTACGGGTGAAGGTGTGACCGTTGCTCTTGGACACTCAAATGCGACTTTTGATGAGGCTAAAAAAGCAGTTGATGCTGGAGCAAGTGTTTGGGTACATGCCTACAACGGGATGCGTGGGTTGACTCACCGTGAACTCGGTATGGTTGGAGCCATGTATCAATTGCCTCATACCTATGCAGAGTTGATCTGTGACGGTCACCACGTGGATCCAAAGGCCTGTGACATTTTGCTCAAACAAAAGGGAACTGAAAATATTGCCCTTATCACAGACTGTATGACAGCTGGTGGCTTGGAAGATGGAGACTACATGTTGGGAGAATTCCCAGTAGTGGTTGCCAATGGAACGGCTCGCCTCAAATCTACAGGTAACTTGGCAGGTTCTATCCTCAAACTCAAAGATGGTTTGAAGAATGTAGTCGAATGGGGCATTGCGAATCCGCATGAAGCAGTCATGATGGCCAGCCTCAACCCAGCAAAATCTGTTCACATCGATGATGTGTGCGGTCAAATCCGTGAAGGTTATGATGCTGACTTTATCGTCCTAGATAAAGATTTGGAATTGGTAGCAACCTACCTAGATGGTGTGAAACGTTATCAAGCCTAAGATGATAAAATGGGGGTCAGTAGAGGACTCCTATTTTTTTGATAGGCTGAAAAGGGTATTTAAAGAAGTCTTCCTGATGGGAAAGGCAAGCAAAATCCTTTCATTGTTCTAGAAAATTCGTTATAATATACGATACAAAGGAAGTAGTAAGAATGTATCGTGTTATAGAAATGTATGGGGATTTTGAACCGTGGTGGTTTATAGAAGGCTGGGAAGAAGATGTCATCATGAGTCAATCTTTTGACAAGTATTATGATGCTCTAAAATATTATAAATCATGCTGGTTTGAGTTGGAAAAGAAGAATCCTCTTTATAAGAGTCGGAGCGATTTGATGACTATTTTTTGGGATCCTGCAGACCAACGCTGGTGTGATGAGTGTGATGAGTATTTGCAGCAGTATCATTCTTTGGCTCTTTTACAGGATGAGCAAGTCATCCCCGATGAAAAGCTACGTCCAGGCTATGAAAAACAAACAGGTCAAGAAAAACATCGTTCTTGCCGCATGAAATGGAGATAAAAAAGTAACTTTTTAAGTTGCTTTTTTTATTTTTTTTTGCGAATAGTTAGATAAGGAGGGCGGTATGGTACAAGAAATTGCACAGAAAATTATTACTACTGCGAAAGAAAAGAAGGCTCAGGATATCTATTTTATCCCCAAGGAAAAGTTCTACGAGCTTCACATGCGGATTGGAGACGAACGGTGTCTCGTTGACTCCTATGAGTTTGATGTTTTAGCTGCTGTGATTAGTCATTTCAAGTTTGTAGCGGGTATGAATGTCGGAGAAAAACGCCGCAGTCAGCTGGGTTCTTGTGATTATCAGTATGACGAAAAGGTTTCTTCTCTGCGTTTGTCCACCGTGGGAGATTATCGGGGGCATGAGAGTTTGGTCATTCGTTTGTTACACGATGAGGAGCAGGATCTGCATTTCTGGTTTCAGGATATTGGAGAACTGGGCAAGCAGTACAGGCAAAGGGGCCTCTATCTATTTGCAGGTCCAGTCGGAAGTGGCAAGACGACGCTGATGCATGAATTAGCTAAGTCTCTATTTAAGGGGCAGCAGGTTATGTCCATCGAAGATCCTGTTGAGATCAAGCAGGAAGACATGCTCCAGTTACAGTTGAATGAAGCAATCGGACTGACCTATGAAAATCTGATCAAACTGTCTCTCCGGCATCGTCCGGACCTCTTGATTATCGGAGAAATTCGGGACAGTGAGACGGCGCGTGCGGTTGTCAGAGCCAGTTTGACAGGTGCGACAGTTTTTTCAACCATTCATGCCAAGAGTATCCGAGGTGTTTATGAGCGGCTTCTGGAGTTGGGTGTGACGGAGGAGGAACTAGCAGTTGTCCTACAAGGTGTCTGTTACCAGAGATTAATCGGGGGAGGAGGAATTGTTGACTTTGCAAACAAAGACTATCAAGAACACCAGCCAACTAGCTGGAATGCGCAGATTGACCAGCTTCTTAAAGATGGACATATCACAAGTCTTCAGGCTGAAACGGAAAAAATTAGCTACAGCTAAGCAGAAGAAGATCATCACCCTGTTTAACAATCTCTTCTCTAGTGGATTTCACTTGGTGGAAATTATTTCTTTTTTGGGCAGAAGTGCCCTGCTGGAAAAGGACTATGTGGCTCAAATGCACCAAGGCTTGTCTCAGGGGAAATCTTTCTCAGAAATGATGAACAGCTTGGGGTTTTCAAGTGCCATTGTGACCCAGCTATCCCTAGCTGAAGTTCACGGGAATCTTCATCTGAGTTTGGGAAAGATAGAAGAATATCTGGATAATTTGGCCAAGGTCAAGAAAAAGTTAATCGAAGTGGCGACCTATCCTCTGATTTTGCTGGGATTTCTCCTGCTAATCATGCTGGGGTTGAGAAACTATCTACTTCCCCAACTGGACAGTAGCAATATCGCCACCCAAATCATTGGCAATCTGCCACAAATTTTTCTGGGGCTAGTGTTGGTTTGCTCTCTGTCCCTACTTTTAGCCCTCACTTTCTACAAAAGAAGTTCCAAGATGCGGGTCTTTTCGATGCTAGCACGGATTCCCTTTCTAGGAATCTTTGTCCAGACCTATCTGACAGCTTATTACGCGCGTGAATGGGGCAATATGATTTCGCAGGGAATGGAGCTGACGCAGATCTTTCAGATGATGAAGGAACAAGGTTCCCAGCTTTTTAAAGAAATCGGTCAAGATCTGGCTCAAGCCCTGCAAAATGGTCAGGAATTTTCTCAGACTATAGCGACTTATCCATTTTTTAAGAGGGAGTTAAGTCTCATCATCGAGTATGGAGAAGTCAAATCCAAGCTGGGGAATGAGTTGGAAATCTATGCAGAAAAGACTTGGGAAGCCTTTTTTACCCGAGTCAACCGCACCATGAATTTGGTGCAGCCACTGGTCTTTATCTTTGTGGCCCTGATTATCGTTTTACTTTATGCGGCAATGCTTATGCCCATGTATCAAAATATGGAGGTAAATTTTTAGAATGAAAAAACTTATGACAAATTTGAAAAAAGCCAAGGCGAAAGCCTTTACTCTCGTGGAAATGTTGGTGGTCCTTTTAATCATTAGCGTACTTCTCTTGCTCTTTGTGCCTAATTTGACCAAACAAAAGGATGCAGTGAATGACAAAGGAAAAGCTGCTGTTGTTAAGGTGGTGGAAAGTCAGGCAGAACTCTATAGTCTGGACAAGAATGAAGATGCTAGTTTAAGTAAATTACAGGCAGACGGTCGCATCACAGCAGAGCAAGCCAAGGCTTATAAAGAATACCATGCAAAACAAAAAACAAGTCAAACTGTTGCGGATTAAGGCCTTTACCATGTTAGAAAGTCTCTTGGTTTTGGGGCTTGTGAGTATCATTGCCTTGGGCTTGTCTGGTTCAGTCCAGTCCAGTTTTGCAGCGGTAGAGGAGCAGATTTTCTTTATGGAATTTGAAGAACTCTATCGGGAAACTCAAAAACGCAGTCTAGCCAGTCAGCAAAAGACCAGCTTGAACTTAGATGGGCAGACAATCAACAATGGTAGTCAGAAGTTGACTGTTCCCAAAGGGATTCATGCACCATCTGGACAAACGATTCATTTTGATCGAGCTGGGGGCAATTCGTCCCTGGCTAAGGTTGAATTTCAGACTAGCAAAGGAGTGATTCGCTATCAATTATATCTAGGAAATGGGAAAATTAAACGCATTAAGGAAACTAAAAATTAAGGCAGTGATCTTACTAGAAGCAGTAGTAGCGCTAGCCATATTTGCCAGTATTGCAACCCTCCTCTTGGGACAAATTCAGAAAAATAGACAAGAAGAGGCAGAAATCTTGCAAAAGGAAGAAGTCTTGCGTGTGGCGAAGATGGCTCTGCAGACAGGTCAAAATCAGGTAAAGGTAAATGGAGTGGAGATTCAGGTGTATTTTAATGAAAAAGGATTGGAGGTCTACCATGGTTCAGAGAAGTTGCTCGACCTTAAAGAGCAGTAAGGTAAGAGCGTTCACTCTATTAGAATCTCTGGTTGCCCTTATCGTCATTAGCGGAGGCTTGCTCCTCTTTCAAGCTATGAGCCAGCTCCTTATTTCGGAAGTTCGTTACCAGCAGCAAAGCGAGCAAAAGGAGTGGCTCTTGTTTGTGGATCAGCTGGAGGCGGAGTTAGAGCGTTCGCAGTTTGAAAAGGTAGAAGGCAATCGCCTCTATGTGAAGCAAGATGGCAAGGATATTGCTATGGGCAAGTCCAAATCGGACGACTTTCGGAAGACCGATAGCAGTGGCCGGGGCTATCAACCTATGGTTTATGGACTTAAATTAGCTCAGATTACAGAGGAAAATCAATTGGTTCGCTTTCGCTTCCAATTTCAAAAAGGCTTAGAAAGGGAGTTCATCTATCGTGTGGAAAAAGCAAAAAGTTAAGGCAGGTGTTCTCCTATATGCAGTCACTATGGCAGCTATCTTTAGTCTTTTGTTGCAGTTTTATTTGAATCGGCAAGTTGCCCATCACAAAGACTTTGTCCTAAACAAAGAAAAGTTGGCTGCTTTTGCCATGGCCAAGCGAAGTAAAGATAAGGCTGAGCAAGAAAGTGGTGAACGAGTCTTTAACCTAGGAAAAGTTACTTATCAAAATACGAAAACAGTTTTTGCAACAAGTGTTCGTCTGAATAAGAGCAACTATGAATTTCTCTTACCTTCAAGGAAAATCAAAGAAGAGAAAACGGATAAAAAGGAACAAGTAGCGACTGATTCAAGCCAAGAACCAAATCAACAAAAAACAGACGATAAGGCAGATAAGAAAGATAATACCTAGTCAATTCAACTTCTTTGTGTTAAACTAAAAGCATGAAACATGATTTTAATCACAAAGCAGAAACCTTTGATTCGCCCAAAAATATCTTTCTTGCAAACTTGGTTTGTCAAGCAGTTGAAAAACAGATTGATTTTCTATCAGACAAGGAAATATTGGATTTCGGTGGTGGGACGGGTCTATTAACCTTGCCCTTAGCAAAGCAGGCTAAGTCTGTCACACTGGTAGACATCTCGGAGAAAATGCTGGAGCAAGCCCGTTTGAAAGCAGAGCAACAAGAAATCAAGAATATCCAGTTTTTGGAGCAGGATTTACTGGTGAATCCCTTGGAACAGCAATTTGACCTGATTATTGTCAGTCGGGTTCTTCATCATATGCCTGATCTAGATGCGACTCTTGCCATGTTTCACCATCATCTTAGGGAGAATGGACAAGTGCTTATTGCTGATTTTGTCAAGACAGATACCAATCACCATGGTTTTGATTTAGCTGAACTGGAAACCAAGCTCGCCCAGTTTAGTTTTTCAAGCATTGACAGTCAGATCCTCTATAGTGCTGAAGGTCTTTTCCTAGGAAATTACGCAGAACTCTTTTTAACAGTAGCCCAAAAATCACTCGCTGACTAAAGTAGTGATTTTTTCTCTTCAAATGGAAAAAAGGAGGGAAATTTGATAAGATAGGAATATGGATTTTGAAAAAATTGAACAAGCTTATACGTATTTACTAGAGAATGTCCAAGTCATCCAAAGTGATTTGGTGACCAACTTTTATGACGCCTTGGTAGAGCAAAATAGTATCTATCTAGATGGCGAGACCGATCTAGAACAGGTCAAGGAGAACAATCAAGCCCTTAAACGCTTAGCGCTTCGCAAGGAAGAGTGGCTCAAGACCTACCAGTTTCTCTTGATGAAGGCAGGACAAACGGAACCTTTACAGGCCAATCACCAGTTTACACCAGATGCCATTGCCCTCCTCTTGGTACTTGTTGTGGAAGAATTGCTTGATCAAGAGGAAATTAGCATCCTCGAAATCGGTTCTGGAATGGGAATTCTGGGTGCTACTTTTTTGACTTCTCTTGCTAAAAAAGTGGATTACTTGGGAATTGAAGTGGACGACTTGCTGATTGATTTGGCAGCTAGTATGGCAGATGTGATTGGTTTGCAGGCTGGTTTTGTTCAGGGTGACGCCGTTCGTCCGCAAATGCTTAAAGAAAGCGATGTGGTCATCAGTGACTTGCCTGTTGGCTATTACCCAGACGATTCCATCGCCTCTCGATATCAAGTGGCTTCTAATCAAGAACGTACCTATGCTCATCATTTGCTCATGGAGCAAGGGCTCAAGTACCTCAAGTCAGATGGCTACGCTATTTTTCTGGCTCCGAGTGATTTACTAACCAGTCCTCAAAGTGACTTATTAAAAGGATGGCTTAAAGAGAAAGCGAGCTTAGTTGCGATGATTAGCTTGCCAGAGACACTATTTTCTCATGCTAGCCAAGCCAAGACAATCTTTGTTTTACAAAAGAAAGCTGAAGAGGAGTTGGTTCCGTTTATCTATCCGCTAGAAAGCTTGCAAGATCCAGCTGCACTAATGAAATTTAAAGAAAATTTTCAAAAATGGAGTCAAGGTACTGAAAATTAAGCAAGAATTTGTTATAATGGATGAAAACGCTTAAAAGGGGTATCATCTTATGACAAAAACAATTGCAATCAATGCAGGAAGCTCAAGTTTGAAATGGCAACTCTATCAAATGCCAGAAGAAGTAGTATTGGCGAAAGGCTTGATTGAACGCATCGGTTTGAAGGACTCTATTTCAACTGTAAAATTTGACGGACGTTCTGAACAACAAATTCTTGATATTGACGACCACACAAAAGCCGTTAAAATCTTGTTGGATGATTTGATTCGTTTTGACATTATCAAAGGTTATGATGAAATTACTGGTGTCGGGCACCGTGTCGTGGCTGGTGGTGAATATTTCAAAGAGTCAACCTTGGTAGAGGGAGATGTTTTAGAAAAGGTTGAAGAGTTGGGCCTCTTGGCTCCTCTTCACAATCCAGCCAATGCAGCAGGAATTCGTGCCTTCAAGGAGTTGCTTCCAGATATTACCAGCGTTGTTGTTTTTGATACATCATTCCATACAACCATGCCAGAAAAAGCATATCGCTACCCTCTTCCAAACCAATACTACACTGAAAATAAAGTTCGTAAGTATGGGGCTCACGGGACAAGCCATCAGTTTGTGGCAGAAGAAGCAGCTAAAGTTTTGGGTCGACCACTAGAAGACTTGAAACTGATTACCTGCCATATTGGTAATGGTGCTTCTATTACAGCTGTCAAAGGTGGTCAGTCTGTTGATACCTCTATGGGATTCACCCCACTTGGTGGTATCATGATGGGGACTCGTACAGGCGATATCGATCCCGCTATCATTCCTTATCTCATGCAATATACAGAGGACTTCAATACACCAGAAGATATCAGTCGTATTCTCAATCGTGAGTCTGGGCTTTTAGGTGTGTCTGAAAAATCAAGTGACATGCGTGATGTTATGGCTGCAGTAAAGGCAGGCGACCATAATGCGACCTTGGCCTATGAGATGTATATTGATCGTATTCAAAAATACATTGGTCAGTATTTGGCAGTTTTGAACGGTGCAGATGCGATTATCTTTACAGCTGGTGTTGGTGAAAATGCCACAGCAGTACGTGGAGATATTATTTCAGGAATTTCTTGGTTTGGATGTGATGTGGATCCAGAAAAGAACGTCTTTGGTGTGACTGGAGACATCTCAACTGACGCAGCGAAAATCCGTGTCTTGGTAATCCCAACAGATGAAGAATTGGTCATCGCACGTGATGTTGAACGATTCAAAAAATAACTAAAATAAGAACTAATGTACATGTAAAAAGAGTTGGAGAGTTTGCTCTCCAGCTTTTTTGCTTGGGGAAATCTCTAAAACCTTGCTGTTATTGGCTTTTTCGAAAAATATGGTATAATAGTAGTAATTTAATAGATGGAGTTGAGTTTTGAAGAAAAACTTTCGTGTAAAAAGAGAGAAAGATTTTAAGGCGATTTTCAAAGACGGAACAAGTTTTGCTAATCGAAAATTTGTTGTCTACCAATTGGAAAACCAGCAAAACCATTTTCGAGTAGGACTGTCCGTCAGCAAAAAGCTGGGGAATGCAGTTACCAGAAATCAAATTAAGAGACGAATCCGACACATTCTACAAAGTGTAAAAGGGAGTTTAGTAGAGCATGTTGATTTTGTCGTGATTGCCCGAAAAGGGGTGGAAACCTTGGAATATGCAGAGATGGAGAAAAACCTACTCCACGTATTAAAGTTATCAAAGATTTACCAGGAAGGAAATGGGAGTGAAAAAGAAACTACAGTTGACTAGTTTGTTGGGCTTGTCTTTAGTTGTCATGACGGCCTGTGGGACAAGCGATGTTACAGCAGATTCTACAGATATATGGAGTAAATTTGTCTATTTTTTTGCTGAAATCATCCGCTTTTTGTCCTTTGACATTAGTATCGGAGTGGGGATTATTCTCTTCACAATATTGATTCGGACGATTTTATTGCCAGTTTTTCAGACACAGATGGTTGCCTCTAGAAAAATGCAAGAAGCCCAACCACGCATCAAGGCTTTGCGAGAGCAATATCCGGGTCGTGATATGGAAAGTAGAACCAAGCTAGACCAGGAGATGCGTAAGGTCTATAAAGAGTTAGGGATCAAGCATTCATCCTCTCTCTGGCCAATTTTAATACAAATGCCGGTTCTCTTGGCGCTCTTTCAAGCCTTGAGTCGAGTAGACTTTTTAAAAACAGGTCACTTTTTATGGATTAATTTGGGAGGAGTAGATACAAGTTTTGTCCTTCCGATTTTGGCGGCAGTCTTTACCTTCTTGAGTAGTTGGTTATCGAATAAAGCTTTACCCGAAAAAAGTGGAGCTATGACAGGGATGATGTACGGGATGCCGGTACTAATTTTTATCTTTGCCATCTCTTCGCCTAGTGGTGTAGCATTGTACTGGGCAGTATCCAATGCTTATCAAGTTTTGCAGACTTACTTCTTAAATAATCCTTTTAAGATTATTGCAGCGCGCGAAGCAGAAGTACAAGCTAAAAAAGATTTGGAAAACAGAAAAAGAAAAGCCAAGAAAAAGGCTCAAAAAATGAAGTAATAAGGAGGAATCTGGTCATGGTGTTATATACGGGTTCAACAGTTGAAGAAGCAATTCAAAAGGGATTGAAAGAGTTAGGTCTTCCTCGAATGAAGACTCATATAAAGGTTGTGTCCAAAGAGAAGAAAGGTTTTTTAGGCTTATTTGGGCAAAAACCAGCTCAAGTTGATATTGAGGCAATTAGTGAAACGACGGTGATTAAGGCCAATCAACAAGCAGTAAAAGGTGTTCCAAAAGAAATCAATGAACAAAACGAACCTGTTAAGACAGTAACAGAGGCGACAGTTGATCTTGGTCATGTTGTTGAGGCGATTAAAAAAATAGAAGAGGAAGGACAGGGTGTTTCTGATGAAATCAAGGCTGAAATCTTGAAAAATGAGAAACATGCCAGCACAATTCTTGAAGAGACCGGGCATATTGAAATTCTAAATGAGTTGCAAATAGAAGAAGCTAGAACGGAAGCGCCAGCAGAATCTCCAGAAATTGTGGATGAACAAGAGCAGGAAAAGGGGCAATCCCTAGAAGATTTAGGTTTAAAAGTTGAACAGAGCTATGATATTGAACAAGTAGCGACAGAAGTGACTGATTATGTTCAAACGATTTTGAATGATATAGATGTCGAAGGTGTCATTTCAAGCGACTATAATCGTCGCATTATCAACCTGCAAATTGATACCAATGAACCTGGTCGCATTATTGGCTATCACGGGAAAGTATTGAAAGCACTGCAGCTTTTGGCACAAAACTACCTCTACAATCGCTATTCAAGAACTTTCTATATCACAATCAACGTCAATGATTACGTTGAACACCGTGCAGAAGTCTTACAAACCTACGCTCAAAAATTGGCGATTCGTGCATTAGAGGAAGGACGTAGCCAGCAAACAGATCCAATGTCAAATAGCGAACGCAAGATTATCCATCGCATTATTTCGCGCATGGATGGTGTGACGAGTTATTCTGAGGGTGATGAGCCAAATCGCTATGTTGTCGTAGATGCAGAATAAGCAAAGTAAAATCAGGTTTATCCTGATTTTTTGCTAGGAAAGGAACAGTTGAGATATGATAAAAGCAGTTAGAGAATACCTATCATTTGCAGGGATTCAGTACCGTAATCCGGATAAAGCAGGTGATGAACGAGAAAAAATGCTGGAATTACGGAAAAAAGGTCAAGAGGCTCGGAAGTCTTTTACAGAACTGGCTAAAACTTTTCAAGCTAATCATCCAGAATGGAAACTGCAACAGACTAGTCAGTGGATGAACCAAGCGCAGCGCTTACGACCACATTTTTGGGCCTATCTACAGAGAGAGGGAAAGGTATCAGAACCTATGTTAGCTCTGCGCTTATATGGAGCTCCTTCTGATTTTGGTGTTTCACTAGAAGTTAGTTTCATTGAGCGCAAGAAAGACGAGCAAACCTTAGACAAGCAAGCCAAGATTTTAGAGCTTCCAGTGGTTGAAGGAATGTATTATCTAGTCTATTCAAATGGAGAAAGTCATAAGGTGGAGGCTACTGAGGGGAACCGTCGTACTTTATGCGAGAAGGTGAGAAGTCAGGAAGTCCGAAAAGTGTTGGTTAAGTCAGATGTTTCCCTCATTGAAAATCAGTCAGTAGAAGCGATGTTGGAGAAACTAGAAGACGCTTATACTCGATTGTTGCCTTATTATGAGATGACGAGAGGATAAATATACTAGAGGAGCTTAAATTGTTTTATTGCTATTCTATACATTTTTTCATATAATAGTAGGATAGGATGTGTGATTCATTAATCACCTCAAAGAGAAAGGAAATTCTATGTCAAATCTATCTGTTAATGCAATTCGTTTTCTAGGTATTGACGCCATCAACAAAGCAAACTCAGGTCACCCAGGGGTGGTTATGGGGGCTGCTCCAATGGCCTATAGCCTCTTTACAAAGCAACTTCGTATCAATCCAGCTCAACCAAACTGGATCAACCGCGATCGCTTTATTCTTTCAGCAGGACACGGCTCTATGCTTCTTTATGCCCTTCTTCACCTTTCTGGTTTTGAAGATGTTAGCATGGATGAAGTCAAGAACTTCCGCCAATGGGGTTCTAAAACACCCGGTCACCCAGAATTTGGGCATACTGCAGGGGTTGACGCTACAACTGGCCCTCTAGGTCAAGGAATTTCTACTGCTACTGGTTTTGCCCAAGCAGAACGTTTCCTTGCGGCGAAGTATAACCGCGAAGGCTTCAATATCTTTGATCACTATACTTATGTGATCTGTGGAGACGGAGATTTGATGGAGGGTGTCTCAAGCGAGGCGGCTTCATATGCGGGCTTGCAGAAATTTGACAAGTTGGTGGTTCTTTATGATTCAAATGACATTAACTTGGATGGTGAGACAAAGGATTCCTTTACGGAAAGTGTTCGTGACCGTTACAATGCCTACGGTTGGCATACAGCCTTGGTTGAAGATGGAACAGACTTGGAAGCTATCCATGCTGCTATTGAAGCTGCTAAAGCTTCAGGCAAGCCATCTTTGATTGAAGTGAAGACTGTGATTGGATATGGTTCTCCAAACAAACAAGGAACTAATGCGGTACACGGTGCTCCTCTTGGTGCAGACGAAACTGCAGCAACTCGTCAAGCCCTCGGTTGGGACTATGAACCATTTGAAATTCCAGCTGAAGTTTATGCTGATTTCAAGGAAAATGTTGCAGACCGTGGCGCATCAGCTTATCAAGCATGGACTAAATTAGTTGCTAACTATAAAGAAGCGCATCCAGAATTGGCTGCAGAAGTAGAAGCCATCATCGACGGACGTGATCCAGTTGAGGTGACTCCAGCAGACTTCCCAGCCTTAGAAAATGGTTTCTCTCAAGCAACTCGTAACTCAAGTCAAGATGCTTTGAACGTTGTCGCTGCCAAGTTGCCAACTTTCCTAGGTGGATCAGCTGACTTGGCTCACTCAAACATGACTTACATCAAAACGGATGAACTTCAAGATGATGCTAATCGCTTGAACCGCAACATTCAGTTTGGTGTTCGTGAATTTGCAATGGGAACGATCTTGAACGGAATGGCCCTTCACGGTGGACTTCGTGTATACGGTGGAACCTTCTTCGTCTTTTCTGACTATGTGAAGGCAGCTGTCCGTTTGTCAGCCTTGCAAGGACTTCCTGTGACTTATGTCTTTACCCACGATTCAATCGCAGTTGGTGAAGATGGTCCAACTCACGAACCAGTTGAACACCTAGCAGGTCTTCGTGCGATGCCAAATCTGAATGTTTTCCGCCCAGCAGATGCGCGTGAAACTCAAGCGGCTTGGTACCTTGCGGTGACAAGTGAGAAAACACCAACTGCCCTTGTCTTGACCCGTCAAAACTTGACTGTCGAAGAGGGAACAGACTTTGACAAAGTTGCGAAAGGTGCCTATGTTGTCTATGAAAATGCAGCAGATTTTGATACGATTTTGATTGCAACAGGTTCAGAGGTCAATCTGGCGGTCGCAGCTGCCAAAGAATTGGCTAGCCAAGGTGCAAAAGTCCGTGTAGTCAGCATGCCATCAACAGATGTCTTTGACGCACAAGATGCAGCTTACAAGGAAGAAATCCTTCCAAATGCAGTTCGTCGTCGTGTTGCAGTCGAAATGGGAGCAACTCAAAACTGGTACAAATATGTCGGTCTTGATGGTGCAGTTCTCGGTATTGATACCTTTGGAGCATCTGCCCCAGCACCAAAAGTCTTGGCAGAGTACGGATTTACGGTAGAAAATCTAGTCAAAGTCGTCCAAAACTTGAAATAATTGCAGAAATCAGAGTGAAAGCTCTGATTTTTTTATCAGCATAAAAGCAAGGTGCAATCTTGTAAAAGTAGCTGAAATTTGATATAGTAGTCCTATGTAAAATATAAAGGAGAAAACAATGAATCCAAATATTACTTTTTTAATCATGTTAGTAGCAATGATGGGCTTGATGTTCTTTATGCAACGCTCTCAAAAGAAACAAGCTCAAAAGCGTATGGAAAGCTTGAACAAGCTTCAAAAAGGCTATGAAGTAATCACAATCGGCGGACTTTATGGAACAGTGGATGAAGTAGATACTGAAAAGCAAACAATTGTTCTTGATGTAGACGGAGTCTATTTGACCTTTGAATTGGCTGCTATCAAGACAGTTTTGCCGCTTAAAGAAGCTGTGACACCAGAAGGGTCAGTTGTCAATGAAAGCGGAGTAATCGAAGAATAAAACGGGATCTGTCACTCCCGTTTTTCTATGAGATGAGAGGAAAAGGGATGAAAAAAATAGTATTTGTTTGCCTAGGAAATATCTGCCGTAGCCCCATGGCAGAGTTTGTGATGAAATCCATAACGAGTGATTACCAAATTGAGAGTCGTGCAACATCGTCTTGGGAACATGGTAATCCAATTCATAAGGGAACACAGGGGATTTTCCAGCAGTATCAGATTCCTTATGACAAAGACAAAACATCGCTTCAGATTCGCAGAGAAGACTTTGAATTATTTGATTATATTATTGGCATGGATGCTTCAAACGTTTCAGATCTGCGTCACATGTGTCCTCAGGAACTACAGCACAAAATCTACTCTTTTGCGTCTGAAAGTGTTCCAGATCCATGGTACACAGGAGATTTTGAGGAAACCTATGCTCGCATCACAAGTGGATGCCAAAGCTGGCTAGGTCGTTTAGAAAATGAGAGTGACAATGGAAAAGCTTAAAGAAACCTTCGAAAAATATCGAGTTTATCTAACTCGCCCACGTATAGAGATTGCAACTGTCCTTCTAATCGTTATCTGTGCCGTCTCGGTCTTTCTACTAAATACACCTAAAAAAGGTGTCCTGACACTTGATGGTGGTGCCCTTGTTTATGATGGAACCTTGGTAAGGGGAAAGATGAATGGTCAGGGAACCATGACCTTTGAAAATGGAGACCAATATACAGGAGCGTTCAACAATGGAGCTTTTAATGGGAAGGGAACTTTCCAGTCAAAATCTGGCTGGAAATACGAAGGTGATTTTGTAAATGGTCAGGCTGAAGGCCAAGGGAAATTGACGACAGAGCAAGAAGTTATCTATGAAGGAACCTTTAAACAAGGTGTTTTTCAGCAAAAACAGTAGTCTTCAAGTTAGGAGACTATTCTCAAAAGCCAAAAAGAAAGCGCTTGCTTGGAAAGCTGTTTGTTTCCAAGACCTCCTTACAAGGAGTTTGTGAAATAAAAAATATTTGATAAAAAATCACAATCTTTAGGAAGAAATGCCTAATAATAGGACCAATGAAAACTATTTCACAAATTATAAAAAAACTTTGTGAAATGCATATGAAACTGTTTACAAAACAGAAAGAATGCGCTATAATGAATTTGTGAAAAAATTAACAAAGGATTGAATCCTTGAAAGCTATGGAGGAAAATATGGCTGATAAAAAAACTGTAACACCTGAGGAAAAGAAACTCGCAGCTGAAAAGCATGTTGATGATTTGGTACAAAAAGGCTTAGTTGCACTCGAAGAAATGCGCAAGTTAGACCAAGAACAAGTAGACTACATCGTAGCCAAAGCATCAGTAGCAGCTTTGGATGCCCACGGAGAATTGGCTTTACATGCCTTTGAAGAAACAGGACGTGGTGTATTTGAAGATAAAGCAACTAAGAACTTGTTTGCTTGTGAACACGTGGTAAACAACATGCGCCATACTAAGACAGTTGGTGTTATCGAAGAAGACGATGTAACAGGCTTGACCCTTATCGCTGAACCAGTTGGTGTTGTTTGTGGTATTACTCCTACAACAAATCCAACATCAACAGCAATCTTCAAATCATTGATTTCATTGAAGACACGTAACCCAATCGTCTTTGCATTCCACCCATCAGCTCAAGAATCATCTGCTCATGCAGCACGTATTGTCCGCGATGCAGCTATCGCAGCTGGTGCGCCTGAAAACTGTGTGCAATGGATTACGCAACCTTCTATGGAAGCAACAAGTGCCCTTATGAATCACGAAGGCATTGCGACTATCCTTGCGACTGGTGGTAATGCTATGGTTAAGGCGGCTTACTCATGTGGGAAGCCAGCACTTGGGGTAGGTGCCGGAAATGTACCAGCTTATGTTGAAAAATCAGCAAATATCCGCCAGGCTGCTCACGATATCGTGATGTCTAAATCATTTGATAATGGTATGGTCTGCGCATCTGAACAAGCTGTAATTATTGATAAAGAAATTTACGATGAATTTGTAGAAGAATTCAAGTCTTACCACACTTACTTTGTAAACAAAAAAGAAAAAGCCCTTCTTGAAGAATTCTGCTTCGGAGTAAAAGCCAATAGCAAAAACTGTGCTGGTGCTAAACTTAATGCAGACATCGTTGGTAAACCAGCAACTTGGATTGCAGAGCAAGCAGGATTTACAGTTCCAGAAGGGACAAACATTCTTGCTGCAGAATGTAAAGAAGTTGGTGAAAAAGAACCATTGACTCGTGAGAAATTGTCACCAGTTATTGCAGTTTTGAAATCTGAAAGCCGTGAAGACGGAATTAACAAAGCACGCCAAATGGTTGAATTCAACGGTCTTGGTCACTCAGCAGCAATCCATACAGCTGACGAAGAATTGACTAAAGAATTTGGTAAAGCTGTTAAAGCTATTCGTGTTATCTGTAACTCACCTTCTACTTTCGGTGGTATCGGGGACGTTTATAATGCCTTCTTACCATCATTGACACTTGGATGTGGTTCTTACGGACGCAACTCAGTTGGGGATAACGTCAGCGCCATCAACCTCTTAAACATCAAAAAAGTCGGAAGACGGAGAAATAACATGCAATGGATGAAACTTCCTTCAAAAACATACTTTGAACGTGATTCAATTCAATACCTTCAAAAATGTCGTGACGTTGAACGTGTCATGATCGTTACAGACCACGCTATGGTGGAACTTGGTTTTCTAGATCGTATCATCGAGCAACTCGATCTTCGTCGTAATAAGGTTGTTTACCAAATCTTTGCAGATGTAGAGCCAGATCCAGATATCACAACCGTCGAGCGTGGTACAGAGATCATGCGTTCCTTCAAACCTGATACAATCATCGCTCTTGGTGGTGGTTCACCAATGGATGCTGCGAAAGTAATGTGGCTCTTCTATGAGCAACCAGAAGTGGACTTCCGTGACCTTGTTCAAAAATTCATGGATATCCGTAAACGTGCCTTCAAGTTCCCATTGCTTGGTAAAAAGACTAAGTTTATCGCAATCCCTACAACATCTGGTACAGGTTCAGAAGTAACACCGTTTGCCGTTATCTCTGATAAAGCAAACAACCGTAAATACCCAATCGCTGACTACTCATTGACACCTACTGTGGCAATCGTAGACCCTGCTTTAGTACTGACTGTCCCAGGATTTGTTGCTGCTGATACTGGTATGGACGTATTGACTCACGCGACTGAAGCTTACGTATCACAAATGGCTAGCGACTACACTGATGGTCTTGCACTTCAAGCAATCAAACTTGTATTCGAAAACCTTGAAAGCTCAGTTAAGAATGCGGATTTCCATTCACGTGAAAAAATGCATAATGCTTCAACTATTGCTGGTATGGCCTTTGCCAACGCTTTCCTAGGTATTTCGCACTCAATGGCCCATAAGATTGGTGCGCAATTCCACACAATCCACGGTCGTACCAATGCTATCTTGCTTCCATACGTAATCCGCTACAATGGTACACGTCCAGCTAAGACAGCGACATGGCCTAAATACAACTACTACCGTGCTGATGAAAAATACCAAGATATTGCTCGTATGCTTGGCTTGCCAGCTTCTACTCCAGAAGAAGGTGTAGAAGCTTACGCAAAAGCAGTCTACGAACTTGGTGAGCGTGTTGGTATCCAAATGAACTTCAAGGCTCAAGGAATCGACGAAAAAGAATGGAAGAACCATTCACGTGAATTAGCCTTCCTTGCCTATGAAGACCAATGTTCTCCAGCTAACCCACGCCTTCCAATGGTTGACCATATGCAAGAAATCATCGAAGATGCTTACTATGGTTATAAAGAAAGACCAGGACGTCGTAAATAACCGTTTATCAGCCTAGAGACAGGAAATATCCTGTCTCTTTTCATAGTCCTATTTCTGAAGTTAGGGTTGAACTATGAGAAGAGAAGGCTATGCGAGTAGGATAGAAGATCCTAGAAATAAAAGCCTAGGAGAATGAAGGAACTTGAAAAGTAGAAAAGCAAGAGAGAAAAACAACGCCCGTACTTGCAATTCTACTTAAATAGTTATATAATAATAATGTTGAAAGGTGATTTGTAGTGATTCAAGTTACTCTTTTCACAATAAAATTTTCATGATTTTCATAAGGAGGAAATCACTAATGGTAGTTAAAGTTGGTATTAACGGTTTCGGACGTATCGGTCGTCTTGCTTTCCGCCGTATCCAAAACGTAGAAGGTGTTGAAGTTACTCGCATCAACGACCTTACAGATCCAGTTATGCTTGCACACTTGTTGAAATACGACACAACTCAAGGTCGTTTCGACGGTACTGTAGAAGTTAAAGAGGGTGGATTCGAAGTTAACGGTAAATTCGTTAAAGTTTCTGCTGAACGTGATCCAGAACAAATCGACTGGGCTACTGACGGTGTAGAAATCGTTCTTGAAGCAACTGGTTTCTTCGCTAAGAAAGATGCAGCTGAAAAACACCTTAAAGGTGGAGCTAAGAAAGTTGTTATCACTGCTCCTGGTGGAAACGATGTTAAAACAATCGTATTCAACACTAACCACGACGTTCTTGACGGTACTGAAACAGTTATCTCAGGTGCTTCATGTACTACAAACTGCTTGGCTCCAATGGCTAAAGCTCTTCAAGACAACTTCGGTGTTGTAGAAGGATTGATGACTACTATCCACGCTTACACTGGTGACCAAATGATCCTTGACGGACCACACCGTGGTGGTGACCTTCGCCGTGCTCGCGCTGGTGCTGCAAACATCGTTCCTAACTCAACTGGTGCTGCTAAAGCTATCGGTCTTGTAATCCCAGAATTGAACGGTAAACTTGACGGATCTGCACAACGTGTTCCAACTCCAACTGGATCAGTTACTGAATTGGTAGCAGTTCTTGAAAAGAACGTTACTGTTGATGAAGTAAACGCAGCTATGAAAGCAGCTTCAAACGAATCATACGGTTATACAGAAGATCCAATCGTATCTTCAGATATCGTAGGTATGTCTTACGGTTCATTGTTCGACGCAACTCAAACTAAAGTTCTTGACGTTGACGGTAAACAATTGGTTAAAGTTGTATCATGGTACGACAACGAAATGTCATACACTGCACAACTTGTGCGTACTCTTGAATACTTCGCAAAAATCGCTAAATAATTCTTGAGTCGATAAAAGCAAGGCCTTCTGGTCTTGCTTTTTTGTATAGAAAAACGGATGGTAGTGTCATCCATTTTGTTTTAATTCTGTTTCAAAAGTATCCGAGAGGGCAGTAAAACTCAATTGTTCTAAGGTGAGTGGATGAGTAAAGGAAAGTCGAAAGGCATGAAGCATCAGCCGGCTCGTTTTTGATTTAGAGTTATAGAGGGGATCGCCCAGGATAGGATGCTTATGATGAGAGAGGTGGATACGGATTTGATGCGTTCGACCGGTCTTTAGTTTGCAACGGACAAGGGTAGTCTGATTTGGAAATTGCTTTAGTCGGCTTACCTGAGTTTCGGCATATTGCCCATTCTTTGCATCAACTATTCTTTTTCTACGATCGTGTCGATCACGACCAATTTTATCTCGAAAGACAAGTTCTGTACTCTCTACTCGCCCTTCTATAAGTGCCCAGTACTCGCGAGTAATTTCCTTTTTCTCCAACAAACGATTGAGAATAGGTAAGATAAAAGGATTTTTAGCAAAAAGCACTAAACCGCTTGTTTCCATATCCAGGCGATGAACGACATAGCAGGTTTGGCCAACGTAGGCAGAGACATGGTTGAGAAGGGCAATTTCATCAGGTTGATTTCCGTGAGTTTTCATTCCTTCTGGCTTGTTGACGATAATGAGATGTTGATCTTGATAAATCTCTTGAACGAGGTCTGGGTTGCCCCAAAGTATTTCTTTTTTGGGATAATCTTCCTCGTCAAAAGTCAACTGGCAAATGTCACATGGTTTGACCATCTCGTTCCAGTGAACTTCTTCGTGATTAATTAAGATATTCTTCTTTATTCTCAAAAAATGGCGGATTTTTCTAGGGATGAGGAGTTGTTCCTCTAGGAATTGTTTGACCGTCATTTGAGGCAAGGATTCGGGTAATGTAAATGTGAATTGCATACAGATATTGTAACAAAAAAAGCCCTATTTGAATAGGGAGTAGCTAAATTCTTGAGTTCCTATGGTGAAGATGATAAAATAAACGCATGAAATTAGATAAATTATTTGAGAAGTTTCTTTCTCTCTTTAAAAAAGAAACGAATGAATCGGCGGAGTCTGATTCGACTAGCATGCGTCGTTCACGGAGCGATAGAAAAAAATTGTCCCAAGTAGGCCCAATTCGAAAATTTTGGCGTCGTTACCATCTGACAAAGATCGTCATCATTTTAGGGTTAAGTGCAGGTTTGCTAGTAGGAACCTACTTGTTTGCGATAGCCAAGTCGACCAATGTCAATGATTTGCAAAATGCCTTGAAAACGCGAACTCTAATTTTTGACCGCGAAGAAAAAGAGGCAGGAGCCCTATCAGGTCAAAAGGGAACCTATGTTGAACTGACAGATATCAGTAAAGACTTGCAAAATGCTGTCGTCGCGACAGAGGACCGTTCCTTTTATAAAAATGATGGGATTAACTACGGTCGTTTCTTTCTAGCTATCCTTACAGCGGGTCGTTCTGGAGGGGGGTCCACCATCACTCAACAGTTGGCGAAAAATGCCTATCTTTCCCAGGACCAGACCGTTGAACGGAAGGCTAAGGAGTTTTTCCTTGCCTTAGAGTTGACCAAGAAATACAGCAAGGAGCAAATCCTTACTATGTACCTCAATAATGCCTACTTTGGAAATGGGATATGGGGTGTTGAAGATGCAAGTAAGAAATATTTCGGTGTATCGGCTTCACAACTAACGCTTGATCAGGCGGCCACTCTAGCAGGGATGCTCAAGGGACCAGAATTGTATAATCCATTAAATTCTGTTGAGACTTCGACCAACCGTAGGGATACTGTTTTGCAAAATATGGTTGCAGCGGGTTATATTGATAAAAATCAAGAGACCGAAGCGGCTGGAGTAGATATGGCTTCTCAACTGCAAGATAAGTATGAGGGTAAAATTTCTGATTATCGTTACCCATCTTATTTTGACGCAGTAGTCAACGAAGCAGTATCCAAGTATAATCTCACAGAAGAAGAGATTGTCAATAACGGCTATCGCATCTATACGGAACTTGACCAAAACTACCAAGCAAACATGCAGGTTATTTACGAAAACACTTCGCTATTTCCAACGGCAGAAGACGGAACGCATGCTGAATCAGGTAGTGTTGCTCTAGAGCCTAAAACAGGTGGGGTGCGTGGGGTTGTCGGTCGCGTAGCTGGTGATGACAAATCAGGATTCCGTAATTTCAACTATGCCACTCAGTCTAAGCGTAGCCCGGGTTCAACTATCAAACCTTTAGTGGTTTATACTCCAGCTGTGGAAGCCGGATGGGCTCTGAACAAGCAACTGGACAACCACACCATGCAGTATGACAGTTATCAAGTAGACAACTATGCGGGTATTAAGACATCTCCAGAAGTACCTATGTATCAGGCCTTGGCAGAATCACTCAACCTACCAGCGGTTGCGACTGTAAATGATTTGGGAATCAATAAGGCTTTTGAAGCTGGGACGAGATTTGGTCTGAATATGGATAAAGTTGACCGTGTTCTCGGAGTTGCCCTAGGTGGAGGAGTAGAGACGAATCCTCTTCAGATGGCACAAGCCTATGCAGCCTTTGCTAATGAAGGACTGATGCCTGAGGCGCATTTCATCACTCGTATCGAAAATGCCAGTGGACAGGTCATCAAGAGCCATAAAAACTCCCAAAAACGAGTGATCGATAAGTCTGTGGCTGATAAAATGACCAGCATGATGTTAGGAACATTTACCAATGGTACGGGGATTAGTTCGTCACCTGCAGATTATGTCATGGCAGGGAAGACAGGTACTACCGAGGCTGATTTCAATCCAGAATATACCAGTGACCAGTGGGTGATTGGTTATACTCCAGATGTTGTAATCAGCCACTGGCTTGGCTTCCCAACAACAGATGAGAACCATTATCTGGCAGGATCTACCTCAAATGGAGCAGCCCATGTCTTTAGAAGTATGGCTAATACCATTTTACCTTACACTCCAGGTAGCACTTTTACAGTTGAGAATGCTTATAAACAAAATGGTATTGAACCAGAAAATACGAAAAAGCAGGTCGTTGAAAATGAAACGAACCAGTCCGAGGATCCGCTAGGAGATATTCGTAGTCGTGCTCAAAATCTTGTAGACGAGGCGGGACGTGCGATTTCGGATGCAAAGATAAAAGAAAAAGCCCAGACAATCTGGGACTCTTTCGTCAATCTCTTTCGTTAAGAGGCTTGTCAAAGCCTAGGTTTCTTGTTATAATAGATAAGATGGAGGCGTTATGGCACTAAAAAAAGCAAGCCTAGCTTGTGCAGTTTGTGGTTCAAGGAATTACTCAATCAAAATTAGTGGGAACCCCAAGCCAACACGACTAGAAGTAAATAAATTTTGTAAACATTGTGGAAAATATACGACACATAGAGAAACGAGATAGGAGAGAACGATGGGTTTTATTAAGGATATTTTTAAACTTCTTAAAGAAACAACATGGCCGACTCGCAAAGAAAGCTGGAGAGATTTTCGCTCAATTATGGAATACACAGCCTTCTTTGTGGTTATCATTTATATTTTTGACCAGTTGATTGTTTCAGGTTTGATTCGATTTATTAACATTTTTTAGAAGAAAAGTGGAAAACTTCTGCTAGCTTTCTTCTATATATGTATGAAAGGAAATATCATGGATAGTTTTGACAAAGGATGGTTTGTTCTACAAACTTATTCTGGCTATGAAAATAAGGTAAAAGAAAATCTATTGCAACGTGCGCAAACATATAACATGTTGGATAATATTCTACGCGTTGAGATTCCAACACAAACCGTGCAAGTTGAGAAAAATGGAAAGAAAAAGGAAGTCGAAGAGAATCGCTTTCCAGGTTATGTCCTTGTAGAAATGGTCATGACAGATGAAGCATGGTTCGTCGTTCGAAACACACCTAACGTAACAGGATTCGTCGGCTCACACGGGAATAGATCAAAACCAACTCCACTATTGGAACAAGAAATTCGTGATATTCTGGTTTCAATGGGACAAACTGTTCAAGAGTTCGATATTGACGTTGAAGTTGGGCAAACTGTCCGCATCATTGATGGCGCTTTTGCAGACTATACAGGTAAAATTACTGAAATCGATAACAACAAAGTGAAGATGATTATCTCTATGTTTGGTAATGATACGATTGCAGAAGTAAATCTCAACCAAATTGCAGAATTATAACCGCAGAGAGGCAGTGCCTCTCTTTTTGTGTGCAGTTGAGAGTGGAAAGGGAACAGAAGAGGAGAAGAAGATCAAAAGCTTTCTGCATTTTGTTAAACTAAATGCAGAAAGGAGAGGCCTATGAATCTGGAAGAACTATACGAAGAAAGCAAAGGGATTGTAAACAAGTGCCGCAAAGAATACCATTTGCATCTGTGGGAGAAAGAGGACTGGGAGCAGGAGGGGATGATGTGCCTGTATGAGCTGGTCAGTCACCATCCAGAGTTACTAGTTGGTGAACGTCGCCGACTATATGTCTGCTTTAAAACCAAATTCCGCAATCGCATCCTAGACTACATCCGTAAACAGGAAAGTCACAAGCGCCGTTTCGATAAAGAACCTTATGAAGAGGTAAGCGAAATCAGTCATCGCCTAGGAGAAAAAGGACTCAGACTGGATGATTATTATCTCTTTCATGAGCTTCTAAAGAATTACAGAGCAAGTCAGGTTAAAGAAAAACAAGAACAACTTGATCGTCTGATGGGAGGAGAATGTTTCAAAGGTAGAAAGTCCCTTCTGAGAGAATTAAGCATCGTATTCAGTGATTTTAGGTAAAACTGAAAATAGTCAAAAAAAGTCCTTGACAAAGTTGAAAAAGTAGATATAATAGAAAGAGTTGAAAAGCTCAGGTCCGTTGGTCAAGGGGT
>NZ_JAHZPJ010000012.1 GCF_019929345.1 Streptococcus oralis
AACCCCTTGACCAACGGACCTGAGCTTTTCAACTCTTTCTATTATATCTACTTTTTCAACTTTGTCAAGGACTTTTTTCAGTGAAGTTGATTTTTTCTTTTTTTCACTAACTTAACCACTGCTTCTGTCCGTGCAGTGTGGGGAAACATATCGACCGACTGGATATACTGGAGATCATAGACTTTCACTAGTTTAACTAAATCTCGCGCCAAGGTCGAAACATTGCAGGATACATAGACCATTTTTTCTGGAACATAAGCCAGAATGGTTTCCAACAGCTTATCATCTAAGCCTGTACGAGGAGGGTCGACTATCAATGCATCTGCTCGGTAGCCTTCTTTATACCAGCGTGGAATGATTTCTTCAGCTGTCCCCGCTTCGTAATGGGTATTGTCAAAACCCATTCTTTGAGCATTTTGCTTGGCATCTTCAATGGCTTCTGGAATAATATCCATCCCTCTGAGACTCTTGACCTTCTTTGCGAAGGCGAATCCAATCGTCCCAACACCGCAATAGGCATCAATCAGATGATCTTCTTTGCTAACATCTAGAGCTTTAACTGCTTCACTATAGAGAATCTCTGTCTGCTCTGGATTGAGCTGATAGAAGGCACGGGGCGAGAGAGAAAACTCATAGTCGAGCACTCCTTCTTGAATACTCTCTTGGCCCCAGATAATTTCCGTCTTTTCACCATAGATTTCACTTGTTTTTGCTGTATTAGTATTGACTGCAACCGTGACGACTTCTGGAAAGTCTTTAACTAAGTCTTTTACCAGCTGGGTTAAATTAAGCTGACGATTCGTAACAATGATTATCTGAACTTGCCCCGTTTTTCTTGCTCTTCGTACCATGATCGTGCGAACACCGAGCGTTTTTCTCTCATCTGTAATTGGAATTTGGTGGTAAGTAAGAAGTTCAGCTAGGCGATTCGCAATTGTCTGGGTTTCCTTATCTTGCACCAAACAGTCTTTCAACTCTACGAGATAATGAGAGTTTTGCGCATACAAACCTGCCTTGACCTGATTTTTAAATTTCCGAGTCTGGAATTGAAGCTTAGCACGGTAGTACTTTGGTTCCTGCATTCCGATAGTTGGACGGATTTCATAGTTTTCATATCCTGCAGGAGCAAATTTTTTCAGGGCTTGATGGAGCAAATCCGTTTTGAACTCTAGCTGTTTATCGTAATGGAGGTGCATGATCTGGCAACCGCCACATTCATTATAAATCGTACAAGCCGGTACGACTCGAAATTTAGACTTCTTATTAACCTTTAGTAATTTTGCTTCAACAAAGTTGCGTTTAATAGAAGTAATTTGACAATAGATGTCTTCTCCTTTGAGGGCGCCTGGCACAAAAACGAGGGTTTTCTGATAGAAACCGATTCCCTCACCATTGATACCCATCCGCTTGATTTTTAAAGGTATTTTTTGTTTGACTTTCAGATTCATACCCCTATCTTATCACATTTTAGGGTATAATAGAACTATGAAAATCACAAAACTGGAAAAGAAAAAACGTCTCTACTTGATGGAGTTAGATGGACAGCAAACCTCTTATATCACGGAGGATACCATTGTCCGTTTTATGTTGTCTAAAGATAAGGTGGTTAGCACTGAAGAATTGACCGAGATTCAGGGCTTTGCTCAGTTTTCTTATGGTAAGAATCTCGCCCTCTACCATCTATCATTTAAAGCTCGAACCGAAAAGGAAGTTCGTGAGTATCTGAAAAAGTATGATCTTGATGAAAAAATCACTAGTCAAGTTATCGCTAATCTTAAAGAAGATAACTGGATTAATGATCGTCAGTATGCCTACTCTATCATCAATGCCAATCAACTTTCTGGAGATAAGGGGCCTTATATGCTGGCTCAGAAACTTACTCAAAAAGGAGTTGCTAAATCAACTATTGAAGATGTTCTAAAGGATTTTGATCTTACAGAGGTCGCTCAACGTGTTGCGGAAAAACTACTTAAAAAATACACGGGAAAGCTTCCCGCTCGTGCCTTGCAGGATAAGATTATTCAAAACTTGACGAACAAAGGCTTCTCCTATTCTGATGCTAAAAGTGCCTTTGATAACTTGGATAGTCAAGTTGACCAAGAAACGACTCAGGAACTCATTTTTAAAGAACTAGACAAACAATATACTAAATACGCTCGCAAATATGAAGGTTACGAACTAAAGCAACGATTGACTCAAGTTTTAGCTAGAAAAGGCTATGATTTTTCGGATATAGTAAGCGCTCTCAGAGAATATCTTTAACATTTTCATGTAAAATTCAAAAAAATTAGACCAATTTATGATATAATAGTAGACGATAAACTTATAAATTGTAGAAAGTTGGTTAGTTATGAAACTTCCAAAAGAAGGCGACTTTATTACAATTCAAAGTTATAAGCATGATGGGAGTCTCCACCGTACTTGGCGAGACACCATGGTACTAAAAACAACAGAGAACGCTATTATCGGCGTCAACGACCACACACTTGTTACCGAAAGTGACGGTCGTCGTTGGGTGACTCGAGAACCCGCTATTGTTTACTTTCACAAAAAATATTGGTTTAATATCATTGCCATGATTCGCGATAATGGGATTTCCTACTATTGCAATATGGCCAGCCCCTACTATCTAGATGAGGAAGCCCTGAAATACATTGATTATGATTTGGATGTCAAGGTCTTCACTGATGGTGAAAAGCGTCTCTTGGACGTTGAAGAGTATGAGCGCCATAAACGCAAAATGAAGTATTCTGATGATTTAGACTATATTTTGAAAGAGCATGTTAAAATCCTTGTTGATTGGATCAACAATGGACGCGGTCCTTTCTCAGAGGCCTATGTCAACATTTGGTACAAACGCTACATAGAACTAAAGAATCGGTAAAGTTGTCAAACCAGGGTGAGAGCCCTGGTTTTTTATTTGAAAAACCCAGCCTGGAAGCTGGGTTAATTGCTATATATCTAATTTAGTGACAGTAAACTTGATATGGGAATAATCTTTTTCAACATCCTTATCTAACAAGAAAGCTGTGGCATCCTTCTTAACCTGAACAAGATCTATGTTCTGAGCTTGAGCTGCATAGACGCATCCACAATAACATTGACGATAGATATCATACTCCTCGCACATCTCCACCGAGCGCTTGTAGCCTTGATTTTTCTTGAAATCACTTGGAAGATAGTGGGTGGTATAAATCTTTTGCACATCGATTCCGATACTGTTGATGGTTTGAGAATTCTTATGGGGACTGATGGTCAAAGCTGAACCAAAGTAATCAAATCCCAAATCCATAGCCACTTGTGCTGTTTTATCCAGCCGGTAGTCAAAACAAACCTTGCAACGGTCGCCACCTTCTGGTTCTTCTTCCAGTCCTCTGACTAACTTCCGGTATTCATTGGGTTCGTAGGGAGCTTCTAGATACTGGACCGTATTTCCTGTTCGCTCATTGAAATCACTGACAAATTTCTTGGTGACGTAAGCTCGCTTGTGGTATTCTGCCTTGGGATGGATATTAGAATTGGCAAAATAGATGGTCACATCAGCGTATTTTGTCAGGTATTCTAGGGTGTAGGTACTACAAGGAGCACAGCAAACATGCATGAGAATAGTGGGACGTTGCTCATTTTTCTCCCAAACCTGAACCATTTTCTGCATGACACGGTCATAATTAATCTTCTGATTGGGATTCATCTTGCTCAGAATTTCTTCTACATCAATCATGTTCTTCTCCTTTTTCTAGTCTTATTTTATCATATAAGTTAGGAGAGCTCAAATCAATTTAGAAAAGAAAAACTTAAAAGGAAGGAATGTGCTTCCCTCCTTTTGATGATTTTTAATTGTTTAGTATAAAAAGCTTACATCATCCCACCCATCATGCTTGGATCCATGGCTGGAGCTGGGGCAATTGGTTCTGGTTTATTAGCTACGACTGCTTCTGTTGTCAAAATCAAGCTGGCTACAGATGCTGCATTTTGAAGGGCTGAACGGCTCACTTTAACTGGGTCTATAATTCCTTCTTCAATCATATTAACCCACTCGCCAGTTGCTGCGTTGAAACCTGTGCCAAGCTCAGCATTCTTCAAGCGATCGATAACGATAGACCCTTCGAATCCTGCATTGTGAGCGATTTGACGAACAGGTTCTTCCAAGGCGCGGAGAACAATATTACGTCCTGTTGCTTCATCTCCTGTCAATTCCAAATCAGCTACGGCTGGGATGACATTTGCAAGAGCTGTTCCACCACCAGCAACGATTCCTTCTTCCACGGCTGCACGAGTAGCGTTGAGGGCATCTTCAATGCGGAGTTTCATTTCTTTCAACTCAGTTTCAGTTGCAGCTCCGACCTTGATGACTGCGACACCACCTGACAATTTTGCCAAGCGTTCTTGCAATTTTTCACGGTCAAATTCAGAAGTTGTAGTTTCGATTTGAGACTTGATAACCGCAACACGGTGAGAAATAGCTTCAGGATTTCCAGCACCTTCTACGATAACAGTGCTATCTTTGTCCACAGTTACTCTCGCTGCTTGACCAAGCGCTTCAATTGTCGCATCTTTCAACTCAAGACCAAGATCTTCTGTGATGACTGTTCCGCCTGTCAAGATGGCGATGTCTTCAAGCATTGCTTTGCGACGGTCACCAAAGCCAGGTGCCTTGACAGCTACTACGTTGAAGGTTCCACGAATCTTGTTCAATACAAGAGTCGGAAGAGCTTCACCATCTACATCATCCGCAATAATCAAGAGTGGACGGTTGCTTTGGAGAATGCTTTCTAGGAGTGGCAAGATTTCTTGAATATTGGAAATCTTCTTATCAGTAATCAAAATGTATGGATTTTCAAGGTCGGCCACCATTTTTTCGCTATCTGTCACCATGTACTGTGAAAGGTAACCACGGTCAAACTGCATTCCTTCCACGACTTCGAGCTCTGTTTCCATACCACGTGACTCTTCGATGGTGATGACTCCATCTTTGCCAACTTTTTCCATAGCTTCAGAAATGTACTCGCCGACTTTCTCAGAACGAGAAGACACGGCAGCAACCTGAGCGATGGCTTCTTTGTTGGCAACAGGGATGGCATTGTTTTTTAAGGCTTCTACTGCAGCGACAACCGCTGCTTCAATCCCACGACGAATGCCGATTGGGTTGGCACCTGCAGTAACGTTTTTGATTCCTTCGCGGACGATTGCTTGGGTCAATACGGTTGCAGTAGTTGTTCCGTCACCTGCGATATCATTTGTTTTTGAAGCTACTTCTGATACCAATTTGGCACCCATATTTTCAAAATGGTCTTCTAGTTCAATTTCTTTAGCAATAGTAACACCGTCATTGGTAATCAATGGTGAGCCAAATGATTTTTCAAGAACGACATTACGACCTTTTGGTCCCAATGTTACTTTAACAGTGTCTGCAAGGATATCGACACCACGAACCATAGCTGAACGAGCATCAGATGAAAATTTAATTTCTTTTGACATACTTATTTCCTCCTATTATTCTTCCACGATTGCCAAGATGTTAGCTTCGCCAACGATGATGTACTTTTCATCGCCATCTTTGACATCAATACCTGCATGGGCTTCAACTAAGACACGGTCTCCAGGCTTGACGCTTGGAGCAACCAAGTCACCATTCAAGGTACGAATACCTTGTCCAGTAGCTACAACTTGGGCTGTTTTTGTTTTTTCTTGGGCTGAGCCTGCAAGGACAAAGCCTCCAACAGTTTGTTCTTTTTCTTCGATTTTCAAGACAACACGGTCTCCTAATGGTTTCAACATCTATTTTCCTCCATGATAAACTACATATTATTAGCACTCTTTATATTCGAGTGCTAATTTATAGTTCTATTGTATCACTTGGTCAGAAATAGTCAAGAAAAAAGTCTGAATTTCTCAAGATAAAAAGCCTGAGACCAACTCAGACTTTTCAATACTTAAAATGGCAATTCCTCCTCTTCCAAGACCAAATCTGCCAAATCCTGTCCAGCGTTATTTTCACGCATGGCACGTTGGGCGCGGCTTTCCAAAAGTTGGAATCCTGTGGCAAGGACTTCAGTCACATAGTTCATCTGGCCATTTTTCTCAAAGCGACGTGTACGAAGTTCTCCATCCACAGAGATAAGACTACCTTTGGTTGCGTAGCTTGCCAAGGTTTCAGCCAATTTCCCCCAAAGAACAAGATTGACAAAGTCAGCTTCACGTTCCCCGTTTTGGTCTTTGTAACGACGGTTCACAGCGATAGTTGCACGCGCTACTGACTTGTCATTGTTGGTTTTGTGCAATTCTGGTGTAGACGTCAAGCGCCCGATCATGATAACTTTATTATACATATTTTCATCCTCCTACTTATCTATTCGCAGGAAATCAAAAAAAGTTACAGAAATTTGTAACTTTTCGAAGAAATTTTTTATTTTTTATGAACCATGAAACCTGTCGCCTGTTGATTGGCCATAATGGTCATATCTGTAATCTGCACACGACGAGGCTGACTGGTCACATAGACCACTATATCTGCAATATCCTGAGCTTGCAAGGCCTCAATTCCCTGATAGACCGCCTCAGCTCGCTCTTTGTCACCGTGAAAACGAATTGTAGAGAAATCTGTTTCGACAATCCCTGGCTGAATGGTGGTCACCTTGATGTCTGTCGCAATGGTATCAATTCGCAGTCCATCTGAAAAGGTTTTAACTGCAGCCTTGGTCGCTGAGTAAACAGCTGCACCTGCATAGGCATAAATTCCTGCGGTCGATCCCATGTTGATAATATGACCCTGATTGGCTTTTACCATTGCTGGCAAGAAACAGCGAGTAACTGCCATCAAACCCTTGACGTTGGTATCCAACATGGTCAGCATATCCAATTCTTCATAGTCCTGATAGGGAGCCAAGCCTAGAGCCAGTCCGGCATTATTGACCAAGATATCAATCTGCCCTATCGTTTCCAAAATATCGGAGCAGACAGTCTTTACCATAGCCATATCCGTGACATCCAGTGCAAAGGTCCAAACTGTTTGATTTGGAAAAGTTTCTGCAAACTCTGACTTGAGAACCTCTAGTCTGTCTGTCCGTCGCCCTGTTAGAACGACATTCTCCCCCTGCTCCAGATAAGCACGCGCAATCGCTTCACCGATTCCTGAGGTCGCTCCTGTAATCACTACATTTTTCGCCATCTTATCTCCCTCTATCTGGTCTATCAAATACCGACAATTTCCTAGGCCGTCCAGTGTTTAGCTGGGTCAAATGGAGTTCCAACAACTTGGTCTTCTGATAATTCAATAACCCCACGTTTTTGCGGAGCATTTGGCAAATGCAATTCACGAGGGCTGCACATCATTCCAAAACTCTTTTCGCCACGAAGCTCGCCTGGGAAAATGAGATTGCCTTTTGGCATCATTGCTCCAGGAAGAGCCACAATGGTTTTCAATCCGACACGCGCATTGGGAGCTCCTGCCACGATTTGCACTGTCTTATCACTTGCGACTGCAACTTGGCAGATGTTGAGGTGGTCACTATCTGGGTGAGCTACCATCTCGACAATTTCACCGACAACAAACTTGGGCTCTTTGTCGTTGACAATTTCTTCTGCAAAGCCTTCCGCCTGTAACTCTTGGTTCAAACGAGCGACTTGCTCATCTGTCAAAAAGACTTGACCTCGCTCTGCAATTTCAAACAAACTTGAAACTTCGAAAATATTCCAAGCTACTGTTTCACCATTTTCTTTGAGGAAAACACGGGCAACCTTGCCTTTGCGTTCCACATCCAGTTTGGCATCTCCGCTGTCTTTCACGATAATCATAAGGACATCGCCAACATGCTCTTTGTTATATGTAAAAATCATTCTTTCCTTTTCTCCTATTTCAGTCCTGCTAAAAAGTCGTTAATCTGTTCCTTGCTTTTACGGTCACGGTTGACAAAACGGCCGATTTCCTTGTCCTTTTCTAGCACAACAAGGCTAGGAATGCCGTACACATCCCAGAGTTTGGCTAGATCCATGTACTGGTCACGGTCCACTCGAATAAAGGTGAACTCTGGATTGGCCTCCTCGATCTCTGGCAAGGATGGATAGATATAACGGCAATCGCCACACCAGTCCGCCACAAAAAGAAAGACCTTCTTGCCATCTTTTTCTACTAAAGATGCCAATTCTTCTATACTTGCTGGTTGTATCATAAGACTTCCTCCTCATAGACCAGGTCTTCATTTTCATAGACAAAGGTATAATGACGGCCATCCTCGAAAATGACTCCTCCGACAAGTCGCTCTAGGCTACTTTCGTAGACTTGAACATAGAGAGTCGCAATCTCACCCATATCTGAGAAAAGTTCGCGCACGATAGCAGTCAACTCTTCTTGAGTCTTCATGAGTTTGTGGTTATCTGCTGCTTTTTTAGCCCCTAAAGTAAGGGCACTTAGACCAGCCACAGTCAAGCCAGTCATCCATAATTTCTTAGCTTTCATACCATTCATTGTAACACAAAAAGGGCTCTAGGACAAATGAGGAAGTAGCAGAAAAACAAGTAAAAATCCTCTTCCCTTAGTGAGAAAGGGAACTTCTAATTCTTATTGCCAAACGCCTGAGTTCCTGAATGAATTTAAAAACCTCTGAGATTCTTCTCAAAGGTTCGAATTTTTCTAATTGCTATTTTCAACTGCTGCAGTGACAAAGGCTGTGTAGAGTTCTTCTGGACGGTTTGGACGGCTGGAAAGTTCAGGGTGATACTGACAAGCCACAAAGAATTTATTTTCAGGAATTTCCACAATTTCGACCAAACGATTGTCTGGAGAAACTCCTGAAAAGACAAAGCCTGCTGTCTCAAACTGTTCACGAAAGGCGTTGTTAAACTCATAACGGTGACGGTGACGGCGTTGCACCACTTCTTGATTATGGTAAGCAGCTGCTGCCTTAGAACCACGTTTCAACTTAGACGGGTAAAGTCCCAAACGGAGGGTTCCTCCCATATCTTCAACATCAACCTGGTCACGCATAATATCAATGATAGGGTATTTTGTATCTGGTGCAAGTTCTGCAGAATTGGCACCTTCAAGACCCAAAACGTGACGAGCAAACTCGATACAAGTCAACTGCATTCCCAAGCAGACACCCAACATTGGAACATCATTTTCACGCGCATAACGGATGGCTTGGATTTTCCCTTCCGTACCACGTTGACCGAAACCGCCTGGCACGATGATTCCGTCCGCATCAGACAAGAGCTCTGCTACATTCTCTGCTGTCACATCATTGGCGTTGATCCAATTGATCTTCACTTCTGCGTCGTTGGCATACCCAGAGTGTTTCAAGGCTTCGACCACAGAGATATAGGCATCTTGCAACTCCACATACTTACCAACAAGGGAAATCTTGACTTCTTTTTTCAGGTTCATGACCTTATCCACCATGGCTGACCACTCTGTCATATCCGCTGCTGGTGCGTCTAATTTCAAATGCTCACAAACAATTTGGTCCATGCCTTGCGCCTGCAAATTCAATGGAATTTGGTAAAGATGTTCAACATCCAAAGATTCGATAACAGCTTCTGGTGCCACATCACAGAACTGTGCTAGTTTGTTTTTAATTCCTTGACCAGCTGGTTTTTCTGTACGAATGACCAACATATTTGGCTGGATTCCCAATCCGCGTAATTCTTTTACAGAATGTTGAGTTGGCTTGGTCTTCATTTCACCAGCAGCCTTGAGGTAAGGAAGCAAGGTTGTATGGATGTACATAACATTATCCGCACCCACATCTGCCTTCATCTGACGAAGGGCCTCTAGGAATGGCAAAGATTCGATATCCCCAACGGTTCCACCAACCTCTGTGATAATGACATCAGAGTCGGTCGTTACAGCGGCACGCTTGATTTTTTCCTTCAAAGCATCTGTGATATGAGGAATGACTTGGACAGTTGCGCCAAGGTATTCGCCACGGCGTTCCTTACGAAGAACTTCACTGTAGATTTTACCAGTTGTTACGTTGGAATATTTGTTGAGATTGATATCGATGAAACGTTCATAGTGACCCAAGTCCAAATCTGTCTCAGCCCCATCATCTGTCACAAAGACTTCCCCGTGTTGGTATGGACTCATAGTTCCCGGATCGATATTGATATAAGGATCAAACTTTTGAATGGTTACTTTTAGACCACGATTTTTCAAGAGACGGCCCAGACTTGCTGCGACAATCCCTTTCCCAATAGACGATACCACACCACCAGTTACAAAAATATATTTCGTAGACATAGACTCCTCTTTCTAAAATGCTCAAGGCCTTGTTAACTACGAGGGGAGATAGAAAACAAGACCCTTATGGATAACGACTTCTCAAGAAAAATTCCTGAAAAAACAAAAATAGCTCCCTAGTAACTAGAGAGCCCCGACCTCTAAAAGAGGTGCCCGAACAATATGATACCTTAAAGCAGAACATTTGTCAACCCGAATTGGTAAAACATGAAAAAAGAAGATTGCTTTCAGAAAACCAAAAAAGGACAGCATCCAAACGGATGACCCGCTTAAACACTCTACCCAAGCAAGAAAAAAGGAGATCAGGTAATCTCCTCTGTGAAGTCTTTTACTCTTCTTCACTTGTTTCAGCGTCATCGTCAGAAAACTCGTCGTCTTCTTCGTTAAGATCCACGTCTTCACCCAAGTCATCAGGAGCGATTTCGTTGATTTCTGCATCGTAAGCTTCCACTTCATTTTTCTCATCATCTGGATTTTCATCATCATATGAAAGAGCTGGATCAGCTTCGTATGCATCTTCGTCTTCTGGATCATCTGCATTGTAGTCAATGGCATCTGAATCACCATCCATAAAGGCATTGACACGTTTTTTCTTAGCTTTTGGTGCTACTTCATCATCGTCACTTTCTTCAAGAGCGATGATTTCTTCGTCGATTTCGTCCACACCATACCATGAACGAAGACCCCATTTGTTGTCTCCAAGTGAGATGAAGCTACCGTCAAAGTTCAACTCTGTGTAGAACAAAGGCAAAGCTTCGCGGATATCGCTGTTTGATGTTCCAAGGTAGTTTTGAATTTCGTTTACAAGATCGCTAAAATGCATCTCATGATCGCGACCACGAAGTTCCAAGATAGCACGCGCTACCTCAATCATAGATAGTTCACTTTTTTCTTGCCCAGCAAATACTTCTAATTCCAAAGCGTTTCTCCTCATTTTTACTACTATTGCCAGAGCGAATAGACTCTGACCTCATTTTATCATGTACTCTTTATTGTACGATAATTTTGCGGAATAGTCAAAGGTTAAAATAGATTTATCTATGATTTATTAAGTAAAAATCAATTGATTTTATCACATGGTAAATTTAAGGCATAAGCAATAAAAATATCGATATTTAGTTAAAAGCTAACGGGATTCATTTTAATTAGTGTTTTTTAAAATACGATTTCTCTCCTCGTCAATAATACTAATTGCTTCATCTATCTCATTTTGAGAAAATTCTGGTGATAGAATATTATTATCAATAGCATTGTGCATTATGTTAGCCTTAGTTTCCAGTTTCTTATAAATCTGTTGATCAATATAACCTGGATTACCACTATCATCTGGTTCACATCTGGTCTGTAGATAATAATATCTTGTATATTGGTTATCTTCTAATCCTAATCTATGAATTCTATCTCGGGATTGAAGCATAAAAGTTAGATTAAAATTGTATTCAAAATACAAAGCATCATGAACCTCTTTATGCAAAGATACCGATTCACCAAGCGTTTGAGGGTTAGAAATCATAACCATAGTATTACCAAATCGAAAATCATCAATCAGATTCTGTCTATCAGAAACTTCCGTACCACCATACACTAAATTAGCTTTCACTCCAACTTGGTCTAACCTATTTTGTATCTTTTTCATAGTATCAACAAATATTGCCCAAACTATGACTTTTTTCCCCTCAGATATGAGCTCTTGAATTTTATCAATACCTTTCTCAAATTTAGGAGAAATCATACTTGAAAAATCATACTCATCATATCCTTTGGCTTCTCTGATTCCCGAGTCCGAAACAATTTGCAGTCTATTATTAAATATTTCTTCAGATATTTCAACAGTATCATCTTTATCATTATCGTCTGCAAACCACATATCTTTATATTCAATCCTTTTGTTAATTAATTCAGGATTTGTAGACGCTTGTATCAATCGAATCAATCTGGCTAAACTCGACGATTCATTATAGTATATAGACTGCGCTAATTGTTTCTGTTCTTCGCTAGGTTCAACAACCAAAAAATTATCTGGATCTGGTTTAGGTACTCCTAAGTCATCTTTGTTTAAGCGCCAGAAGAATGGAATTAAAGCTTTATTAATTTCCTCAATTTTTCTAACACTAGGATTTTTTAATTCATCTAAACTCCATCTAAAAAATGAATTGTACTCATTCGCATAAAGTAAATGAAGAAAATTATAGATATCTTGATAAGAATTAGGTATAGGTGTTCCAGTTAAAACAAACTTAAATCTTGAATCCTTAACTAGTTCTAAAGCAGCTTGAGCACGAACTCCGAAAGGATTTTTTATTCTATGAACTTCATCAAAGACAATCATTGTCTTAATTGACAGCAATTCCTGCAACCTGTCTTTGTATTTTGTCAACGATTCATAATTCACTAATACAAGATTTGATGTTTTCCAGTTCAAAGATAAATCGAAATCAAAATTTTTGGAACTTTGACAATCAATTACTTCTAACTGTTTCTTATTTCCAAAAACTTGTTTAAATTCTTCTTTCCAACTGTTGAAAGCATTAATAGGACAAATAACCAATAAATTATCTACGTGCTCACTTTCAACTTTCGAGGAATTCAAAAATGCAAAAACAGCCAAAATCATAGCAGTCTTACCAGAACCTGGCACCGAAAAGTTCGCAGCTTTAGCCATCCTGTATTCGTAGAAGGCTGCCTCAAGTTGCAATTTTTTAAACGGCCGTACAACCTCTGAACTAACGACAGAAACAAACTCTTCAAACTTTTCTTGCTCCCCATGAATTGTATATTGTTCAGGTGATTTTAAATAAATTCCTAACTTACTATATTGTTCAATAGAGTATTGCTTTAACTTTAGGTGTTCTTGTAATTCCTCTGATACTTCAACTATAATATTTTTTCTATCACATCTCTTCCTTGTTTCATTAATAATGTAGTTTATATCCATATAAGAAAATTCTGACTTAATAGTTGAGTTATCATCTTCAAAATATTTATTGGATAAATCTGATCCAGGCTTTAGCTTTCTATCTGAGCTAGTAATTTGTATAGAAGAGTTATCTTGACGTACAATTATATTTCCACTTTTTAAAGAAAAATAGATATTATTATCTGACTGATTTTCTTTAACTTTATTTATTGTGGAATATTGCTGGTATTTTTTTATTTCATCATAAACAATCTTTGTAGCATCAATTGTCAGAATATCTTTCTCTTCATTTTTCCACAATCGGTCAAATCTATTTTTGTTAGCTAATATTCGTGTTTGAACATTCGTACTTGAATCCCAAGAAACATCTACAGAAATACTTTCATAATTGTATTCTAACCCATTTCTAGTTTCGTTAACAGATCCGTTAAAAAAGATAGTTTCTTGGTCCGAATCAATAAGTCCAAACTTATCGTGAAAAATTCCGCGTCCTCTTGGAATAACCGCAAATTTTACCTCTGCATGATTACTTGCAATCATGAATGCTAAATTACCTAACGATTCTTTCGTTTGATCATTTAGAATAGTTTGTATTAACTGAGCAGGTAAATCTACTAAACTATTTTTAAGAGTATATCCTTCTTGAATTTTTTTAAAATCTTCTTCAGAGATATCAGTAGAAATGATAAATTGAGCAAATCCATTATTTCCAAATAATTTATCTAATCCCTTTGAATATAATCCCAGTCCTTCACTAGAAAAATAGGCTGAAACTCTTCTATAAATAGTAGCTTCAGATAGTACCGGTTCATAGAATTCTTTAACTAAATTTTCACTTTGATATGTAGGTTGTATTAGATTTTTAAGTTTTAGAGAAAATACCATTCCTTTTCTCCTTTTCTCTATTTGGATAATTTAAATGCTAAATCTCTAATTTCTTGAAGAATTTCTTTTGCCTCAAAAAATTCTTCTTCATGCAGTTCTTTTAAATCTTCAGAAGATAAATCTTCTAATGTATCTCTGATTTCCTGCAATTTTACCAGAGCTTGTCTTCTATCAGCTGTAGCTTCTCCTTTATTTGATAATCTATTAGTTGTTTGTAATAAACTATTTGCCGATTCTAAAGCAGCTGGATGAGCTTCTATATTTTTTCTTAAATCTTCCACTCTTTCTACAGGATGGTTTTCAAAACAGTCTATAATTTCATCAACATGAGAATCAGTAGCCTCAATATAATGTTTATTAATATCAGGATTGTTTAAAATATTTTTTTTGATATTCCGCATTTTACGAGTAATATCACTATCACCTGCATCCGATTTAGCAATCTGGACAGCAAGTGTAGTTAACACATTTTGTGTAACCGTCTCTTTATTCTCTTTTAACTTATTAATTGTCCCTTCAATCTCCTCAATAGGACCATCTAATTTTAGCTCTCTTGCTAAATAAAACTTATCAATAGGATTTTGACTTGGAGCAATAATGGCTAGGAATTTAATGATTAATTCAGCAAGCCTTATGTCCCTATTAATCCCTTTGGTGTTACCAGCACCACTAGCTTTTTTATATTCTTCAGGAGTCATTAGTTTTTGGACTTTAATCGTGTTGTATACATCAAAAATACGATCAATTGGGTCATAACTTACTCTTTCTTCACGACCAAGCTGTAAATCTAATTCTAACTCTTTAATTTTCTTTTCATCAAGTTTATTTTTGATATCAAATGAAAGTATAACAGCTTCGAAATATTGTTTGATATTTGTATCTCTTTGAATCCTACGAAGGGCTGTAAATCTACGATTTCCATCAATAACTCTTCCATCGGAAAGAATTACACCAGGTTCTTGTTGTCCTTTTTCAAAAATAGAAATTTGAGTGTCCTTTAAAGCTTGCTTTTTAGAATCAAAAATGAATTTTTCAAATATTTCATTATATTTTGACTCTCCAATTTCTGGTGTTAATTTTCCATGATTTGATATGTAATGATGGTAAACTGTATTAATACGACCATTTTGATCATTATAGTATAAATATTCCAATGGGAATTTATATACTGGGTAGTCTTTTGTTTCACCCCCAATAGTCAAACGTTTTGTTAAAGTTGTTTTTTCAATATTTCCATTTTTTATCAATTCATTTAAATCATGATTCATTTTCATTCTCCATTCATTTATTTTCCATAAATTATTATCGGGACTAGGTAAATAGACATTAACTGGCTCAATGGGATCTTTTCCTTAAGTTGTGTGAACTCTGTGCCAGAAACATCAACTTCAATATCGTTATTATCTATATAGTTGTATATTAATTCGCCAATATAATTGATAATATAATACGGATGTGAAACATCATCCAGAAAGAAACCATACTTCTTGTTTTCTATATTTAATTGTTTTATCGAATATTTCCTAAGAATTTCGTTATTTCTCAATTCCTCTATTAAATCAGGTTTTAATTTACGAAGAAGTTTTTTAGCTTCCATTTGATTAGAACGGGAGATAATTATACTTTTGAACCCTTTACCAGTACCAGCATGCGCAATAACACCCCAATTCCCAACTTTTCCATTAATTTTATTAGTTAAGTCAACAGTCATATTTCCTGACTTAATAGGAAATTGTCTAAATAATGCTTTTTCACTTCGCTTTGGAGGATTATTGAAATCTTTAATCTTTTTATTATCCAAATATTTAAATTGACTTAGATCTTTATCAATAATCTGAGCAGGTAATAGTGGTGAGTTTATTAGTTCTAAAATTTTAACAGCTAAAGCAAAAGATAATTGAACGCAAACAGCATTTCCTATTTGTCTCCACTTTGTAGACTCATCACCGAAGAATTGATAGTCTAATGGATACCCCATAATACAAGCTGCTTCTCTGATAGTTGGCAATCTATACTCGCCATCACCTTTTCTATTACAATTTGATTTATATAGAATAGCCTCTCTAGTACTAGCTGACTGTGTAGCCATAATTGTCCGGCTTGGCTTATCCATATTTTCCGGAAATGACATCTTACCCATATAAGGATGTCTTTGCTTCAAATCCCGAGCTTTTTGCCACTGCACTTGATAGACGCCTGTGTCATAAAAATGATCTTTAAAATCATTAATACTTACCTTTTCGAGGGGATAATTAGGATCTACTATAAAATCGCAAGATGAATGAGCTAAAGGATCGGGAAAGTTTTTAAATAATTTATTTAGAGTTACTTTTTCTTGTTTCAATTTATCAGGGAAAGGGAAATTTCCTGTTTTTGTTATTTCTCCACTGACAAAACGTCTCCTTGATTGAGCAGCTCCATAATCGTCCGCGTGTAAAATACCACCATTATATTTTGATTTTATTGCAATAGATTTGGGGTTTAAATCTTGAGACAGAGCCCATTCTGCTAAATCTAAGTCTTCAAATGTGTATTCTTCTTGGACATAGTTTTGTGAATTTGGGACATTCTCCATTAACCATGCTTTTAACTTAGAATTCTTTTGAAATTTCTTTACGGCAATTACTTTATAAAAAGTTTTAATCAGATTAATACCTGAATCTTTATTAGCATTTCCTCCTTGATTAGAAAGAGAAAACAACTGACATGGTGGACTACCAATGATGATATCTGTATCTGGCAACTTATTTATTTCTTCCATATTCTCAAAATCAAGTACACTTTTTACATTATCATTTAGTCCGTGATTAAAATTATGTGTGGTAATTGCAGGTTGCCAGTTATCAATTCCCATTATTACATCGTAACCTGCTCTTCGAAAACCTTCTGAAAAACCACCTGCCCCACAAAAAAAGTCTATTACAGTTAAACGTTTGATTTCCCTCATTCTTTAATTCTTCCTAAATTTAAAATCCTTTATTTTTATATTCATTATACCAAAAAAACACGGCATCCACCGTGTTTGTAAATTATTCTAAAAAATATAAAATTTTTAGTTTAACTTTTAGAATATCGTTCTTTTTTATTATTTAAAATAATATTCATCTATCTTGGCGAAAATACTTTTGCTCATTTACATAATCTGTAAGATCATGACAAAATAGTTCCAGAAGACTAATCATTTTACTACATAAATCTTCAAAGTAAAGTCGATTTTTTTCTTTTTGTAAAGTAATAATTTGATAATTGCCAGGAATATGTTGTCTAATATTTATTTCAGTAAGATCTTTCCTATTTCCATGAGCAATCATATTTCGATAAGTTATTATTGAGTCAATAATAATTGAGTAGGAGTTATATTTTTTTTATCAAAATGAAATATTTCAAGAATTTCTGTAAAATTGTTGTAATTCAAATTTGACTTCGTATCAATCATATTTTCATTGCTGTTGAATTTACTTTGTTGTTTAATTTTGATATGTAAATCCGTAAGTGGTTTAATAACTGTGTTATCTTCTCTTTTCTCAGTGATTTTTTTTCGTAATTCATCTAGCTTCTGTCGAAAAGTTAGCATTTGTAGCTCATCTGTCAATGATTCTAGACTATTATTATCAATTGTTAGCAATACTGTATTACAGCATTCTTTAATTGTAAATTCAAAGGTAGCATAGACTGAAAAGATCAATTTATATAATGCTCCATTATCCTTAAAGATTGGCAATTCTTTTAGAATATTGCCCTCAGGCGAGTCGGATAATACTAAATTTAAAAAATTCTGTTCATTTATAATACTATCAATTGAAATTTCTAAAATTTTGTCAAGAGACTCCCTGATATCATTCATTTAATTTCCCTGTTATTACCTCAACGCGTTTTCTAGAATTTTCCAAGCCTCCAGTTCGGTATTGCTTGTACTCATCACTATTTTTTATCTCATTAATCTTATCAAGAGTAATTGAGAAATCTCTATTACTCTCTTTTGAGAAATATTGCATAAAGCCGTCATAGTTATACTGGACAAATCTTTTAGAAATGGTATTGTTTTTGCTAATACCACTGAAAATCTCACTACCAAAACAATTCTTAAGATACGAAATTAAATTTAAAAAGTTTTCCTTTTCTGTTTCATATTCAAAAGGAATCTTTTGTGATGAAACTTCTTCTAAATAAGCCGTAAGTTCATCATCTAAAAATCCCATTCTTACATCTGGATTATCATTAATAAATTTATTTTTAAACAAGAAAAATCTTAAAACGATTTCAGCTCTCTTCATTTGCTGCTTATCAGATTCTGTCATATAATGCGTTAATTCAACAAAATCTTCAGAGTTAGCAAGTTCATTAATAAAGTTTATGAACTTCTCGTCAATCATACGTATGTTACTGTTTCTTAATTCTTGCTTAGATAGCAATGCACCGCCAGAATTTAATCTCTTAAACATATGGTACTTAATTTCTTTTGGATTTTCTTTTGTTAAGACTTCTACTCGAATAAACGTTCGTTTTAATTGACGTTTTTCTTCTATACTTAACTGTTCGAATTTTTTACCATTCAAATCATCGATAATTTCGCAACCTGATAATTGAAAACCTGGTTCAACTCGTTCAAAGTCTATTTCGCAGTCATCTTCTTCTGGGTCTATAGCTTTTAATTCCGAAGAATCTAACGTAATACCTCTGAAATTTAAATAAGATGAAATTCTTTGTAGTCCATCTACTAGAACATATCTCCCATCCTCTTGCTCATCTACATAGATAGGCGGTATGGGCATATCTAAAAGAAGAGATTCAATAAAGAGAGATTACTGTGTTAATGACCATCTAAACAATCTTTGGAATTCTGGCTTAATAACTAACTCACCATCATTATACATATCATAAAGTTCATTAAACGATATATCAAAATTTCTTCTGACAAGCTTACTTTGTGTCATAAAAATATCTCAACTTTCAACAAAAAATTATCATATTGATTATAGCATAAAAACACAGTTTTTACACTATGTTTTTATGCTATCTTTCTATAATTATTTCACGAGTTTCTTCATCTCATCAATACGTGCGACGGTCGCATCATATTTAGCTTGGTAGTCGGCTTGTTTGTAGCGTTCTTTTTGGACGACTTCTGGTTTAGCATTGGCTACGAAGCGTTCGTTAGAGAGTTTCTTGCCGACCATATCCAGTTCTTTTTGCCATTTAGCTAGTTCCTTATCGAGACGAGCCAGTTCTTCTTCGACATTGAGGAGGTCTGCCAGTGGCAAGTAGATTTCTGCTCCTGTGATGACGCTTGACATAGCAAGTTCAGGTGCAGGGATGGTTGATGCGATTTCCAAGTGTTCTGGATTTGTGAAGCGTTTGATGTAGTTGACATTGCTGTTAAAGAAGGCTTCCAAGTCGCTATCACTTGTCTTGACAAGGATAGTGATAGGCTTGCTTGGAGCTACATTTACTTCCGCACGCGCATTACGAACGGCGCGAATCAAGTCTTTGAGGCTTTCGACACCTGTGTGGGACGCAAGGTCTTCAAAGGCTGGGTTAACAGTTGGGTATTCCGCTGTAACGATAGATCCTTCTGAGATTTGTCCAAAGATTTCCTCTGTCACGAATGGCATGATTGGGTGAAGGAGACGAAGAATCTTGTCCAAAGTATAAAGGAGAACAGAACGTGTGATGACTTTCTCTTCTTCGTTATCGCTATAAAGGACTTCCTTGGTCAACTCAACATACCAGTCCGCAAACTCATCCCAGATGAAGTTGTAGAGGATGTGTCCAGCCACACCAAACTCAAACTTGTCAAAGTTTTCAGTGACTTTTCCGATCGTTTCATTGAGGTTGTGGAGAATCCAGCGATCTGTGACGTTTCCAGCTTCCTTATTGACAACTTTTTCGACATTGGCTGTTGCTTGCTCAAGGGTCAAACCTTCATTGTTCATGAGGATATAGCGAGAGATATTCCAGATCTTGTTAATGAAGTTCCATGAAGCATCCATTTTCTCGTAAGAGAAGCGGACGTCTTGCCCTGGTGCAGAACCATTTGAAAGGAACCAACGCAGGCTATCTGTTCCGTACTTATCAATAACATCCATTGGATCAATCCCGTTACCAAGAGACTTAGACATCTTGCGTCCTTGCTCGTCACGAATAAGACCGTGGATAAGGACGTTTTGGAATGGCTGACGGCCAGTGAATTCTAAGGATTGGAAGATCATACGAGACACCCAGAAGAAGATGATGTCGTAACCTGTTACCAAGGTTGAAGTTGGGAAGTAACGTTTAAAGTCTTCTGCGTCAACATCAGGCCAGCCCATGGTTGAGAATGGCCAAAGGGCCGAACTGAACCAAGTATCCAAGACGTCTTCGTCCTGAGTCCAACCGTCACCTTCTGGAGCTTCTTCACCAACGTACATTTCACCTTCAGCATTGTACCAAGCAGGGATTTGGTGGCCCCACCAGAGCTGACGAGAGATTACCCAGTCATGGACGTTTTCCATCCATTGGAGGAAGGTATCATTGAAACGAGGTGGGTAGAATTCTACCTTATCCTCTGTATCTTGGTTGGCAATGGCATTTTTAGCCAATTGGTCCATCTTGACAAACCACTGCGTAGACAAGCGTGGTTCAACCACAACACCAGTACGCTCTGAGTGACCAACACTGTGGACACGTTTTTCGATTTTAACGAGGGCACCGATTTCTTCTAGCTTAGCAACGACTGCCTTACGAGCTTCAAAACGATCCATACCCGCAAATTCAAAGGCAAGCTCATTCATAGTTCCGTCATCGTTCATGACGTTGACTTGTGGCAAGTTGTGTCGTTGACCAACTAAGAAGTCGTTTGGATCGTGAGCAGGCGTGATTTTCACGACACCAGTACCAAACTCAGGGTCTGCGTGCTCATCTCCAACGATTGGAATCAATTTATTAGCGATAGGAAGGACGACGTTTTTACCAATCAAGTCCTTATAGCGTGGGTCTTCTGGATTGACCGCAACAGCAACGTCCCCAAACATGGTCTCCGGACGAGTTGTCGCAACTTCAAGGGCACGTGAACCGTCTTCTAGCATGTAGTTCATGTGGTAGAAGGCTCCTTCGACATCCTTGTGAATCACCTCGATATCAGAAAGGGCTGTGCGAGCTGCTGGGTCCCAGTTGATAATAAACTCACCACGGTAGATCCAGCCTTTCTTGTAAAGGTCCACGAAAACCTTACGAACCGCTTTTGACAAACCTTCATCAAGGGTGAAACGCTCACGAGAGTAGTCTACAGAGAGACCCATCTTGCCCCATTGTTCCTTGATGGTAGTGGCATATTCGTCTTTCCATTCCCAGACTTTCTCTAAGAATTTTTCACGACCGAGGTCATAGCGGGAAATGCCTTCACCACGCAAGCGCTCTTCAACCTTAGCTTGAGTGGCAATCCCCGCATGGTCCATACCAGGAAGCCAAAGGGTATCAAAGCCTTGCATGCGTTTTTGACGGATGATGATATCCTGCAAAGTCGTATCCCAAGCGTGACCAAGGTGGAGTTTCCCAGTCACGTTTGGTGGTGGAATGACGATAGAATAAGGCTTAGCCTTTTGATCGCCTGAAGGCTTGAAAACATCAGCATCAAGCCATTTTTGGTAACGACCAGCCTCAACCTCGGCTGGATTGTATTTAGGTGAAAGTTCTTTAGACATGTGTGTTCTCCTTTAATTATCAAATGAATATATTCCAGCTATTCCTAAAGCACCCAAAATTAGAAATGATGTTAAAATTGGATCCCAAAAAATCAACCAGAAAACAACAACAAAAATAACATATATCAATGTTCCAAGATATTTCTTTTGTTTTAAAGTATATAATATTATTCCTAATAGTACGAATATCCAAACTAGTCCGACTATCAAATGCTCATAGTATTCTGGTAATTGAACAATCTTGAATGCTTTAGTAACTGTATTTAAGTTCTCATTGGTTGTTATACTTTTTACTGCTTGGCTATTTTTAAATAAAAAAGTATATATACAAGTCCCTATTTCAAATATAATGTTTACAACAAATAACCATACATTCGAAATATATTCTTCAATATAATCCTTAATTTCCTCCATCACTAATACCTCATTTCTTTGAAATAAACATTCCTAATATAAATGCAATAACGGTCCATATTAGGGTCAATTTAGCAGGCTCAACGGTACTATTTTTGTCTAATAGCCAATTATATATTCGATTATACAAATAAAATAACAGTTCTATAATTATATAAACAATATTGAAACACAAATAAAATAAAATCAAAGATAATAAGTTACTGATAGTCATAACTTTGTATGAATTTAAAAAAATCAGAGTGTATATTCCTAAAATTATTAATATTATAGATAAACTAACAATGGATACTTTAAATCTTTTCTTTATTTTTGGAAGTTTTAAAAATGTTGTCAACAATAAAATAGGAGTCAAAATTAAAATAATTATTTCAATCATATTAAATGGCAAATGATTTATAGAATCTTTTAATACATCTAATTTTAACTTTCTAAGTATTATCGATAGTTCAACACTAATTCCCCCAGCTAATGAAATACTAAATAATATGGTGAGAATATTATTTCTCAGAGACTCGAAAAATACTTTAAGTCTATTAATCATCCCCTTATCTTCCCACTCACTCCTCAGCAAGCCATAAGCCAACTCTGCACAGCGATTGCCTTGGGCATCTTTGCGGTCTCGGAGGCGAGCTTCAAGGGTGAAACCAAGTTTCTCAGCGACTCGTTGACTTTGTTTATTGTAATCAAAACATCGAATTTCAACTTTGTGGAGTTTAAGAATGGTAAAAGCAACTTCTATCAAAGCACTGACGGCTTCTGGCACATAGCCTCGGCCCCAATAGTCTGGGTGCAAGGTATAGCCAATCTCAAGAACATCATCTTCATGGCGATGGTTGAAATCAACAGATCCGATGACTTTATCGGTTCCTTTGACGACAATTCCGTAGCCAGCTGGTAGATTTTCCTTTTGATTGCGCTCGGGTAGGATAAGTCGCTCCGTTTCGATTCGTTCAGGTAATGTTGCTCTAGCCATCCTTCTTCCTCGCTTTCTTGATGAAGCTCCCCATAGGATCGACTCGGTCATCCAGATAACGATAAACTCGCTGGTGTCCGTCCCCCATAAAGTAAGTTGGCGAAAAACGGTCATTTTTAAAATGCCCCTTGTCATCCAAGAGCTCAGGATCAGCAAGTCGCTCGAGAATCTTGGCAAAGATATGGCAGATGCCATCTTCCTCGATAATCCTATCTACCTGACAGTCCAATATAACTGGACAGGCCTCTAAAATCGGTGCCTGGGTCTGTTCAGAAATCTCGTAGTCTAGCCTCAAGTGTTCCAACTTTTCTCGATGGCTGATAAAACCAGCCTGCTCCATCTCGAGCATGAGATTTTCATCAGGGATATTCACAGTAAACTTCTGGTAATGTTTGATTTGCTCAGCTGCATTTTCCTCAGCACCGACACCGATGACTAGCCAATCTCCCAAACTATAAGAGGAGCTACAGGTCGTGATATTATGCCCAAACTTCAGGTCCTGATACCCTAAGATGAAGATAGGAAAACCATAGTAGAGCTTACTGGTTTTAAAGGATTGCTTCATGAAAACCTCCTTTGACTAAGACGCAAAAGAAAAGCCCTGCCATATCCATGACAGGGACGAATGTGCTTATCCGCGGTACCACCCAGTTTCGGGCAGATGCCCGCATCTTTGTTTATTTCATTTTCATCCATCAGCAACTAGTTTTGACACATTTGTGGACTTCTCAGCACCGCCACTTTCTGTAAAATGTGGGATTCAAAACACCTCTAATGGCTCTATTGTAGCAAGTTTTTCTCGGAAATGCAAGGGGCAAGAAAGATTACTTGAAGCTGATTCCGTGCTCTTTTAATTTCTTGATGGTAGCTGGGCCGATTCCTTTCAAGGCAAGGAGTTCTTTTTCCGTCCAGTTTTTAAAGTCAGCAGCCGACTTGATACCTTCATCATAGAAAGTCTTAGCACGATCTACTGAGAGACCACCCAAAGTAGCTGCGAAATCCTCTACTGAATTGGCTACTTTTTGAGCTTGTTCCTTGGTCGCTTCTACTGCTTGTTCCACTTTTTTAGAGACAACTTTTCCTGCTTCGCTGGCAGACTTTTCTGCATGTTTCACGACTTTCTTGGTCTCTTCGACAACTTTAGTCACCGTATTTGAAAAGGCACCTGAGCGACGAAGACTATTTCTTAATTGTTTTTTACGTTGGAGTTTCTTTGACATGATAAAATCCTTTCAATAAAAAATCCCTGATCTGACAAGGATTTAATAAAGATATTCTATCAAGATTTCGATAAAAAATCAAGAAAGTATCACTATTTTAATAATTTCGCTCACCAAATAAGCCCTCTGGCAAATCATGGAATCCCTTGCCTGCCTTGAAATTTTCAAACTTACCAAGCAAGAACTGATAAGCATCCAAGCGGCTTTCGTAGCGAATCATGGCATCTTTGGCACGCTCGTCTTGGTCTTCTTCGTAGACCTTTTGACTTTCCTTGTGCGCCATGTCGTTGATCATGATCTGGGTATTGACCCAGGCTTCGAATTCCTTCATAAATTCCTGTTCGTAACTCATTGATTCTCCTTATTCTAATCCACGGAAATAGTCCGTATCAATCTCTCGGTAGGGCTGAATATCCTGAACATACTCCAACACTCCTTGAAATTCTCCGTTTTCATCGTGTACCGCAGCATAGGTGATGTGGACAAACTTACCTCGCGACTCCGACTTGAACCACATTTCATACTTGTCCTTTTTACCCTCACGAAGACCTTTCATAACAGCCTTCACCTTGTCTAAGTACTTGGGCGGATGGCAGAGTTCAACATTGCGCCCGACTTGGGATGGCGTCCGTTTGAAAATCATCTCATCAGCTGGCGCATTGTCATTGTAATACTGGAAAATATCGTCTTTATTGACAAAGGTAATCTCCATAGGGAGGTGATTGAGGATGAGGTTGGCCTGCTCGACGGAGAGATAGCCATTCCCAAAAGCCTGTTGACTATGACGGTCCAGCACCGCTTCCTTTTCCTTAGGGGTAAAGGTAATAGTAAACTGGCCTTCAGGCGTATTGATGACTTGCTGAACTTGACCTTCAGCCGTGTCTAGTTGTACGGGCTCTTCTGCACTTTTTTTCTCAACGAAACTCTGACGTTCTGGCACCCATTTCTCTGACGGACGGATGATGGCATAGCCGTAGGCATCGCTCTCCTCCGCAATCTGAATCCAATCATCCTGAGTGAAGGACTCAAGAAGAATCATGAGAAGGATAGACTCTTCCTTGAAAATCATACTTTCAAACTCTGTCGCAAAAGCTTCGAAATCTTCTTTTACAGTGCTAATCGGCACTTCTGGCAGTGACTTGGCTGTCGTTAGAGCTATCTGAAAGAGTTCCCTAATCTGGTCATCCACTCCCCACATAACTTTTGGGGGTGAATCGTGACCATAGCGCTCCATGATGGGAAAGAAGAGCTCTTCCTTGCGCTGGTAGTGGATGTCAAATTGGCCCAAAAGCCCCATCTGTCGAACCAAGCCCTTGCGCATCTCTGCCAGCATCTCTTCGTCTTCCATAGACTCATAGGTATCTAACAATCTCCGAATGCGAATCAAGGCAGCACGGAGAGCCAGATTTTCATCCTTGAAGACGCGAACTGGGTGACCAGGGTGTTCGGTATCTTCCACTTCGACGCCCTTAACAGCGTTTTTAAAAAGATTGGCATGGACATCACATAGCTCCATGACATCTTCAAAGGTGACACCTGAGTCTGAGTTCATCAGCTCGTGCTCCATGAGAGAAATCTCGATGGCTGAAACACCCGTAAAGGTCGCATCAAAACGCTCCTGAACCGACTCAGGAGAGGCGCCATTGTGCAATTCTAACAAAATATCCCGTAGGATATGAATCCGTTCATCTGCCATTAGTCTAATCCAATCACTTCGTAGCCATTTGCTTCCAGTGTGCGAACAATCTTGTCCATAGGGGTTCCTTCGAGCTTAGAACCCTGTTTGAGCGATACTTTGCGACCGACTGTATTGCGCATCAAGGGATTAGCAAGTGGTTTAAAACCCAGCTCCACTAGGATTTCCAAAACTTCTGGATGCTTGTCCACTACTTCTGCAACGGGAATTGACACATCGATGATATTATCCATGACGACCTCCATTGTATGTTCTAAAATGATTTTCCTGCTTATATTATACCATATGGGAAGAGATTAAAAAACTAGCAGCGGAGTTCCTGCTAGTTTCTTTCATTTCAAGTTATTCCTTATCCTCTGTTTTTGCGAGCCACTGGGCGACATCCATCAGCTTGTCAGCAAGCAGTACTTTCCCGAAACCTACTAGAGCATTGTCATCTTTTTTCATGTTCTTCACAACTTTGACGCTTTGCATCACAAAAATGTAATTCCCGTAAGTCTTGGCTAGAATTTTAATGAATCCCATATTATCTTTCCTTTTCTAACTGTAGTTTCTAGCTGATTGCTATACTAGACTAGCTAATTATTGATAAGAAATCATTTCATCTCACTCTTTCTAATTTCTAGACTATCATACAAGCTGAGCTTTATAAAGCTTTTTAACAATTTTTTACTCTAGAGAGATTCCCCCAGTATTTTTTAGTACGATTCCTCCACCAAAAAAGAGGGTTGCCCCTCCTTCTTAGTTTTTATCCAGATTGCGTAGCATCTCGTCAATCTTATTTCCATATTCAATGGACTCATCTTTGACGAAGATTAAATCTGGGATTTTGTACAATTTCAAATTGCGACCAAGTTCACGTTTGATCGTACCAGTTGCTTTCTCAAGCCCGATTTGAGCTTTTTGATTATCCGAAGCAAGGTTACTCAAAATGGTGTAGTAAACCTTGGCAACAGACAAGTCACCCAGCATCTGAACATCTGTAATGGTCACACCTTGGACACGCGGATCACGGACTTTCTTTTGCAAAATCTCATTGACTTCACGCTTGATTTCCATGCCCACACGATCCGTACGAAAATGATTTGCCATGATATTCCTTTCTCTACTTTGAACCAAAAGCTAGGCCAGCAGACCTAGCTATTTTTAAATTTATTGATTTTCAGTTCAAATTGAAACAAAGTGCAATTTGAACTCATTCGCTTCTTTCGCTGTGGTGAAAGTGATGGAACTGATTTATCAGTCCCATCACAGGGGATTTTTGAGACACTAGGCTCAAAAATAAGCAATGAAACCATCGGTTTGCTTGCGTCCCTCACCACCTAAGAAAGGAGCAAAAATCTTAACGTTTGATTTCTTCCATGACATAAGCCTCAATCACATCATCCATCTTGATATCATTGTAGCCATCAATCATCAATCCACCTTCACGACCGTTTGTAACTTCTTTCACGTCGTCTTTGTAGTGTTTCAAGCTTGCGAGTTCGCCGTCATAGATAACGACACCGTCACGGATAACACGGACTTTAGAGTCACGGGTAACCTTACCGTTGATAACCATGAATCCACCGATGGTTCCCACTTTAGATACCTTGAAGGTTTCACGGATAACTGCTTCACCGATAACTTTTTCTTCAAATTCTGGGTCAAGCATCCCTTTCATAGCTTCTTCCATCTCTTCGATAACCTTGTAGATAATGCTGTGGAGACGGATTTCTACATCGTCAGCTTCGGCTTGTTGACGCGCTTGTGGTGTAGGGCGTACGTTGAAACCAACGATAAAGGCATTTGAAGCTTCCGCAAGAGTCACGTCAGACTCGTTGATAGCACCGACTGCCGAGTGGACAATGGTAACTTTGACACCTTCTACATCGATCTTTTGAAGGGAGGCAGAAAGGGCTTCAACTGACCCTTGTACATCGGCCTTGATGATAACATTAACTGACTTAAGCTCACCAGCTTTAAGCGTATCAAAGAGGTTTTCAAGGCTGACACGTTGGGTTACTTGACGTTGCTTCATAAGAGCACGTTTCGCACGCTCTTCACCTGCTGCACGCGCAGATTTCTCATCCTCGTAAACAGCAAAGTGGTCACCCGCCATTGGCGCTTCGTTCAAACCTGTGATAGAAACTGGTGTTGATGGGCCTGCGACCTTGACACGACGACCAAGGTCATTGGTCATAGCACGGACACGACCGAAGGTATTTCCGACAACGATTGGGTCTTGGACATTCAAGGTACCTTGTTGAACAAGAAGGGTTGCGACCGCACCTTTTCCTTTATCCAAGCGAGCCTCGATAACTGTACCGATCGCACGCACTGTTGGGTCTGCCTTGAGTTCTTGAATTTCAGCCACAAGAAGGACTGTTTCCAAGAGTTCATCAATGTTTTGGTTGAATTTAGCTGAGATTTCAACAAATTCAGAATCTCCACCCCAAGCTGTTGACATGACACCATGCTCTGCCAATTCACCGATAACACGTTCTGGATTGGCACCTGGTTTATCAATCTTGTTGATAGCTACGATGATTGGAACGTTGGCCGCTTTTGAGTGGTTGATTGCTTCAATAGTCTGAGGCATAACCCCGTCGTCGGCTGCAACGACCAAGATGGTAATATCGGTAACAGAAGCACCACGCGCACGCATAGAGGTGAAGGCCGCGTGTCCTGGTGTATCAAGGAAGGTAATCTTCTTGCCATTTTCCACGATTTGGTAGGCACCGATATGCTGAGTGATACCACCTGCTTCACCTGTCGCAACACGAGAGTTACGAAGGGTATCCAAGAGGGTTGTTTTACCATGGTCAACGTGTCCCATGATCGTCACAACTGGTGGACGCTCAACCAATTCATCTTCGTTAAGATAACCATCTTCGACAAAGAAACGTTCGATGTCGGCATTATCCACTTCAACCTTTTGTTTGGCTTCGATACCATAATCCACCATGAGGAGTTCGATGGTTTCCCCATCCAAGGATTGGTTTTGTGTGGCCATAACACCCATCATGAAAAGTTTCTTAACGATTTCAGCTGGTTCACGTTTGATACGTTTTGCGATTTCCGCAACAGTCATACCATCTGTATACTCAAATTCTGTTGGCAATTCATGGAACTTACGCTCTGTAACAGGTTTTGGAGTCTGGTTACGGTTGTTTTGCTTGTTCCCTTTTTTATTTTTCTTGTTGTTATTCCAGTTACTATTTCTTTGATTTCTCACTTGATTCTGACTACTTCGATTCTTTTGTTGTTTTCTAGGACCATCTTCTTCGTGATCATAATCGTCACGTTCTTTGTCTGGTCGAGCTTGTTTTTTACGACGTGTATCCACTGGCGCTTCTTTCGCTACAGGAGCTACTGCTACTGCTGGCTGCGTTTGTTCAGCTAGCTTAGCAGCTTCCTCAAAGATTTCCTCAGGTTCCTTGCGTCTATTAGCTTGAGCCAAGGCTTCTTTGGCAGCTTGCGATTGTTTGAAGCGCTCCTCGCTTGAGCGTGCGTACTCTGCATTTTGCTCTGCTTTTAGAGCCGCTGCACGGGCTTTAAAGTCAACACGTGGTCCAGCTTGTTTTGGCTGGAAGTCTTGTTGCTGACGGCGATCATTGCCACGATTCCCTTGACTTTGTGGTTTTTTCCCTTGGTCGTTGAATCGGCGATTGTCGCGGTTCCCTTGACCAGATTTTCCACCATTACGGCCGTCATTTTTCTGACGGTTGCCGTTTTGTTGTTGGTCACGGTTGTTGCCCTTGTTTTGTTTGCGTCGCTCTGCCTGCTCTTTAGCACGCGCCTCACGCTCCGCCTTGAAGTTTCGACTTTGTGGTCTCGCTGCCACTACTTTTTCTTCCTTAGGAGCTACAGGTGTAGCTGGTTTGCTTTCTTCCTTAACGGCAGCTGGTGCAGCTGATGCAGGCTTTTCTTCTTTCTTTTCTACACTTGCTTTTGTTGCTGCAGGTTTTACTTCTGCCTTAGGAGCAGGTGCAGGTTTAAAGCTAGCTGCAATTTGCTCAGCAGCAGCAGCTTCCACGCTCGATGAGTGGCTTTTTACATCCAAGCCCAACTCTTTTGCACGCGCTACAACTTCTTTACTTTCTTTTCCAAGTTCTTTTGCGATTTCGTACAATCTTTTCTTAGACAAATCATGTCCTCCTCTTCTATTCCATAAGAGACCTCATTTTCTTTGTAAATCCAGCATCTGTCACAGCCAAAACCTTTCTCGATTTTCCGACTGCTATGCTTAATTCCAGTGTTGAAAACACGGTTATAACTTCTACTTGATAATAGTCACTTTTATCTTGAATTTTCTTGGTCAGATTGGGACCAGCATCATGGGCTAGAAAGACTAGCTTGGCTTTCTGGTCTTGGATGGCCTTGACCACCAATTCCTCACCCGATATGATCCGGCCTGCTCGTTGAGCAAGTCCCAAGAGATTACTTATCTTTTGCTTATTCAAGTCCTAACTCTCTTCTTTTCACTTTGTGATCCACATAGGCGATCAACTCGTCATAAAAGCTTTCTTCCACTTCCATGTTAAAGCTGCGGTTAAAGACTCTCTTCTTTTTGGCCTCTAGGGCTTCTGCATTGTCTAGCTTAATATAAGCGCCACGGCCATTGGCCTTGCCTGTCGGATCGATAAAGACTTGCCCTTCTTTGTTCTTGACAATGCGGAGCAAATCACGCTTATCAATCACTTCATTGGATACAACAGACTTGCGCAAAGGGATTTTTCTTGTTTTCATCTTTCCCTCCTCTAGCAGCTTTTATTCTTCGATTAATTCGTCCGCAGCTGCGTAATCCACTTGACCTGCTTCTTCCATAGTTTCAAATTCACTTGCAGACTTGATATCGATACGGTAACCCGTCAAGTGAGCTGCCAAGCGAACGTTTTGTCCACGACGACCAATCGCAAGAGAAAGCTTGTTATCTGGAACAACGACCAAGGCACGTTTGCTGTCATTTTCATCAAAGATAACTTGGTCAACCTCTGCAGGTGCGATAGCATTGTAGATAAACTCAGCTGGATCTGCTACCCACTCGATAACGTCGATGTTTTCTTCGACAGGAATCATACGATCGCTCTTGGCATCGTAACGAGCTGGGTGGAATTTGCTCGTAATCTTCTTGATGTTGGCACCACCACGTCCAACGATTGTCCCGATGGCGTCCACGTTTGGATTGTGGCTACGAACGGCTACTTTCGTACGGTCACCTGCTTCACGAGCTACGCTCATGATTTCAACAGTTCCATCGTAGACTTCTGGAATTTCTTGCTCCATCAAGCGTTTGATCATTTCTGGATGGCTACGACTGACAAAGACGTTGACACCACGAGGGTTGTCTTCAACCTTATAAACATAGACTTCGATACGGTCATGGGAAGCAAAGACTTCTCCAGGGATTTGGTCTTGTTTGGACAATTGGGCTTCGATGCTGCCAAGGTTGACGTAAATAAAACGGTTATCAAATCTTTCTACTGTACCAGACATGATTTCTTGTTCATGTTCCTTGTAAGTATTGTAAGTGATGGCACGTGTTTGCTTGCGCATTTTTTCCATGATGGTTTGTTTAGCAGATTGGGCTGCTACACGACCAAACTCAGCTGGTGCTTCTTCAAACTTGATTTTGTCACCAAGCTCATAGGCTGAATTAATGGCAAGAGCATCTTTCAAGCTAATTTCCAAACGGCTATCAAATACTTCATCAACAACTTCACGGACAGTATAAACTGTAAAGTCTCCTGTTTTTTCATTGAAGTCGATGGCTACGCTATCAGATTGACCATAGCGTCTGCGATAAGCGGAACGAAGTGACTCTACTACTGCGTCGATGATGTCTTCTTTTTTGATTCCCTTGTCTTCTTCCAAAATGCGGAAGGCCTCTAGCATTTCTTTACTCATGTTCTTTTTACTTTTGAATCCTCAAAAGCTATCCTTTCTTTTCTATAGTTTTACTGCTAAACGTGCTTTTGATACTAAACTGTATGGAATTTGGACGGTTTTCTTACGTGTCTTGTCCATATACTCCATAGTCAACTCATCCCCTTCAAAGGATACCAAGGTTCCTTCAAAGACTTTTTGTTTATCAATGGCTTGGTAGAGCCCGACATGAATGTATTTCCCAACTGCTCCAGCGACAGCATCCTTGGTTTTCAAAGGACGTTCCAAGCCTGGACTGGTGATTTCTAGGAAATATTGTTCTGGGAAGGGATCTGGCTTGATGGTATCTAGGACAGGACTGATGATTTCTGTCAGGTCTGCCGTGTCGTTCAAGGTAATTCCTTCAGGTTTATCTATAAAAATACTGAGAATCATGTCACTGCCAATCTTTCCATACTCGATATCCACGAGCTCGAAAGGTGCTTGGATGACAGGTTCTACAACTTCTCTGACTAATTCTACGATTGTTGCGATTGCGTCCACCTCCTCATAAGCAAGAGGCGAAGATATTTCCCCGCCTCTCTTTCTCATATTCTTACTATCAGTATAGCACGTTTGTCAATTTATGTAAAGCATTAGCACTCAAACAGCTGGTTTTCAAGCTATTTCTTAAAATTCTGCTTCAACTCGGTAGATCACTTGACCTTTGCTAGAGAATTTTTGCTCATACTCTGTCATGACATTGCCTTCAAAATCACTGGCATGCAAGTCCAGCCAAACACCATTGAGTTTCATCCCATACTGAGAAAAGCTCACCAGGCTGTACTCAAATAAGCCACGGTTATCCGTCTTGAAATGGATTTCCCCATTCTCAGGCAAGATGCGCTTGAAGGTATCCAAGAAACTCTTGTAAGTCAAACGACGTTTTTCATGGCGCTTTTTAGGCCAAGGATCTGAAAAGTTTAGGTAGAGACGATCAATCTCACCGTCTTCAAAGTAGTCGGTCAAATCTGAACCATCTACCCACAACAACTTGATATTGGGGACTCCAACTTCAAGCACCTTGTCCAAGGCATAACTCAATACCGACTTTTGGATGTCAATCCCGATGTAGTTGATGTCAGGATTTTGCTTGGCCATTCCAGATACGAAGGCCCCTTTGCCACTTCCAACTTCAACATGAATAGGATGATCATTTCCAAACAAGTCTCGCCATTTCCCTTTGGCTTCCAAGGGATTGAGGACAACATACTGGGGATTAGCCTCTAGTAATTCTGTCGCCCCTTTACGATTTCTAACTCTCATCTCTTCTTTCCATACTTATCACGGAAGACACGCAAGGCATAAATCTCCCGGTTTACATTGTCTAAATCTTGATTTACAAAGTATTTGGTAATCTGGCTCAAGTAAGAATACTGACCATACCAATACAATTTATCTAACACTGTCTGATTGTACTTATAACCGTAATAAGTCAGCCAATCATGCCAATGTTGCTCTGGAATATAATGACACAGCATATGCGCCACATCAAACATGCGATCCGTCAGGCGAACCGAATCCCAATCCACTAGATAAACGAGTCCACTCTCTGTCTCAATCCAATTACTATGGCGAAGATCACCGTGCACAATCGTAGCATGGTCTTCCCTAAATCCTGGAACTGTCCTGCGCAAATCATCAATCACCGAGTTTAAGTACTGATGTCGTTTCAAGACTTCGGGTGCTTCCTGCCTCCAAGATTGCAACAAGTCTACTGGCGTCTCCATGGTATATCCCAAACGGCTCAACTGCTTCATCAAGGGACGTGAGCGGTGAAGACGTGTCAAAATATTGATGATCTGCTTGCGGTTCATATCGTGCGGTGTCAAGATTTTACCCGTCAACCATTCCTGGGCACACATATCACGACCATCTGGCAAACGACGAGTCCATAGTAATTGAGGAGCGATTTGTTCTCTGGCTAGGCCAGGTAGGATTGGAGAGGTGTTCATTTTTACAAAGACGCGCTTCCCATCAGGGTAGCTTCCCATATAAGCTTTGCCGCTCTTCCCAGGGATAGGGGTCAGCGTTAGCTCATTATCACCCAAGTCCATTTCTTTCCTCCGTATAAAGTTTCCTTACTATTCTACTAGTTTTTGGTCTATTCGTCAACCAGTCTTTTTAGTTGGTAAGGTAAATAAAACAATTGTAGGAAGAGACCAGCTCCTACAAGAGCCAACAAGGCTATTTTTTCTTGAAAAACCACTGCTCCGACCAGTAATTCCAGCAAAAGAACTGCACTTCCCACACCGACTACAATCTGTTTCAATCCCTTTTCTTTCTCCCCTTTTTCTAGTGGAAAGAGCTGGGTCAAGTATTGGTAATCAAAGGCATGATAGAGAGCGAGTAACTGAAAGAGCAAGAGGTAGTTAAACAGCACTACCACCGCTGTCGCGATCCAAGCTTGCTCGATAAAGATCACAGCTAACAAGGATAGGAAGAGGAGGCGGAGACTGAGGGCAAAGAGGTCTCCATTTCGCAAGTAAGAACGAAGATAGAGATTTTGCCAGATCTTCCCTGGAACCTTTTGAACCGTCTTTAGAATGAAATCCAGATAAGCGCGACGTTTGACACTATTTGAAACGCCCTTGACCTGCGTAAAGAGAGCAAAGAAACGAAGCAAAACTTGCTTGCGCTTGCTTTCTTGGGAGATCACATAGTCCCAGTCGAGACCAGTATCAGTAAAAAATTTACTGGCTTTTTGACGAAAGAGGAGATATTTCCCAGCTCCCAATAAAAGCACATAGATGAGAAAGACTAGCAAACCATAGCCCATGGCTAAAAATAAGGGCGCAAATAAAAGCAAGAAAAGGGTTTGGACCAAGAGCCAAAAGACCAGTGAGCGCATCGTCTGCCCTTTGAGGTAGGACTTAACCTCCTCTTCACTGACTAAGAGAAAGAGTTTGTCCGGTACTTCCATGTAGGTCGCGATTCCTCCCCAAACCAAAAGCAGGGCAGATACAATTCCCAAAAACAAGAGGATAGGCCAATGATTTTCAGGAAAATTTTGCAAGAGTTGACTGTACTGGTAAGCTAAAAAACTGATGAGAACTAGTAAGAACAAGACAAAGTGGTCATTTAGAACATAGCGCAGATAACCTACACATTCCTTACGAAAAGCCTGCTTTCGCTTTAAAAACAAGTCTTTCATAGCCCCTCCTCTTTGGTCAGAGCCAAGTAAATGTCATTCAAACTAGCCTCAGGCATGGCAAAGGCCTCGCGGAGTTGCTCCAAATTTCCCTGAGCCCGCACCTCACCCTTGTGGAGAATGACAAAGGCGTCACACATCTTCTCCGCCGAGTCCAGAACATGGGTACTCATGAGGATAGACTTGCCTTTTTGCTTTTCCACTTCCAAAAGCTGAATCAAGTCAGAAATAGCGAGTGGATCGAGGCCAAGAAAAGGCTCATCGACAATGAAAAGGCTCGGATCCACGACAAAAGCACAGATGATCATGACCTTCTGCTTCATTCCTTTGGAGAAATGAACAGGAAACCAGTCCAATTTTTGATCCAAACGAAACATTTTTAACAAAGATTCTACTCGCTCAAAAGCCATATTTTGCTCAATACCGTAAGCCATAGCCACCGTTTCAATATGCTCTCTGAGGGTCAATTCCTCGTACAAGCTAGGCGTTTCTGGGATGTAGCCAATCTGCTTGCGATAGTTGGTTGCATCTTCTCGCAGGGTAAGACCATTAATCTTGATTTCCCCACTATAAGGTGTCAACAGACCGATAATCTCATTGATTGTCGTTGATTTCCCAGCACCGTTGAGGCCAATCAAACCGACCAACTGCCCACTTTCAACGGTAAAGGACACATCTTTCAAGACAGGAACGTGAATATAGCCTCCTGTCAGGTTTTTAATTTCTAACATATTTTCTCCAAATCTGGTATAATGTAGCTATATTATATCAAAATTCAATACAGTAGAGGTGGATTTTATGTCAGATTGCATTTTTTGTAAGATCATCGCAGGGGAGATTCCTGCTTCAAAAGTATACGAGGATGAGCAGATTCTTGCCTTTCTTGATATCTCTCAAGTAACACCTGGACACACCTTAGTCGTGCCAAAAGAGCACTATCGCAATCTTTTGGAGATGGATGCCCCAAGTGCCAGCCAACTCTTTGCCCAAGTGCCACTGGTAGCTCAAAAAGTTATGAAAGCTACCAAAGCTGCTGGTATGAACATCATCGCCAACTGTGAGGAAGTCGCTGGTCAAACGGTCTTTCATACCCATGTGCACCTCGTACCTCGCTACGGTGCAGAAGATGACCTCAAGATTGACTTTATCGCCCACGAACCTGACTTTGACAAACTTGCCCAAGTCGCTGAAACCATTAAAAACGCTTAAGGAGATGCCATGAAACTATCAAATCTACTGCTATTCGCAGGAGCTGCAGCTGGAAGTTATTTTGTCGTGAAAAATCGCCAAGCCATTCAGGATGAAGTGCTAGATACAACCGACCGTGTCGAAGCTATCAAGGATGATTTGGATATCATTCAAAATAGCCTGCAAATCATCGACCAACAAAAAGCCCTTATCAAGGAATACCAAAAAAACTTGACCTACAAGTTCAAAGTTTTAGAAAAAGATTTCCAAACTAGACTGGCTGTGATAAAAGAAACACAGGAGCTTGAGGATAAGTAAAAAGAGCCAACAACTTTCCTTAAATCCATTTTAGGTTGTCAAGTCCAGATAAAGAAAAGGAATGAAAATGAAACAGTTTTTAAAAGTTCTAGCGAAGGTCATCGCGATCCCTTGTGGTTGCCTCTGCCTGCTTGTAGCCTTGGCATTTCTACTACTTATGAATCTTTTCAAGGCCTCACCGAGTGACATCCAAAAAGGGAATGAATCCTTAAAACAAATCTTTATCTCTCTTGATATGCCTCCTAAGAAAGTAGAATCAAATGGAAGGTATCAATTTGAGGGTGGGGGCTTACATTTTTATGTTACTTTCTCAGATGAGGTCATCAATAGCCACCCCGTCCTAAAAGAAAGTCCAAAACTCACCAAAAACCGACTCGAAGTCTATGTCCTCCAGACAGGAGAGATTTCCTACTATAAAGTAGGGGATAACTTGTTCAACCATGGCTTATTCCAATTTTTAGAGAAGGAGGGCGAGAAGTATTTCCAAGAAAAAGGAAAGAAATTTAACCCTAATTACTCACTTCTCTTTTGGAATAATCAGGAAAGTTTTAAAAAGGGAATCGCATTCTATGAAAAAGCTTTGACCTTAGTAGATATTCAGGATAATTCGGCGATTAAGCGCATTGATACCGTCACCGTGAAATCTGGTAAAGAAGCGGAAATCAAGCAACTCATCTGGGAGATGGATAAGGCTGGCTTGCTCACTCAAAAGTATAAATAGTAGACCAGCTGGAAAATGATTCTCCCAATGATAGATTTTTAAAGACTACACAAAAAAGAGCCAGCCGGCTCTTTTTACTTTATTCTCCTTCAAAGGCATCTTTTATATGATCAAAGAATCCTTTTTTCTTTGGATTGACTTTCAAGTCGCCAGCAGCTGCGAATTCTTTAAGCGCTGCTTTTTGACGGTCGTTCAAACCTGTTGGAGTCACGACATTGACAGTAACGTATTGGTCACCAACGGCACCGCCACGAAGACTCGGTGCTCCCTTGCCACGTAGACGGAATTTCTTGCCAGTCTGTGTTCCTTCTGGGATAACCAATTCAACATCTCCATGCACGGTTGGAATTTCAACAGTATCTCCAAGAGTAGCTTGGACGATATTAAGATTTAACTTGTAGAAAATAGTTGTTCCTTCACGTTCAAACTTATCGCTGGCTTCTACTGCAACCACTACATACAAGTCTCCGTAAGGCCCACCGTTAAAGCCTGCTTCACCTTGGCCTGCTAGGCGAATTTGTTGGCCTGTTTCCACACCAGCAGGGATTTTCACATGTACACTATGAGCTTGTTTTTCATGACCCGTTCCGTGACAAGTTGTACATGGATCTTTGATTTCTTTTCCGCGACCATGACAGACATCACAGGTTACTTGACGGCGCATCATACCAAGCGGAGTCTGCGTATCGACATTAATGACACCAGCGCCATGACAGCGTCCACAAGTGACTGGGCTTGTTCCTGGTTTAGCACCAGATCCATTACATGTACGACAGCTGGCTTCACGATTGTATTTAACTTCTTTTTCCGTTCCAAAGATAGCTTCTTCAAAAGTCAAACTCACACGATACTGGAGGTCGTCTCCTTGACGAGGAGCGTTTGGATTGCGCGAAGCTCCGCCTCCGCCGAAGAAACTTGAGAAGATATCCTCAAAACCACCGAAGCCACTTGCTCCGTCAAAGCCGCCAAAACCGCCAGCACCACCAAAGCCACCGTTGGCACCCGCCGCACCATATTGGTCGTAGGCTGCACGTTTTTGGTCGTCACTCAAAGTCTCATAGGCTTCTTGAACTTCCTTGTACTTTTCCTCAGCACCAGGCTCCTTGTTGATATCTGGGTGATATTTTTTTGAAAGCTTACGATAAGCCTTTTTGATCTCGTCTGCCGAAGCGTTTTTTGACACCCCCAGACGATCATAAAATTCAGTATTGTTCATAATTCAAGATACAAAGGGCGTCAAACGGACACAGTCAAAATAGGAGTTTTGACGACGGACGCTTACGTCCTAGAAAAAACTATCTTTTTGACACAGTCCGTAGCCCGTGTTCAGTTACTCGAACACCCTTATTCCTTTCTATAATTTATAAGTAAATCATTAGAGGGTATTTTCTATACTCTGCTTCACTTCATCAAACTCTTTGTCCGATAGAGTAAAAATCAAGTCCTCTTCTGAATATTCGTTCTGTTCTTTAAAATAGTTGTCAGTATTTTCTGCCAAACCTAGACCAAGAATCACTTTTCTTGCAAATTTTTGATGTGCAAAGCCTATAGCCGTAATGATATTTTTATCTTGCACAACCAGTTTGGGTTGGAAATTCTCACGTGGAAGAAATTCAAAATAGTCAAAGAAGTTTTGCCAAATCCCACCTGTAAATTTCGTATCGTTCAGCAAACCTGCTTTTGCCAATAAAAGGGGCGCTGAAGAAATTGCTGCAATTAAGATATTCTGCTTGCCGAGTCCCCTCAAAAACGAATTTAATTTTTCATCCTGTAGAGCAGGAACTATATTTACCATTCCTGGCAAAATGACACAAGAATAATCTTCTAGACGTATTTGATTCAACGTCTTCGTCGGTTGGCAGGGCAAACCATCTTCAGAGACAATCATCGAATGATTTGAAGCTACATAATCAATCGTGATGTCAAAAGACAGAGCTAAAGTACTCGTTAAAGAGGCTATCTCATAAAGAGAAAAATTAGGATAAATGACACAAAGTACTTTTTTCATAAGCTACACCCTCTATTTTACCGAAAAACAGAGGCTGGGTTGCAACCTCTGGATTTCTTTTTATCATTACGACATTCAAGTTTTAAAAATTAAACTAGTAATGCTTAACTGAGTTTCGGCTAAAAACTTCGGAAAAAAGATAAGCCATCTTTTGTGCATCGCACAAGGCGATGGCTTCCTATTTTTCTTTCGTTTTCTTAACGCCTCAACATCTTACCGAATTGAGCACGCCCTAACCTCTTGGTGAAAAAGAGACGTAGCTGTTTTCGCTTTAGCGAACTACAGATATGGCTACCTTTAGGTGCAAATCTTTCTAGAAACTAAAGTTTCTGCGTCAGATTTCCTATTTTCACTGTGAGGTTTTAACGGGCTTTGCATCTTACTTTTCAGTAAACTCTCCGTCTACGACGTCATCACCTGCGTTTCCTGTTGCTTGTGCGCCTTCTGCTCCTGCTTGAGCTTGTTGGGCTGCTGCGGCTTGTTCGTAGAGTTTAACAGCAAGTCCTTGAGCTTTTTCGTTCAATGCTTCGAGTTTTGCTTTCATTTCGTCCAAGTTGTTGTCTTCTTGCGCTTTCTTAAGGTCATCTAGGGCAGCTTGGGCAGCATCACGTTCTGCATCGAAGCCTTTACCTTCAGTTTCCTTGATTGTCTTTTCAGTCGCAAAGATTGCTTGGTCTACTTCGTTACGAAGGTCTACTTCTTCTTTACGTTTCTTATCTGCTTCAGCGTTTGCTTCTGCATCTTTCATCATACGGTCGATTTCTTCATCAGTCAAACCTGAGTTCGATTGGATGACAATAGTTTGTTCTTTTTGAGTTCCAAGGTCTTTGGCCTTAACAGATACGATACCGTTCTTGTCGATATCAAAGGTTACTTCGATTTGAGGAATTCCACGAGGTGCAGCTGGGATGTCAGTCAATTGGAAGCGTCCAAGAGTCTTGTTATCTGCTGCCATTGGGCGTTCACCTTGAAGAACATGGATATCAACGGCTGGTTGGTTGTCTGCCGCAGTTGAGAAGACTTGTGATTTAGATGTTGGAATAGTAGTGTTGCGGTCGATAAGTTTTGTAAATACTCCACCCATTGTTTCAATACCAAGTGACAATGGTGTTACATCAAGAAGGACAACGTCTTTAACATCACCAGTGATGACACCACCTTGGATAGCAGCACCCATGGCAACTACTTCATCAGGGTTTACTGATTTGTTTGGTTCTTTACCAGTTTCAGCCTTAACAGCTTCTACAACGGCTGGGATACGAGTTGAACCACCAACAAGGATAACTTCGTCAATATCTGACAAGCTCAAACCTGCATCTGAAAGGGCTTGACGAACTGGAACTTTTGTACGTTCTACAAGGTCACGAGTCAAATCGTCGAATTTCGCACGAGTCAAAGTCATTTCCAAGTGAAGAGGTCCAGCCTCACCTGCAGTGATGAATGGCAAGCTGATTTGTGTTGAAGTTACACCAGAAAGGTCTTTCTTAGCTTTTTCAGCCGCATCTTTCAAACGTTGCATTGCCATCTTGTCAGTAGACAAGTCAATACCGTTTTCTTTCTTGAATTCTGCTACCAAGTGGTCGATGATTTTTTGGTCAAAGTCGTCACCACCGAGTTTGTTGTCCCCTGCAGTTGACAATACATCGAAGACACCATCACCCAATTCAAGGATAGATACGTCGAATGTACCTCCACCAAGGTCGAATACCAAGATTTTTTCTTCTTTGTCAGTCTTGTCCAAACCGTAAGCAAGGGCTGCTGCAGTTGGTTCGTTGACGATACGTTCTACTTCAAGACCAGCGATTTTACCAGCGTCTTTTGTTGCTTGACGTTGAGCGTCGTTAAAGTAGGCTGGAACTGTGATAACTGCTTTGGTTACTTTTTCACCAAGGTACTCTTCAGCGTAACCTTTCAAGTATTGAAGGATCATAGCTGAGATTTCTTGTGGAGTGTATTCTTTTCCATTTGCAGAAACTTTTTCAGAAGTTCCCATCTTAGACTTGATAGAGATAACTGTATCTGGGTTTGTGACTGCTTGACGTTTCGCAGCGTCACCAACGATGATTTCACCGTTTTTGAATGATACTACAGATGGAGTTGTGCGGTTTCCTTCTGGGTTTGCGATGATTTTGCTTTCAGTTCCTTCAAGAACTGCAACTGCTGAGTTTGTTGTACCTAAGTCAATACCGATAATTTTAGACATGTGTTTTTCTCCTTGTTGTTTTTTCTTCTTTTTTTGATATTCCCCTTAAGTGGTGGGGACGTGAGCAACTCCCTTCGGGATTTCATCACTTATTTTTGAGCCTATTGTCTCAAAAATCCCCTGTTTCAGTAGCTTGTGCTACTGAAACTTTCACCACGGCGGGCAATATCTTTATTGCAAGCCTCCAGCTTGCTTTTTATCTTTCTTTCATAGTTTATTGTCGTTTCGGACAAAGTTTTTAAGTTCTCTAGCCTAGTTGTACACCACTACCATTGCTGGGCGTAGGATGCGGTCATGGAGTTTGTAGCCTTTTTGGAAGACTTGGGCGATAGTGTCTGCTGGGTGTTCATCGTCTGCTGGGAGAGTTTGGATAGCCATATGATAGTTATGATCAAATTCGCCGTCAGCTGTGATTTCTTCGATCCCTTCTTCTTTCAAAGCATGAATCAAGCTTTCTTGCACCATCTCCAATCCTTTTTTGACGTCGTCTGTCAAACCTTCAACGGCAAGCGCACGCTCTAGGTTGTCCAAAGAAGGGAGAATCGCTTTTGCCAAATCTTGGCTACGATAGCGTTGCAAGTTTTGACGCTCTTCATTGGCACGACGTTGGATATTTTGCATTTCTGCATGAGCACGAAGATATTTATTTTCAAAGTCTTCTGCACGCTCATTTGCTAGTTCTAGTTCTGATTTTTCAGGAGTTGTTTCTTCAGTTGTTTCAACAACTTCCTCTTCTTTTACTTCTTCGTTTTTTATTTCCTCAGACATTTTTCGCCTCCTTTTTAGGAATTTGTGTAATTTCATGTTCAACTCACCTCATAGTGATTACTACTCAAATAGCGGTAGAAATCTGTGAGTTTCATAGTTAGGACTCGATTGACAACATTGAGTTGATTGACCAATTGCTGGTAATCCAGATTGACCGGACCGATAATCGCAAGAATTCCAAATCCTCGATAAGGGATGAGGAATTTACTGCTAATCACTGCTAGGTCTGCCAGACAAGACTCTTGACTATCTGCAACACGGACATTTTGCATCTGTTCTTCATGCAGACCTTCACGAATCTCCAGAGCCACTTTCTGTGGTTGGTCAAAGAACTGATAGGCTGCGAGATTGGCAAAATTCAAAAGATTGACCTTGCCCGCCACCACAATGTTTTCGTTGAACATTTCCTTAAAGATGTGTTCAAAGAGATCGATGACATTGTCCGTTGTTGTAAAGTAACGCTGGATAATCTGCGGAATCTCCGTCCGAATCTTGTAGTGAATATCTAGAACGGTGTGACCGAGGAAACGTTCCTGAATAATGCTCTTCAGTTTCAGCAAATCTTCCTGCAAGAAGTTCCTTGGAATCAAAAACTGACTGGTAACCGTTCGAGACTCGTCTAGGGTGAATACTGCCAATGCTGTATGTTGACCTAAAACAACGATATCAAATGCTGTCAACCGTTGCCTGCTGGGCTCAACATCCAGTGCCACTACCGTACAGCCACTCAAGTCTGTTAGTAGATTAGCAGCCTCTTGCAGAATATCCTCCAGCTTGAAGAATTCCTGATCAAAGGCTTTAACAATCTCATAAACCTCATTTTCAGCCAGTCGGTCAAAATCCAGTGAGTGTTTTACATAGTACTGAAAACCAGCAACACTTGGCATCCGACCACTTGAAGTATGAGCCTTCTCAAGCAACCCTTGCTTTTCTAAAGCCGCCATATCATTACGAATGGTAGCACTGCTAGAGTTAATAGACTCTTGCAAGGCTTTGGATCCGACAGGTTCGTGCGTTTTGGTAAAGATGTCAATAATCAGATTTAAAATATCTTGCTGACGCTCTGTAACCATCTCATCACTCCTCTCTGTCCGATCGATTAGCACTCTATACATCCAAGTGCTAACTCATGATTCTATTATACACCCTTGAGAGAGAATGTCAAGACAAAAACTCAAAAAATTAGCACTCTTTTATCAAGAGTGCTAAAAATCAGTCTGAAGACCTAGAAAAAAGACCGCCCTCAGGCAATCTTTCTTCTGTATTAGTAAAGGTCTAGATAGTTATCAACTTCCCATTGTGACACAAAGGTTGCGTAGCTAGCCCACTCGATACGTTTAGCCTCAAGGAAGCTAGTATAGATGTGGTCACCTAGGGCAGCCTTAACCACTTCGTCCTCAGTCAAAGCTTTCAAGGCATTATGGAGAGTTGATGGAAGGTCAGTGATTCCAGCTTCCTTACGCTCTTCTGCTGTCATGATGTAGATATTTTCTTCGATAGGAGCTGGTGCTTCGATTTTGTTTTCAATACCATGCAAACCAACTTCCAAAAGAACCGCCATAGCGATGTATGGGTTTGCCATTGGGTCCACTGAACGCAACTCAAGACGAGTTCCCATACCACGTGAAGCAGGCACGCGCACAAGTGGTGAACGGTTACGACCAGCCCAAGCAATGTAAACGGGTGCTTCATAACCTGGAACCAAACGTTTGTATGAGTTAACCGTTGGGTTCATGATGGCAGTATAGTTGTAAGCATGCTTGATCAAACCACCAAGGAAATGGTAGGCCGTTTCAGACAACTGCATTCCTTTTGGATCGTTCGGATCAAAGAAGGCATTATTTCCTTCTGCATCAAACAAGGACATATTACAGTGCATACCTGATCCGGCGATACCAAATTTTGGTTTTGCCATAAATGTTGCGTAAAGACCATGTTTACGAGCAATGGTTTTAACAACGAGTTTAAAGATTTGAATCTTGTCACAGGCACGGAGGACTTCATCATACTTGAAGTCAATCTCATGTTGTCCAACCGCAACCTCGTGGTGACTTGCTTCTACTTCAAATCCCATTTTGGTCAAGACATTAACGATTTCACGACGCGTATTGTCTGCAAGGTCAGTAGGTGCCAAATCAAAGTAGCCACCCTTGTCATTTACTTCAAGTGTTGGGTCTCCATTTTCATCGAGCTTAAATAGGAAGAATTCTGGCTCTGGACCAAGGTTGAAGGATTTGAATCCTACTTCTTCCATATGGCGAAGAGCACGTTTCAAATTGCCACGAGGGTCACCTGCAAACGGTTCGCCTTCTGTTGTATAGACATCACAGATCAGACCTGCAACACTTCCATTTTCATCTCCCCAAGGGAAGACTGTCCATGTATCCAAGTCTGGGTATAAGTACATATCTGACTCATTGATACGTACAAAACCTTCAATAGAAGATCCATCAAACATAGCCTTGTTTGACAAGACTTTATCTAACTGTTCATCTGTAGCAGGAATTTCGACGTTTTTCATAGTTCCCAGAATATCTGAAAACATGAGACGGATAAAGGTAACATTTTTTTCCTTGACTTCACGACGAATATCTGCAGCTGTGATTGGCATGGGTTTTCTCCTTAATATATAACTACTTGCGATTGCCTAACCGCGAACCAAAGGGTGACTGCGCTGAAGCAAAGCGTCCCTGCTGGAGGAGTTCATTGTGAAGTGCACGACGCACTTCCGTCTGACTCACGGCTTTCTTGGACTTCGCCTCGCGTTCAGCATATTTTTTCTTAATAGCAGCAATATTATGACCTTCAGAGATATAATCTTTGATTTCAAGCAAACGATCCATGTCATTCAAAGAATACATGCGACGGTTCCCTTCGTTTCGATCAGGCTTTATCAACTCTTGATCTTCATAATAACGAATCTGACGCGCCGAGAGATCGGTCAATTTCATAACACTGCCGATAGGAAAAACAGCCATATTTCGGCGAAATTCTCTTTCCTTCATTTACAATTTCCTTCTTTCTGTCTATTATAGTCTAAAAAAAGATATACGTCAATTGATAATGTCACAAAATATAACATTATTTTCCTTTTTTCTCCCAAAAGAGTTTCAGTTGCTCAATATCATAATTTACAAGGATTGCGACAAAAACTCCCATAAAAGTTTCAGATACACGCGCAAACACGTACAAAAATGTTTCTCCGCTCGGTATTGATAGGGTAATGATCAACATAGCTGCTACACCACCGATAACTCCTGCCTTGTTGTTCATAGCAACATTTGTCATAATGGTTAACATGGTGCAAATTGGAACAACTAGTAAGGTTACCCAAAAAGCTCCATGAAATAAAGTTTTTAAGAGGAAAAAGACAAGGGCGTAAAAACCGCCAATGCTATTTCCTAAGATACGCGAAGTTCCAAAATGGACACTCTTATCAAAGCTCTCTCGTAAACTGAAGACCGCTGTTAGTGCACCGATTTGAAGCCCCTTCCAGCCAAAAAAACCAAAAATCAAGAGAACTAGAAAAACAGCAATGCCAGTTTTAAAGGTTCGCATGCCAAGTTTGAACTGTGATTTATCAAATTTATATTTTTTAAAATAGCCCATAATTTCAACTTTCTACCACTATTTTAACATAAATTCGATAATTTTATGAGCCAAAATCAATAGGAAGCGTTTTTAATTTAGGCTATAAAAAAGAGGAAACAGAGTTCCTCTTTTCATCGTTTCGTTTAAGAAAGCTTATTTTTCTGTAAGTGCAGCCAATCCTGGAAGAACTTTACCTTCAAGGAGTTCCATTGATGCACCACCACCGCGTCACAAATACCTCCACTAACACAAAAAGGTGACATAGCCACCTTTTTGTTAACGTTTCAGTTTTGTTCCTTTTTCTACAAAATCAGGATTTTGTAGAGACTAACGGGCTGAAATTATTTTTCTGTAAGTGCAGCCAAACCTGGCAATACTTTACCTTCAAGAAGCTCCATAGAAGCGCCTCCGCCCGTACTAATCCATGAGAACTTGTCTGCACGGCCAAGGTTGATGGCTGCAGCAGCTGAGTCACCACCACCGATGATTGATTTCACGCCTGGTTGTTTCACAATAGCGTCCATGACACCGATTGTACCAGCTTGGAAGTCAGGGTTTTCAAATACACCCATAGGTCCGTTCCATACAACTGTTTTCGCACCAGTCAAAGCTTCGTCAAATTTAGCGATAGATTTTGGACCGATATCCAAACCAAGGAATCCTGGATCAACTGCTTCACCTTCAGTGTCTTTCACTTCAGTGTAGTCAGCAAATGCGTTTGCTTCTTTTGAGTCAACTGGTAAGATCAATTTGCCGTTTGCTTTTTCAAGAAGAGCTTTCGCAACATCCAATTTGTCTTCTTCTACAAGTGAGTTACCGATTTCGATACCTTGTGCTTTGTAGAATGTGTAAGTCATCCCACCACCGATAAGAACTTTATCAGCTTTTTCAAGCAAGTTTTCGATAACACCGATCTTGTCTGAAACTTTTGAACCACCAAGGATAGCCACGAATGGACGTTCTGGAGCTTCAACTGCTTCTTGGATGTAGGCAATTTCGTTTTCAAGAAGGAAACCAGCAACTGCTTTTTCAACGTTTGCTGAGATACCAACGTTAGATGCGTGTGCACGGTGAGCTGTACCGAATGCATCGTTTACGAAGATACCATCTCCAAGTGATGCCCAGTATTTACCAAGTTCAGGATCGTTTTTAGATTCTTTCTTGCCGTCAACATCTTCGAAACGAGTGTTTTCAACCAAGAGAACTTGTCCATCTTCAAGAGCGTTAACGGCGGCTTCCAATTCAGCACCACGTGTAACACCTGGGATAAATTTAACTTCTTGTCCCAATTTAGCAGCCAAGTCAGCAGCTACAGGAGCAAGTGATTTACCTTCTTTGTCAGCTTCTTCTTTTACACGGCCAAGGTGAGAGAAGAGGATTGCACGTCCACCTTGTTCAAGGATGTACTTGATAGTTGGAAGAGCTGCAGTGATACGGTTGTCATTGGTAATCACGCCATCTTTTACAGGAACGTTGAAGTCAACACGAACGAGAACTTTTTTCCCTTTCAAGTCAACGTCTTTAACAGTCAATTTTGCCATTAGATATGACTCCTTCTTTTTTTATACGTGTTAATTATATCACAAAATCAACAAAAGAGATAGCAAAACCCTAAACTTTTCGAGTTCATTCTTGCAACTGAAACTACTTTTTTTAAAATTAAAACTAGAAAAAACTTACCAAATAACTAATTAATACAAGAAAAACTAGTTAAAACAAGGCTTGACTAATCTACAGTCAAACCTTGTTTTTTAGTTTTTATGAGAAAATTCAAGATTCGTAAATCCGATTAGTCTTCTCTCTTTTTTAAAGCTACAAGTCCATAGGCACTCATCACTCCGAGGAGTCCCATAGCTACTAGACTAGCATCTCTTGAAACTCCAGTATTTGGAAGCTCTTTACTTACTTCTTCAACTTTTGCTGGTGTTTCTGAAAGCGCTTGAACCCTTGTTTGTGAGACTTGCTCATTTTTCGTTCCTACTTCAACAATTTCTGGGATTGATTCCTTGAGAACCTCAGTAGAATGAAGGGTGCGTTTGCCCTGAGCATCAACTTCTATAAAGCGACGAACTTGGCCTTCAACTCCTGCCTGCACAACACGACGTTGACCTTTGAGGAGATCTGAATTTAGTCGTTCTTGACGTTCGAAGGCAAGTGATTTTTCTTCAATTTCAAGAGTTGGTTTCTCGTGAACTAGATCTTTTACACCTTCAGCTGGTTGGTTACTTGAGAGAACTTTTGTACCAACTTCTGTGATTTCTGGGAGAGTTGCCTTGAGAACCTCAGTCGAACGAAGGGTACGTTTGCCTTGGGCATCTACTTCTACAAAGTGACGAACTTGGCCTTCAACTCCTACTTGCACAACACGGCGTTGGCCTTTGAGAAGGTCAGCATTTGGTCGTTCTTGGCGTTCAAAGGCTTTTGTTTCTGTTTCAACAACTAGTTCAGGGAGGGTTTCAACTGTTGGAGTCACTTCATTTGGATCCATACTGCCAACGTGGTGGCTTTCTTCTGCAGGAACTAGCTTCTTATTCAGCTTTTCTTTCATGTCCGCAAATGCTTGAGGAGTTGGGGTTTGAGAAGATAATAAAGCTTCTGCTTGGGTAATCAACTCAGTTTGAGGATCTTTTTCACGAACTTTTGTCAACAAGCCTTCCAATTCTTCTCCGGCAGTCTGATAACGTTGATTTCCATCCAAGTCTGTCCCTGCTTGTTTCAACTCATTCAAGGCTTTGTTGACTTCTTCTTGGCTAGCATTATGGTTTTCTGCTACAGTTTTCGCTGCATTGAGCTTCTCTACTAGTGCTGCTTGTTTGTCCTCACTTGAGAAGGTGTAGGCAAGGGTTGACTGACGACCTTGGGCAGCAGTGATTTCTTGTTTGAGGTACTCATCGTTGACAGCTGCTTTTGGAGAAACCAAGACATCAAACTCAACAGTGTGTCCTTTATAATGCAAAGTCAAGGTTTGGCGACCAGTCTTTTGAGCATCGTAGCCCGTAATTTCAACACCTTGATCTGTGAACGTATGCGTCTCTTCCGTCTCATCATCATAGAGAACGCCAAAGCGACCTTCTGCAAGATCCAGTTGCTCTCCTACTAGATAATCCGTTTTCGGTTTCTGAGTAATGTACAAACCTGCTACTTCTTTTGGTTTTCCTTCATCTTGACCTGTCACTTGTACCTTCAAGTCACCGCTTACTGGAAGTCCAAGATAGCTAACTGTGAGCTTCTGCTCCCCTTTTTGATGAACGTCGTATCCAGATACAGTCACACCTGAGTGAGTAAGGTTGATCAGCTCATCGGCTTGTCCCCCTTCGTATTGAACACGGAGAGTGCCGCCTCTAAGGTCAAGTTTTTCTCCCTCTTTGTAAACTGTCTTCTTAGGTCCTTTTTCAAGGCTAACTGTAGCAATTCTTCTCTCATCCTGCGGAATCGCTACTGCCAAGGTGTTACTAATTTCTTTGCCAGGTAGTTGGGTACGATAGTAGAGGAGATTTGGTTGCTTGTCAAAGGCTAATGGTGCTGTTGCCAAGTCTCCACCATTTTCAGACTTCAAAGTTGCAATTGGTGTTTGTGAATCAGCCTTGTCGTAAACAGTGATGGTTGCACCTGCTGGAACAGCAGAGAAGCCTAGTTGAACTTGATGGTTTCCAAGTGAACGAGCAGCTACCTTAGCCATTGGAATATTTTGGCTTTCTGTATCCAAGGTTTCATACATCTTCCAGTTGTAGATACGAATGGCTTTCCAAGGTGTCCCGTTATCTGAAGTGATAACTTTTAGGCGCCAATCTTGGGCAGTAATTGGTTTGTCAAGAGTGATATCTGTAACGTGCGCTTTGTTGCCACGGACTTCCTTAGCTAACTTCCATTGACCATCCGCATCTTTATAATAAAGATCAAAGTCCTTGGTATTCATCAAACCGTCGTTTACGGATTCTCCACCAGCTCCTGCATGATCCATAACCCATCTAACAACGGTACGTGGCTTGGTCAAGCGAATATCCACACTACCGCTCAACTGAGCTGAAGACCACTTATCTGACAAGCTAGTAATGCTACCGTTCAACATACCTTCGATGCCTTCTCCACCTTCAGTATTTGGGAAAGTGCTACCGATAACCTTTGCACCTGGAACAATATTTTCAGCCAAAGGTCTTGGAAGAGTCGTATCCTGAACTGTCATCCCCCAGTTAAAGGATGCCGTCGCCGCTTCGGAACGGAGGCCATTTTTACCAACTGCAACGACCTTCAATTCTTGAGTCGTACCAGTCGCATTAGCAGAACGGCTAACTTTTGGCAAGTAGATAGTGGAAGCAGATGATCCTGTCAATAAACGCCAGTTATCACCATCTTTTTCATAAACTTCATAGAAATCCGCATCTTGGTTACCCACAAATTGGACCACTGCTTCAGCTTCTTGGGCATTCTTGAGAGATTGCTTCACAACAGAAAGCCCCGTCGGCGCTTGTGGTGCTTGGTGATTGTCTGAAATTGTTAATTGACCTAGGTTGAACTGATAATCTTTTACAGCTCCTTCATGCTCGAAAAAGAGTTTGACTGCATAGATGGTTTTTCCAGCTAGTGAGCTGAGGTCAAATTCTTCATTCGTCCAGTTATCAGAAAGAGTCAGTTCTTTCCATGCGTCTGCATCCTCAAATTTGTAGTCTGGTGTTGTAGAGAAGGCCATATAAACTTTAGAGCCTTTTCCTCCCTTGTGAGCAACACGGAGTTTGGTTTTCTCAGTTACTTCTAGCTTGGTAGAATACAAATTCACATCCTGGTCTGTCTTGCCAGCTACATCACCTGAGAATTTAAGTGAGTTACCACCATTATAAGCATCTGTAAAGTCATATTCTGCACGAAGTTTTTCACCTGTCGAAGTCTGCCACCAGCGCCATGTTGGCAAGACACCTGAAACCGAACGGTAGTTCCACTCAGAATCCTTAGAAACTTTACCGTCTACAAACCATTTTCTACCATGACCAGTATTAAAGGAGGTAGTGAATGTATGTCCCACTGCCGGTGTCCGGTCAGCAACTAAATTGGCAATCCCATACCACTCTTTGTCCGCAGGTTTTTGAGCCGTCGGATCTCCTTGGTAACCTGTAAAGAAGATGTCTTCGTTCTTGTGGTAGTCTTCTCCTGTTTTCCCTAGACTGGTAATCGTATCTGGCGCAAAGAGTCCCAGTGACAAACGCAACTTGCCTTTTTCATCTAAGAGGGCATCCCATTTGACTTTGGTCTTATAAGAACCACCTTGTTGCAATTCCAAGCCTGCAAAAACATCATATTGACTACGCTCTAGCCATTTAGCCATCTCTACAGAATGGTCATTCTTTTCCTTATTCCAGTTGAAGTTGGCAAAGAATTGATCGGCAGGGACTTTGTCACCTTCTTTTTGCATAAACTGGTAGTTGTAATCACCAAGACCATCTTCGTGGTAACGCCCGTATTTATAGGTCATGGCATCGTACCAAGCATACTTGATTGGATGGTTGACTTTGGCTGCGTATTCTTTTGTATAGAGCATGAACTGGCGCATCTTTTCACCAAGAGGTTCTACCAATTCCCCCGTTGTTTCTTGGTTGATGAAATAGCCATCAAATCCATAGTATTTAGCGAGATCGACGAGTTTTCGTGCGATAGGGAAGGTGCCATCCTCATCTTGTTTCAAGGCAGCGGCAAATTTCTCTTGGTCGGCAATGCTATTTGACCAGTTGAAAAAGAGTGTTCCATAAACGGGAACTCCGTTGCGGTGCCCTGCATCAATGACGTCTGGAGTAGGAACTAGGCCTTCCCAGAAGACCATTGAATCCAAGTATTGCCAGTAATCAAAAGCGTAAGCTTTAAATTCTTCGCCACCAACAGAAGCGTGGTCTTTAGCTTTCGAGTTGGTGTTTGCTAGTGCTTGAACCTTGGCTCTTCTGCTTGCTTTTTCATTGACTAACTGACCTCTATGGCGCTTAGCGAGTTCAACTGAGGAACGGTTAATGGGATCATCCTCACGCGCACCCGGTTCCCATTTCAACAAATCCTCCCAAGTATCAAATTTGATTTCTTTTGGTCGGAGACTCTTTTCTTCATTTTTAGGAACGTCTGCTAGAGTCGGTTTGTCTACTTTATTGTCAACTACCTGAGGAGCTTCCTCAGGCTTGACTCCTTCTTTGTCAGTTGGTTGAGCAGGTTTTTCAGCTTTTTCTGTCGGAGCTGGCTTCGCTTCTTCTTTTTCATTGACCAAATCAGCTATTGCTGGAGTGTTTTCTGAAATTGGTTGCTCAGCTACTTTGTTCTCTGTTCCCTCTAATTGTTTTTCGAGGGATGTGGTGTCTGGATTAGTTGATTCACTAGCACTTGTCGCTTGAGCGCTCGAATTAGCAGCTGGATCAGGAACAGCGACCTGTTCGGCAAGAGCTGGACTCGCAAATAGAGCTGAACCAATCATCAAGGAACAAGCCCCGATTGATAACTTACGAATACTGTAACGGCAACGTTTTTCAAAAAATAGATCTTTCATCTTATCCTCCTAATAGAACAAAAAAAGTAACTGTTCCCACAATCAAACATCAGAACAGGATTATCTTCATTCTATCTTATATGAAAGCGTTGTCAATATATTTGATAAAAAAACTATAACTAGGATAAGAAACAGTTTAATTTGGATATAATTTATTTAGGCATCTATATTTGGGGTAGAATCTCCCTTTTGACAAAATTTTAAAAAAAGTTAGTTATTTCTTACTAAAATAACAGAAAAGCACTTGTGAGATTTACTTTTATCCTTTAAAATAGAATAGGAGAAATTCCGTTATTATTTTTCGGAGGAAAAAGAAATGTCCATTAATTGGCAGGAAATTTTATTTCACTTTTTAGGAGGTCTAGGACTGTTTTTATACAGTATCAAGACCATGGGAGACGGTTTGCAACAAGCTGCTGGAGATCGCCTTCGTTTTTACATTGACAAGTACACCAGCAATCCCTTTTTAGGTGTTCTAGTCGGGATCGTCGTGACTGCCCTCATTCAGTCAAGTACAGGGGTTACGGTTATCACGGTTGGACTGGTCAGCGCCAGTCTTCTAACTCTTAGACAGGCTATCGGAATTATCATGGGAGCCAATATTGGAACCACTGTTACTTCCTTTATCATCGGTTTCAAGCTTGGTGAGTATGCTTTACCCCTAATTTTCCTTGGAACCATGTTCCTCTTCTTTACAAAAAATCGAACAGCAAACAATATCGGGCGCATCCTATTTGGTGTCGGTGGAATCTTCTACGCCCTTAACCTCATCAGTGCCGGTATGAGCCCGCTTAAAGATTTACCACAATTCAAGGAATATATGGTAACCTTGGGGCAAAATCCTATTTTAGGAGTGGTAGCTGGTGCGGTGATTACCGTCCTCATTCAAGCCTCTTCTGCAACTATCGGGATTCTACAAGGACTCTATGCAGGTAACTTCCTTGACCTTAAAGGTTCACTACCAGTTCTCTTCGGGGATAATATCGGGACAACCCTAACCGTTATCATCGCGGCAGCTGGAGCCAATGTCTCTGCGAAACGCGTTGCAGCAACCCACGTTACCTTTAACGTTTTAGGGACTATTCTTTGCTTAATCTTATTAGGCCCCTTTACTGCTATGATCGAGTACTTCCAGGCACTCCTTCACCTCTCACCTGAGATGACCATCGCCTTCTCTCACGGTGCCTTTAACGTAAGTAACACCATTGTACAATTTCCATTCATCGGAGCCTTGGCCTACTTTGTAACCAAGCTCATCCCTGGTGAAGACGAGGTTGTCAAGTACGAGCCCCTTTATCTCGACGAACAACTTATCCAACAATCTCCTTCTATCGCTCTAGGAAATGCCAAAAAAGAACTTTTGCACTTGGGGAACTATGCAGCAAAAGCTTTTGACCTTTCTTATAACTATATCATCGGTTTGGATGAAAAGGTAGCTGAAAAAGGGCACAAGACAGAGGAAGCCATCAACACCATTGATGAAAAACTCACTCGTTACCTCATCAGACTTTCAAGCGAATCCTTGAGCCAAAAGGAAAGCGAAGTGTTGACTAACATCCTTGATTCATCTCGTGATTTGGAACGGATTGGAGACCACGCAGAAGGGTTAATCAACCTAACAGACTATCTCCAACGCAAGAATGTTCAGTTCTCTGAGGCCGCTTTGAAAGAGCTAGCTGAGATTTATCACGCTACCACTGAGTTCATCAAAGATGCCCTTGATAGTGTTGAAAACAACGATACTGAGAAAGCTCAAAATCTGATTGAACGCCATAAAGAAATCAACAATATGGAACGCATTCTCAGAAAGACCCACATCAAACGCCTTAACAAGGGTGAGTGTTCAACACAAGCCGGGGTCAACTTTATCGACATTATTTCCCATTACACTCGTGTATCTGACCACGCTATGAATCTAGCTGAAAAGGTCATCGCTGAACAAATCTAAGTACCAAAAAGCTATCCTGAATGGGATGGCTTTTTTCTTCTCCTCATCAAAAATATCTTTTCTACCATATAGAAAAATGCTTTGATTCACAGTGGAATCAAAGCATTTTAAAGAGTTCTCCAAACATGATAGCAGAAACTGCAGTGCCCCTATACTTGGCTTCTTCTCTTTTGATAAAGCGCGCCAAGTTGATCAACTCAGGTGCTGGGTGTTTGGGATTTTTGAATAATTCCCGATTGACCAGTCCTGAGAGTCGGACTGCTAGTAATTGCTCATTTGTAGTAGGTAGTTTTTTAGCAGTCTCCAGGAGAGCAGTAACTAAATCTTCACTCAAACCCTGGCGAGCATGATTGTAGAGGTCTTTTATTAAGCTTTCTAGATTTGCTTCCGCCATCCTGACCACCTTCCCTTATGTTTAATAATTTTTAATCAAATCAACCGTTGAACGGTCCAATTTTTTCACCAAGGCTTGCAAGAAAGCTTGGGCTTCTAGGAAGTCATCCATAGCATAGAGGGTTTGGTGAGAGTGGATATAACGAGCGCAGACACCGATGGTTGTTGATGGGACACCACCATTTTTCAGATGAGCTGCTCCAGCGTCTGTTCCACCTTTTCCACAGTAGTATTGGTACTTGATACCAGCTTCTTCAGCCGTTGTCAAAAGGAAATCCTTCATTCCTGGGAGAAGCAAATGACCTGGATCGTAGAAACGAATCAAGGTTCCATCCCCAATCTTGCCTTGTCCTCCATAAACATCACCAGCAGGTGAGCAATCTACTGCAAGAAAGACTTCTGGATCAAACTTGGTTGTTGACGTGTGGGCACCACGAAGACCAACTTCTTCTTGTACATTGGCACCAAGATAGAGTTCATTGCCAAGTTTTTGACCTGACAAGGCTTCAGCTAACTCGCTCACCATGAGAACACCGTAGCGGTTGTCCCAAGCTTTTGAGATGATATTTTTTTCATTGGCTGTAAGGATTGCGCTACTATCAGGTACGATGGTATCTCCAGGGCGGATGCCAAAGCTTTCTGCTTCAGCTTTATCCGCAAAACCTCCATCAAAAATAATATCTGAAATAGCTGGCATGCTTGGTCCACCTGTTCCACGTGTCAAATGTGGCGGTACAGAACCTGAAATCACAGGGATTTCACGACCGTCACGAGTAAAGAGTTTGAAGCGTTGGCTGCTGACCACCATGGGATTCCAACCACCGATTTCAACGACACGGAAGGTACCATCTGGCTTAATCTCACTAACCATAAAACCAACTTCGTCCATGTGAGAAGCGACCAAAACACGCGGTGCATCGGCAGCTTCTGAATGCTTGATACCAAAAATACCACCCAAGCCATCTGTCACTACTTCATCCACGTGCGGTGTCAGCTTTTCACGAAGATAAGTCCGGACAGGCGCTTCGTGGCCTGAGATCGCAGCAAGTTCTGTTACTTCTTTGATTTTTGAAAATAATGTTGTCATATCAGTTCCTTCTTTCTGTCCTCCATTTTACCACTTTTTATAGGAGAAGGATAGTGGGAAGGTAGATTGGTTTTTACTCAGTTTTCCAATAAAAGAGAGGATCAGATATTATTTCAGGAATTTTTCTTTCTTTTTACATTAAATTGTCAGAAAATTTATTGACAGATTAAAAAAATCGTGTTACATTATCTCCAAGGGTATTTTTATACCAAATCTACATGAAAGGACAGGGTATGAAACTTTCTCATTATTTAACAGGCTTACTTCTACTCCTGGTCTTTCTCTCCATTACCATTGGAACCAGTGATTTTTCTTGGGAAAAATTCTTTTCTTTTGACCAGCAGACCTGGCTTCTCTTTCAAGAGTCACGTCTTCCAAGAACTATCAGCATTCTCCTTGCAGCCTCCAGTATGAGCATGGCAGGACTCCTCATGCAGACCATTACTCAAAATCAGTTTGCTGCTCCGAGTACAGTCGGAACGACAGAAGCTGCCAAACTGGGAATGGTGCTGAGCCTCTTTTTCTTTCCGTCGGCGAGTCTGACCCAAAAGATGCTCTTTGCTTTTGTCTCATCCATCTTATTTACTCTCTTCTTCCTTGCTTTTCTGACTATTTTTTCTGTAAAGGAAAGGTGGATGTTACCCTTGATTGGGATCATCTATAGTGGGATTATCGGTTCCATTACAGAAGTTATCGCCTATCGTTTCAATCTGGTTCAGAGTATGACGGCCTGGACCCAGGGCTCCTTCTCCATGATTCAGACCCATCAGTATGAGTGGCTCTTCTTAGGCCTCATTATCCTGATAGCCGTTTGGAAATTATCCCAAACCTTCACCATCATGAATCTGGGAAAAGAAGCTAGCGAGAGTTTGGGGATTTCCTACTCCCTACTTGAAAAACTAGCCCTCTTTCTGGTGGCACTAACGACAAGTGTCACCATGATTACCGTGGGTGGCTTGCCTTTTCTCGGGGTCATCGTTCCCAATCTTGTCCGCAAGCGCTATGGAGATAATCTGAGCCAAACCAAACTCGTCGTCGCACTGGTCGGCGCCAATCTGGTTCTGGCCTGCGATATCCTATCTCGAGTCTTGATTCGGCCCTATGAGCTGTCTGTCAGTCTCCTGCTAGGAATCATCGGTAGCCTCGTCTTTATCCTACTTCTATGGAGAGGGGGGCGAAAAGATGCAGTTTAAAAGCAAACATACCAAGCTCTTCTGCCTTCTCATTCTTCTGGCCATCGGAGCTTGTCTCCTCTACTTTTGGCCCATCACCCATCTGTCTGCCTTTGCCTGGAAGCTGCGTTCCCAAAAAATCATCGTTTATCTCTTGGTAGCCATCGCGACAGGGATTTCGACCATTAGTTTTCAAACCCTGACGGAAAATCGCTTTCTGACGCCAAGTATTTTGGGAATCGAATCCTTCTATGTCTTGCTACAGACCCTGCTACTGATATTTGAAAGCAAATTTCTACAGCTTGAAAAGTCTCCTGTCTTAGAATTTCTAATCTTGCTTCTGCTTCAATCCCTCTTTTTTCTCGCCTTACAAAGCTACTTGAAGACGCTGATGAAGCAAAATCTGGTCTTCATCCTGCTAATCTGTCTAGCACTCGGAAGTCTCTTTCGAAATATCAGTACCTTCCTCCAAGTTCTGATGGATCCAAATGAATACGATAAACTGCAGAACAGTCTCTTTGCCTCCTTTCAGCATCTCAACACTTCCATCCTAGCCATCGGTTCTCTGATCATCCTCGCCTTGACAATCTTTTTCTTTCGAAAAGCAGTCGTTCTGGATGTCTTGCACCTGCAAAGAGAAACGGCTCAGATACTGGGACTCGATGTTGAAAAAGAACAGAGAGAACTCCTCTGGGGCATCGTGCTCTTGACCTCAACAGCCACTGCCTTGGTAGGGCCTATGGCCTTCTTTGGCTTTATGCTGGCCAATCTCACTTACCTGATTGTCAAAGATTATCGGCACAAGTTGCTCTTTATCGTAGCCATTCTGATTGGATTTATTAGTTTGACCTTGGGGCAAGCCCTCATCGAACGAGTCTTTGCTCTGGAAATTCGCATCAGCATGATCATCGAGAGTGTGGGTGGTCTCTTATTCTTTATCTTACTCTACAGGAGGGCGCGTCGGTGAAACTGGAAAACATTGACAAATCCATTCAAAAACAGGATATTTTGCAAGACATTTCCCTTGAAGTCAGTCCTCAGAAATTGACAGCCTTCATTGGTCCAAATGGTGCTGGAAAATCAACTCTCCTCTCCATCATGAGCAGACTGACCAAGAAAGATCAGGGAATTCTCAGTATCAAAGGCCGTGAAATCGAGAGCTGGAATTCGCAAGAACTGGCCAAAGAACTCACCATCCTAAAGCAGAAAATCAATTACCAAGCCAAATTGACTGTAGAAGAACTGGTCAGCTTTGGACGTTTTCCCTACAGCCATGGTCGACTGAAGGCAGAAGACTGGGAAAAAATCCGAGAAACTCTGGACTATCTGGAACTGACCAACTTAAAAGACCGCTACATCGATAGTCTGTCTGGTGGGCAGCTCCAACGTGTTTTTATCGCGATGGTACTGGCCCAGGATACAGACTTTATCTTGCTAGACGAACCGCTTAACAATCTCGATATCAAGCAAAGCGTCAGCATGATGCAGATCCTTCGGCGGCTGGTGGAGGAACTCGGGAAGACCATTATCATCGTCCTCCACGATATCAACATAGCCAGTCAGTATGCGGATGAAATTGTCGCCTTCAAGGACGGCCAAGTCTTTCGCAAGGGAACGACTGCCCAAATCATGCAGGCTGACCTGCTCAGTCAACTTTATGAGATTCCCATCACGCTGGCTGATATCAATGGCAAAAAGATCTGTATCTATAGCTAGTAACTCAGAAACTCGAGTTAGAGAACCCTCTGTCTCTTAGCTAACAAGCCTATCCAAGAGCCCCCCTACATCGTTATCACATTTTAAAAAGGAGAAATCATGAAAACATCCCTTAAACTTTATCTCACTGCTCTAGTGACTAGCTTCTTGCTCTTTCTTGGTGCATGTAGTACAAATACAAACTCAAGCACTAGCCAGACAGAGACAAGTAGCTCTGCTCCAACAGAGGTAACCATTAAAAGTTCACTAGACGAGGTCAAACTTTCAAAAGTTCCTGAAAAGATTGTGACCTTTGACCTCGGTGCTGCGGATACTATTCGCGCTTTAGGTTTTGAAAAGAATATCGTCGGAATGCCTACAAAAACTGTTCCGACTTACCTAAAAGATCTTGTGGGAAATGTCAACAATGTGGGTTCCATGGTTGAGCCAGACCTAGAAGCCATTGCCGCCCTTGAACCGGATTTGATCATTGCTTCCCCACGTACCCAAAAATTCGTAGACAAATTCAAAGAAATTGCTCCAACCGTCCTCTTTGAAACAGGAAAGGAAGACTACTGGACTTCAACTAAAACCAACATCCAATCACTAGCTGCCGCCTTCGGTGAAACAGGTACACAGAAAGCCAAGGAAGAATTGGCCAACCTAGATAAGAGTATCCAAGAAGTCGCTACTAAGAATGAAAGTTCTGACAAAAAAGCCCTTGCTATCCTTCTAAACGAAGGAAAAATGGCAGCCTTTGGTGCCCAATCCCGTTTCTCTTTCTTATACCAAACCTTGAAATTCAAGCCAACTGATACTAAATTTGAAGACTCTCGCCACGGACAGGAAGTCAGCTTTGAAAGTATCAAAGAAATCAATCCTGACATCCTCTTTGTCATCAACCGTACCCTTGCCATCGGTGGGGACAACTCAAGCAACGACGGCGTCCTAGAAAATGCCCTTATCGCTGAAACTCCTGCCGCTAAAAATGGTAAAATTATCCAACTAACACCAGACCTCTGGTATCTAAGTGGTGGCGGACTTGAATCAACTAAACTCATGATTGAAGACGCTCAAAAAGCTTTGAAATAATACTCAATTTAAGTAAAATCATTACATTATAAAACGCATCCTATCAAGCTCACTCAAGCCTGATAAGATGCGTTTTTATCATTTTATTAAAATCCTTTTGCCCAGCCTCATTTTTCTTCTTGATTTCGTCTGAGGGAAAAGTGATCTGGGACGGGGTCCTTACCTGTTTTCGACCAGGGGTGACAACGCAAAATCCGAGCCAAGCCCATCAAAACACCCTTGATGCCATGTTTTTCAATAGCCTGAATCATGTAGTTGGAACAAGTAGGTTCAAAACGACATGAGGGCGGAAAGGCTGGCGAGATAAAGCGTTGGTAAAAGCGTACAGGCGCTATTAAGATTCGTTTCATTATTTCTTGATTACAGCCATGGTGTGTAGTTGGCTGATTTCTTTTTTGTTAAGGCGACGGGCTTCGCCTGGACGGAGACCTGTCAAGTCTAGATGTCCAAAACGTGTCCGCGACAACTTATCTACTTGAAGGCCGACAGCTTCAAACATTTTTTTAACCTGATGGTTACGTCCTTCATGGATAGTCAACTGCACTACTGAGCGATTTTTGACTGGATCCACTTTGAGAATCTCATATACAGCTGGCTTGGTCTTCTTGCCATCAATCTCAAGTCCACGGGTCAAGGGACGGAGATTGTCCTTATTAGCCACACCTTTAACACGCGCGACATAGACCTTGTCAATCTCATTACGGGGGTGAATCATCTCGTCTGTAAAGTCCCCATCATTGGTCAAAATCAAGACACCTGACGTATCCCAGTCCAAACGTCCAACCGGGTAAATACGCTCCTTGACATTGGGCAGGAGGTCGACAACTGTCTTGCGGCCCTTGTCATCTGTCACACTGGAAATCACTCCACGTGGTTTATTAAGCAGATAGTAGACCTTTTCTTCGTTGTAGATGGGCTGGCCTTCCACTTCGACCTTGTCACCAGTCTTGATGGTCGTCGCGAGTTCACGCACCACTTGGCCGTTAACCGTCACCAAGCCTTGCTTAATCAACTCTTCTGCTTTTCTCCTACTGGCCACACCTGCGTGGGCAATATATTTATTGATTCTCATCTTCTTCTATCCTTTCACCAAATAATTGGCTTTCTTGGGCTTGAATCTCAAGCTCATCAATCACTGGCAGTTCTTCCAAATGGTTAATCCCCATGTAATCTAGGAAATAATCCGTAGTCACATAGAGATTGGGGCGACCCAAAACTTCTTTTTTTCCGTCTTCTCGTATCAAGTCAAAGGCCTGCAACTTTGCCAAGGCCCCACTCGAATTGACCCCACGGATGGCATCAATCTCTATCCGAGTAATGGGCTGCTTGTAGGCAATGATGGACAAGGTCTCAAGGGCAGCCCGAGACAGACTCTGATTGATGGGTGCCTTGGAATATTCCTTCAAAATCGCTGCAAATTGAGGCTTGGTGACCAATCTGTATGCACCACCTGTCTCGATTAGGGACAAGCTCGACTCTTGGTCTTTTTCATACTTCTGGGCTAATTTTTCTAAACTCTGTTGGATGCCTGTCGGTGGAAGTGAGAGGAGTTCAGCCAACTGACGAACCCGAATCCCATCTTCACCTGCCACAAACAAGAGCGCTTCTATTTCTGCTAAAGTACTCATCTTTCCTCTCTATCAAGTCTAGCTTCGTGCCTCTTGATTTTCTTCCTTCTTTTCCATGAGATAGATATCTCCGAAACTCTCCTCTTGCACGAGGATCAGTTCCTGAGTTTTGATTAACTCTAGGGTTGCCAAAAAGAGGGTAATAACCTCTTGAACATTCTGGGCTTCCTTGAACAAATCCTGCAAGCGCAACTGGTCTCGTCCTGACAAGGACTCTTTTACAATGACCATCATGTCCTCAATCTTATACTCATCCCGCAGGATGGTTGTGTGATTCTGAGCGAACTCCTCTTTTTTCTTGGCTAGAATATTTGAAAAAGCCAAAAAGAGGTCAATGGTCGTCTTGTCATGTACAAGCTCTGCATCTTCGTAAATCAACTCTGTTGGCGCTTTGGAATAGTACTGGGCTCGATCTTGGTGCTTAGCCTCCAAGTGCTCACCCAAGAGCTTGAACTTGCGGTATTCTTCGATTTGAGAGAGAAGATCCTGCTCCAGGTCATCCTCCAAGTCTGTCACTTCAGCTACCTTTGGCAAGAGCTTGCGACTCTTGATCAGCATCAGCTGACTGGCCATGACCATGTACTCACCCGTCACTTCCAAACGCATGGCCTGCAGGGTTGAGACATAGGCTAGATACTGTTCGATGACTTCTGTGATTGGCACATCGTAAATATCCATCTGATACTTTGAGACTAGGTGCAGGAGCAAATCCAGGGGCCCTTCAAAATCTTTTAATTTAATATCCATTATCTATATTTTTCTAAGGTCAGGACTGTTTTTAATCCTAGTTTTTTTGCAATTTCGTACAAATCGACCTTCTCTTCTATCTGTCTTAGAATGAATTGTTCCCGCAAGGCTTGGGCTGATAAGGTTGGTAAACCTTTCTCCTTGACAAATGACTCCAGCTGTCGAAAAGCCCACTGACGAGAATAGGCTTTCTCTTCCCTTTCAAAGAGATAGGTCTGCCCCATCAAGGGTTCTAGCTCTGGAATCAAGGTCGTGGGTATGGTGACAATCCTCTGTTGGGAAGCCTTGTTAATTCGCAACACCTGAAAATCCAGATTGATATCTGCAACCTTGAGGGCTAAAATCTCACTAGGCAAGAGTCCCATTTCTAGAATTAAGAGCGCTAGTAAGCGACCCTCTGGATAATTACTTTCCTGCCAAAAAGAGGCTAGGTTTAGAATCTCTGGTTTTTCAGTCTTCTTTTCAGCTTGCTTGGCTAATTCCAGACGGTAAAAACTGTCCACTTCTCCTTTCCGATAGAGAAAGTAGAGAAATTGGTTACAGGCCGAAAGTTTCCGCTTTTGGGCGCTGATTTTTAGATTGGCTAGCTGGGCTTGGTAAATCTTGAGACTAGTCTCGGAAATCCGCTCACCTACAATGTCTAAAAATTGCTCCAGATCATACCTATAGGACTGCTTGGAATTGGCAGACAAACCCTGCTTTCCCTCTAAAAAGTCTGAAATCCTATCTCTCATTTGCATCGAATCTCATATTCCTTACTAAAGTCATGCAAGAGGGCATTGACAGCCTTGAGGATAGACTTGCGCGTGATAATTCCTTGGAAAATTCCTTCATCATCTACCACTGGCAAGAAAGGTTCATCTACCAGTTTATGGAGGACCTCTGTGATGTTATAGTCTGGAGCGACGACTGCCACATCTGTCTTGGTCATATTGACGATATCTGTCGTTGCCATCTGCTCATCCGTCAAACCCTGCTCCATTTGATAAGCCAAAATATCTCTCAGACCAATGGTTCCGACAAAGCGTTTGTCAAAGGTCACAACAGGGATACGGGTATAGGTGATTTGGCTCAGCACTAAAATCGCATGGTCAGCATTATGGGTATCAATCAAGGCTGCTAGATTCTCGGCAGGGGTAAGGAAAGTCTCTTCCTGATCCAGTAAAAATGCTTCAAATTCCTTGGCAATCATCGAGCAAACTCCTTGGACAAGCCTGGATAAACCTCGTGATCGCGTGTTAGAAAGTCTACTTTGAAACAGCTGTCATCAATCTCCACACGGGCATAGAGACATTCTCTGATAGTCCCTCGTGGTTGGCTGATGGAGCCTGGATTGAGAAAGAGTGTCTTTCCTTCCATCCAAGCATTTGGCACATGCAAGTGACCATAGAGACAGATATCGGCATCTTCTTCCTGAGCCCAGTAGTCCAACTTTTGAAAGTTGAAATTGATGTCAAACAAGTGTCCATGCGTCTGGATGATCTTAGTCGGACCAAGTTGAGTCACCAAACGTTCTGGGTAGCCCGCATAAAAGTCCATATTGCCTTTGACGACATGGATGCCCTCCCAAAGCGGAGAATCGGGACGGAGTTCAGAGTCACCATCGTGAAAAATGGCATCGACTTTACCCAGATAGCGGTCACGGATTTCTTCGACAATCAAGCTATCGCCATGGGAATCACTCATTACAATGATGGTTTGCTTTGCCATGATGGAAATACCTCCAAAAGTTTCTTAACGGCTAAGGCACGGTGGGATTGGCTATTTTTTTCTTCAAGGGTTAGCTCTGCTGAGGATTTACCTGTCTCTCCTACAAGGAAGAGGGGATCATAACCAAAGCCATTTTCACCCTTGGGTTCAAAGTTGATATAACCTGGCCAGTCAGCTTCAACAACCAAGCTTTCCTTATTTGGACTAGCTACAACTAGGGTCGTATGGAACTGAGCCGAGCGGTCCTTTAGCTCAAAAACCATGGCCAATTCGTGCAAGAGCTTGGCATTGTTTTCACGATCAGTCGCCCCCACTCCTGCAAAACGGGCTGACCAGACTCCTGGCAAGCCACCGAGGACATCGACTTTGAGACCAGAATCATCTGCCAAAACCATCTTGCCTGTTAATTTTGAAATGGTTTCTGCTTTCAGGCGGGCATTTTCTTCAAAGGTCATACCTGTTTCAGCTACTTCAGGCAGATCTGGATAGTCATTGAGATTTTCCACATCGTAGCCTAGTTTGTCAAAGATAGCTCGGAATTCCTTGGTCTTGCCCTCGTTACGAGTCGCAATGAGCAGAGTTTCTCTAACCTTGCTAGTTTCAAAGAAGGCTTCTACATCGACTCCTTCTTTAGGCAATTCTACATGCAGGAGTTGCCCATTTTCTATCAAGAGCAAGGCTCCCTGACGTTGGATGACTTCTAGATTGCGACCTGCCTCTGCATTTAAAATCTCAACGATAAAAGAGAGCAGACGAAAGTTAGAAGACCAGCGCATCACCGTTATCGTAATCGGAAAGCCATTTTCTTCGTCACGAAAAATCCGAGCCAAATCCATAAACTCAAGCTCGAGAGGATCTTTGATGAGGCTATAGATGCCTCCATAGACATCCCAGACACCGACATACCAGTCCTGGTCATCCTTGTATTCATAAATTTTGTTTGTCATAAAGTTACATGCTCCACATGAATCTCTTTTTCCAGCCATTCTGCTCCAATCTGGGCAAAACTTTGGCTATTGGCTGTTGTGTAAAAATGATGTTGAAGAGGTCCCGCATCTCGGCTACGATTGATTTCAAAATAGTTAAGCAAAACCGAGATATCCCGTACACACTCTGCCCCACTATCGATGAGCTGAACCTTTGGTCCCATAACATTTTGGATGATAGGGCGAAGGAGTGGGTAATGGGTACAACCCAAAATCAGGCTATCCACCTTTCCAACCAAGGGGCGCAGGGTTTCATAAACCACTTTCTTGGTGACACTGGTTGATAAGGCACCAGACTCGACCAAGGGAGCAAACTTGGGACAGGCCAAACTTTCCACCTGTAAGTCCGGGTCCAGATCATGGATCTTCTGACGGTAGATGTCTGATTGGACCGTCATGGGGGTTCCGATCACTCCGATTTTCCCACCTTGACTGGACTTGATGGCTGCCGAAGCTCCTGGCAAAATCACACCTAGGACAGGAATGTCTAGTTGAGCCTTGATCTCTTCCCAGACGACCGCAGTCGCAGTGTTACAAGCAATGACAATCATCTTGACATCCTTGGTCAAGAGAAAGTTGACCAACTGCCAAGTATATTCACGAATTTGCTCAGCAGGACGGGGGCCATAGGGCGCCCGTGCCGAATCTCCAATATAGACGATTTCTTCATGGGGAAGCTGGCGCATGAGCTCACGAACAACGGTCAAGCCCCCGACACCCGAATCCAAAAAACCAATTGGTCGATTATCCATACAGTCTTCTTTCTAGTCTTTTTCTCATTGATAGTTCATCATGATTTTTTGTCCTGAATGAACTGACCGACAGCTTGATAGAATGGCAACTGCCTCTCTCTTAATCATAATCAAATATCAATAGAATGCAAGGAAAAAGTCTTATCCTTGAGAACTATTGAACATAGTGAGAAGTCTGGAACTTTCATCCCAGACTTTTCCTATTTATTTTTTCTTTTTATTGTTAGCAAGGGCTGCTTTTTGTTGGCGGATGATTTGGTGGTAAACTTGTTGTACCTTGGCTTCGCTTGGTTTTTGACCATTTGCACTCAAGAGAGCACGAACTGCCTCAGCGTTCAAACGTGGGTTGTCCGCAAATTCTTTTTCGATTTGCTTACGAACCAAGTACATCCCTCCAAGAGCTCCTCCTAGAAAAGCTAGCACAATCAAGACAATTGCTAAAAGTAAGTCCATTCTTTTTCTCCTGTTTCTTTTTAAGTCTTCTATATTATACCATAAAGTGACTTTCCTGACTAGTTTGTTTTACGCTTTCAAGAAGGGGAATAGCTAGCAAAAAGGTGCTCAGAAACGACTGATTTCCCTCAAAAAAATGTTCACTTTTCATCAACACACTACAGTTGATAAAGAGCCAAGCAACAAATAGTTTTACAATTTTAATATAGGTCCCCTACGAATGAAAGTTAGTAAGTTTATTGTTTTGGAAATAAACCTATAAACTCAATTATACCTTCAATTTTGGATATTTAATACTATCCTTTTGTTTCTTGAATAATTCTTGTAACTCATCCTCTTTTTCCGAATGATATCCTTCGAATATCACCATTTCAATATTCTCTTGATTAAAATATAAAAGTTCTTCATTTGCTGCCCCTGTTGGATATAGGCATGCTACATAATCAAAATAGCCAATTGTACCCTCTTGATTGTACAATGGAAATCTACCTATAATCATCACATCAATCGTTCCATTATGAAGACGAACAATAGTACCAATAGGTAATAAGTTAGTCATTTATTATTTTTCCTTCCTTTAAAAAATTTTTATTTATATATTCTTCAAAATGGAACCGTTTTGTAAAAAATCCGTTCGTATAAAATAGATAAGAAAAACAAACTACATAGTCCATCACTAGTAACAAGAATATACTGGGTCTTGAAAGATATAGAAACATTGAAAAAGAAAACATAACAATAAATAATAAGGTAAGTAGCACTATGGTTTTGTTATGTTTTTTCACTTGCTTTCGAAATTCCTCATACTCATCCTTTGTAAATTCAACCTTTTCAAATTCTGTATTCTTATATAGCCGTTTATTAAAAACAATCGCAGCAATGATCGAAAGCGCAAAGGACACCAGTAACAGATAAATACTTAGAACCACGTTAGATTCAACGCTTTTAAAGAGCCCAATTCCTAGAATATGGTAACCAATGATAGAAGACAAAAATATTTTGGATTCAGATACCTTATGAGCAATAGATTTTTTTAAATTACCTGTGATTAAATCTACATAATAACTATCCTCTTTATAATTGCCTAAACTAAGCAAAAATTTATAATTATGCATAATTTCTTCTCCTTATTATTAAAATACACTACCTAACCCCGAGAAAAATCCATTAACTGCATCTCCCGCACTGTCCCATATTTTTCCAGCTGTATCACTGACAGAATCTACAAAATTTTCCACATTTTTTTTGGCACCTTCATAAGTTTTTCCTATCCAGTTTCCCACCTCTTCAATATTATCATCATAAATTTTATCAAATAACATGGAACCCGCTACACCTAAAACAAATCCTAAACCAGCACCTGCTACTGCCCCTATTGGACCACCAAATGACTCTATAGCAGCACCAATTTTTGCTGAGGCAATACCAATTCCAGCATGCGCTCCTGCTTTAATTAACGCTTCGCCTGGTTGCTTACCATCTAAAAGTTGGGCACTAAAATCAAGTGCTGCTCCCAATCCATATGGTAATACTTTCGCAAATTTAGCACTCCCTAAAAATCCATCTAATTTATTCATTGACGGTATTACACAATCTCCAATTTTCTCAATGGTTTCCCCCACCCTTATAGTCAATCAGCAAGAAAGCCACATCATGTGGGTGGAAGTTGACAGCGAGGGATAGGATATTTTTTTGTAAATAGCAGAGCAGATAAGCAAGCGAAAAATATAGCATTTTCAAGGTACTAGAAGGAAAATGTTCTCGTTCTATTATACCATAATATCAAAATCCCCCTCTTCCCATGGGAACAAAGCTATATTTTTGTACCATTAATTTATACTTATAGTCACACCAATTTAACTTAAGAAAAGGAATAATTAAAAAAACGAGGACTTTCTTTAATATCAAAGTAGCTCCTCGTTTTTTATTTAAAGTATTGTGATTTTTTCAACAATCTCTAAAAATATAGCTTATTCGAATTTTGTTACACTTTTAATGGTTTTAAAGCTTTCAGCAAAAAGACAAAATTAGCATTACTACATCCAATATAGAAAATCTATGATAGTTATTCCATTGTAATACTATTTTATTTCTTTCTTAGGAACCGTGAGTGTTTTCGTCCACTTCTCATAAACTTCTAAAAAACGTCCCTCTTCCTCATCTGAATAGCCTACAAAAACGACTTTGTCAATATTTTCATGTTGAAAGAAAAGCGTCGATTCCGTTTGAAAGCCCATTGGGTACAAAACACCCATATAATCAGCAAATGCTTTTTCTCCAGTTTCCTCGTCGTCAAAGATAACTCCACGACCAATAATCATTAATTTCTGCGTTCCTTCTTGAAGATAGACAATACTCCCCAACGGTAATAATTCTTTGTTTTTATTTTTGTTTTTATTATTCATTTTTTAATAACTCCTTGTGTTTTTTTAAATATTTTTTTCCATACCACTCTTCGACAGTTTTCCCTTCCCACTCGCGGTATTCTTCAGGATATTTCCATTTATAGTAGCCTTCTAAAAGGAAAGGAAACTCCATAAATACAATTATGGCTATTAAACCAATATTGCCCACGATCCAACATATAAAGAGGCCAAAAACAGTTATAGAAGATGAAAAATTAATAGAAAAAGCTTTGAAAATATAATTAACAATCACAGCCAAGCCCAATATACCGGCTCCATAAATAGCAATACCTTTAGCAATTTTATCTTGTAAGGTAGGTGACTTAATTTCTCCATACATTCGTTTTTTCAAACTTCTAAGCTCCGTTCTTAACATTACATAAGCCAAGAATACTAGAAGTCCAAAAAATACCAAGATCCCCCATATTGTTAATATAGGTAAACTCATTGTTATGGCCATCAAATTAAATTCAAACATAAGCCATATCATAAAAGTTATAAAATGAAAGCGATAACGATAAGGGAGGATAAACGTCCGTTTAAAAAATTTACCCATTAATACCAATAACAACCAAATTAACAAGCAAATTAAATAAAGCTCGACTGTTAGCAAAGGATACTGAGAAACCGGTAACCTTAAATCTTTAGGATCAGAATTTTGCAATGATAGGGTAAAAGCAAGGAACATGAAATTTAAACCTATCGGAAACAACAGACTAAGAATAAAAGTTTTAATACCAAACCAAAAGGAAGGTCTCCCTTTCTTAAAGGCTTTCCCAAGTTTATTATAATAATCTTGTTTCTGATACTGTAAAAAACCATCATCTTCTAGATTTAAACTCTCTTCAAAACTTGCTTTAAAAATTGATTTCTTCATACTTTTCACCCAAATCCTAATGCCTTACCGATTCCACCAATTCCCTTAGAAACCGCACCTGCAAATCCTTCAATTCCTTTTCCAACATTATTGATAATATTTTTTGTTCCCTGTACTGGATCATCAAAGTATTTAGGCTCCAAAAACTTGATTCCTTGAATAACAGCCCCAACGCCAGCTCCCAAAAATGCCCCAGGCGGTCCTGCAATTGCTCCTCCGATGGTTGCACCTTCTAATGGACCCACGCTAGCTACAGCTGAAAGTGCACCTTTTCCAACAGCTTTTCCTACATCCCTGGTTTTGCTAAATTCGTCTACTCCACTAGAAATCGCTGTAATTCCAAGATCAGCAAACGTCATTACTGTACCTACTTTCCCGAAAAACTTGGCTACTTTTCCTAAAGCCTTAGCTACTTTTGGGAAATGTTTAATCCCTTTTCCTAATAATCCTGTTGCCTCTTCTCCCCCTTTCATGTATTTACCAAGTTTCGCCATTCCAGCATCTCTGGCACCTTCCAATCCTTTTTTAACAATAGTTTCTACAGGACTTGAGATATCAGAAATACCATCGAAAACCTTTTTCAGTATCCCTCCCTTATTTCCTAATGATTCATACCAAGCCATGACACTCATTACACCACTTACAAATTTTCTACATTTTGTCCCCTTATCAACTGATCCCAGCAATCCTATGATGCCGTCCGATTGTAGAAAAGCCTTAGTCAAGCTTTTCGGTGTTAGTCCAAGTATTTGGGCTCCTCTCTTAAACCAGTCATTATCTGAGATTTCCGTAACTACATCATACCAATTCTTCGTATTATACTTAACACCATCATCACCAAGTGCTTCAGCTAATGCCTTTTCATAGAGATGTTGCTCAATAGCATCAACTAATGTATCTGGTAACTCTTTACTTGGATGACGTTTTTTGTAGGATTGAATCACCTCCATATCTTTCTCGGTCAGTCCCTTACCATCCTCAATTTTTTTAAGGACATCCTTATAATCTTCGTCAATCTTAACCTTATTTTCCCACTCACTCTCGATATTCTGTGCCCATCCCAGAGTATTCACAGGGTGCTTGGGGAAAGTACCACTAAAACTTGCAAACTCTGTTTGGATTTGGCTTAAGCCCGTTTGGAGGTTTTGAGCTAATCCGTCAATTAAACTGCCCTCTTCCCCTACAGAAAAAACTTCATTGGAACTTCCAGCAAACATATTTAGCTTACGGAGCTTATCCATTTTTTTATTCCTTTGTTTTAGGAGGTCATCCATACGATTTGAGAGACTACTTAAAGTGCTTGCACTTGTAGATTCGTCTCCAACCATTGCATTATACATTCCTCTAATACTATGAAGACTAGATTCAAGGCTACGGATTTCACTCTCAAGTACCTCTGAATCAAGGTCCTCACCGCCAACTTCTGAACGATATTTTGATGGTAGCTTTGGAACAGCTTCGCTTACTAATTCTGAGTACATGATATTGTAATAGTTGATTTACCAAGCAAACAACTCTCTATTTATTAAGAAAATATCTGAACCTCTATATAAGTACCGACCACCTTTGATTAGATAATAATCTACCAAAACATATCCATGAAATCATACTAACATCAATAAATATTATTATAACTATAGTAGAAAATATAACACTTCTTAACTCTATTTGAGTATCTACAAGAAATTATTAACATTATCTTATTATTTTGTCCCTAACTATATTTACTTATGATTTGTGTGTATTTTTAATCTATTCAAATAATCAATAGACCAATCTTCATCATCCGGCAACTGACCTACTTTGTCTAACAAATAGGTCATATAAAATTGTTTAAATTTTTCAACATCCTTTGATTGACCAAGCAATTTCAAAGAAATTGGTTTGATGTCATTATTTTTTGAAATAGTATTTCCAGTTATATAAATTGGGTATTGATAAACACCCCTACCAATATAGTAATTTTTCCCAAAATAAAACCTTGCAGATGAGATTTCAAGACGGTAAACTTTAAAACCATTATAAATCTTTAATTCAGATCCATCTAGCACTAGTTTCCCTGTTGTCTTAAAAAGTAATCTTCCTACTGTTAAGTCAAAAATGAGTGTTACCATACACATAAGATAATTAATTAAATAATCATTCGAATTGAATGAATCCATAAAAAATATTATAGGCGCTAGTAATAGAAAAAATAATGTAACAACTACTGGATATGTATAAAAATAGTAGACTCTCTGATTATTCGCCATTTTCCTTCCAACTTCTTTCTAAGATCTTTAAATATTTTGATTTTTTAAATTGACCAGATAATATCAGTAAAATAAAGAAATACCACATTGTAAACGCCAAAAACAATACCAAAAATCCTCCAAAAGATAAAAATAAGAATGACAAAATCAAAGTAATAACACCAAAAGATAATATGATCAAATAAGTTTTTCTACCATTTCTTTTTTGAGTAGTAAAGTAATGGGGAGGGATTTCATATGGAACTACATCAACAACTGCCGTTTCCTTCCTACGTTTAAATTGTATTTTAGCAATAACAAATACAATTAGAAACGATAAAGCAAGTGGAAAATAACCATGAAATGTGAATCGTTCCGCAAGTAAATATACTCCGTATGACATCCCGGCACTGGGGACGAACATAACAGGAAATGGTACGCTAGGACCAACAAATAAGGTGTTTTCTTCGGGACTATAAAAAATCGTTTGCTCAGTATCCTTTTCTTTTGACCCAAATTCAACTAATTCTTTTAATTGTTGCTTCATTTAATTAACTATTCTCCTCGAATGTTTTATCAACCCTAAACTTAGGATATTCAATTTCATTTTCTTGTTCAGAAAACATTCTTTGTGCTTCTTCCTCTGATACATCAATATATCCCTCAAAATAAACCTCAGCAATATCTTCTTTATTAAAAAAAATAAATTCCTTTCCATCAACGCCACTTGGAAATATACATGAACAATACTCAAAATAACCAATATCATTTCCATCTTTATATAGAGGGAATCTGCTAACAATCATTAGCTTTGTATCCCCCTTATTTAATCTTACTACACTTCCGATTGGTAAATATTTTTTCATTTTAATTTATTCCTTTCTTTAAAAACCAAATGCGTTCCCTAACCCGCCAAAAAAGCCGGATACTCCATCACCAATTGCTTTTCCAAATGATTTCACACTCTTAGCTGCATCATTAACAAGTTCTCCACCTGCTTTCAATGTTGCATTAACTGCTTTGCCAACGGTTTTATCATAAGCAAAATCAACTATCTTATTCGCTGCCCATGATACAGCTACTCCAGTAGCTAAGCCAAGCCCATAACCAATTGCTGTCCCAACTCCTGGTACTGGAATTAGTGTACCAACAAAAGCACCAATAGTACCTCCAATTCCTCCTGCAACTGATGTCGTTACTGTGGAAGTAATAGCAGTTGAAACATAGTTATGCAATGCAGTTTTTGCAACCGCATTAACAACATTTTCTCCAGAATCTAATTGATCAAAAAAGTCAAATGCCATTAATGCTTCACCAAATACTTTACCTGTTCCTTGAACAAATGGTTTTGCTTTAGAAAATACATTTCCTATAAAATTTCCCACTTTTCCAAAAGTCAGGCTGGTTGACCTTGAGTTCTGCGAACTCATCTGAGATGAGAAAGAGGTGGGGCAGGTTCTTAAAGAGATTAGCCATTCCCCTCCCCTTATAGTCAATCAGCAAGAAAGCCACATCATGTGGGTGGAAGTTGACAGCAAGGGACAGGATATATTTTTTTGTAAATAGCTGAAGAGATAAACAAGCGAAAAATATAGAATTTTCAAGGTACTAGAAAGAAAATGTTCTTGTTCTATTATATCACAATATCAAAACAAACACCTTTCGATAGGAAGCAAACTACTTTTTTGCACCATTAATTTATACTTATAGCCACACCATTTTAACTTAAGAAAAGGAATAACTAAAAAACGAGGAGTTGCTTTAATGTCAAAGCAGCTCCTCGTTTTTTATTTTTATTTAAAGCATAGTGATTTTTTCAACAATCTCTAAAAATATAGCTTATTCGAATTTTATTACACTTTTTAATGGTTTTAAAACTTTATTTACTTTCAACTTCAGGTTAGCCACTAAATAGAGAGTTGAGAGTATAAAAAAGAGAGAACGAATCCCGTCCTCTCTCAATGTTCACTTTTCATCAACACACTACAGTTGATAAAGAGCCAAGCAACAAATAGTTTTACAATTTTAATATAGATCCCCCACAAATGAAAGTTAGTAAGTTTATTGTTTTGGAAATAAACCTATAAATTAAATTATATCTTCAATTTTGGATATTTAATACTATCCTTTTGTTTCTTGAATAATTCTTGTAACTCATCCTCTTTTTCCGAATGATATCCTTCGAATACCACCTTTTCAATATTCTCTTGGTTAAAATATAAGAGTTCTTCATTTGCTGCCCCTGTTGGATATAGGCATGCTACATAATCAAAATAGCCAATTGTACCCTCTTGATTGTACAATGGAAATCTACCTATAATCATCACATCAATCGTTCCATTATGAAGGCGAACAACAGTACCAATAGGTAATAAGTTAGTCATTTTATACCTCTCCTCTAAAGATAATTTTATATAAGTATAATAATTTTTCTTTAAATTTAAAAAGTTTTACATATATCTTAAGTTTGCTTGCAATGAAATATTTATTCCCTGCCTACTATGAATCTCCCAAACCATTTAACAATATTTTTTGTTTTTTCAATATTTTTTTAATCTTACTTGTCTTAAATTCCTGATGAAAATGCATAACACAAGCAAAAGCAAGCAGATATATCATCAGACACAAAAAATCAGTTTCTCTAATATAAGTAACCAAAAAATAAATCCCTAAAATAATAAAAAGAATCTTAATAATAAAAATTGAAATCACCTTTACTAATAGCATTTTGAGATCTTTTTCCTTCAAAACAACTGTTTTCCAACCAGTTCTCGGATTTTTTTTTCTCACCTTAGCTATCATCAACATTCCGCAAACTATCAGAGTTCCAATCATTGCAATACTGATATTAATCGTATACGATAATGTCCCAAAGGCTGAATTTAAAGCACTTGCAATTCCTTTTAAAAGAAAGACTGCAAGTGGAGCAGCAACCATAATCCAATTAGAACTATTTTTTTGATCTTGATATTGAAATACTTCGTTTTCTTCATCAAAATAAATCCATTTCGAATCCAAATAACCAATATATATTTTCATAATTAAAATTTCTCCGTTAATTTATTAATTAAAAACACTACCTAATCCCGAGAAAAATCCATGAACTGCATCTCCCGCACTGTCCCATATTTTCTCAGCTGTATCACTGACAGATTTTATCGTATCACCTACTACTTTCTTTGTACCATCCCAAACATCACCAGCAAATTCCACGACTTTATCCCCATATTTATCATATAGGTAATCAAAAGCTATTGATCCCACCACTGTTGCACCAAAAGCCCATCCTCCTGGACCTAAGAATACTGTAGCTAACAATGATACTCCAAGATGCCCACCTGTCTTAACTGCGGCATCTCCAACATCTTCGCCACCTAATAATTGCCCTGCAAAGTCAAGTCCCGCTCCTAATCCAAATGGTAATGCTTTCGCAAATTTAGCACTCCCTAAGAATCCATCTAATTTATTCACTGACGGTATTACAGCATCTCCAATTTTCTCAATAGTTTCTCCCACCATTTTATTAACTGTAGATCCAGGTGCAGTTGATAGAAGTGCACTTAATCCATATTTCGTTAGTGTATTCCCAATCTGTGATTTTAAGCCATTGATTAAATATGGAACTTGATATGGAAGCATGTAAGAGATATAATGTGCTGTCGCTAACTCAGACCATTTATCACTCAATTTTGAAGTGATACTTTCCTTAAAAAAATCTACAGACTTATTTTTTAGATCATCCGGAGAAATATTTATACCATTTTGTTGTAGGAAATTAAAAACATCATTTATAGCTTCTTCGCTAATTTCTCCTCTTTTATATGCCTCTAAAGTATCTGATATCATTTTTACAATATCATTGGTTTCTTTTTCAACATAATTCTTCAAAGCATTATTCACACTATCAGGAAGAACCCTTCCATAGCGTTTTTGATAAGCTTCGAGCGCTTTCACATCATCCTCAGAGAGTTCTTTGCCATCTTTTATTTTCTCAAGAACCTTCTTATAATCTCCGTCAATCTTAACCTTATTTTCCCACTCACCCTCGATATTCTTTGCCCATCCCAGAGTATTCACAGAGTGCTTGGGAAAAGTACCACTAAAACTTGAAAACTCTGTTTCAATTTGACTTAAGCCCGTTTGGAGATTTTGAGCTAAGTCATCAACTAAGCTACTACCTTCCCCTACTGAAAAAACTTCATTGGAACTTCCAGCAAACATATTTAACTTGCGGAGCTTATCCATTTTTTCATTTCTTTGTGTTAGGAGATCATCCATACGATTTGAAAGACTACTTAAAGTGCTTGCACTTGTAGATTCGTCTCCAACCATTGCATTGTACATCCCTCTAATGCTGTGAAGACTAGCTTCAAGACTACGAATTTCACTTTCAAGTACCTCTGAATCAAGATCCTCATCGCCAACCTCTGATTGATATTTTGATGGTAGCTTTGGAACAGCTTCGCTCACCAATTCTGTATACATGATGGCTCCCTTGAGCAAGGGAGTGATTACATTCATACCATATTGTTTACCACTATCATAGGCTGCACCTTGCAAATCTCCTGCATTATCAAATGCTGATAATGCAGAAATTGCTTGATCGTAGGAAGTTATTCTAGCTTCTCCCACAGAAGCCATTGTCTGACCCTGCGTATCAGAAGATCCTAATACCATTTTTACCATATTACTTCTGCGACTCCTGTTCTATCATTAATTTCTTTCGAGCATAGGAGAGTTCATCTAACTCTCTTTCCAATCGGTCTTCTTGTTTCTTGATTGAATCTTTTCGTTCCTCCGACCACGCTTCTACTAATGCACCTACACTGCCTATGTCCATTATCAAATCTTGATAAGTTTGATAATCTTTTGACGATAGAGGCAATTCTAAGATTTGTCGCAATGGAAGCAAACTTTGTCGATGCATTTCAAATAGTTCCTTCTCTTTGCGAGTAACCTTCTTCTTCTCCAAACTTAGTTGATTTAGAGAATTATCCAGTTCTTTTGATTTATTATCGATTTCTTCTAATGTTAGTGTCTTCATTATTCCTCTTCTGAAAAATAGCTCGTATTTGGAACAAATGTAGTGTTGTCCTTTGGAACTGCACTTGTTTGAGGTAGCACAGAAGTATTGGTATCTATGTCTGCAGCAAGCTGACTATCTACTGCTACAAATTCAGCAGCTGTACTCTGTATCCGTGAAACGAATCCATTTAGAACCTCTGCAATAGAAGACGCGTACTCAGCTTCTTTAGGAATCTTCTCCGCAGCTGTACTATTTCCCGGATACTCACTCGATTGATCTAAATCAACTTTATCTCCAGATGCAATACTACTAGATGAGCTAGCAATTCCAGATGCAATAGAACTAGCTACTTCTTCTTTACTTTGTATTGGTGACATACAAATCCCTCCAAATTAGTCATTTTTAGTAATTTTTAATTTAACGGCTTGTTTACGATCATGTAGATAAACCTCATCCAACTCTAGTCGAGCTTCTCTATTATTATAAGGTTTATCTAAAAACATTTGATCCATTAAACGCATACCCAACATAACCCACTGCGCATTGGATTTAAGATATTTCGGAACTTCATGGATGTTATTTCCAATATATGAATACTCACTACCAATTACAAAATGCAATCCTACACGCAAACCATTTTTGAATAAAAAGTCCAAATCTTTTTCTGACAGACCATGTTCAACAATTACTTTTATATTTGGCATAAAAATCAACCAATCAGAGTACAAGTCTCCTTCTAGTCGGCGATTCACCTCAAATATTAATTGTTGAGCTATTTCAGAAATCTCTTTTTTACTACTAATATACGTTGACACTTTTTCACTATAAGATCTATATTCCTCCAGTGGATCTACAAGCATCACTCTTAATTTCTTTCCAAAACAGAGTGATGTATTTAATAAATGATGTGTTTGATTTTCTAATGACTCAGCAGAATCAGACAGATAAATCAAGCTTTTTAATTGATTAAACGAAATGGCAATACTCTGTACCATTTCAAACTCCAAACCAATCGGCAACTCACGATTCTGAATTGCTTCTTGAGTTGTAGGTAAATTGAGAAATACATCCATGGTCAACTCCTCCGGCACCATCGGGATGGCACTTGGGCGCTGTCCTGTCCAGGCTTCTTGGAGAGAAGCCACTTCCTGACGCAGGTTGTTGAGGACTTGGGTATCATTGGCTCCTGAGACTGGCAAGGCCAGCTGGATAACATCTACCTCTTCACGTTTCATCAGTGCTCGTCCCTTGATGTCTTCCATGGTCATGGCAAGGGGCGTAGAGCCCACGATTGCTCGCACCTCGCTCACATCATTCTGTGGAAGGCTCAACTGGTGCTTGAAGTTCGAGTAGAGCTGAGCCCGAAGGTTAGACTGTCGACCCGCTGTCATCAAGAGATGCACCCCGATGCTGAGACCTTCACGAGAGATGCGCACCAAGAGCTTAAAGAGTTCTGCCTCATAAGTTTCCTCCTTGATGGCCTCATAGCTGTCTAAGAGAATAACGATAGCCGGCTCTTGCTGGCCACTAGCCTCTCGGTAGAGTTCTAAAGTCCCTACACCATAGTCCGCAAGGAGTTTCTTACGACGGTTGAGTTCGCGCTCCATGATCCGCACAAACTTAGAAATCTTCTCTGCCTGATCCAAAAGCATGGTGTCTGCCACCTGCGGAAGCTTGGACAAGGGCGC
>NZ_JAHZPJ010000013.1 GCF_019929345.1 Streptococcus oralis
CTCTCAACATCAAAAAAGAAAGGACGAATTTCGTCCTTTCTCGATCTTAGCTGACTTCAACCCACTACAGTTGACAAAGAGCCTTTTTCTTCATTCTCTCTTGTTACTTCCGATACATTTTAAACTGTAGGAAGAGGTCACTATATTTTCCTGTCCATTTATGGTCAAACTTCTCATAAACTTCTAGGTGTTTCATGGTATCAGCGTCTGGATAGAAGGATTTGTCCTCACGAGTCTCCTCTGGGAGCATTTCCTTGGCTGGTAGGTTTGGGGTTGAATAGCCCACATACTCGGCATTTTTCAGAGCATTTTCGGGTTTCAACATAAAGTTGATAAAGGCATAGGCTGCATCTTGGTTTTTCACGGTTTTTGGAATGACCATGTTATCAAACCAGAGATTGCTGGCCTCAGTCGGAACGACATATTTGAGGTTAGGATTTTTCTCCAACATCTGGCTGGCTTCTCCTGAGAAGGTCACACCGATGGCCGCGTTGTTCTGAATCATGTAACCCTTCATCTCGTCCGCCACAATAGCCTTGATATTTGGAGTCAGTTTGTAGAGTTTGTCTACCGTTTCTTCCAGCTGCTGAGGATCCTTGGAGTTGAGGCTGTAACCAAGTGAGTTAAGCCCGAGTCCCAGAACCTCACGCGCCCCATCAAAGAGCATGATGGAATCCTTGTATTCTGGCTTCCAGAGGTCATCCCAATGCTCAGGCGCCTCCTCTACCATGTTTTCATTGTAGACAATTCCCAAGGTCCCCCAGAAGTATGGAATGGAGAATTTATTTCCCGGGTCAAAAGACTGGTTGAGGAACTCAGGTCCGATATTTTCGATTCCTTCAATTTTTGAATAATCAAGAGGAACCAAGAGGTCTTCGTCCTTCATCTTGTTAATCATGTATTCACTTGGGATGGCAATATCATAGGTTGTTCCACCCTGCTTGATTTTCGTGTACATGGCTTCGTTAGAGTCAAAGGTCTCGTACTGAACTTGGATTCCCGTTTCTTCTGTAAATTTCTCCAAGAGTTCGGGATCAATGTAGTCTCCCCAGTTGTAAATAACCAGTTTTTGACTATCTCGACTGTTGATTTTACTATCTAGATGGTGGGCAATCCCCCACAAGACAAGGATAATCGCCGCAATTCCTGCTAAAAATGAATAGAGTTTTTTCATGCTTGCTCCTCCTTCTCACGTGAGATAAAGTAATAACCTACAACCAGGATAATACTAAAGAGAAAGACAAGGGCAGACAGGGCATTGATTTCTAGCGAAATTCCCTTACGAGCACGAGAGTATATCTCAACCGAGAGGGTCGAAAAGCCATTTCCCGTCACAAAGAAGGTCACGGCAAAATCATCCAGCGAATAGGTGAAGGCCATGAAATAACCTGCAATGATAGACGGAGTCAGGTAAGGAAGCATGATTTCCTTAAACATCTGAAACTGGCTAGCACCTAGGTCATAAGCCGCATGAATCATGTCATCATTCATCTCCTTGAGACGAGGCAATACCATCAAGACCACGATAGGGATGGAAAAGGCCACGTGACTAGATAGAACCGTCAAAAATCCAAGTGAAAACTTAAGCTGTGTAAAGAGAATCAAGAAGCTGGCACCAATCATAACGTCAGGCGCAACCATGAGGATATTATTGAGTGATAAAAAGGCTTCTTGGTATTTCTTACGAGACTGATAGATATAGATAGCACCAAAAGTCCCGATAATGGTCGCAATCAAGGCTGATAAAAAGGCCAAGAAAAAGGTTTGGGTGAGGATCAACATGAGACGGCCATCACCAAACATAGTTTTAAAATGGCTCAAGCTAAAGCCTGTAAAGCTGTTCATATCATCGCCAGCATTAAATGCATAGCCAATCAAGTAAAAAATTGGCAAATAAAGGATGATAAAGACAAAGGCTAGGTAGAGATTGGCAAATTTTTTCATCGTTCTCTCCTTTCCTTGGTCACCCACATGGTGATGAACATGGTCAGGATGAGGATCACGCCGATGGTAGAACCCATACCGTAGTTGTCATTGGTTAGAAAGTTCTGCTCAATAGCCGTTCCCAGCGTGATAACGCGGTTCCCACCGATCAAACGTGTCAGCATGAAGAGACTCAAGCTGGGGATAAAGACAGACTGAACCCCACTTCTCACACCGTTCATAGACAGAGGGAAGATAACATGGCGGAAGGTTTCCCACTTGGTCGCACCGAGGTCGTAGCTGGCATTGATAAGATTGTTATCCATATCATCCAAGACATTGAAAATCGGCAAAATCATAAAGGGAAGCTCGATGTAGCTTGCGACAAAGATAAAGGAGAAATCCGTAAAGAGCAACTGTTGCGAACCGATTCCGATAAATTCCAAGAATTGGTTAATAGAGCCATTTTGACCAAAAATCCCGATAAAGGCATAGGCCTTGAGGAGCAGGTTAATCCAGGTTGGCAAGATAATCAGCATGAGCCAGAGTTGACGGTGCTTGAGACGGGTCAAAAAGAGGGCTGTTGGATAGCTGATAAGAAGGGTCACCATGGTCACAATTCCCGCATAGAGCACTGAGTTGAAACTCATTTTGAGATAGGTCAAGTTTTGTGACGCAAAGTAGGATTTGTAGTTTTCTAAACTAAACTGGCCTTCAATGTTGAAAAAGGATTGACCGAAAATCAAGACCAAGGGTGTGAGGACAAAGAGGGCAATCCAAAGCAAGTAGGGCACTACAAAGAGTTTAGAGGTTGTTTTCTTCATCTCTTTCCTCCTCGATCGCGTTAATCAGACCTGCTTCTTGCTCTTCGATTTCTACGTACTCCTCGATACGAGCATCGAACTCTTCTTCGGTTTCGTTGAGACGCATGATGTGGATATCTTCTGGTTCAAAGTCCAGACCGATTTCCTCGCCAACGATGGCCTTACGAGTCGAGTGGATCATCCATTCATTTCCGAGCTCGTCATAGGCGATTATCTCGTAATGAACCCCACGGAAAAGCTGGGTATCAACTTTAACTTGGAGCTTGCCTTCTTCAGGAAGGGTAATGCGCAAGTCCTCTGGACGAATGACAATCTCGACAGGCTCATTTGGCTTCATCCCACCATCGACCGCTTCAAAGCGTTTGCCGTTAAACTCGACCAAGTAGTCCTCAATCATGGTTCCTGGCAAGATGTTGGACTCACCGATAAAGGTGGCAACAAAATGGTTGATTGGCTCATCGTAGATGTCCACAGGCGTTCCTGACTGGACAATCTCGCCATCGTTCATAACGAAAATCCAGTCACTCATAGCCAAGGCTTCCTCCTGATCGTGAGTGACAAAGACAAAGGTAATCCCCAATCGTTGTTGTAATTCACGCAGTTCATACTGCATGTCTGTTCGCAATTTCAAGTCCAGCGCTGACAAGGGCTCATCCAACAAGACCACACGGGGCTGGTTGATAATGGCACGGGCAATGGCCACACGCTGACGTTGTCCTCCAGAAAGTTTGCGGATGGAACGTTTTTCATAACCTTCCAACTGAACCATCTTGAGAACTTCTGCTACGCGTTGTTCGATTTCTTTCTTGTCAATCTTACGCAAGCGAAGCGGAAAGGCAACATTTTCAAACACATTCATATGTGGAAACAAGGCATAGGATTGGAAGACCGTGTGGACATCTCGCTTGTTGGTTGGAATGTCGTTGATCCGTACCCCATCCAGTAAAATATCTCCTGTCGTCGCATCCAGCAAACCTGCAATGATGTTTAGGATGGTTGATTTTCCTGAACCAGATGCGCCCAAAAGAGTGTAGAACTTTCCTTCTTCCAACTCAAAGTTGATGTCTTTGAGAACCTTGGTGTTGCTGTCTTCAAAAACTTTAGAGACGTTTTTGAATTCGATAATTGGTTTTTTCAATTGGCATAAATTCCTTCTTTTTCATAAATTAACAGATCAGGGCTCTGTCAAGCCGCTACTACCTCGTGTAGGAGATTAAACTGCCTACATATATCTTCACTAACGATAGGCTTTCACCCCCTTTACAATGGTTATAGCAGCAACTTTTCTACCCTAACCTTATTCCTTCTCACCCAAGATTCGGACCTCTCTTTCAAGAGTAACACCTGAGTGTTCCTTGACTTTTTCAATAACAGATTGGATCAAGTCTTCATAGTCTTTGGCCGTTCCGTCAGCAACATTGATCATGAAACCAGCGTGCTTTTCAGATACTTCAACACCGCCGATACGATAGCCTTTCAATCCAGCCTCTGAGATCAACTGACCTGCAAAATGCCCAACTGGACGCTTAAAAACTGACCCACATGATGGGTATTCTAATGGTTGTTTGAGTTCACGTAGGTGCGTCAAGCGGTCCATTTCTTGCTTGATAACCTGATGATTCCCTGGAGATAGGGCAAATTTAGCTGACAAAACAACAGCCCCAGAATCCTGAATAGCTGAATGACGGTAACCAAAAGCCAAGTCCTTGACTGACAAGGTCTCGATTTCCCCTTCCTTGGTCAAAATTTGACAAGACTGCAAGATATGGGCAATCTCTCCTCCATAGGCACCTGCATTCATAAAGACAGCTCCACCGATACTTCCAGGAATGCCACAAGCAAACTCAAAACCAGTCAAACTATGACGAAGGGCAATACGTGTCGTTTCAATCAAATTAGCACCAGCTTCTGCTTCGATGGTATAGCCATCAACTGAAACGTTATTAAACTTATCACACAAGATGACAAAACCACGGATTCCACCTTCACGAACAATAATATTGCTGGCATTCCCAAGCACCATCCAGGGAATATTCTCTTGATTGGCAAATTGGACGACACGAGCCATCTCATAGCGATTGCGTGGCAAAACCAGATAATCCGCTCGACCTCCAACCTTGGTATAGGTATAGGTCTTCAAAGGTTCCTTAAAACGAATATCGATTCCTTCTAGGATTTCAAGTATTTTTTCTTTTACTGACATGTCACTCATCCTTTTTCAAAATTCATTCCATTATACCATTTTTAGAGACATTTGACGACCTCAAAATGACTATTGATAATTCAACTCATGTTTTTCAAATGATGGATACGGTTGTCAACGTGAATAGGAGACAATAGAAAACACCCCAAAAGTTAGTTGAATGACATCTAACTTTCAGGATGCTGTTTTGAAAATTTTTTTATATTGAATCTATCTGCACTTGAAGCAATCAATAAGACCCTTCTAAAATCGAATGCCGAAATGGATGCTAATCGGATGGAGGATTTTTCCAGCTTTGGCGGTAAAATTTAGGACTCACAGAAAAAAAGTTCTTAAAGGCTTTTGAAAAGACTAGTTGGTCCTGATAGCCGACTTCCAAAGTAATTTCTTTTATAGATAGATCAGTGTCAGTTAAGAGTGTTCTTGCCTTTAGTAGCCGTGTTTCAAGGAGAAATTGTTGAGGAGATTTATGGTAAAGTTTCTTAAACTGACGAAACAAGGTGCTACGACTGAGTCCGACCTGGGATGCCAAGTCTTGAATGGAGATGTCTTGTGCATACTGTTGTAGCAAAATTAGCGCAGCTTTTTCAACAGGGAGTTGAGTGACATTCAGAGGTATTTCTGCTGGAAATTCTTCCTGCAAGTAGTAAAGGAAGGTATAAATTTGCATCTGGTACCAGCTTTCTTTTTGCCTATTTTCTGCAGTTTTGTGACAGATGTCTTGAATGATTTCTCTGCTTTGAAAAAGACTATCGAAATGGCAAACAGACTCATAAAAAACTTGTGTGTGTTGGAGATAGTCGCTTAATTTATCTCCAGAAAACCCCAGCCAGTAGGTGGTCCAAGGATCTTCTTGATTTGCCCAATAACGCACTTTTTGGCCTTTTCTTAGGATAAAACCATCATTTTTCTCCAAAGAGTAAGTCTGCCCATCAACTTGCAGGTAGCCTTTCCCCTCATAAATCCAGTGGATGACAAAATCCTGAAAAACAGTATAGTCATAAAACGGAAAACTAGAATAATCATCAATCCCACATTCTTCAAGGTAGAATTCCTTAGATGTTTCTTTAAAATAGTGCCATAGTTTCATAAATGCTTTCTCCTTGCAACATAAGTGCATATTTCTTCATCATGAACTCCTAGAAAAGGAACAAACTCTAGTTTATAATGAGGCAAGAAAGGAGAACAAATGAAAAAAACGTATCAATCTAGTATGGTAGGGCTCAACCTCGGTAATCAAATTGTTTCTATCACCATAACAGGGGACTTCATGATTCTTTTTATGAGTCAGATTTTAAGTTTTAGTGATTTGCAAAATAGCTGGCTTATCACAATGCTACCAATTATAGCCCTTGTCCGCATTCCCTTGTCTTATCTGATGCGGAGGAAAAATCTCCTTGACCTGATGCGGTGGAGTATACTGTCTAAGCTGTGTTTGCTAGGGATATTAGTAGTGATTCCCTACGAAAGTGTGACTTTTTCTATCTATGCTCTTTTTCTGGTTCTATATCAGATAGCCGTGGAGCTGGGCTTTGGTCTGGCTTGGAATCCCTTAATATTATTATTAACAGAAGAGAAAGTCCGCGCAAAATTTCTCAGTTACTTAGGTTTGTTTCAGCTGGTCACGAGCTTTTATACCCTTCTTATTTCCTTTTTCATTGGAAAAGAGCTGACTGCACTTCATTATCGTTGGTTACTGGTGATTGCTCTTGCTAGTCTGTTCATGCAGTTTATCCTTTTGAAACAGTTACAAACAGACTATAGCTTGTTTCAAAATCATCAAGTAACAAGGCAGATGGACTGGCAGGTTTTGAAAAAACAGCTCTGGCACCATGTCCGTATCCTACTTTTGGATAGTTTGATTTTATATGTAACCTTAACGATGAATGTCCTCTATATGGTACAGGTATTGCACCTCTCCGCCAACCTCATGTCTCTATATTCGAGTATGAGTTTGCTGGGGAACGTCCTAGCCTTTGCTCTTGCAGGTCCTTGTTTTGAAAAAAGACGTTCTCTGTTTTTCACACTCTTACTGTTGGTAACGGGATGCGAGATTCTTTTGATCTTCTTTCTTCCGCATGATGCTGTAACCTATACAATCTTTTGGAGCATAGGTTGGGGGTTATTAAATGGGGCTGTGGGAGCTCTATGGGGACTCTACATTTCTCTAGTCAAACACCAGGCAGCAAGTCCTAGCCCCTTTACAATTTGGAATATTTATCAGGGGATTGCCTATCTTGTTAGTGTACTTGTCTTTTATCTCTCTGGTAACTTGGTGCACCTAGCTAGTTCCAGCTCAGGGCTGGATCCGTATCGTCTGGTCTTGATTGTCTGCCTAAGCATCTGCATCCTGGTTTGTTTACGGATGCTGTATAGAAGAAAAATAGATCTCAAGTGACGATTGTCGCTTGAGCCTATTTTATCATCGTATGATAAACTCCGATTGTAGGATAATGGTCCGTTTTTCGTCAGAGAGAGCTTGCTTGAAGCTTTCCTGACCGAGTTGGTAGGATTTGTTATCAATGGTAGGAATCCCCAGTACCTCTCCTGTCAGTTGCTTTTCTTGGCCAATCAGCAAAGGTAATTCAAGATTTTTCTCCTGATAATAGCGAACCACACCAGTTGCCACATCATCTCCGTTGCTGAAAATACAGTCTAAATCTTGCTCTAGTAGGCTATCCCCTTGCTCATAAGCATCCTCTCCCGTGGAAATGCCATCCAAAATCAGAGGTTCTGTTTTTTCACCAAAAACTTCCTTGTAGGCTTCCATAGTGAGACGGTAGGTGGAACTTTTTAGGTCTTTTCGGGTAAATAGCAGAGCAATTCTACTTTTTCCCTGGTCTTTAATCCAGTTAAAGGCTATCTTGCAAGCATGGGTGCGGCTCACATAAACGCTACTCAGATTGGGGTCCTGCACTTCTTCACAGCAGACAATATTGCCATACTTAGCGTAGGAAGCAATGGTTTCTAAGTCTACACTGCGAGAGGTGAAAATAAGACTGTCAAAGGCCCTTCCTCGAAGCTGCTCCAGATAATATTTTTCCAAGTCTATATCATAACGAGAAGGTAGAATGAGCAAGGTATAGTTATGATCCATAGCAGCATCCAAAAGCCCGTTCAGTAACTGACTGAAATAAGGGTGCAGGGTCGTGTTGGGAATAACTACACCGACCCGACGAGTCGAACCTGAACTTAACTCCTGAGCTAGAATGTTGGGACGGTAGTCCAGTTCCTCCATGACTTGCAGGATTTTCTGACGAGCCTCCTCGGATACATGAGGATGGTTGTTGATGACGCGTGACACGCTAGAAACTGAGTAGCCACTCAGTTTGGCAATTTTTCGAATATTTGTCATTGTTTGCTTTCTATAGGAGGATTAACATCCTCCAAACACGTGATTAGTGGATTTTTTTGAGATATTTACGAATGCCGTAGCCGACACCATGTTCATCATTGCTGTGTGTTACCTTATAAGCCAGCTCTTTGATGTCAGGAAAGGCATTGCCCATTACAATTGGATAGCCCACCATCTCAAACATTGGGATATCGTTGTGCCCATCACCAAAGGCAGCGGTCTGGCTCTTATCTAAACCTTCTTTTTTGAGAATATAAGCAATACCTTTTGATTTTTTAGCAGTTTTGCTGGTAATTTCTAGATGATATTGACCAGATCGGAGAATGCTGACCTCGCCCAAGTCTAGGGCTTGCAAGTATTTCTCCAGTGCTAATAGTTCGTCATTATCTAGGGCAATCATCATTATCTTGAAGGTATTGTCCTTGGCAGCTAGAAAATCCGCCTCGTTTGTAAGTGTTGGTGCCTGACGCGTGATGTTGAACTCTAGACGAATCCCTTCATCTATTCTATCACAATACCAGTTCGTCATATCATAATAGCTGACGCTAATTTGTGGAAAATGCTGGCGCACTGCCTGTAAGATAGTTTGTGCTGTCTTTCTAGGGAGAATATCTATATGAAGGGGCTTGACCTTTCCATCCACAATCTGATAAATCAAACCACCGTTAAAACCTACTTGAGGGCCAGTCAGCTGAAGTGCTTCGATAGCCTCTCTCATTTCCATTGGAGCTCGAGCAGAAACCAGAGTCAGCGGAATCTGAGCATCGCGGATAGCCTTGCTATTCTCGCTAGAAACGCGGCCCTCAGAATTGAGAAGGGTGCCGTCCATATCTGAAAAAATACGTTTGATGGTCATAATGTTGTCCTCTTTTCTTCTTTGTCCGCTAGCGTGTGATAGGTCGGTTTAAATGCGCATTCCCAACCCTTGAAACCATTGTACATTCTGAAACGCGTTCCATGTCAAGAGGAAAATAAAAAATTTTTTAAATTTTTTTCGAGCATATATAAAGTTGATGTGGACTTGCTTGATAACGGCATCTCCTTGGCTTAATTGAAGAATTTATTAAACAAGATTTTCATTTCTTAAAAAGCTGGCTGTCCCTTGGTAAATAGGTATTAAACAGAAAGATAGGCTTGTCTTCCAGATAATACAACGGGTGGTAAATAGTAAGAAATAGACAAAAACAGAGTTAAGAGAGAACAATAAAAAGAGGTCACCCCTCTTTTTATGATTTTTTCCAAAATGTAGATTTGGTTAGCCAGATAAAGACTAAAAGTTCTACGAGAAGAATAAACTCAACTAGAAGCGGATTTGCAATCCCTCCCACTTGAGATAAGGCTGGAGCCAAGTCAAACAAGGCATGCAAACCATAGGCAGCAAGGAGGTAGATCCATTTCTTTTGACGGACACTTTGATAGACCCAGATGGAAAGACCGATTTGTAGAACCAGAGCAAGCACACGTTCAACTCCTAGTAAATAAACCTGCCATACAGAAAGAGACTGAACCGTTTCGAGTGTAGACTTTGGAAGGAGATTGGCTACATCAGTATTTGAAGACTGGATGAGTGAAAAGAGAATCAAAAGACTGATCAAGCTTCCCATTCCGAGATAGAGCATCTCCAAGCCCCCATGTCCCAAGCCATAAGCCAAAGCATCCCTATCTTCTAGACTTCTCTTTTTCTCCAACCATTTAAAAAAGACAAGGCGAGCAGTTTCCTCAAAGAGGGCTGCCATGGCAATCGCGTAAAGAACGTATAGGAAGGGTTGCTCATTCATGAGCGGAATGGTTCCATCTTTTTGCGGATGGAGTACCAGAAGATGAACAATCTTCTCTAACACTTGAGAAGAAACAAAAAATGCGATTGCCCCCAAGCCCATCACTGCAAGAGAGATCTGAAACCGTTTTTTGGCATACCAAGTTCCACTTACTAGAATGAGAACCAAAGCGATCATGGTGAGGATAATATGTACTGTCATTTTTTCTCCTATTCTGACTTATCAATATCTTTCTTCATCTCGTCAACGTTAAATTTGGCAAATAAATACTGGCGATCTTGGACTGGAAAACGTTGGTCCAACTGGTCGACTGCCCCAACCTCGATCATTCCTTCTTTGATAACAAAGTCCATCACATGCCCACCAAAGGTCAAATCATCTGAGATAAAATGCAAATGGTAGCCTGCAACACTCACTCCATGGAAAATCTCCGGTGTCCAAAATCCAACAATGGTTCCTGATATATTCTCACGGCTATATTCAGGTTGGTGAGTCGCCACATCAGCAAACTTGGTATCAGGTGTGGATTTGGGAATCATCCGTACATGCATTTGTGAAAATTCGCCATGAATCTTAATGGAACGAAAGAGATTCTCCCCATCATAGTAGGACTCAATTCGCTTTTCCAATTCCTTATCTGTCATCTCAAAACGCTGACGGAAAATCACTTCTGCCTGATGGGGAACCACTGCCGCATAAGGGATAAGGGCATCGGGTGCGACTTCTACAATTTCAGGTTGCTCCCCTGAACCTTTGGCTTGATAAGCCTTGCCATCAAGGACAATCAACTCCCCATCAATCGAATCAAGGGTTCCCAAGCCGAGGTCACCATGTTCTAGCAATTCTCCCACTGTCATGGTTCCACCATAGAGACCTGCCATTAGGGCACCTAGAGTATTGTATTGAAATAATTTAACCGGTTCCTGCACTTTTCTATCCATTCTCTTTCTTATCTTCTTTTCAATGAATCATCATACTTTCTAAGTATACCACATTTGCTCCTAGTTGTGAAAGGAAGAAATGCTTTTCCCATTGCAAAGGAGTCAAAAAAAAGGTACAATGTAACAAAATCAACGGAGGTCTGGAATGAAGAAAGAAAGTAAATACCAAGCAGTCGTTTCCTTTCTAAAAAAGGGGATTGAATCAGGAAAATTCCCAACAGGTAGCCGGCTACCCTCCATCCGTCAACTGAGCCAAGACTTCCACTGTAGCAAGGACACTATCCAACGAGCCCTGCTGGAATTACGCCATGAACAATACCTCTATGCCAAACCCCAAAGTGGCTACTATGTTCTGGAACAAGGACAACACCAAGACTTGGAAATCGAAGTCACTGACGAACATGCCAGTGCTTATGACGACTTCAGACTCTGCGTCAACGAAACCCTGATAGGCCGAGAAAACTACCTCTTCAACTACTATGACAACCAAGAAGGCCTTGAGGAACTCAGACAATCTGTCCATCAACTCCTCTTTGACCAGGCTCTCTACTGCAAACCCGACCAACTGGTTCTAACTTCTGGCACCCAACAAGCTCTCTTTATCCTTTCTCAGATTGACTTTCCGAGCCAGGGAGCTGACATTTTGGTCGAACAGCCGACCTATCACCGGATGAACCGCCTCTTGGTCGCTCAGGGATTGGCCTACCAGACCATTGAACGCCGTATTGATGGCATTGACCTTGAAGAACTGGAAAAACAATTCAAATCTGGGAAAATCAAGTTTTTCTATACCATTCCTCGCTTCCACTATCCCCTAGGTCATTCCTATTCTGATCAGGAAAAAAGGGCTATTCTGGATCTAGCAAACCAGTATGGTGTTTATATCGTAGAGGATGACTATCTAGGGGACCTAGATCCTAGAAAGGGCCAAACCTTCCACTATCTGGATACTGAGGATCGGGTTATTTATATCAAGTCCTTCTCAACCAGTCTCTTTCCAGCCCTTCGTATTACCGCTCTCATTCTCCCAAATGCCCTAAAAGATGCCTTTGTTTCCTACAAAAATATCCTGGACTATGACAGCAATCTCATCATGCAAAAGGCCCTCTCTCTTTACATCGATAGTCAGTTATTTGAAAAAAATCGACTGGCTCGACTGACCCTTCAAGAGAACTATCAGGCTCGGATAAAGAAAGTGCTTGAAGAAAACACCTGTCCCTTGCCCCACTATCCTCTACACGATGGCCTTCTGCTTGATTTGAGAAACTATCCTAAAATTGCCAGTTTGAAACACAGCTCACTCAAACTAGACTTTTTTGAGAAGGCTTATTTGGACGCCTGCCCTTATCAGTTTGCCAAAGTCACTCTTGAGAATCTAGAAGAGCTATTAGAATACATAAAAGCAGAATTGGATTAAAGTCCAACTCTGCTTTTTCTTATTGTTCAACTTCTGTTAGTTTCGCTGCCTTTTCAAGATAAGTTTGATAGGTTCCGTCATCTTTCAGTTTTTGGATAACCTTATCGACTACCGCTTTCAAGTCTGATTGATCCTTCTTGATAGCAACGGCATTGGTTTCACCATCTTTCATTGTCAAAGTAGCTGTCGCAACGACAAGGTCTGCGTTTTTACCTGCGTAACTAAGAGCAACTGGTTCATCCATATGAACAGCATCCACTTTTCCAGCCTGCAATTCATTGACGGCTTCCCCCATATTGGTCAAGGATGTCAACTGCGCATTTGGCAATTGTTCCTTTACCATGGTTTCTGGCACAGTTCCCTTTTGAGCTGCGATATTGGCACTTGCAAGGCTTGAAAGATCCTTGTATTTGTCTAAATCGGCTTTTCTAACCAAGAAGCTCATTTTGTTTTCATAGTAAGGGATTGAAAAGTCAAAGACTTCCTTTCTCTCATCTGTAGCACTAATACCTGCAATGGCCAAGTCAGCCTTTCCAGTCTGAAGACTGGTCAAGACATTGTCAAAACTCATGCTAGAGATTTCAAGTTTAACCCCGAGCTCATCTGCAATTGCTTGAGCCATATCAATATCTGCACCAACCACTTGGTTTTTACCATCTACCAAGGCTTGGAATTCAAACGGTGCATAGTCTGGACTGGTCGCAACGACTAGCTTTCCTTTTTGTTTGATAGCCTCCACAGCAGACTGGAAACTATCCGTTCCTGACTGGCAAGCTACTAAAATCATGCTGGCAAGCATACTACACACAACTAATATCCATTTCTTAAATTTCATAAATAAACGACCTTTCTGTTAATTCTGAATAATTATAACTCTTTTAAAAATAGTTGTCAACCCTTTTAGAGATTTTGATTGTAAAACAATTCTTTTCATAAAAAAGAAGACTGATTTATTTTAATCAGCCTTTTCTTCTGTATATTTAAACCGTTTCTTATAGTTCGACAATCTTACCTGTTTCAAAGTAAACAACCCATTCACAGATATTTTTTGCGTAGTCTCCGATACGTTCCAAGAAAGAAATGACCTGGAAGTAATCACGGCCTGTAACGATAGCTTCAGGATTTTTCCTAATTTCTTCTGTAGCCAAATCACGGATGCTATCAAAGTAATGGTTGATTTTTTCATCCATAGCCGCTACTTCGTAGGCTTGATCCACAGAACCGTTGAGATAGAGATCTAGAGCTGCTTCGACGAAGTTTTTCACATCGCGCCCCATCTTTTTGATTTCTTCTTCAACGGCAGGGATACGTTGCTCCCCTTTCATACGAATAGTCGCTTTTGCAATTGACACCGCATGATCTCCCATGCGTTCCAAGTCTGATACCGCCTTGAGAACGGTCAAGACAGTACGAAGGTCTTGCGAAACAGGTTGTTGGAGGGCAATCATTTCGAATGATTTCTTTTCCAACTTCACTTCGTATTCATTTATCTCTGCATCTTCCTCAATAACTTCTTTTGCCAAATCACGGTCATGCGTGACAAAGGCACGTACTGTACGATTGATCTGTGAGAGCACTTCTTGTCCCATGGCGTAGAACTGGTTGTGCAATTTCTCCAAATCTTCTTCAAATTGTGATCGTAACATCATTCAACTCCTTATCCAAATTTTCCTGTAATATAATCTTCTGTTTCCTTGTTTTGTGGGTCTAGGAACATCTTCTTCGTATCGTTAAACTCGATCAAATCCCCATCTAGGAAAAATCCTGTTTTATCAGAGATACGTGAGGCCTGTTGCATCGAACGCGTTACCAAGAGCATGGTGTACTTATCTTTCAGACCATACAAGGTTTCTTCAATCTTACCTGCAGAAATAGGATCCAAAGCTGAAGTTGGTTCATCTAAGAGGATAATTTTCGGACTGGTTGCTAAGACACGAGCAACACAAACACGTTGTTGTTGTCCACCTGAGAGACCAATGGCCGAATCATGCAAACGATCCTTTACTTCATCCCAGATAGAAGCACGTTGCAAGGCCTTTTCGACCGCTTCATCAAGGACTTGCTTGTCCTTAACCCCATTGATACGTAGCCCATAGACAACATTTTCGTAGATAGACATAGGGAAGGGATTAGGCTGTTGAAAGACCATCCCGATTTCCTTACGCAATTCAACCGTATCGGTGCGGGGACTGTAGATATTGTGACCATTATAGACTACTGATCCAGTTGTAGTCACCTCAGGATTTAAATCGCCCATGCGGTTGATAGCTTTGAGCAGGGTAGACTTTCCTGATCCAGAAGGACCAATCAAGGCCGTTATTTCCTTAGGTTGGAAAGAAAGGGAAATACTATTCAAGGCCTTCTTTTTATTGTAATAAACGGACAGGTCTGACACCTGTAAAATCGCTTCTGACATACCGTTTCCTTTCTAACCAAAGTGTCCCGTTACATAGTCATTGGTTGACTGTAACTTAGCATTTTGGAAAATATTGGATGTCTTATCATACTCAATCAAATCACCCAAGTAGAAAAATCCTGTGTAGTCACTTGCACGCGCAGCCTGCTGCATACTGTGGGTAACGATGATGATGGTAAAATCCTTCTTCAATTCCAGCATGGTTTCTTCCAGCTGGGCTGTCGCAATCGGATCCAAGGCTGAAGCAGGCTCATCCATCAAGAGGATATCTGGCTTGACAGAGATGGCACGAGCGATACAGAGACGTTGTTGCTGACCACCAGAAAGCATCAAGGCTGATTTATGGAGGTCATCTTTGACCTGATCCCATAGGGCAGCCTGTCTTAGAGAGGTTTCTACAATTTCATCAAGTACTTTCTTGTCCTTAACACCTGCACGTTCATGAGCAAAAGTGATGTTGCGATAGATAGACTTGGCAAATGGATTTGGACGTTGAAAGACCATTCCGATATGCTTGCGCATCTCATAGACATTAATTTCTGGACGATTGACGTCAATCCCTCGGTAGAGGATTTGACCTGTGACCTTGGCAATATCAATGGTATCATTCATCCGATTGAGACTGCGAAGATAAGTAGATTTCCCAGATCCAGAAGGACCAATCAAGGCTGTAATTTTATTTTTTTCAAATTGCATATCGATGCCCTTGATGGATTCATTTTTACCATAGTAAACATGTAAATCCTTGGTAGAGAGGGCCACTTTTTCTTCAGGGAAGGTGATGATATGCTTTTCATCCCAGTTATATTTTGACATGGCTTCTCCTTTAGGCAGCGGTTAATTTCTTGTGTAAATAGCTTCCGAGTTTGCGTGCTCCAAAGTTAAAAATCAAGATAAAGATGAGGAGCACGGCAGCAGAACCAGCTGATACGATGGTAGCATCAGGAATGGTTCCTTCGCTATTGACCTTCCAGATGTGGACAGCCAAGGTTTCTGCTTGACGGAAGATTGAGATAGGACTGGTAACACTGAGGATATTCCAGTTAGACCAGTCAAGTGCTGGAGCGGATTGTCCTGCCGTATAGATAAGAGCGGCGGCCTCACCAAAGATACGGCCAGATGCCAAGACAACACCCGTTACGATACCTGGAAGAGCTTCTGGAATGACGACATGGACCACAGTCTCCCAACGAGAAATTCCAAGGGCCAGACCAGCCTCACGTTGCGTATGGTGAACGTGTTTTAAACTGTCCTCAACATTTCGAGTCATCTGAGGGAGGTTAAAGACCGTCAAGGCCAAGGCGCCTGAAATGATTGAAAATCCATACTCAAACTGGACTACAAAGATCAAGTAACCAAAGAGACCCACAACAACTGATGGTAGAGAAGACAAAATCTCAATACAGGTACGAATAAAATTGGTCACAGGTCCTTTTTTGGCATACTCAGCGAGGAATACGCCAGCCCCCATAGATAGCGGAACAGAAATAATCAAGGTAATGACCAAAAGGAAGAAGGAATTGTAGAGCTGAATCCCGATACCCCCACCTGCTTGATAAGAGGAGGATTTCCCAGTCAAGAAAGACCAAGAGATATGAGGTAACCCTCTCACCAAGATATAGAGAATCAAAGATGCCAAAATGGTCACGATGATACCCGCGATGGTATAGAGGACAGCTGTTGCAAGTTTATCTAATTTCTTAGCGTGCATAGTTTTTCTTTCCTCTTTCTTTCGTAATCAATTTAATCACACTGTTAAAGGCCAAACTCATCAAGAGCAAGACTAGGGCCAGTGACCAGAGAACGTTATTATCAACCGTTCCCATGACGGTATTTCCGATACCCATAGTCAGTACAGATGTCAATGTCGCAGCTGGTGTTGTTAGCGAGGTTGGGATAACTGCTGAGTTTCCGACAACCATCTGAATAGCAAGGGCTTCACCGAAGGCACGCGCCATCCCAAAGACCACTGCAGTGAAAATACCTGAACGTGCTGCTTTCAAGGTCACACGCCAGATGGTTTGCCAACGAGTGGCTCCCATAGCTAAACTAGCTTCACGGTAATGACGAGGAACAGCACGCAAGCTGTCTGTTGTCATAAAAGTTACAGTTGGTAGGATCATGACAAAAAGAACGAAAATACCTGACAAGATCCCAAAACCAGTTCCACCAAAGACGCTACGAACAAAAGGCACCACAACTTGCAAACCGATAAATCCATAGACGACTGAAGGAATACCGACGAGAAGTTCAATGGCTGGCTGCAAAATCTTTGCCCCCTTTGGTGATACTTCTGTCATAAAGACTGCAGCACCGATAGCAAAGGGAGTTGCGATGAGGGCTGATAAAATCGTCACAATAAAGGAACCCAAAATCATTGGAAGGGCACCAAATTGTTTCCCTGAAGGATTCCAAGTTTGTCCAAAGAGGAAATCAAAGATGTTGACCCCATTGACAAAGAAGGTAGATAAGCCTTTTTGGGCTACAAAAATCAAAATCATGGCCACAATGATAACAATCAAAGAAAGGCAGGTAAAGGTCAAACCTTTACCAAACTTCTCAAGGCGAGAGTTCTTTGAAGGAGAGAGTAATTTTTTTGATAATTCTTCTTGATTCATTATTGACCTCCTTCTACTGTTGTAACGGTACCTGAAGCATCCTTTTGGACTTTCATTTCATTGATAGAGATATAGCCCATGCCCTTAACAATTCCATTTTGGGCTTCATCTGAGAGGACGAAATTCAGGAATTCAGCAGCCAACTCATTTGGCTGACCAAGTGTGTACATATGTTCATAAGACCACAAAGGCCAGTTGTTGGTCGTTACATTTTCAGATGTAGGTTCATATCCATTCAGTTTCATGCTTTTCACGGAGTCATCTACATAGGCAAAAGCCAGGTAAGAAATGGCTCCAGGCGTTTGGGATACAATCGACTTGACCATCCCGTTAGAATCCTGTTCTTGGCTCTGCATTGCCGCTTGGCCATTCATAACCACCGTATCAAACGTCGCTCGTGAACCAGAACTTGCTGCTCGGTTGATGATTGAAATGGCCAGATCTTTGCCCCCAACTTCTTTCCAGTTGGTCACTTCACCTGTAAAGATTTTGCGAAGTTGCTCGGTTGTGAGATTTTCAACATCCACTTCCTTGTTTACAATCACTGCAAGACCAGCCACTGCAACCTTGTGGTCTACTAGAGCCGAAGCATCGATTCCTTCTTTTTCCTCTGCAAAGACGTCAGAGTTCCCGATGTCAACTGCTCCAGACTGGACTTGGGATAGTCCTGTACCCGATCCACCACCTTGAACATTGACTGTTTTTCCGATGTTTCTGGAACCAAATTCATCTGCTGCCGCTTCGACAAGAGGCTGAAGAGCAGTTGAACCAACGGCTGTCATGGATTCTCCACGATCAATCCAGCTAGCACATCCTGCTAGAGAACCTGCCATCAAAAGAGCTGCAAGAGACATGACAAGCTTTTTTCTTTTTTTCACTGTTATTCTCCTTGAACATAATGATAAATGTTCTGATTTCTTCCGTTTGTCCTGATCATCCAATTATCATCAATGATTGTCCCGCTTTATTTTATCTAGACATTCTTCGGAGCGGGAAATTCCATCGTATAATATAAGTAATAATGAAAGACTATCAGAAAAAACTCATACTTCCACTATAACATAGAATAGGCTCTTTGACTAGCTTTTTCACCTGAATCTGAGCCCTTTTGGATAATAATTTTTCAAAACATTTCCCGTTACCTTGGCAAAGCCCAAACCGTTTCCTTGAACCACAACTTGGTACCAGCCATTTGGTCGAGCTTCAGATAATTGAACGGTCTCACCAGCCACATATTTTACAAAGTCCTCATCATTGATTGCGACACTTTGTTTTACTTGACTTGGTTTCAATGCTAATCCCAGAGCAAAGCTTGGTTCGAAGCGTTTCTTCTTAAAAGTACCCAGATGAAGTCCATTTCGGGCAATTTTGAGTTTCCCTAGATCAGGTAACATCTCTGGCAAGAGATAGAGTTGGTCTCCAAAAGTCTGCAAGATACCAGTTAAGGACGTTTCGAGATGTTTTTGGGCAAATTCTTGCCACAAGTTCTGCTGTTCACGACTGAGATTGGTCTTGCTGGCTTTGAATTTAGGTGCCGGATTTTCTCCCTTAAACTGCAGGTGGGCAACAAACTGGCCTTCTCCCTTGAAATGATGAGGATACATCCGCGCCGTTTCAGGAAGGCCAATTCCTGCTACCATACCGTTTAAATGCTTAACTGGAAGCAGTTCAAAATCATAAGTATCCAGCAACCAGTGGACGATTTCTTCATTTTCCTCTGGTGCCCAAGTACAGGTCGAATAGACCAAACGACCACCTTCTGCAAGCATGGTCACTGCATCTTCTAAAATTTCTCTTTGGAGACTGGCACATTGGCTAGGATAATCGGTACTCCAATAATCCATGGCATCTGGCTGCTTACGGAACATCCCTTCCCCCGAGCAAGGTGCATCAAGGACAATCACATCAAAATAACCTTTAAAGACCTTGGTCAAGCGGTCAGCAGATTCGTTGGTTACAACAACATTTGTCGCTCCAAACCGCTCCATATTTTCCACTAAAATCTTAGCTCGCTTGCTTGAAATTTCGTTGGAAACAAGGACTCCCTGATTAGCCAGATAGGCTGCCAATTGAGTGGATTTTCCACCTGGTGCTGCCGCCAAGTCCAAGACCTTCATGCCAGGAAGGGGTTGAGCTACCTGGGCCACCATTTGGGCTGCAGGTTCTTGCGAATAAACGAAACCGGTCACATGCTCTGGAGATTTCCCAGAAACCTTACCATAATACCCCCAAGGTGTATTGGGAATAGCATCTGCAAACGATAACTGACTTTCTTTTAAGGGATTGACCCGAAAAGCCGAAACTGCTTCTTGTTTAAAAGAGGCAAGAAAGTCTCTTGCCTCGTCTTCTAGTATCGCTTCATATTTTTCAACAAATCCTTCTGGAAATTGCATTTAAATTCTTTCCTTTCATAAATGTAGTACTGAATCTCTTCTTGCATCTCGATTGGCACCATCATGACAGGCTGACGCGTTTGAAAATCAACAGGCTCACCTGATACCGTAAGAAGACGATAACCCAGACTTTCCCCTAAGATACTGGCCGCAGCGTAATCCCATGGTTGCAGGTAGGTAATATAAGTCAGAAGACGCCCCGATAAAACCTTGGCAAAACTAATGGCCGCACTGCCATATACACGGACTCCCAAAGCTGCTCGCCCCAAATCCGCCAGGCCCCACTCATTGCTTTCAAACATACCTGAGTTACCAGCAACCAGGAATTCTCTGAGGGGCTTCTTTTTAAAAGGCGGTAAGGGCTCATTATTGCGGCAAGGAGGAAAAGCACCACCACCATGATAGCAATCACCTTTCATAACATCATAGATGATGCCAAATTTGCCCACACCATTCTCAAAATAAGCCAACATAACAGCAAAATCTTCCTGCTGAGCAACAAAGTTATTGGTACCGTCAATGGGATCAATCACCCAAACAGAACCTTGACCAACTCCAGCACGCAAACATCCCTCTTCCGCGCAAATCAAATCCTCAGGATAGGTGGACTTAATCCGATCAACCAAGAGTTCCTGGACCTCCTTATCTAAACGCGTCACCAAGTCTGTAGGCGAAGACTTGCGCTCAACCTGCAAATCTTCTTTCATGTGAGCCAAAATGTACTCAGCAGCTTCCTGCACAATCTGCTTGGCAAATTCAAATTTAGTTTCCAAGAGAAATCTTCCCTTCTCTTTTTTCTTTTGCTAATTGAACTGCACGATAGAAGGAATAACCGCTAGCCGTCTCAAATTCGCGACCTAAGCGTTTTTCTTCGCTTTTGCTTGGAACCACAGACTTAAATTCCTTATAGGAATCTAGCAGTTTTTTAGCTTCTACCTTGTCTTCATAGGCAGCTTCAACATCATTAAAAAAAGAAAGCACTGAAGCAAGTTCTTCAGTGCTCCACGACAAATCTAGTGGGTAACTATACTGTTTGTTCATCTATCCAATACCAGCTCTCAATGTTGCTTCTTTTAGTTCTTGTTTACGGTAGCTACGAGGGAGAAAAGCACGAATCTCATCTTCATTAAAACCGATCTGCATGCGTTTGGTATCAATAATAATTGGGCGACGCAAAAGACTAGGATATTGCTCAATCAACTGAAGCAACTCCGATACCGAAATACTCTCTACATCAATATCCAATTTTTGAAAAATTTTTGAACGAGTTGAAATGATGTCATCAGTACCATTTTCGGTCAAGGAAAGAATGTGTTGCAATTCTTTTCTTGTTAAAGGACTGGTCATAATATTGTGCTCCTCAAAAGGAACTTTATGCGTCTCTAACCAGGCCTTTGCCTTACGACATGATGTACAGCTCGGTGATAAAAATAGTGTAATCATGCTTTTCTCTTCTTTATCTATACTTTGCTATTCTTATTATACAAAAAAATAAAGCGCTTGACTAGGGATTTTTAGAAAAAAAGCCTATTTTTTCAAGAAAAACAGACTGTATGCGAACGATTTACTCAATTCCGATGAAGTTAATTCACTCCTCGTAAGAATTTTTAACTTCATCTCTGTTTTATCAATGCAACACATTAAAGTATTCTACGACTTTTCAAATAAAGGAAGCCAAAGAAACTTTCATAGAGTCCAAAGAAGAGAAGGAAAGCATGGAGGAAGAAAATCTCTGGTAAAATCCAAATAACGGGATCCTTTGCGGGATCAAAAAGCCAGGTATCATCTCCCACAAAGAGAATCTGATGGAAAAGAGTAAAGAATTGCTCAAAACCAATTAACACTCCTACAAGCCCAATGAATGGAGGTAATAGCACTAGAATCAGGATACTTTTACGATAGAGTGCTAGGAAGCCTTTTTTTACAATATTTTTAACAAAGAAATAAAAACATGGTAGTGTCACTAGGGCAACTAGCTGATCCAAGTGGAAAAGATTCTTCACCACCGCAAAGTGGTGTAAACCTGCCGCTGACGAACGAAAATCTGGCATCTCTAAGATCTGACTAAAGGGATTGGTCAGGTAATTCATCAAGATATGAAAATTGTACTGAATGGTTTCTGGCTTTAGATAGACTCGATTCGCTAAGTTCAGCCACTGAATTTCCATGGGATAGAAAACCCATGCCAGATAAATGGTTAAGAGAATAGACAGGGAGAGGAGAAAGAGCATACTTCCCCAAAAGGTCAGTTTAGTTTTCATCAAAATTCCACTCCGCAAGACTAGAAACTACATGAGTTGGTGCGATTGGCAAGTCCGCCACTTCTTCTGCTTTGGTAAAACCTGTCGTCACCAAGAGCGTTGGAATGCCATTGTCAATCCCTGCTCGGATATCTGTCAGGTAGTTGTCCCCAACCATGAGCAATTCTTCTCTTTTCAAACCTAGGTGCTCAACCGCCTTGTCCATAATGATAGCATTTGGTTTCCCGATATAAACTGGTTTTACCCGAGTTGCTACTTCAAGAAGTGTAATTAGTGAACCAGCACCTGGCAAAAGACCACGTTCCGTCGGGATATTGAGGTCAGGGTTGGTTCCGATAAAGTGAGCACCCTTTTGAATGGCTAGAGTTGCTGTCGCAAATTTTTCATAGTCGACTTGCCAGTCCAGTCCAACTACCACATAGGCTGGATTTTCCTTGTCTTCGACATAACCAGCTGCCTGAATGGCATCCTTGAGTCCAGCTTCGCCGATGACATAGACTGTCTTTTCCAGTCCTAAGTCATTCATATAGTCGATGGTTGCCAAGGTTGCTGTATAGACAGTCGATAGAGGCGTATCAATATTAAAATTCTCAGCCAACATCTCTTGAACACTCTCTGGAGTTCGGGTTGTATTGTTGGTCACAAAGAGATAGGGAATTTCTCGCTTTTGCAACTCATGGACAAAAGCCTCTCCGGCCGGAATTCGGTCTTTCCCCTTGTAAATGGTTCCGTCTAAATCAATTAAATAACCTTTATAAGCCATATCGTCCTTTCTAATTCGCTTCAATTTCTTGCCAAGTAATCATAGCTTGGGCATTTATCTCGCCATCACTGATGATCTCATGCTTGCTTTCTAGTCCATTGAGTTCATATGCTGAAGCAATCATACCACCTGGTCGCACTTCTTTGACATATTTGAGATTGATTTTCTTTGGAATATACTTGGTCAAAAAGTCTGCTCCCATGACCTCAAAAATCCAATCTAGGTATTTGCTGTTATTAACATGACCATTCATATCCAAGTCGTAAAAACGAACATGGTAATCCTTGCTGATTGGCTCGTTCAAGGACTCATACTTTGGCCCACGGATGAGTTTTTTATCAAACTCAGACTGGTAAGGAGCTACAATCTCAGGCTCGACAGCATGGACTTTTCGACTGTCTCGGTCCATAAGAACAAAGGTTGCCAACATGCGAATGATTTCTTGACCTGCTTCATCATAGATAGTGAAACGGCGGTAGCAAAAAAGACGATTGTAAGTCAATGCTTCTGTTTCAATCGTAATCTCCTCAGCAAAGCGAGGCAAGCGTACCACGTCAATCGCATAGTCTGTAATAATCCAGACCAGATTGTAGCGTTCTAGCACATCCTTATCACTAACTCCCAGCTCAATCGACTGCATACCTGATACTTGCAGGGACAGCAAAATCACATCTGGAAGTTTGATATGACCGTTCATGTCCGCCATATCAAAAGGAATTTTCATTTTCATTTGATAAGTTAAGCCCATTGTTCTACTCCAAAATAAATCGTTCTGCTACAGTGTCTCCTAAAAAGAGACCCCTCTTTGTCATTCGGACACGGTCACCGTCGATCTGCATGAGGCCTTGTTGAACCAAGTCTCTGACGATTTCGCCATAAAGTCCATCAAAGGATCGTCCGAATTTTTCCTCAAATCGTGCCATGGAAACCCCGGATTTTTTCCGGAGGCCTAGGAACATTTCTTCTTCCATCTGCTCCCTTTGACTCAGGTGTTCTTCTGTAATCCGAGCATTTCCTGCCTCTACCGCATTGAGATAGTGGCGAATCGGACCATGATTTTTATAGCGCACTCCATTGACATAACCTGAAGCACCTGCACCGATACCATAATACTCAGCATTATCCCAGTACATGAGATTGTGGCGACTTTCAAAGCCAGGTTTAGAGAAATTGGAAATCTCATAATGCTCAAAACCAGCTCGCTCAAGCTCTGCGATGATGTACTCAAACATCTCCGCTTCCAGTTCTTCCTTGGGCAGGGGCAATTTCCCTCGTCGCATGCGGTTCATAAAGACCGTATGATTTTCCAAAATCAAGCTATAAAGGCTCATATGAGGAATATCAAGCGAGATAGCCTTAGCGACATTGTCCTTGACCTGATCCATAGTTTGACCAGGTAGAGCGTAAATCAAATCGATAGAAATATTGTCAAAACCAGCCAATTTGAGGCGGTCGATATTTTCATAAATATCCTTCTCTAAATGACTGCGCCCAATCTTTTTCAGCATTTTGTCATCAAAAGTCTGCACACCTAAGGAAACACGATTAACTGGCGAATGCCTCAAAACCGCGATTTTATCCGCGTCCAAGTCTCCTGGATTGGCCTCAATCGTCAACTCTTCCAAGACAGACAAGTCTAGGTTTTTAGTCAAACCATTCAAAAGCACTTCTAGTTGCGGAGCGGACAAAGCCGTTGGCGTCCCACCTCCAATGTAGAGAGTTCGTAACTTTTGGATATCATAAGAACGAAACTCCTCTAGCAGATGCTCCAAATAACTATCTACTGGTTGATTCTTGATAAAAACTTTTGAAAAGTCACAATAATAACAAATCTGTGTGCAAAAGGGAATATGCACATAGGCGGACGTTGGTTTTTTCTGCATAGTATTTATTATACCACAAAGACAGGCTTGCAGATAAAAATCACCATCTCCAAAAACCAGAGATGGTGATACTTTATACTTCAGTAATATCGATGATGATTTCTTCTTGGTCTTCAGCAACGTCTGAAGTTGCTGACTGTTCTTGCCACTGCTCCTTGAGATTGTTAAAGGTTTCCTTTGACGCTTCCGTCGCTTGTCGAGCACAGTTTTTAGCTTGGTCAAGGACACTATCAAAAGTGATTTCACCAGATTCTACTTGTTCCTTTGTCTTCAGCACAAAGTCAGTTGCCTGTTCCTTCACTTCTGTCAATTTCTCACAGACTTGCTCTCTGGCATATTCTGGATCTTCTCTCAAATCATCTAGAAAATCCTGAGCTTGACTACAAACTTGCTTGCCCTTATCACTCATCAAAAACAAAGCAAGAGCAGCACCAGAAACCGTTCCTAAAAGGATTGAGGATAGTTTTCCCATAAGATTTCTCCTTTTCTATTTTTTGAAAATTTTACTTGCGAAACGAAGAGCTGACAAGCCTGCACCTGTCTTAATGGTCTTTGAACCAGCTGATGAGGCTTTTTTACCCAAGACACGCGCATGTTGATTGAGGTCAGATACTGACTCAGACAAGTCAGCTACAGCAGTAAAGAGTGGATCAATCGTCGCAACTTTGATATTGATATCGTCTGCCAACACATTGACCTTAGCCAACAATTCATTGGTCTGATGCAAGGTAACGTTCACATCTGAGCTCAATGTTTTGATGGTTTTCTCTGTCTCATCAATCATACGACCTGCTTTTTGAATCGTGATTGTCAAATAGACTAAACAGACAATCAAAGCAATCGCAACAAGTATATATGCAACTTCTAACATTTATTTTTCCTCCTCTGTATGATAGAAAGGGGCTTTCTTTCGATTTTGATAAAGTATGATAAAAATACCGAGTCCGATAAGGATAACTGATAACCATTGGGAAACTCGCAGACCAAAGAACATGAGACTATCCGTCCGCATCCCTTCGATAATCATACGACCAAAGCCATACCAAATCAAGTAGAAAGCAGTGATCTGACCACGTCTGATTCCCTTTAATTTTCTTCTAAAAATCAGAATCAAAGCAAATCCAATCAGATTCCAAACCGACTCATATAAGAAGGTCGGCTGACGGTAGCTACCATCAATGTACATCTGGTCACGAATGAATCCTGGCAAATAATCCAAACTATCTACCGCTGCACCATAGGCTTCTTGGTTAAAGAAGTTCCCCCAGCGCCCTAAACTCTGGGCAACCATGACGCTCGGTGCTGCAATATCTAAGAAATCCCAAGTATTGATCAGCTTTCTATCTGCAAAGATATAAAGAACAATAGCCCCTGCTATCAAACCTCCATAAATGGCCAAACCACCATTCCAGATAGCGATGATTTCACCTGGATTTTGCAGATAATAATCTAAACGAAAGAATACATAGTATAATCTAGCACCTAAAATAGCAACTGGGAAAGCAATCAGGATAAAATCCAAAATATCATCTGACAAAATCTTCTTTTTAGGAGCTTCTTTCATGGCAAGATAGACAGCCAAGACCAATCCAGCCACAATACACAAAGCATACCAACGAATGGAAAAAGGACCGATTTCAAATGCAACTGGATTAATCATCTTTCACCTCATTTTTGGAGATGAGATTAGTCAAGCGTTCTTCAAATAAACGCGTCGCATCAAATCCCATTTCTTTAGCGCGATAGTTCATGGCTGCCGCCTCAATAACAACTGAGATATTGCGTCCTGTTTTTACTGGGATGCGGATACGCGGAATCGTCACACCAGAAACTTCGAGTTCTTCGGCATTATTTCCTAGACGGTCAAAGGTCTTATGGGTATCGTAATTTTCCAAGTAAACAGCCAACTGAACTTGTGAAGAATCTTTTACAGCACTTGCTCCGTAGAGACTCATCACGTCAATAATACCCACTCCACGAATCTCAAGTAAATGCTTCAAAATTTCAGCGGGCTCTCCCCAGAGGGTCATTTCATCCTTGGCAAAGATATCTACACGGTCATCTGCTACCAAACGGTGTCCACGTTTCACAAGCTCAAGACCTGTCTCACTCTTACCGATACCACTATCCCCTTGGATCAAGACACCCATGCCATAGATGTCCATCAAGACACCATGCACACTGGTACGTTTAGCCAAACGGGAATCAAGGTAGCTAGATAACTCTCCAGATAAACGACTGGTTGATGTTCGACTGGTTAAAATCGCAATCTTACATTCCCTAGCAGCTTTCAACATTTCTTCTGGCACTACCAAGCCACGAGCAACGATGACAGCAGGTGTTTCAGGTAGAAACATTTTCTTCAAAACTTGATAACGGTTATGGGCAGGCATGGCGACCAAATAGGACCACTCCTTCATCCCTAACAGTTGAATCCGTTCTGGAGTATAGTAATCAAAATAGCCCGTCATTTCAAGACCAGGTCTCATAATGTCCGCAGTGTTGATTTCTTTTTCAAGCAATTCTCCTTCACCATAGACAATATCTAGTCTGAGCTTTTCAATTACTTCTCTTACTAAAACCGACATAATTTCCTCCTTCAATCGAGTTCTCCCTACTATTATATCAAATTGTAGGTCGAAGTTTCCTTTTTTTGCAGGATTTACAGTATTTATTTGATGTTGCTTGGGAAAAGATTTAACTAGGAAGTCTTTTCGTACTCCTTCAAATTAACCGAGACAAATCTACTGCAAATCGGTCAACGTCTATCACCAAGTCCCTTCCAGATTTTTCTATGTAAATCCTTGGGAGACCTTTTGTTAGTATTCTATTTGCATCAGCCCTATCTTGAGGATAGATATAGAACTGTTGACCTTGTGGAAACTGATTTTGGACTTGCCATTCTTCAAACTCCTTCAAAAATGTCTTATGAGATGGCATACTGACTTCTTCAAACAAGGAATGGTCAAAAAATCGTACCAAACGATATAGACCATGAATCTCATCCGCAAAGCACTTATCAATTTTTTCATAAGGGTAACCTCGCCTCTGATAGGCTTGGCATAAACTTTGTAAGGACTCACTTAATGCAACTGCATCTTTTCTTGCCAAGTTTATAAAATACCGAACAGAAAATTCTTCCATACCAGTTCGTTTTTTCTTCCCTAAAAACTGTTGTGCACGCAAGAGAGACTCGGATAATCTTTCTTCATCTTGATAATAAAGAGCGTATAAAAGATTAATCACATTTTCTGGATAATAAGTTCCTTTCAACAAGGGTAAATCTTTAGGGATGAATGATGGAATGGCTGAAAAATCGTTACAAGCAAAAGAGGTAAACAAGCCTTTCAAAATCCCAGCTGTGTAAATGGTTCCACTTGCTAACAAACCGCCTCTCAACAACTCGGTTCTTCCTGTTTGCCATAGAGCATTGTTTAACTGCTTATAATTCCCATCTAAAAACGCAGCATAATAGGCAAAATATTTAATATCATCTAGCAATAAGCTACTGTACAATTTTACTCTTAAAACCTTGTCAGACAATACTTTTGAATCGGTCAAATACTTTTCAAAAATTCTTTGGTTTGACTCTTCAAATTCCTTCCAATCGATCGGATCAGCACAATAACCCCAATCTTCCAAGTGATTGTCACGCATCTTTGGATATTCTTTTATATACTCTCTCATAACAATTTCTTCCTCTAAATACTATGCAAAAAAAGACTAGACAAGTCTAGCCTTTCATTTCAAATTAGAATTTTTTACGTTTACGAGCTGCTTCTGATTTACGTTTACGTTTTACAGAAGGTTTTTCATAGAATTCACGTTTGCGTGTTTCTTGAAGAGTACCAGCTTTAGTAACCGCACGTTTGAAACGACGAAGTGCATCGTCAAGAGATTCATTCTTACGTACTACTGTTTTAGACATTTTTTTCACTCCCTTCAAGTTCAAGATCTATTCCATTTTACACGCAAAATGAATATTTGTCAAGGGAAAACCTACATTTATTCCGATTTTCCGATTCATTAATTACTTTCTTGCCTATACTTTATCAAATCCACTAATTTTTACATCAAATCATACAACTTTGTTACTGCTTGTTCAAAAGGTTCAATATATTCCCAATATTCATCAGGAAGATTCGAAATCTTACTCAAGTCATTGCTGTCAAAATGATATACCAGATGACGAAGAATTTGATTTTCAATAAAATGCAAATCCCTCATCTGATCTATACTAATAGAATCGAGCTTTTCTATGTAGCGACATAAATCAGCCAGCGACTGCGAATCAAATACTTTTTCCTCGTGTAAATAATAGAGAAAGCTTTGGTTTTCAGCTTTTTTATTATCTTCTATCAAATTCCTATTCTTCGTATTCATTCCGATCCCTCCTGTAAAAGATTTTAAAAAAGCTACTTTTTTAACAAATCCTTTACGAATTTTATAAAGGATCCATGATTCCTTTCTTTGACTAGTTACGAGCTCAAATCCTACTGATAACAAGAATCGTCTAAATGCTTCTTCGCTTTGAACCTTTGGTAAAAAGTAAGACAACTTGTTATATTCACAAGCCAGTAAGAGCATCCCGTCTGATTTGAGTATTCTTCGAAGTTCCATAAAAGAAGCCTCTAGGTCCCGCCAATGAAAATGAGTTTGAAAGACTGTGATTAAATCAACACTTTCATCAGAAAAGCCTGTCTCCCTAACGTCTCTTCGTTCAAAATTTAGTTAAGTCATCCCTATCTGTTTGGCTTGAGCTATTGCAGTATATGAAATATCGATTCCAGTTATGGTACTTTGCGGAAAAGTTTCTTTCAGCAGGATGGTTGAACGACCATTCCCAACTCCTACATCTAAGATTACAGGGTAAAATGTTCTATCCAGATGACGAATTGCCCATACAAACATGGGGAGATAGGCTCGATTCCACAATTTCATCATTCGTTTTCCTAGAAAGCCCGAAGGATTCTTTGATTGCTGAATTAAGCGACTAAACAGAAACATTAAAAGTAAAAAACAAATAAAACCGATTATATAAATCAAAGTTTGGGCCTCCCCGTATAGCTATATTATACCACTTTAGCAGGATAGTGAACATTTGAAGTAAAAAGCCACTCACTCCAAAGAGCAAGTGGTTCTTGTAGTTTTACTTTTCAAGCAAGCTGAGCGCCTCAGCATCCGCAATAATAGTCACATCAGGGTGGTTTTGTAGGCTGCTTGCTGGTAGACTCTCAGTCACTGGGCCAGATACTGTTCCAGCAATGGCCTCTGCTTTTGACTCACCGTAAGCAAAGAGAATAATTGACTTGGCATCCAAGATATTTTTAATTCCCATTGAAATGGCTTGAGTTGGAACGTCTTCAATCTTGTCAAAGAAGCGAGCATTGGCTTCGATTGTAGACTGGTCTAGGTCTACAAGGTGTGTCTGGCTATCAAAAGCAGTTCCTGGCTCATTAAATCCGATATGTCCATTGCGACCAATTCCCAAGATTTGCAAATCAACAGGATGGTCAGCCAAAATTTGATTGTAGCGTTCTACTTCTTCTTCAGCATTATCCTTAACACCACGTGGCAAGAAGCTTTCCTTAAATGGTTTTTGGTTGAACAAGTTTTCCTGCATGAAGTAACGGTAAGATTGTGGGTTGTCTCCATCCAGTCCCACATACTCATCAAGGTTTACACTGGTTAGATTTGAAAAATCAAGGTCACTCTCTACGATTTCCTTGTAAAACTCAAGTGGACTACTCCCTGTCGCAAGTCCTAATGTTTGAGCACCATTGGCCAATTTTTCCTTCAAAATTTCAAAAGCTACTTTTCCACCTTCGACTTGATTTTCAACTTTAATAACTTTCATCTTTTCATCCTCCATTTTAATCTATATTCATTATATGGTATAGACCAATTTTTGTCAAGTGAAAACGATTTAATTTCTAAAAAAAGAGCGTCTAAACTTGAAACATGTTATAATGGTTAGGATTAGAACTTAGAAAGAATGAACAGATATATGAATACAGCTGATTTTGATTTCCACTTGCCAGAGGAATTGATTGCCCAAACGCCACTTGAAAAACGTGATGCATCCAAACTACTTATCGTTAATCGTGAAACGGGAGAGATGCAGGATAAACACTTCCACTCCATTATTGATATGCTGGAACCTGGTGATGCCCTTGTCATGAACGACACCCGTGTTCTCCCTGCCCGCCTTTATGGTCAAAAGGAAGAAACAGGAGGCCATGTGGAGCTTCTCCTGCTCAAAAATACTAGTGGTGATGAGTGGGAAGTCCTCGCTAAACCTGCCAAACGTCTCAAGGTTGGCACTCGTGTCAACTTTGGTGATGGTCGCCTCAGTGCTGTCGTTACGGAAGAATTGACCCACGGGGGCCGCATTGTCCGCTTTGAATACCAAGGAATTTTCCTAGAAGTTTTGGAAAGTCTCGGTGAAATGCCACTCCCACCCTACATCCACGAAAAACTAGATGACCGTGAACGTTATCAAACGGTCTACGCTAAAGAAAGTGGCTCTGCTGCTGCACCAACTGCTGGTCTGCACTTCACCAAAGAACTGCTGGCAGAAATCCAAGCCAAAGGTGTCCATTTGGTTTATTTAACGCTCCACGTTGGTTTAGGAACCTTTAGACCCGTTTCTGTTGACAATCTGGACGAACACGAAATGCACTCAGAGTTCTACCAACTTTGTGATGAAGCCGCAGCCACCCTTCGCTCTGTCAAGGAAAATGGAGGTCGTGTTATCGCTGTTGGAACTACTTCGATCCGCACACTGGAAACCATCGGTTCCAAGTTTGATGGGCAAATCCAAGCAGATTCTGGCTGGACCAATATCTTTATCAAGCCTGGTTACGAGTGGAAGGTTGTTGATGCCTTCTCAACCAACTTCCATCTGCCAAAATCAACCCTCGTCATGCTAGTTTCTGCCTTTGCAGGCCGTGACTTAGTCCTAGATGCTTACCACCACGCGATTCAAGAACACTACCGCTTCTTCAGTTTTGGTGATGCCATGTTTATCTATTAAAAAGACTTACACGGACGTATGAACTGCACCCCAAAAGTTAGACAGAGATCTAACTTTTAGGGTCAGTACAGATTTAACTCGCTCTCTTATTTCCACGCTCATGAAAAAGAGGTCCACCAGACCCAACTCACTCCCTCGTTTCAATCAAAGCTCGTGAAAAAAAGACCCGTCAGGGTCTTAATTCGCTTTCTTATTTTCAAACTCATGAAAAAGAGGTCCACTGGACCTCTTTTTTAATCTTCGTTTACGAAAGGCATCAAAGCCATTACGCGAGCGCGTTTGATAGCTGTTGTTACTTTACGTTGGTTTTTAGCTGAAGTTCCAGTTACACGACGTGGAAGGATTTTCCCACGTTCTGAAACGAAACGGCTAAGAAGCTCAGTATCTTTGTAATCAACATATTCAATTTTGTTTGCTGCGATGTAATCAACTTTTTTACGGCGTTTGAATCCGCCACGACGTTGTTGAGCCATGTTTTTTCTCCTTTATAGTTTTAATTGTCCATTAGAATGGTAAATCATCATCTGAAATATCCAACGGATTGGTTGCTCCAAATGGATTTTCATCACGTGAAAAGTCTGGTACTGATTGCGTAGGTGCTGTATAACTAGCAGTTGATGCAGAATAAGCTCCACCTGTATGTCCTTCACGCACGCTACGGCTTTCCAACATTTGGAAATTGTCAGCCACGACTTCTGTTACGTAGACACGTTGTCCTTGCTGGTTATCGTAACTACGAGTCTGAATACGACCGGTAATCCCGATAAGAGAGCCTTTTTTAGCCCAGTTAGCAAGATTTTCAGCCTGTTGGCGCCACATAACGATATTGATGAAATCAGCCTCACGTTCGCCATTTTGACTCTTGAATGTACGGTTTACTGCAAGAGTAAAAGTCGCAACTGCTACATTTGATGGGGTATAACGCAACTCAGCGTCACGTGTCATACGCCCTACAAGTACAACATTGTTAATCATAATTTACCTTCTTACGCGTCAAGTTTGACGATCATGTGACGAAGAATGTCAGCGTTGATTTTTGAAAGACGGTCAAACTCTTTAAGAGCTACGTCGTCGTTAGCTTCAACGTTAACGATGTGGTAAAGTCCTTCGCGGAAATCTTGGATTTCGTATGCAAGACGACGTTTTTCCCATGATTTTGATTCAACAACAGTTGCACCGTTGTCAGTCAAGATAGAGTCAAAACGTGCTACCAAAGCGTTTTTCGCTTCTTCTTCAATGTTTGGACGAATGATATAAAGAATTTCGTATTTAGCCATTGATATGTTCCTCCTTTTGGTCTAATGACCCCTAGTCTTTGCAAGGGGTAAGTGAGGTTTGCTCACAATAAACTATTATACTAGAAAAACTGATAGATAGCAAGATAAAAGTGAAAAAAGAAGATAAAATTATCTTCTTTTTACTAGTTTATGGTTTGATACGGTGCAACATACGTGGGAATGGAATAGCTTCACGGATATGTTTTGTTCCAGCTGCGAAGGTTACCATACGCTCTATACCGATACCAAATCCTCCGTGAGGAACTGTTCCGTATTTGCGAAGGTCAAGGTAGAATTCATATTCTGTACGATCCATTCCAAGTTCTTCCATTTTAGCGACAAGGGCATCGTAGTCTTCCTCACGCATAGATCCACCGATGATTTCTCCATAACCTTCTGGTGCCAGCAAGTCTGCACAAAGCACGCGCTCCGGATTTCCAGGAACTGGTTTCATGTAGAAGGCCTTGATAGCTGCTGGGTAGTTCATGACAAATGTTGGCACACCAAAGTGGTTTGAAATCCATGTTTCGTGTGGTGAACCAAAGTCATCTCCATGCTCAAGATGCTCGTAGTCAGCATCTTCATCATTTTCATGCTCTTGCAAAAGGTCAATGGCTTGATCGTAAGTGATGCGTTTGAATGGCTCTGCAATGTAGCGTTTCAAAAGCTCCGTATCACGTTCCAAGGTTTCCAAGGCTTGAGGCGCACGATCAAGGACACCTTGAAGAAGGGCTTTTACGTAAGCTTCTTGCAAGTCAAGTGACTCATCGTGTGTCAAGTAGGAGTACTCCGCATCCATCATCCAGAACTCAGTCAAGTGACGGCGCGTTTTTGATTTTTCAGCACGGAATACTGGACCAAAGTCAAAGACACGACCAAGAGCCATAGCTCCTGCTTCTAGGTAAAGCTGACCTGATTGGCTCAAGTAGGCTGGTGTTCCAAAGTAGTCTGTTTCAAAGAGTTCTGTTGAATCTTCTGCTGCATTTCCTGAAAGAATTGGGCTATCAAATTTCATGAAACCATTCTTGTCAAAGAACTCATAGGTTGCATAAATTATGGCGTTACGGATTTGCATAACAGCCACTTGCTTACGAGAGCGGAGCCACAAGTGACGGTTGTCCATCAAGAAGTCTGTTCCGTGTTCTTTTGGTGTGATTGGGTAGTCTTGAGATTCACCGATCACTTCGATGTCTGTAATATCCAACTCATAGCCAAACTTAGAACGTTCGTCTTCTTTGACAATTCCTGTCACATAAACAGAAGTTTCTTGGCTTAGGCGTTTAATCGTATCAAACTTCTCAAGTCCCACTTCTTCACCAAATTTTTCTACAAAGTTTGGTTTAAAGGCTACACCTTGGAAAAAGGCAGTTCCATCACGCAATTGCAAGAAGGCAATTTTCCCTTTTCCAGATTTGTTGGCAACCCAGGCTCCGATGGTCACTTCTTGACCAACATAATCTTTTACATCGATAATTGTTACACGTTTTGTCATTATTTTTCCTTTTCTATTCTTCTTTATGGCAAACTGCCTCTATGTTATTTCCATCTGGGTCAATAATAAACGCAGCATAGTAAGGCTGATGATATTGAGGACGAATACCTGGACGACCATTATCTTGACCACCAGCTAAAAGACCAGCTTCATAAAAAGCATCTACCTGCTCCCTCGACTCTACATTAAAAGCAAAGTGAGTCGGATCAGATTCCCCTTGACTCAACCAAAAATCACCCGCTGGAGCAGTTCGAGATTCTGCAAAACTGACTGCCTGAGGAATATCAAATACTATTTTATATCCCAAAGGAGCCAAAGTTTTCTGATAAAAAACTTTACTAATCTCTAAATTACTAACTTGAATTCCAAAATGATCTATCATTATGATTCCTCCATAAATTGATGCAAACGACGAATAGCTTCTTTTAATGTATCCAAGTCTGTGGCATAGCTGAGACGAACATTTTCTGGTGCTCCAAATCCAGCTCCTGTAATCAAGGCAAGGCCGACTTCTTCGAGAATAGCCGTTGTAAACTCTGTCACATCAGTATAACCCTTCATCTCCATCGCTTTTTTAACATTTGGGAAAAGATAGAAGGCTCCTTGGGGCTTGACAACTTCAAATCCTGGCACTTGGCACAAGAGAGAATAAATGGTATTCAAGCGCTCTTCAAAGGCTTGGCGCATGGTTTCAACAGAGTCTTGCGGTCCAGTCAGCGCCTCAATCGTTGCATATTGAGATACTGCTGTCAGATTTGAAGTCGTTTGTCCTGTTAGTTTGCTCATGGCAGCAATAATTTCAGGATTTCCCACAGCATAACCTACCCGCCAACCAGTCATGGCATAGGCCTTAGATACACCGTTAATCACGATGGTTTGCTTACGAATGGCTTCTGACAGACTAGAGATTGGAACAAATTCGTTCCCGTTATAAACCAGACGACCGTAAATATCATCTGCTAGGATAAGGACATCATGCGCAACAGCCCAATTTCCGATGGCCAAGAGTTCCTCACGAGAGTAAATCATACCGGTAGGATTCGAAGGTGAATTGAGAACCAAGACCTTAGTCTTATCTGTTCGGGCTACTTCTAGCTGCTCTACTGTTACTTTAAAGTGATTGTCTTCCTTGGCCTGGACAAAGACTGGCACTCCTTCTGCCATTTTGACTTGATCTCCATAGCTGACCCAGTATGGTGTAGGAATGATGACCTCATCACCTGGATTGACCACAGCCATAAAGAAGGTGTAGAGAGAGAACTTGGCACCAGTGGCAAAGGTAACCTCGTTGGCTGCTACAGAATACCCATAATGGCGTTCAAAATAGGTATTAACCGCTGCTTTTAACTCTGGTAGGCCTGAAGCAACTGTATAAAAGGAAGCTCGTCCATCTCGAATCGCTTCTACCGCTGCATCCTGAATGTTTTCAGGAGTATGAAAATCAGGCTGTCCCAAGGTTAAGAAAAGAACATCCTTTCCTTGAGCTTTTAATGCTTTGGCTCTTGCATCACTAGCTAGAGTGACGCTTTCTTCCATTTCTAGTACACGTTTGGATAGTTTCATATGCCCTCCTTATTGGATCACTGCTCCTGTTTCAAAGTCGACCAGATAGTACTGGTTTCCTGACTTGACTTCCCAAATCGGCTTATCCTGATAACGACCAAAGGTAATCTTGTCAATGTCGCTAGCTCCTTTTTCCCTCGAAATCGTCGCTGCCTTGTCTTGAGAAATCCCCTTATCTAGCTGATAAACATAAATCTTGTGGTCATTCTTTTCAATCAGTACCGCAATGCCCTCTTGCTTTTTATTATGCCCCATAACGCTGTAATAACCTTCGAGTCCATTATAAAAATCAACCTGATCCGCCTTTTCCAATTCTGCATACTGCTTGGCTAGTTTTTCTCCTTCAACTCTAGCATCTTGATAGGGTTTCATACTGAGAGATATCAGGTAAAGAAAGGAGGTCGTCATGACTAGTAGTACCAGAGCAATGCCGATTCCATACTGTAAAAGTAGCTTGTTTTTTGCTTTTTTCTGTCTTAGTTTCACTCGTCTATTTTACCATCTCTCCTCCTTTATTACAAGTGAAGACAGGAACATTCTAAGATTCTTTTCCTATAAAATATAAGTTCTTGTTTTTCTCTCTCATTATTGATAAAATAGCCTTATGAAACAATATTTAAAAGAGAAAATCTCCGATAATCAACTAGACTTAAAAACAGCTATCGTCCTCAATAAAGCCATACGAACTTTTAAACCATATGAAGCTAAGGCTGCTAAAGAACACGGACTAACACCCACTCAATTTTCAGTTTTGGAAACCCTCTATAGCAGGGAGGAACTGCGCATTCAGGATTTGATTGAAAAAATGCTAGCCACTTCTGGAAACATGACTGTTGTCATTCGAAATATGGTTCGAGATGGATGGATTTCTAGAACTTGCGACCCCAAAGATCGTCGCTCCTTTTTCCTGAAATTAACACCTGCAGGACGCAGAAAAATCGAAGATGTTCTTCCTGATTATATTGATTCTATCGTAGAAGCACTCAGCATCTTGGAAGATGGCGAAAAGGAAGACTTAATCCGGATTTTAAAAAAATTTAAAAATTTGTGAGCACATTTATTGCTAATTAGTATCATTTGTTGTAACATAAATGGTGACAAAAGAGTTCGCTCTTTAAATTTTAAACAAAAGGAGACACATCATGTCTAAAAAAGTATTATTTATCGTCGGTTCACTACGCCAAGGTTCTTTCAACCACCAAATGGCCCTCGAAGCTGAAAAAGTACTTGCTGGAAAAGCGGAAGTTAGCTATCTTGATTACTCAGCTGTTCCTCTCTTCAGCCAAGATTTAGAAGTTCCAACTCATCCAGCTGTAGCTGCTGCTCGTGAAGCAGTCCTTGCTGCCGATGCTATCTGGATCTTCTCTCCAGTCTACAACTTCTCTATCCCTGGAACAGTGAAAAACTTGCTTGACTGGTTATCTCGTGCCCTTGACTTGTCGGATACACGTGGCGCTTCTGCCCTTCAAGATAAATTTATCACCGTATCGTCTGTAGCCAATGCCGGTCACGATCAACTCTTTGCTATTTATAAAGACCTCTTGCCATTTATCCGTACACAAGTCGTTGGTGACTTTACAGCTGCTCGTGTTAATGACTCTGCTTGGGCAGACGGAAAATTGGTGTTAGAAGAAGCAACTGCTTCATCACTTGCAAAACAAGCTGACGACCTTCTTGCAGCCATCAATTAAATGCATAATGAAAAACTCCTAGAAAGATGGATGTTCCAATCGTTCTGGGAGTTTTACTGTATTTGGCTGTGAAGAAAAAGGCAAGCAATTTACTAATCGATTCTTTAGTCTGACTTATATTTTAAAAGTTGACCAGATAAGTTCTCTGAAGCGTATCTGGTCAACTTTTCCTATAAATTATCCCTGCCAATTTTCTTGGTCTTCTTTAAAGCGTTTTAGGAGAGCGAGTCCTTCTGGTGTGATATATCCCTCTTCTTGGGCTAGGTGGATCAATTCACTGTAGTTAGACAGTGTCACCAATTTCACACCAGCTTCCGCAAAGTTCTTATCGGCTTTTGGCAATTGATAACTGAAAATCGCTACGACACCAAGCACATCGGCCCCTTCACGTTCAGCAGCTGCCACAGCTTCAAGAACAGACCCACCAGTTGAAATGAGGTCTTCAACAACAACCATCTTTTGCCCCTGAGCTACACGACCTTCGATTTGGTTACCAGCTCCGTGGTCTTTTGGTTTGCTGCGGATATAGGCAAAAGGCAAGTTCATCTTGTCAGCGATGATAGCTCCGTGTGGAATTCCTGCTGTCGCAGTTCCTGCAATCACTTCTACTTCTGGAAATTCTGCTTTAATAGCTTCCACAAAACCATTTTCAATCAAGGTCCGAGTTTCTGGATAGGCAAGCGTCACACGGTTATCAGTATAAATCGGCGATTTGATACCAGATGCCCAAGTGAAAGGCTCCTCTGGTTTGAGGTAAACGGCTTGGATTTTCAAGAGGTGGCTAGCGATATCTTTAGCAAGTGTCATAATATTCTCCTTTTGTTTTTATAATCTATTTCTTTCATTTCAGTCTTGGTTCCATTCATCCTTGATGGCATGATAAGCTGCAACAGGATCCTCAGCTTGGGTAATGGGACGTCCCACTACGATATAGTCACTACCGATTTGATAGGCGTCAGCAGGTGTCATGACACGTTTTTGGTCTCCAACCGCAGCTCCCGCCGGACGAATACCTGGTGTCAGACAGATAAAATCTGGATTGGTGGCCTGCTTGATGAGTTGCACTTCCTGAGCTGAGCAAACGACACCGTCCAAGCCCGCTTCAGCTGTCTTCTTGGCATAGTGAATCACAGACTCTTGCAGAGTGGTTTGGATATTTTGAAAGTCTCTCATTTGTTCTTCAGAAGTTGAAGTCAATTGAGTGACAGCAATCAATTTTGCTTCTTTTCCAAGACCTTCACGCGCAGCCTTCATCATCTCCACACCACCAGCAGCATGAACATTGGTCATATCCACGCCAAGCTGAGACAAGACCTTCATGGCAGATTTAACTGTATTTGGAATATCATGTAGCTTGAGATCCAGAAAGACACTATGCCCAAGTGACTTCAAATAACGGACAACTTCCGGTCCCTCCGCATAATAAAGCTCCATTCCCACTTTTAAATAAAGACTTTCTTCTGCTGGGAAAAGAGATAAAAATTCCTTGACCGCCTCAAAACTAGAAAAATCAAGAGCAATAACTGGACGATGTTCACGCATACTTTTCTCCTTTTACCTTTACGAGCAAGAGAGTATGGTCAAAAACAAACCACGAAAAAAGGAACCTGCCAACAGCAAGGTTCCACGAAAAATGGGTAGTCTCCACCCTTTCACCGTCTAACCTTAGCTGCCTCTCTGGACTGCTTTAAAGGTTTTTTTCTATTCTATTATTTATAGTAGGACTTGTCAAGCAAAAACTGAGCTTTATTGCTGTTGCTTCTTTTCTTCAGCTTCTTTTTCTTCCTGTTTTTTCTTCTCAGCTTCCAACGCCTCTTTTTTAGCTTTTTCCTCAGCTTCTTCCAAAAGTTTATCAGCCAGACTAGTGCTATAGATGCCAGCTTCCATATCGACCACACTCGGTTCCGTCAATTGTGGCTTGATTTTGCTGTAATAAGGCAATTTCTTGCTCAATTCTGACAAGGGAACCAAAATTTCATCTGTATCCAGCATGGTAATTTTTAAAAGATCTGCTGTTGCCTTGCTCGGCGCTAATTCGATTTTCTGGATTTGACTCTTGATATCCTCACTAATAGTAGACAATCCCGTTATCAGCTCTTTCACCTGCTGCTCATCGTTAAAGGTAACTGTCAGATAAGTCTCAGGCAAGTTTAAGCGATTTACAGGACTTGACTCTACTGTACCACTAGACAGAATAGGATAATGTCCTTCACCAGACACATAATAACCAACAATATCAAATTCCTTAACCTCAATCGTAAAGTTAGTCGGAAATTGATAGTCAATCTTCGCAGACTCTATCCAATGGTTGGACTTGATTCGCTCAGCGTATTTTTCCTTATCCAACAATAGAGCCAAGGTATAATCGCTATCTTGAATTCCAGAAGCCTGTTTGATGTCATCTGCTTGGGTGTTACTATTCCCCTTAACCTCGATATTTTTGATGGACGAAAGCGGAGTCAACAGATAGACTGAAAAAAGGAGGACCAGGACACTGGGTACCAAGATACTCACAGCTCGCCAAATATGAACAGGCGCAATTTTAGTCTTAGCTGGTTTTTCTGGTTTTTCTTTTTTCTTCTTCTCTTTTTCCTCTTTGACTTTAGGATCCTCCTTTTGAGATTTTTCTTCTTTTTCGGATGGTTCCTTGCTTGGACTTGAGGCTTCCTCATCTGACTCACTCGATGATTTCTTGGATTCCTCCAATAGTTTCGAGTTGGCTTCCTTACGAGCTTGTTTTTCCTTTTCCTTTTCTTCAGCTAGGGCAGCTTCTTCCTCAGCCTTCTTCTTCAGGTATTCCTGGTTTCGTTTCTGCCATTCAGACAATTCTTGCTTCTGGTTTGATTCTTTTTTCTTATCCTTTGACATTGATATTCCTTATGCTAGGTCTTTTCTTAGTAGATCGTAAAAATCTGCAAGAGATTTCAATTCAGTTGAAGCCTTCATGCTAGCTTGGTATTGGTTCTTGTGACTAAGCAAGTGACTGAGTTTCGCCTCCAAGCTTTCCAAGGTCAAGTCACTTTCTTGAAGTTCTTCTGCATAGCCTTTCTTAACAAAGTAGGCTGCATTTTCAATCTGGTCTCCTCGACTTGCTTCACGCCCCAATGGTACGATGAGATGGAGTTTCGCCATGGCTAAGAGCTCAAAAATCGTATTGGCACCGCCACGCGTCACCACCACATCTGCTATCTCCATCAAGGGTTGATAGAGGTCCGTCACATAGTCAACACGAAAGAGATTTTGACTCAACTCGTTCAGACTAGTATCTCCAGTGAGATTAATGATATTGTAGCGCTCTGTCAGTTCTTGCTTATGATCTGTCACTAATTGGTTAAAAACACGAGCTCCTGCAGAACCACCAACAAACAATACCGTTGGCAATTTAGGATCAAAGTGGGTTTGGATATCCACCAATTCATCTGGTTCAGGAGTGTTTTGATCTGAAACCTTTGTCACTGCTCCCACATGCTCGACTTTTGCGAGACCAGCAGCCTGCTCAAATGTCGAATACATCTTGGTCGCAAATTTATAGGCAATTTTATTGGCCAAGCCCATAGACAGGTCCGATTCGTGAATAAAGACAGGCACTCCTGACACTCGCGCTGCGATAACCGGCGGTACAGAGACAAATCCCCCCTTTGAAAAAAGAGCCTGTGGACGCAGTCGTAACATGATAAAGAGCGATTGAACAATTCCCCAACCAACTTTGAAGACATCCAGCATATTTTGCCAAGAGAAATAGCGACGTAATTTCCCAGTCGCAATGGAGTGGAAGGTCACATTCAAGCCTGACTTGAGAATTTCTTGGTGTTCGATTCCGTGTTTATCACCAATATAGTGAACTTCCCAGCCGTCTTCGATGAACTTGGGCATTAACAAAAGGTTGAGGGTGACGTGTCCAACCGTCCCCCCACCTGTAAAGACAATTTTTTTCATATTATTCCTTTAACTCCGCTACTGTGTCGATAAAGAGGTCGCCACGTACTTCAAAGTTAGCATACATATCCCAGCTAGCATTGGCAGGACTGAGAAGAACCACATCTCCTTGAGTCGCTAGCTCATAAGCCTTGCGGGTCGCATCAGCAATATCTGTCGCATCTACATAAGCCACACCAGCCTTATCCGCTGCCCGTTTGACACGTTCTGCAGACTGACCGAGGATGACCATCTTCTTGAGCCCAGTAATATCTGGCACCAATTCGTCAAACTCATTGCCGCGGTCCAAACCACCTGCAATTAAGATAACCTTACTGTTGTCAAATCCTGACAAGGCTTTTTGAGTAGCCAAGATATTGGTTGATTTGCTATCGTTATAGAATTTGACACCCTTAATTTCATCCACAAATTGGAGACGGTGTTTGACACCACCAAAGGTTGAAAGAGTTTCCTTGATGGTTTGGTTGTCTACACCACGAAGCTTGGCAACAGAAATGGTCGCAAGGGCATTCTCCACATTGTGGCTACCTGGAACTCCGATTTCATCAGCTGCCATGACCACTTCGCCACGGAAATAGAGTTGACCATCTTCCAAATAAGCTCCATCAACCTCTTCAAGTGTTGAAAATGGAACAACAGTGGCTTGTGTTTTAGTAGCCAATTCTTTTGCCAAGTCTTGGTTAAAGTTCAAAACAAGAAAATCATCTGCTGTCATCTTGTTCTGGATATTCCACTTGGCCGCTACATATTCCTCAAAAGAACCATGGTAGTCGATATGAGTTGGCATGAGGTTGGTAATGACTGCAATCTCAGGATGGAATTCTTGAACGCCCATCAGTTGGAAAGAAGAAAGTTCCATGACAAGCGTGTCCTTGGCTGTCGCAGTTTGAGCCACTTGACTAGCAGGATAGCCGATGTTCCCTGACAATAGACCATGTTGTCCGGCAGCAGTTAAAACTTCCCCAATCATCGTCGTTGTGGTTGTTTTCCCATTTGAACCAGTGATGCCGATAATCGGTGCTTCTGAGATCAAGTAAGCCAACTCCACCTCGGTCAAAACCGGAATCCCCTTTGCCAAAGCCTTTTCAATCATAGGATTGCTGTAAGGAATCCCTGGATTTTTCACCATCAGAGCAAAATCTTCATCCAAGAGCTCCAAAGGATGGCCACCAGTAACAACCTTGATCCCCTCTTCTAGCAAACTTTGCGCAGCAGGATTTTCCTCGAAAGGCTTGCCGTCATTTACTGTCACAATGGCACCCAGCTTGTCCAACAAACGGGCTGCAGACTCACCAGACTTAGCCAAACCTAAAACAAGTACTTTCTTATTTTTAAATTGATCGATTACTTTCATGTCTCAAACTCCATTTCTACTCCTACTATTTTACCATTTTTATGGAAATAATACTAAACGAAAATGCTCTAGTTCTCATTCTAGCATAGAAAAAGAGAGCCATAGCTCTCTTTCTATTTATCTTCTTCTGCTCTTTTTTACAGGCATGAGCGTAATGTCTCTCAAGCTAAAGTAGGCTAGGAAGAGCATAGCGATTGTGACAAAGAATTCTGTCGGTAATTGGAAGATTTGCAAGATGGACAACATCAGCAAAATCAAGAGTGCAACAACTACAAAAACCAAGATAACGATGTTGACTGTTCCTTTGATACTTTGAGGTGTCGCAAAAACATAGAGTAGTAATAAGAGTATCCCTATGATTAAATAGACCATCTTTATCTCTTTCTAGCTCTTATTCAGCTGATTTTTTCTTTTTGTTGGCTTTCTCACGCTCTGCCTTGTTGAGGATTTGCTTACGCAAACGGATAGACTCAGGCGTTACTTCCATGTACTCATCGTCATTCAAGAACTCAAGAGACTCTTCAAGGGTCAAGATACGAGGTGTCTTGATAACCGCTGTTTGGTCCTTAGTAGCTGAACGAACGTTGGTCATTTGTTTGGCCTTAGTGATGTTAACTGTCAAGTCGTTTTCACGAGAGTTTTCACCGATGATCATTCCTTCATAAACCTCAGTACCTGGGTTAACAAAGATGGTTCCACGTTCTTCGATAGACATGATTGAGTAAGTTGTAGCCTTACCAGCATCGATAGAAACAAGGGCACCACGGTGACGTCCACCAATTTCACCTGGGATGAGTGGCAAGTATTGGTCAAAGGTATGGTTCATGATACCGTAACCACGAGTCATAGATAAGAACTCAGTTGAGTATCCGATCAAACCACGCGCTGGAACTAGGAAGACCAAACGAGTTTGACCATTACCAGTTGCAATCATATCCAACATTTCACCCTTACGTTCAGAAAGGCTTTGGATAACAGATCCTTGGTATTCTTCTGGAGTGTCGATTTGGACACGCTCAAATGGCTCACATTTGACACCGTCAATCTCTTTTACGATAACTTCTGGACGAGATACTTGAAGTTCATAACCCTCACGGCGCATGGTTTCGATCAGGATTGACAAGTGCAATTCTCCACGTCCTGAAACGGTCCATTTATCTGGTGAATCAGTTGGGTCAACACGAAGGGAAACGTCTGTTTGCAATTCTGCTTGCAAGCGTTCTTCTACCTTACGAGAAGTCACCCATTTACCTTCTTTACCCGCAAATGGTGAGTTGTTGACCAAGAAAGTCATTTGAAGCGTTGGCTCATCGATGTGAAGGATTGGAAGAGGCTCAACTGCATCTGTCGGTGTAATCGTCTCACCAACAAAGATATCTTCCATACCGGAAACGGCAATCAAGTCACCTGCTTTAGCTTCTTGGATTTCACGACGTTCCAAACCGAAGAATCCGAAGAGTTTTGTAACACGGAAGTTCTTCGTTGTACCATCTAGTTTAGAAAGGGTAACTTGGTCACCAACTTTCACACTACCACGGAAGACACGACCGATACCGATACGACCAACGAAGTCATTGTAGTCCAAGAGTGAGACTTGGAACTGTAACGGTTCATCTGAGTTGTCCACTGGAGCAGGGATATGATCGATAATGGTATCAAAGATTGGTGCCATTGTTTTTTCTTGATCAGCTGGATTGTCTGACAATGAAGAAGTTCCGTTGATAGCTGAAGCATACACCACTGGGAAGTCAAGCTGGTCATCGTCTGCACCAAGTTCAATGAAGAGCTCCAATACTTCGTCTACTACTTCTGCTGGACGAGCAGATGGTTTGTCGATTTTGTTAACAACCACGATTGGGACAAGGTCTTGTTCCAAGGCTTTTTTCAATACGAAACGAGTTTGTGGCATGGTTCCTTCGTAGGCATCTACGACCAAGACAACCCCGTCAACCATTTTCATGATACGCTCAACTTCTCCACCGAAGTCCGCGTGTCCAGGTGTGTCCATGATGTTGATACGAGTTCCATTGTAAGCAACGGCTGTATTTTTAGCAAGGATGGTAATTCCACGCTCTTTTTCGATATCGTTTGAGTCCATAGCGCGCTCTGCCAATTCAGTACGTGCATCAAGCGTTTCAGATTGTTTCAATAATTCGTCAACGAGGGTTGTTTTACCGTGGTCAACGTGGGCGATAATCGCAATGTTACGGATATCTTCTCTTAATTTTGTCATGATTTCCTCTAATATTTAAATTTTTATTTCTAACTGAACAATTATACCACAGTCTCATTCAAAAATCACAGTTCAGCTAAGTGTAAATGTTTTCACTCTGCTTTTCTAGTCAAGGCAACTCTTTTCAAAGTCAGAGACTTATGATAAGATAAGCTGGTATGCGTTTAGATAGATTATTAGCCCAAGAAAAGGTCAGTCGCAAGGCTATGAAACAGGCTTTATTAAAAAAAGAAATCCTAGTAGATGATTGTCCAGCTCGCTCACTCGCTCAAAATGTCGACACTGGGTTGCAGAAACTAGTCTTTCAAGGACGACAAATCCAAGGCTACGAGCACAACTACCTCATGCTTCATAAGCCAAACGGAGTCGTTACAGCTAGCAAGGATAAGAAACTTCCAACCGTCATGGACCTCCTTCCACCTGACAGCCAGTCTGACCAGCTCTATGCTGTCGGCAGATTAGACCGCGATACCACGGGACTGCTCCTTTTGACAGACAATGGACCGCTTGGTTTTCAACTCCTTCATCCCCAGTACCATGTTGATAAATCCTATCAAGTGGAAGTCAACGGACCGCTCACGTCAGACCATATCCAGCAGTTTAAAGACGGGATTGTCTTTTTAGACGGGACCACTTGTAAACCAGCAAAGCTAGAGATTCTAGCCGCTAGCCCAACAGAGAGCCGGGCCTCCATCACTATCTCTGAGGGCAAATTTCATCAAGTCAAGAAGATGTTTCTATCAGTTGGTGTCAAGGTGACTGCTCTAAAACGCGTCCAATTCGGTGACTTTACATTAGACCCAGAACTAGCAGAAGGGCAATATCGTCCCTTGAATCCAGAGGAATTGGAAATCATTAAAAACTATTTAGAGAAAAGTGGATAAAAGAAAAAAGCTTTATGTTTAAAGCTTTTTTCAATCTTCTTTAATTCATGTGTAAGAAAATTCCAATAATCCAGTTAAGAGCAGAAAGAACAATACCTACAATAGATACAATTCTCTCTGTTTTAAAGTCTAAGCCAGATTCTTTTTGAAGTTCATTAGCAAACAATACACCAGTGATACCTAAACCAATACCTCCCAACGGAAATAACAAACTAAGAATGATAGATAGGATACCCACTAAAAGCGGGTTTTTCTTCTTTTCTTGCATTTTCTAAAAATTCCTTAAAATGATTATTAACTTAGTATATGAGACCGACTTTATCAACTTTTTCCTTGACCTTAGCTCGTCTTGACCTTCCCGTTCCAAGAATCCAACCCATAAGAAAGGATATAAATCTCAGAGAAACCTTGTTTTTTCAAATAAAGTGCTGCATTGGTCACTCGTTGTCCACGTTGATTTTCGTAGAGAAGGACAGGTTTATCCTTGCGAAGGGCTGCAAGGCTTGACTTCAACTGATTTGAAGGAATATTGCGAGCTCCGAGGATATGTTTTCTGTGAAATTCTGCTGGTTCACGGACATCAATCAATTGCCCTTTCCGAATCAAGGCTTCAAAGTCCGTATTGTCCACAATCTTAGCCGCACGACGAATACGAAGGTAGTTATACCCCATCCATGCCACCATTGCCAGTACGATTCCCCAAACAATCCAAATTGTCATAAGTTCTTATCTCCATTTTTCTCTATGTAGTCTAATTCTATCTTGTGCTCTCTACGAAGAACAGCTTCCGCCTCTAGATAGTCTAGCTTGTCCATCAGACCTGCATCATAGATTCGAGAGAGTTCGAGCTTCATCAGTTCAATATCATACAAGCGCTTCCCCACATAGACAATAATGCCAAATTGTTTGAGAAATTGCTGCACATCATAGAATGTTTTCATAGCTTCCATTTTAGCAGATTCTAGACATTTTTTCAATACCAGTTTGGGCCTTTCCTCTCTTCCCTTCATCTTCTTTGCTCATTCTTCCGCAAGTGTGGTACAATAAAAGCATGAGAATTCAACAACTACACTATATTATCAAAATCGTCGAAACTGGCTCTATGAATGAAGCAGCCAAGCAACTCTTTATCACCCAACCCAGTCTCTCTAATGCCGTTCGAGACTTGGAAAATGAAATGGGTATTGAAATCTTTATCCGCAATCCCAAGGGCATTACCTTGACTCGTGATGGGATGGAGTTTCTCTCCTATGCCCGTCAGGTTGTCGAGCAAACCCAGCTTCTGGAGGAACGCTATAAAAACCCTGTCGCCCACCGCGAACTCTTTAGCGTTTCGTCTCAACACTATGCCTTTGTGGTCAACGCCTTTGTATCGCTACTTAAGAAAAGTGATATGGAAAAATACGAGCTTTTCCTTCGTGAAACTCGGACTTGGGAGATTATTGACGACGTCAAAAACTTCCGTAGTGAGGTCGGTGTCCTCTTCTTAAACAGCTACAACCGTGATGTTTTAACGAAAATGCTGGATGACAACCACCTGCTTGCCCACCATCTCTTCACAGCCCAGCCCCATATCTTTGTCAGCAAGACCAACCCTCTGGCAAAGAAAGATAAGGTGAAACTAGAAGACTTGGAGAACTTCCCTTACCTTAGTTATGACCAAGGGACACACAATTCTTTCTACTTTTCGGAAGAGATTCTTTCACAAGAGCACCACAAGAAATCTATCGTGGTCAGCGACCGTGCCACCCTCTTTAATCTCTTGATTGGTTTGGATGGTTATACCATTGCGACAGGGATTTTAAATAGCAACCTCAATGGAGACAATATCGTTTCCATTCCACTGGACATAGACGATCCCATTGAACTAGTCTATATCCAACATGAAAAAACCAGCCTATCCAAAATGGGCGAACGCTTTATCGAGTATCTACTTGAAGAAGTTCAGTTTGATAGTTGATAAACCATCAGACATATTTTATAATATTTCTTAGAAAATAATGATTGGAGAATATCGTTGAAAAAGTTCATATTGGCAAGTGCTGTTGTCCTTTCAATGGCAGGATTTGTCCAAGCACCTATCTACGCCGAGGAAAGTAATGCTAATCCTCCTGCTACCACCGAACAAAGCAACTCTAAGGAAGATAAGAAGGATCTTTCAACTAAAACTGAGGAGGAGGTTGCAACACTTCCAAAAGACAGGACAAAAGAAGAACCCCCTAAAAAAGAAGGATGGCAGGAAGAAAATAAGCAGTGGCGTTTCTATGAAAACAATCAGCCCGTCCTCAAATGGAAAAAAATTCAAGATAAGTGGTACTATTTTGACCAAGAGGGAAATCGACTTAGTGATACTATCTTTGATGGCTATGTTCTCAATAAAGATGGGGTCATGGTAGAAAATAGTTGGGTAGATCTTGAAGGGAAATGGTACTACGCCAATGAGTCTGGAAAAATCATCCAGCAAAAATGGGAAAAAATCGGAGGAGTTTGGTACTACTTTGACAAAGATGGTATCATGCTCAGTCAGACAATCGTTGATGGCTACCTTCTCACTAAAAGTGGAGCTATGGCAGAGAGTGGCTGGGTGAGGGTTGACCAAAATTGGTATTATGTCACACCATCTGGCAGAATCTCACAAGACAAATGGGAAAAAGTAAACGGTTCCTGGTATTATTTTGATAAAAACGGCGTGATGCTCAGCAAAACGACCGTTGGTGCTTACCTGCTCGGCAGTAGCGGGGCTATGGCGGAAAACTCTTGGGTGAAGATTGATCAAAATTGGTATTACGCTAATGAATATGGGAAATATAGCCAAGACAAATGGGAGAAAATCAAGGGAACTTGGTATGCTTTTGAACAAAATGGAGTCATGCTTTCCAATAAATGGAAAGGAAGCTACTACCTCAAATCTAGTGGAGCCATGGCTGAAAAAGAGTGGATCTTTGATAAGGCCTACAACAGTTGGTTCTATCTAAAAGCGAATGGGACCTACGCGGCTCGTGAATGGATTGGAGCCTACTATCTCAAGTCTGGTGGTTATATGGCCAAGAATGAGTGGATTTACGACGACTATTACAAGGCTCGTTACTATTTGGACGATAGCGGACATTATGTTTCAGGAACCTACAAGATAGATGGAAAGGAACATTTGTTCCAAAAATACGGCCAATGGATTTCTGAAGTCTCAACAGAAGGTGGATTTGTAAAAGGCCAATACAGTAAAACTATCTTCCTAGATCCTGGACATGGTGGCCGGGATTCCGGTGCCTTTTACTACAATGTCGCTGAAAAAGATCTCAACATGCAGATTTACCGTAAACTTCGTGCTAAGTTAGAAGAACTAGGCTACAAGGTTCTCACTTCTCGTGATAGTGATATTGACGTTGACTTTATTACCGAACGTTCTCGCATGGTTAATAAAACCAACTCTGACATCTTTATCAGTATTCACTTCAATGCTACTGGTAGCTCATACTCAAAAGCGAGCGGTATTCAAACCTACTCCTATAGTGATGAACCTGATTATCCAAGTAAGATAAATAAGTACTGGCACAATCACCCTGATCGTATGAGTGAAAGCAAACGCCTTGCTGCTGCTATCCACTCCTCACTCCTAGCTGAAACAGGAGCCAAGGATGCAGGCTTATTGGAAAGTAGCTTTGCCGTACTACGTGAAACAGCTAAACCAGCTGTCCTACTGGAACTTGGATATATGGATAATTTTACCGAAAGCCAACAAATCAGAGATAGCCACTACCAAGATAAGCTGGTGGCAGGCATTGTAAAAGGTATCCAAAAATATTACGCTGGTAAATAACAATAAAGTCTCGAGAAACCTCGAGACTTTTCTATTTGTCTTCTTTTTTATCTTTATCAGGAAAGAGGTAGCCAAGTCCTACACAAGCTAGCACACCGGCACCAATCACCAAACCACTTGAAATTGGCAAAAGATCCAAGATGGCATTTGCAATGATAAAGGCAATAATCAAGCACATGAAGCTAGCTTTGTAGTCTTTTTTTAAAAAGTTTTCTAGCGCGAAATAGAGGAACAATCCAACTGGAATCAGTGACCAGAGGTTGATATCTAAACTTGGCCATCCAACAGAACCTAAATACAATACGAGCGCTGCTGCTACTAAGAATACAAGTCCTAATAATTTTTTCATTTTTTGTCTCCATTTTCTTTTTTTATTGACTTGAGTTATCTGATACTGACTCCTCACATCCCTTACATGAATCATTATAGCAGAGGATTTTTTCAAGAACAAGGCCTTTTGCCTATCTGGTCTATATCTCGGTCTAAGTGGTTGAATAGTAGTGATAAAGAAAGAAGCCCATTAGGGCTTCTTGATTTTGCCGAGTACAAGAGCAGTTCTGAACGATGATAATCTAAAGTTTGATTCTAAACTAGTTTTTCTTTTTCTTAGATTCTAGAGAAGATTTGATTGCTTCACGATCAGCTTGCAGTTGAGCTAAATTCTTTTCTTCTTCCTCAAGTTTACTGGTATCTGGTTTCACACGATAGTAAACATCTTCTGGTTTCATTAACATCGCTTCATATTGTTGTCCAGAAAAAAGTCTTTCCTCAGCATGATTACTTTTATCCGTAATCTTTCCATCATCACCAGGTTGCATAACAACTCCACTTGGAACAGCAACTACTACAAATCCTCCAGCAACAGAATCTTTTACCCATGCACTGATAGACGCTGTCTCAGGGTTACGACTATCTTGACCTTTTGATACCTTTAATCCAACTACAGATTCGTACTTTTGATCATTTGTAAACCAAGTCGCATCTACTTCTCCAGAATTCGTAATAATGTATTCATTGCCAGATTGACTACGCCAAGTGCCTTCTAAACTAGACAAATCATTGTTCTTGATTGCTTCAATATCTAGTTTTGGAACGGCAGTTTCTTTCTTTAGCTTGCTAACAAGTGCTTCTGCTTCAGTAATCTTGGTGTCCAAATCAGCCAGTTGATTCTTGAGTTTTTGAATTTCCTCTTGTTTATCCTTATCAGTCTCATCCGTTTTTCCTTGGCTTGTAGACGCTTGACTTGTTGTCTCTGTAGTTGAAACTGAAGACGATGCTTGATTTGACTCTTTCTTTCCAATCAGAGAATATGAGAAAATACTTACTAGGATTAGAGCAACCAAAATACCGAGGACTATCCCGATATAGATTTTTATATTTGGAGCCGACTTTGATTCAGACCGCTTAGGTCCATTGACCTCTTCAAATTGTTTTTCCCGTTCTTTCTTATTCATAATTTTCTCCTTTTTGATTTATATTCAGGCAAGCTTACGAGACTTCATTCGTTACTATCCATGAATTTTTATGACTTTTTTAAAAAATCTAAGCAAAAATTGCTAGAATAATTCACTATAAAAACATCTCTAGATTGGTAGCAAAACAAGTATTTATTACAATACATTATACCACAAAATATAAACTACCGTTTGTAATTATTTTTTCATAAGTCGAAGGTATGTTTTTTAAACAGAAGCCATCTCAAATATTTCATCTTTTCTGTGTTTACAAAAAAGAAACCCATTAGGGCTTCTTCATTCTGCCGATTGCAGGGATCGAACCTGTGACCTACGCGTTACGAGTGCGTTGCTCTACCAACTGAGCTAAATCGGCGACTACTCTTTTAGTATAGCACTCTGAAAATAGATGTCAAGAGATTTTCATCACCATTAGAAAAAGCCTGTCCTGAGACAAGGCTTTTATATATATCTCTTTAAAATCTCCCATTTTCATAGAAATCTAAATAATATATTTATAAATCAATATTTTCACAAAACTATGTCATCACCTCACTATCTAATCTCAGTACATAAACCATTTTTTCTATAGCTTTTGTCTTAATCTTTATTTTTTTTCTTCAATCCAAGAAAAGCTCCTACTATAAACATTATTCCGGCAGCTAATAGTGTCTGGGCTCCGCTTGCTGTTCCGGTTTTTGGCAACTCATTAGGATTGTTAATAGTTGATTTACTATTGATGTTGGTATTTTTATTAGTTAAGTTCCCTTTTTCATTTAGATAAACTTTCTTGTTAATTTCAAAGTTTTTATCATTTTCATCAGAAACAATACTGTTGACATCATTAGTTGAATCAGATTGTGTTTTTTCTTTCTTTTTCGATACATCAAAAGTAGGTTTATTTTCCTCCTCCTTTTTCTCCTCTATTTTCTTGAATACAGGTTTTATAAAGGTATCTTTTGATAGATTAAGAACATAGCCGGCGTCTTTTTTCCCTTCGAAACCAGAAATTTCCCAACCATCAAATTGGTATCCTTTTTCTAATTCACCCTTATAGACAGGTAACATAAAATCTTCTTCCGACACTATCGTTGAACTCATTTCTTTTCCATTTTGAATGGTCACGGTTACCCTATGAGGTTTTAGTTCGCTTACCTCCCCCGTATCTTTGTTTAAAATGAATTCTTTTACGGTTGTATTTCTTGCAAAATCTTTTACAACAATCTTAATGTTTAGTGTCTTATCTGTTAGTTGTTTAATATCATTAAATGATTTATATTCTTTTCCATTTACATAAATATGTTGTTCTTGAATCTCACCATCGAATCCATTATTTCTTTTATCATTGATGTTAAAGACTACAGATTTTCCGTTAGCATATTCGATACTAGTATTTCCCTTAGGATCAATGCTTACTTCAGGTTTTACATTATCATATAAGAATTGATAGTGTACTCCAACCGCTTTCGCATTCAAATCGCTATAGCCAGTTTGAAGATAAACATTTCCATCCATATCTGTTACCTTATCTGGAAATCCGTTTGCTTTATAGTCTTTCATTCCCCAGTCCATGATGTCACCGTCTTTAACATTAAGCTTAATGTTAAAATCTCTAGTGTTATCAATGTGTAAATCTCCATAGATTAAATAATTATCTACAACCGATTCATTAACTCTCAACTCCCAGTTAAAACCACCCTTATCAGAAATCTTACCTCTTAAATAGAATTCTGGATTTCGTACATAAATTTTATTAGTTTTAGATGGATTAAAGTAGTTCTTGTCCATTGAAAGATTTACTGGTTTTGCATCAATAAATAACGTAGAGCCATCTTCTTTTATAGCTTCGATGTTGGACTTATCCTCTCCTGTGTACTCTTTACCATCCTTACCAAATAATACCAGTTTAGAAGGATCTGTCACAAGATTGCCATCTTTATCGATTGCCTCCCCTTTATCATTCATTTTAAATGTAAACACTTGATATCTTACAATGTTAAAGCCGTCCAAAGCCGACATTAATACTGATTGAGTACTTCTTCCATCTTCAACATTTCTACTATCAGCATAAATTGTTGTTTCTGATAAGACTCTTAGATTAGGATTGGCCTTTTGGATTTTTGCTATATCTTCCTTGCTATAGACTCCATTCCCTTCTAACATATCCGTTTTCCCAGGATTATAGGTAGTCACTTTTAGTGCATAGCCTTTTCTTAGAATGATGTTATCCTTTAACAGATATTGTTGTTTTTCTGAATCAGAATAGATTTTACCAGATTCCATGTCCGTTAAATTGTTTGGTTTATTTTTTGAAAGATCTCCTTCTCCTAATTCTATTACATTCCCATAACTTGATGCATACGGATATTCTGATTTAGTTTCTTTAATTTTTTCAGGCATTCTAATTTTAGTTTCAGCTTTTATCCGACCATCATCTTTAACAAAGAATCTCATATCTCCTGCAAAAGCTAATCCATCCACAATATCATTAATATTAGCGTATAAATCAAATGTCATCGTTTTTGAGTGGGAATCATACTTGGTCGTTTTGATTTCTATAGATTTATAGTTATTTCCATAATATACCTTGGCATTTTTAGAAACATTACTGATCTTTCCAAGAATTTCAAAGTGTCCATCTTTAGATGGGTTTAGAATGCCATAAATTTTTGATTTGATTTCATCAAGTTTTTCAGTTTCATATTCTAAGGCACTACCATCATCATATGCAATGATATTTCCCTTATCATCGTATTTATAATCGTATTCCTCTATTCTCTTACCAGTTTCACTTGTAAAGTCATCAACTTCTCTAAATTTCTTTTTAATGAGTTTCTTTAAATCTTTGCTTTCAAAGTCTCTAATTGTTGAAATTGTTTTATGAATAGTCAAGCTAGATTTTTCTTCGGTAGCCTCTTCATTTTCTTGATGATGTTCTACTTCCGTTGTATCTTTTTTAAGACTATCCTCTTTTCTATTTTCTAAATTTTTAAATTTAGATTCGGAAATCTCGCCAAGCTTTTGGTATTTAGATGAATCTTGATCAGGATCTACTAGATAATAGGAAATCATCCCCTTTTCATCAGCATGATCAGCAAATTTAATTCTATGAATCTTTGTGAAATTGCTAGAACCGTCTAATGCAATCACTTCAATGATTTTGCCTCTTAAATCTCCTGCACCTTTAATTTCATAAATGGTATTTCCGTCTTTGTCAAGTTTCCTATTTCTTCCTTGACCCTCACCTGCATAAGTTACTTCAAGATTTTTCTCAACCTCTCCATCTTCATTAACAAGAGCGGCGCCAGCATACCAAACTTCATTGGCAATCTCGTCAAATTTTTCAGGATGTTCTTTTTGATCTCTCGCAAATAGCGTTTCATTCTTATATTGCTCTTTGACCTTGTGATAAGTATCCTTTGTAATTAACTTAATTTTTTCAGGATTTGAAAAATCAATTGAAACAATCTTTGGAGGTGTGTTATCAATTTTTACAGGAATATAGGAAACTTGCCATGGGTAATCCTTGGTTAATCTATATTTAAATTTATAGAAATATTGGCCTTCCGCAATCGGTTCAAATTGTCCTCGTATCTTAGTAGCAGGATCTTTTTTGTCATTACTTTCTGGGGCATTTTCTTCTCTACCTCTAGGGTTATAAATGAGTCCATCCCATTTCAAGTCACCCCAAACTTTTAGTTTAGATGATTTAATGCCCTTTGCATCATTTCTTTTAGAGTTTAAAATTCCTTTAATAAAGTGTTCTCTCGAAATGACTTTTAAGTCTCTTTGATTTTCTCCTTCTTTATTTGTATTTACTATTGAAATCACTCCTTCTTCTGCACTTCTTAATACAAGTGGAGAAGGCGTTAATCCTCTCTCAAGTTGAGCATCTTGAGGATTTCCATTTGAATCTAAAGGATAAATTTTAGCAATATTAGAACCACTTGATGACGGTGCGTTGATTCCTTCGTTATTGAAAGCAAATAATTCTGGATTTTGATCTAGGGATGTTATATTTTTATCTTTTCTATTTTGTATAACTCCTGCTGGATTAAATTTATCTATACCATGTTCTCCACCAATCCCCTTATTTAAGGTACCTGGAATTTTTGGTTTACCATCATCATCATAACCTTCCATCGCTTTTGATTTTGACCCTTCTTCCCAGGCCCATTTATCAAGGATTGGTTCGTGGTTCCAATTCCCTGCAAATCCCATTAGAGGCATCGATAAAGAAGGTTGGAAATTTATTTTCTTCCCGTTGGAGTTTAGAGCTTCCATTTCTTCCACTGACTCAAAATGAATAAATGATTCTACAAATTTATTTTTATTTTTTGCTTCTCCAACATTTATAACTGCATTTAAATCAAAGCTGGAATTTGGGCCTATAGTGAAAGTGTCATGCTCAAATGTGATATTTGCTCCTTTGACTTTTTCTGGGTGAATTTCTGGAACAATTTGCTTCCCGTCCGGAGATTTTTCATCTTTATATGTTTCATCGAGTTTTAGTCTATCAGTTAGAGCATCTGTAGTTACAGTTGATGCAGAAACTTTAAATGTTAAAGGTCTGTTTGAGGTATTGTGAAGCTTAATTGTAAAGTATTTTTTATCACCTTTTATTTCTTTAAGAGAAATGGAACCATATGAATTTACCAAACCTTTAGAATCTGTATTTTTGAAAGTTGCTACAACTTCATTTCTCAAAGCGTTGGCAACATTAATTAGTCCCGCTCCCTGCTGTCTAGGCGATGCAAAGTATTGACTCTTTTCTTTCCAAGAGGTTGCATCCATCATAGGTCTTGCAGTATTTTGTAGAGCTATTTTTGTAAGACTTGTAAGGTCTATTTTGTCATCTCCCTTAAGATTTTTCAAGACAGGTCTTTCAAGCAATTCCTTTAATTTGGGTCGAATCAAAACAGTAGAAGCTGCTACAATTGGAGTTGCCATGCTAGTTCCTGACATATAACCATAAGTAGATTTACCATTAATAACATTTAGAGTGGATTTAATATTTTTACCAGGTGCTGAAACATCCGGTTTTAAAAGCAAATCTGTTCTTGGCCCCCAAGATGTAGACCCTGCTGGAACTATAATATCTTCTTTATAAAGTTCTTTGTCTGTGTCAGGTGCAAATTTAAAGTCAATTTCTTTTTCATCACCTACATTCGGTTTATTAGAATTATAGCTTTCCATATCAATTGGATAGTATTGTTCTAAGTTATCTTTAAAATCTTCCTTATTATTTCTTTTAACTTCAGTTTTTTTATCAGGGTTAATCATGTTCCATAATTTTACACCATCATCTCCTGAAATTGAAAATACTTGACTTTTAGTCCCTTCATCCGCTTCATATCCCATAGCTGGAAGGTCTGTCCAATTATCTCTATTGTAGTAATTTACAGTATTTACAACCATAATGGCACGTGCGCCTTTATCCATAGCTCTTTTAAAAGCATCTTTTAAATCCTTGGTATAAATTCTATCCATTACTGCAATTTTGCCCTTAAGATCCAATCCTATCAAATCTTGGTCTTGACCTTTGCCTATATATACAAATTTTAATTTATTTGGAGTTTTTGACCCATCCTCATTTGTTAGGATTTTATTTTTATCGAAAAAAGCTCCTATATTTCTGTATTTAAAACTTTGTCCTCCAATGTTAACCTTATCAAACTCAATGGTTTGATTTTTAGCAGAAGCGACCGCTATTGCATCTTCATGTGCGGCAGTTCGTGTTACATTTCCAGTATCTGTCATTTTCAGATTATTATTGGCTACTAAATCCCAAGAAGAACTTGAAGCAGAAGTCGCAAAGTTACCTGTAGCAACAACCATTGGGATTCCTGCTTTTCTTAATGCTCTAATAGCCTCCCAATATTTCTCGCCTACAAGACCTGTTCCTGTAAAACCAGATGATACCGAAACAACATCGACATTGTGTTTGATCGAATCTTCAATAGCATGAAACATTGTTTCATCACCCGCAAACCCAGATACTGCGTCAGAGTACATTTTATAAGAGAAAATTTGTGCATTAGGCGCAATTCCATCTATGCCATTAAAGTTCTTGATGTCTTTTTCAGTATCATTTCCAGCAAGAATCCCTGCAATATGCATCCCATGTGGGTCAAAATAATCCCTTCCATCATCATATTTTTCTACAGTGATTTTACCACCATTATAATAATTGAACGCATGAGGGATTTTATCACTCAACCAATAATTTTTATCAGTGCCTTTTAAATCCTCTTTTTTAAATTTCATTGAGTCTTTGGCATCATCATCGATCCTCATAGCCTTATGCCTATAATCTGTTCCAGTATCGATATTTGAAATGACCATACCTCTACCATCAAAATTTTTCCCGAATGGAGCATTAATAGACTTTAGGTAATCAATAGCTTCCTCAACTCCAATTTCCTTTCTGGCATGATTCAACATTGGTTGGAGTTTTTGTGATCGTTCAACCGACGAAACACCTTCTATTTGTTTAATTTTGTCCAAATTATCTGGAGTTGTTTCAATGGCGGTGCCATTAAAAATTGTATTATAGGTATATAAAACTTTTGTATCCTTAAGATTGGATAGTTCCTTAATTACTTTTTCTCCAGATTCTTTATCTTTAAATTCAGCAATATAGACAAGTTTATCTTCTTTTTTCGGATTTTCTGTATCTTTATTTACAAATGAGTCCGCATCATCTCCTTTGGATTGATTGGAGTCTTCTTTGATACTTGCTCCTTCGTTACTAGTTTTTTTGTCTATCTCAGACTTTCTACTAACAACTTCTTTTTCCTCAACAACTGTTGTCTTCTTCTCCTCAGTATCCTTTGAAGTTTCTATAACATTATGAATATCTTCAGATTGTTCATTGTTTTCTGTTTCTTTATCTGCTACTACTTTTTCTTTATCAGAAATTCTTAAAGCATCTTCAGAACTAGGTGCATCTGCTAAAATTACCTCATTTGGGGCATATGCTGCTAAAATAACTGCAGCAGTAGTTAATGACAATACCGTACTTTTTTTCATTATAATTCCTTCATTTTTTATTTTAAACCCAATAGATAGAAAACTTTAACTTTGCTAGCCTTTGTTATAAAAAGTTTTATGACGTATTATCTAGTGGGATAGAGTAGTACATTTATATATAATTGTTAGCTCTCTGAAAAATAGTATATCAATTAAAAAAATTTAAGTCAAGAAAAATTAACACGCATTAATTTTTTTTTTAATGTACCTTAAAAAATATAAACCCAAAACTTTCGTAGTTAACTGGGTACAATATAAACTCATTCCTACCATCAAAAATAGTAGCAATCAACTGGAATAATTACCAAAATCGCAAAAAGGGGTATGGATAGAATTCATGCCTTAATAAACATGCAAAAACAACCGCAATAATTTTCAACGGTTGTTTGTAACATATTTAATTTTTAACTCTCATCCTATTTTATATCTTAAGAACCCGCACTTTCGTAGGCATCTAAGCCCCTGTCCCAGAGTTTCAAAGAAATGACAAAGAAGACAAGAGAAATCACAATTAACCCACCAATGTTAAAGAGCCCGTCTTTGTCCTGCAAGAAATAGCTAGCTGGATAGTAGGCTGTAAAGGCGAAAGGTACGATAAAGCTAATCAACCAACGAAGAAGGGAATTGTATATCGAAATTGGGTACTTAGCAAAGTCATTAAACATATAAAAAATATAAATCATAGCACCTGACTGCTTAGTCCAAAAAGCGATACTGGCTGTCGCGATTTTCAAGGAAGTATAAATCAAGGTCGCAAAGGGGATACAGACTAAGAAAAGCAGGAATTTGGGAAGAGTCCAAGCAATGCTTGATACTGTTGTCGCTAGCAAAATACCTCCGACCAAAAGTTCACCCAAGGCATCAATCTGAAAGGTCTCAACCAGAATGTGAAAAAGAGGATTGATAGGACGCGTCAGGTACTTGTCAAACTCTCCCTTTCTCACCAATCGTTGCCCCAGTGCCCAGAGATTGTCAAAAAAGAGATGGTCCAATCCCTTGGGAATCAAGGAAAAACCATAGATAAAGGCTATTTCTTGAAAGGTCCAGCCTTCAAGCGAGGGGATATGTTGAAAGAGTACATTGAGAAACAAGAGGTTCAAACCTTGGGTCAGAAAGACTCCCAAGACACCAACCACAAAATCCACCTTGTATTCCATGATTTGCTTGATATATTGTCTGATAAAAATCAGATGCATACGTTGGTATTTTTTCATACTAACCTCCCTGAATGGTGATAAAGGACTGGACTCGTTTCCAAATCAACTGAGACAAGCCCACCATCACTATGAGCCAGAAGAACTGTAGCAAAAGCGCCTGAAGAATCTGACTGGCATCGTATTTTCCAACAACAATCATAACGGGAGTATAAATCAAGGATGAAAAAGGCAAGAAGGACAGAATATCTGAAACGATTTTCGGAAAGAAAGCCAAGGGAATCAGACTTCCAGACATAAAGGATACTAGAGAAGCCTTAAATACTTGAGAACCCCATAGATTTTTAAATACAAAGGCAGAAAAACCAAAACAGATATTAAAGAAAAAATTGATCAGATAGGCTAGGGTTAAGCTAAAGAGATAAAGGATGGTTAATCCCAGCACTTCTACAATTCCTTGTCCTGATAAGATTTTCATCAAAACAATGACACTTAAAAATGGCAGGCCAACAGAGATAAAAATCAACCACTTGGAACCAAGCTCGGTGAAAAGATAAGAGGCCGCAAAATGGACTGGTCTTAATAAGCGCATGATAATAGAGCCATCTTTTACCTCATCACCGATCATAAAGGAGCTATCTGACTCAGTTAATAAATTAGTCACAAAACTCATGATGATGTAGAGGGTGATATCTGCCATACTGAAACCCTGAATCAAAGACTCCTGCGAGGAATCAAAGACAGCCTTCCAGAGATAAAATTCCACAAAAGCACCCATGACATCGCCAATCCGATAAAGAAGAAAGTTGACTCGATAGGTAATCAACTCCTGAATCCCTGCATTGATAAAGGGTTTATAACGTCGCCACAATTTGACCATCTTAGAGCTCCTTTCGGTAGAAGCGACGGATAATATCCTCAATATCCGTATCCAGCATCTTCAAATCGCGGATTTCAAAATCAGACAGGGTTTGCTTGATAATATCGGCCGACTGGTAGCGGGAACTATCGTATTGAATGTTGAGGCTATTTCCTTGTCTTTCAATGGTCATATCAGGCAAGCCTTCAAACTGAGAGGCGAGATGACTTTGACCTGGTAGCAGTTCAAAGGAGAGAGTCTTCATCTTGCCAAAGGTTTCCTTGAGCTGGCTAACCGTTCCATCAAAAATCTCCTGCCCCTTGTCAATCATAAAAATCCGATCACAGAGTTGCTCAATATCACTCAGGTCATGAGTGGTCAAGAGAATGGTTGTTTCTTCCTCTTGATTGATCTGGGTGATGGCCCGACGAATGTTATCCTTAACCGAAACATCCAGACCAATGGTCGGCTCATCTAAAAAGAGAACCTTGGGATTGTGGAGCAAGGAAGCTGCAATATCCGCCCGCATCCGTTGACCAAGTGAAAGAGTTCGCACGGGATCTTTGATAAAATCCTTCAAATCCAAGACTTCATTCAAAAAATCCATGCGCTTGTGGAATAGCGAGTCCGGCACATCGTAAATCTCTTTCAAAACCGTGTAGGTCTCTTGCAGTGCCAAATCCCACCATAGCTGGGTGCGTTGTCCAAAAACCACTCCAATATCCTTAACATAATCCTGGCGATTATCCTGCGGAATCTTGCCATTAATCCGACAAAAACCAGATGTCGGTTTTAAAATCCCTGTCAGCATTTTGATGGTTGTTGACTTCCCAGCACCATTAGCTCCGATAAAGCCTAGAATCTGGCCTTTTGGTACCTCAAAAGTCAAATCCTTGACTGCTTCAAAGGTCTGCTTTTCAGGATGTGTAAAGGAGCGCAAAGCCCCCTTTAACCCCGGCTCCTTTACTGTCTTCACAAAATTTTTCTGAAGATGTTCCACTTCTATCATTGCCATATCTATCTCCCTACCGTAAGGAATAGCAAAATTGTATTTTTGACTACAAATATTCTAAATCCTTACTTTCTAAACTTTCTAATTGTTATTCTTACAGAAGGCTTTATACCAACCTATTATAGTCCAATAAAAAAAGAAATGCAAGCGTTTGCCTGAAGTTTATGAAATTGAAAATTTCTCTCTTATAATAATCGTTTTAATCAAAAATTCTGGTTTGATAATTTCCCTAGAACACCAAAAAACCTGCCCTTAGGGGCAGGTCAGTTGATTAAATTAATTAAAAATATATCTAATGCAGTAAATCAAAACTCACAAAAATCTAAAAACCTAAACGTTCTTGATCCCAATTTCCATACTCATCGTATCCAAATCCATCAGGATCCATTGCATCAATCCCACACTGTTCTAAAAAACGAAAGCAGTCTTTGCAATAGTATACTCCATCAATATGATCACTACCATCCCAATTAAGCTCTCTCTTAGTGAACTCTCCACCACATTCTTCACATGTATATAATTTTGACATAAAATTACCTCTCTTTGTCCTTTTTAAATTATATTTCAATCAAATATAGAGTGTGAAACTACAAGTTATTCTCTTTACGGAATTCCTCTTTTTCTAGTTCTGTTCCTCCTCTTACAAAAGTATTTTCGCCTAGATGATATAAATGTACACAAGGAGATTTTCTTTCATCAGGATAAAAATGATTAATAGCTTGTTCTTCTTGTAGCAGTTCAGAAAAGGTTGAATCATCTAGTGATCTGTCTTGCTCTGTATCTTCCAATTCATTAATCCGTCTTTGATTAAGGCTATTCTTGTTAGTTATCAAACTTAAAATAATTAATATAAATTCAGGATTGTTTACAACAAAATTTAGACATTCCCTCCCACCTTTTGACATACTTTTGCCAACAGATTTTGATACTTTCATGGTAATGTTTAATGCACTATTTGCTTGATCTTTGATTCTTCGCGTATTAATTTTCATTTCTTTCCCACTTTTTTATTTCAATTTTATCTGATTTTTATTGAATTAACTACAATATAGGAGTTAATCAGTCCAATTTTGTATTTTTTGTTTAGTATTTTTGCACATTCTAAAACACTTAAGTCACCAGATTTTAAAAAATCTAGTTCTGGTCCTTTATTGTTTATCAAAAAGTCCGTAAACTTTTTAGTAATTATGTTCTTTCTAATCAATAGAAAGAAACACAAAGAAATTAACAATAAGATAAACACCAATTGAATATCCATAAAAACACTCCTCTTAACTTTTTATAAATGGTTTTCCTATAATTATCTGAATTAGATTCTACTTCTCCTCTTATTGAGTTAATAATAACATAGCACAATATTTTTTATTTGTCAATTATTTTATTATATTATAAATTTTTGTCATATAAAAAATTTTTTACCTAGACAACAATTTAAATATTTTATTTTTTTTGTTATAATAGAAGTAGAAAATTATAGGTAAAAAGATATGTTAAAAGAAAAATATCCATCAACAGAAGATACAAGAGCAATTCTACAAAATAACTTAAGAGCTATTCGAGAGATTTTGAATTGGACAAGTTCAGATCTCAGCATTCTTATAGGAGTTACTAAACAAACCATCCGTAATCTTGAAACTCAAAAAAGTAGATTAACAAAACTCCACTATATTGCATTACGTACCGTAATAGATTTTGAAATTGAAAATTTAAAAACGACAGATCCAGACAGAGCTGATAGAGCAGAGTTGTTGCTAAATTTTTTTGATGAATCAGAAAAATATGCAGTATCTGAGAAAAGATCTATAGATTTAGAACAAATTAGTGAAGCATCTTCATTAATTGCAACTACTTCTACTGTTAAAAATGCTTCTAGAATCATTGCTTCGCTTGCACCAATTATTGGGGCAACAGTCGTTGCAGCCTTAAAGAACTCAAAAGATAAGAAATAATATTTATTTCGTAAAAATAAAATAATAAGCAAAAGACGAACAATCATCTAATCGTTTTTGCTTATTTTTATTTGTACGACAATAACTTGTCGTTTAAGCAAAAAACCCACCCAATGGGCAGGTTTCTGATTTGTATTGTTCAGCTAGATTAAGCTTTACCTTCTGAACCGAATACGTCGATACGTTCTTCAACTGATGCTTGGATAGCTTTTACACCGTCAGCCAAGAATTTACGTGGGTCGAAGAGTTTCTTCTTGTCGTATTCTGCTTCGTTTGCTTCGTAGTCACGAGCAAATTTACGAGTTGCGTTAGCGAATGCGATTTGGCATTCAGTGTTAACGTTAACTTTCGCAACACCAAGTTTGATAGCTGCTTGGATTTGGTCATCAGGAATACCTGATCCACCGTGCAATACGATTGGGAATCCTGGTACAGCTTCAGTCAATTTTTGCAAGTGGTCAAGGTGAAGACCTTTCCAGTTTGCAGGGTATGGACCGTGGATGTTACCGATACCAGCTGCCAAGAAGTCGATACCAGTTGCAACCATTGCTTTAGCATCTTCGATTGGAGCCAATTCACCATCACCGATGATTCCGTCTTCTTCACCACCGATAGTTCCAACTTCAGCTTCTACTGATACACCATTTGCGTGAGCAAATTCTACAACTTTACGAGCTTTTTCAAGGTTTTCTTCAACTGGAAGGTGTGAACCGTCAAACATAACTGAAGTATAACCAACTTGAATACACTCAAGTGCATCTTCGTAGTGACCGTGGTCAAGGTGGATAGCTACTGGTACAGTGATACCCATTGATTCAACAAGGTTAGCGATCAAGTTGCGAGCAACTTTGTAACCACCCATGTATTTAGCAGCACCCATTGAAGTTTGGATCAAAACTGGAGCTTTTTTAGCTTCTGCTGCACGCAAGATAGCTTGAGTCCACTCAAGGTTGTTTGTGTTAAATCCACCAACTGCATAACCGTTGTCACGAGCTGCTTGGACAAATTTTTCTGCTGAAACGATTGCCATTTGTCAGGCCTCCTATATATTTTTTGGGACATCCCATTTACATTGTTCATTTTATCACTTTTTGATAAAAAAAGCTAGTTTTTCCCATACTTTAGATTGAATTTCTTCCAATCCAATCAATGTAAACCCTTTCTTATCCTTAGTCCTGAGTGACTTTGGGATAACGTATGAAGAAGCTCAATCGATCATCTTGCATCTCAAAATGATAAGGTAATTTCTCGTGTTCTAATAAACTTTTGACCACAAAGAGTCCCATCCCCGAACCCTTAGCCTTGCGACTGGCATTTTCAGAAAAAGACTGGGCCAATTTTTCTTGTTCTTCAGGACTACAGCTATTCTCGATAAAGAGTTCCCCTTCTCTTTCTCCGATACGGATCAAGCCGCCTAGAGTGGAGTGCTTGATAGCATTACTGATGAGATTCGATAGGATTAGTTTCATGACAGATGGGTTTATGTAAGCCTGCTGATGGGTCAAGCGATTGTCTATCTGAAGTTCTTTCTCCTTGGCGAGCAAAGCATAATCCTTGACTAGACTTTGTGTCATTTGAAGGAGGTCAACCTCTTCTTTCTCCTCTCGCAATTCCTGTACAGAAGAAAGAGACAATATCTGGAGAACGTGGTGACTGAGGTCGTCCACAATCCCCAAGGCAACTCCAAGATAGTGGTCTCTATCCTTATAACGACCGATATTTTCTTTCATATTTTCGATTAGAATCTTCAAACTAGCCAGTGGTGTTTTCAATTCATGAGAAGCCCCTCGTAGGAACTCAACCTTCATCTTTTCCAGCTGGAGAATAGCTTCATTCTTGTCATGCAAGTCCGCAATAACAGTCAAAAGATGCTGGTATAGGCTATTGATTTGTTCCTTGAGATCACCTATCTCATCCTTAGAATCCACGCGCAATCGCACTTGAGCATCCAGATCCATCATCCGACGGGTCACCCGCTTGATTTCCAAGATTGGGGCAACAATGGTCCGAGCATAGATGTAGGCCACCAAGAGGGAAATTAGAAAGGATGCCAGCAAGGTATAGGGAAGAAACTGAAGACTAATCTGCTCTGCTTCCTTTTGCAAATCCATGGAAGCTAGAAACTGGAGAGTCATGGTGCTACCATCTTGCGTTTTCACCTCACGCTCCTCGATAAAGAGGGAAGTAGTTTGACGGTCCGTGTCCAAGGGAAGGTTGTCCTTGACTTCTAACTTGTCCTCAGTCATCTCTCCCTTGACGGCCCCCTTGATATCACTAGTCTGGGAATACAAGTCTAATACTTGCTCGATACTTTGCCTATCTTTTCCGTCTAGGGATTGGGCAATAGCAGTCGCTTTTTGGCCAATGGTTTCCTGACGATGGCTCAGATAAGTAGAGGGAAAGAGAAAATAAATGGCTAAATGAAGACAAATAACCAGAACACTAAAAATAGAGAAGGTATAGATAAAAATCTTTGTAAATAAACCTGTTCGTTTCATTTTCTCTCCAATTTATAACCAACATTGCGCACAGTGAGGATACAATCCAGGTCTAGCTTTTTCCGCAGTTCTTTGATATAGACATCAATAACACGGTCAAAGGGAACTTCATCTGTCGCCTTCCAGACAGCATCGATTATCTGAGAACGAGTCAAGGCCCGTCCTTCATTTTTCACCAGATAGTCTAGAATTTCCAACTCTTTGGCATTGATAGCCACTTCTTCTCCTGATAGGGTTGCACTATAGCTTTCAAAGTCCACCTTGGTATCCTTATAGGAAAAGGTTCGTCCCGTATCGTAGTAGCGCTTAAAAATTGCATCTACTCTCACTTTTAGAAGGGAGAGAGAGAATGGCTTTTCCAGATAGCCATCAGCTAGCGAAGCAAAGGCACTCATCTTGTATTCTTCATCCTGAAAGGCGGTTAGCATCAGGACAGGAACCTGACTGCTCTTACGAATCTCAGCTAGGACTTCTAAACCATTGAGCTTGGGCATCTGGATATCCAGTAAAACTAGTGCTACTTCATAGCTGGAAAATTGTTCTAGGGCTTCTTCGCCGTCCGCAGCCTGAATGGTCTCATAACCACAATCTGTCAAATAGTCACTGATCCCCTCGCGGATCATCTCTTCATCTTCTACAATTAAAATTTTCATAGAAAAATCTTTCACATTCCTTTAAATTTCTTGTAAATCTTTCTGTTTCATCTCAATATGAAGATGAAATAGATAAAAATGCTACCTATATTATACCCCATTTAGGGGAGAATAGGTAGCAAGTTTTTTATTCGCTATCCAGCAAGAGCTCTTTGGGTTGTTTTCTAAGGAGATTGCTTGAAGCAAGCGCCATAACGAGAACCACTAGAACCAAGGCAAGAACAAAGACGATGATAAAGTCTGATGTCTGAATGGAAATGTCTAGGCTCGACAAGGTCTTGCTAAAGCCATCTACTTCTGCACCACCACCAAGGTTAGAGGCTTGAGCTGCCTTGCTGGCTTGCTTGGCAACACCTGAAGTGACATTGGCAAGGACGGTGTTTCCGATTGCACGAGCTGTATAGTTAGCTAGGAAGTAAGCAGAAATGAGAGCAGGGATGGCAATCAAGATCGATTCGGTGATGAATTGACCCAAGATACTTGCCTGCTTGAGACCGATAGAGAGGAGAATTCCCACTTCCTTGCGACGGGCGTTGATCCAAAGACTGAGTAAGAGGGCAAGGAGAAGGACTGAGAAGCTCAAGCTACCCCAGAAAAGGAGGTTGGCCATCTTGTACATACCAGAGATGGATTGCTCTAGAGCTGGGTAGTTAGAGGAACTCTTCACAAGTGTGTAGCTTTTCCAGTTGATTCCACTGATACCATTCAATTCTTTCATGACATCATCCAAGTTCTTGTCTGCTGTTACAAAGAAGGTTGCGTCCCCATAAATGGCTGTGTCTTCTGTATAACCATATAGTTTAGCCGCCGTATGGATGTCTGTGATAGCTGTGTTTTCGTAAAGCTCTTGTGAGTAGGTAACTGCCGACTTATTGTGACCATCAAAGAGACCCTTGATTGTCACTTCGACTGTTTCCTTGGCACCTTTTTCATTATCTGCATCGTAGATGTTGGAGTCCAGTTTAACCTTGTCCCCAATTTTCCAGCCGTGTTTGGCTGCCAAGTCCTTGTGCATAAGGATCTTGTCCTTGTCGTCGTTGGTTAAGTGTTCTCCCTCGACCAGTTTATAAGAACCAGAGACAAACTTGTCTTCTTTAGAGGAGTCATTGACACCTGTAATCATCAAGCTACTTCCAAAACGTTTAGCACGGTCAGCAGTGAGATTTTTCTTGGTTTCTGGCGTTTCGATAAGCTCATATCCAGTCAAATCTCCGATAGCGTTGATACGTTTAACATAAGACTCGATGGCCTTATTTTCAGTGATTTTTTTGATATCCTCACCCTTGATATTCCCAGCACCACGTGGCGTTCCTTGATTGACGCGACGATTGATTTGCATGGAGAAGCTATTGGTGATATTTTTAAAGGTCTCCTGAGAAGCCTTGGCAGTAGCTCCCTTGATCGACAAACCGACCAAACTCAAGCTCGCCATGAGGAGAATAATCAGGAAGATAACAATCGATTTGAAAAACTTCCTTGTAACATAGGCAAATGCGTTGTGTAACATAGGTTCCCTTTCTAGATTTGATTTAATAATTCTATCAAAACAAGCTCATATTATTTAGTAGTATTGCGAGTTTCAGTCAGTTTCTTATTCTTCAATTCAAGTGTAATATCTGATGCTTGTGCCACTTCTTTACTGTGGGTGACGACGATCACACATTTACCTGTTTTCTCAGCAAGTGATTTGAGTAGTTCGATAATATCTCCAGCAGTTTTAGGGTCCAGATTTCCTGTTGGCTCATCAGCTAGAATAACTGGAGCTTCTGATACCAAACTGCGAGCGATGGCTACACGTTGCTGTTGCCCACCTGATAACTGGAGAACATTCCGCTTGATCTGACTTTCATCCAAACCAAGCTCAAGAAGCGTATCCTTGCTTGCCTTTTTGTTGACCAAGCGGATATTTTCCAGCGGAGAAAGGTAATCAATCAAATTATAATTTTGAAAGACCAGAGAAATATGGTGCATGCGATGGTAAGAATATCCCTTGTTCCGAATGTCCTCTCCTTGGAAAAGGATAGAACCTTCGACAGGACTATCTAGACCAGCAAGTAGGGACAAGAGAGTGGATTTTCCTGCTCCTGACTCACCAATGATACTATAAAATTTCCCGGGTTCAAAATTATACTTGATCTGATATAAAACTGCTTCAGCAGTGTTCTTATAACGGTAGGTAACATCTTGCAATTGTAATAAAGTCATGATTTCTCCTTCTTATACTCAATGAAAATCAAAGAGCAAACTAGGAAGCTAGTTGCAGGCTGTACTTGAGTACGGCAAAGCGAAGCTGACGCGGTTTGAATTTGATTTTCGAAGAGTATTAACTAATAGATGATAAAATTTCCTTAGGTGATTTTCTAAATAAGAATAGGAAACAAAGGGCTACAGACAAGCAACCAATCAGGAGCAGAAAGACATAGGATTCTGCAAAGGATAGGAGACTAGTTGATAGACCGCTTGCTTTAGCTAGCGTGTCTTGTAAGGTTGCCTGATCTCCACTTGCTAGTACAGTTTGAAGCAGGTAAGATGTAATGGCATTTCCAGCGATAAATGATGGAAGCAAAGCTCCGAGTGATACCAAAACTACCTCTAAACAGAATTGTAGGAAGATTGAGATCTTGCTTTTTCCAAGTGCGAGTAAAATCCCCACTTCGTAGACCCTTTCTCTCAACCAGAGTGACAAGACCAAAATTAGGGCTCCAGCTCCAGCTATCAACATCCCATAAAGGAAGATGGTGAGGAAAGTTTGGAAGGTTGCAACTGAGTCTTTGATTTGTTCAAAGGCCTTGTCTTCCTTCTCGACTTGGTAGCCTTGACTTTCTAAAGCCAAGTTTTCTACCTGCTTCATGAGTCCGTCCATTTCCTTAGGATTTTCTATATAGAAGCGAGCTGCACTGACCTGCGGTTCACTATTTCCCAGAAGGTTTTGGCTACTTTCATAGTCTGTAAAGACTTGGTTTTCACTAAAGTCAGAAGACAAGCCTGTGAATTTCTCTTGTTTTTTACCAGAAAAGATGCCGACAATCTCAAACTCAACTGTTTGTCCTTTTCCAGCTTCAGACTGACCAGCGTCCAAGCGAATCTTGTCGTGAAGCGAAAGACCATTCTTCTTGGCCAACTCCTCGTGGATGAGGATTTTCTTGGAGTCCCCTTTTTGAAGGTGTCGCCCTTCTTTTAGATTGAAAGCCGAGCTGGTAAAGGTGACATCCTTGGATGAATCCTCGAGAGCCATTAAGCTAACCAAGTTCTTGTCCGCGGCTGACAAATCATCACGTTCTACGCTCTGCTCACCACTCACCGCTTCCTTGTCTTTCAGTTTTGCGACCGTCTCGAGCTCAGGAGAGATATTTTCCAGTCCCTTAATCTTGCTCACGGATGTTAGGTCAGACAATTTGAAGGTCTGTCCATTTTCTATCTTTTTGATAGAAAAAGAAGTATTGAGTGATTTGTAAAGATTGCTTTCTACTGTTTTGTTGGACTTCATCAGAGTCAAACAGGCTGAAATTCCTGCTAAAAGGACAAATAAAATCAGAAATAAAATAAAACTTCTCAGTCGTTTTCTGCTGACATAAGCCCAAGCTCTTTGGATTGGATTCATTTGTCACCTCCATATTTGTAAGACTATTATAAAATCCAAATATGAAATGTTTATGAAATCAAAAAATTTTTTTGATTTATTTTTTGAAACAACAAAGCTATCAAACGCTACTGGAAGCTCATCCAACAGAATAACTGTAAACTCAGCGATAAACGTTTTATCGCCCTACTTTTCGCATGCACTTGACGAATAAAGAGATTCTAGACAAGCTTTTGAGCTATTCCAAAGATCTAAAATCCCACTATGATCTTTATCAACTCTTGCTTTTTCATTTTCAAGAGAAACAGGCGAATCATTTCTTTGGATTCATTGAAGATACCATTTCTTGTGTAAATCCTATTTTTCTAACTGTTTTTAAGACCCTTTTGAAAGATAACGAAAAGATCAATAACGCACTGGAACTGCCCTACTCAATGCAAAACTATAAGCTACGAATAATATCATTAAATCCATAAAACGCAACGTTTCGGCTTTTGTAACTTTAAAAACTTTAAAACTAGAATCTTCATTGCTCTAAACATCAAAAAAGAAAGGACGAAATTCGTCCTTTCTAAATCTTAGCTGACTTCAACCTACTACAGTTGACAAAGAGCCTCTAATTTTCGAGGTAACATTCAATAGTGTAGTTTCAATTTTACTTTAAAAATCAAGTTCCACCCAGCTGAGAGGTGTATAACCTAAGAGTTCAACACCATCAAACTCTACTGTTTTAACGATTTCTTGAATATTTGTTTGCAATTCTTCCATAACAGAGTTATCTGGACCGCCTAAAACTAATTCATCTTCTACGACAAACAATGCTTTTTGGTAACGGTCATATAAACCATTCATAACCAAACGAAGGCCAACTGGATCAGCTGATTTTTTTGTGCTAGTCTCAGCTACATACTTATCAGCAAAAACTTCTTCAGAGTTATTAGATGCATGGTAACTAAAGCTTATAAAATCAACTGTACCTCTATTTAAGCTAGAAAGGTCTTCGTCTGTAATATCCAAAGAAATCTGTTCACGCTCCAAGCGACGCAAGAAATGGTTCGGATAGTAACCACGAACTTGAACATCCGTAAATAAATAATTTTCACGATTCTTAACTTCAGCTTCCATAGCATCTATAGCACTGTCAATTTGCTGGCTATAGTTTTGACTAACAACAAGCATTCCGCCAAATTGAAACTCTGGGTTGATTGTTTTACCTAATTGAACGACACGAGCAGAAGCAACCAATTGATAATGAGCCGCTTGCCAAATCAGCTGTTCCCGATCATCTCTATTTTCAAATAATAATCCTCCACCTAAAAATGGTAAATGGTGCAAAACATTAAACTCATTGAATGTAATCCAGTATCTCACCTTATCTTTAAAGTAATGGAAAACAGCTTCTGCATAGCGCTCAAAAAGTTCAATCATCTTACGATTTCTCCAAGCACCATACTTTTCATGTAGATTAAGAGGGATATCAAAATGGCTGAGCGTAACAATTGGTTCGATATCTTTTTTCAGAACTTCGTCAATGATTGTTTCATAGTACTTCAATCCTTCCTCACTTGGTTCTAACTCTTCTCCTGTTGGAAATAGGCGAGCCCAAGAGATAGAGAGGCGATAAGCATTAAAGCCCATGGATTGAATCAAATTCAAATCTTCACTATAGTCTCTTGAACTAATCGGCTTAGCTTGCTCTAATAAATCATAAAAACCCAGTGGCACTGTTTTATAGTCGATTTTCCCGTGCAATACCCCTCCACGAAATTCACCAACTGGAAGAACATCTGTTGTTCCTAAACCTTTCCCGCTATTTGACAAAAAATTTCTAATCATGACGACTCCTTTTATTTTTTCTTTATAATTTAGATTGTTATTATTCAAAAATATTATTATCTATTGAATGATTCTTTCCGCCCTTGTTATGAATAATAGAGCTCAAACCAGATAATCCACTTACGACATTTTTAAACTCACGAGATAGTTGCTGAGAAGCTGATTTTTGCATATCCTCTTCCCTCTCTTGTCCCATCCATGAATTTTCATTCTCCAAATCCTCCGTTGGCAGAGCTACCGGGGGATTTGTCTCATCCACAAACTCACCTACATTATCTTCAACTTCTACTAAATTAACTAGATGTTTTGAATCCACTTCATCTGAAGAACTATCAAAGATAGGTTCGGTAATAAATATTTCCTCACTTTCTGAAACACTAGCTTCCTCACTCTCTGAGATAAGGTCTGAGGCGCTGAACGAAACAGAGTCGCTGAAGTGTTGTGAAGCTGATTCACTGTAGCTTTCACTTTCTGAGACAAAATCTGAAGAACTTTCAGAAATCGATTCTGATTCTAAAATGCTTGGTTCTTCACTCTCGGAAACAGAATCTATAGTGCTGATGGAAACAGAGGTGATGAGTTCTTGTGAAACTGAATCACTGTAGCTCTCACTTTCTAAGACAAAATCTGAAGAACTTTCAGAAATCGATTCTGATTCTAAAATACTTGTTTCCTCACTCTCGGAAACAGAAGCCATAGTGCTGATGGAAACAGAGTTGATATGTTCTTGTGAAGCTGATTCACTGTAGCTCTCACTTTCTGAGACAAAATCAGAAGAACTTTCAGAAATCGATTCTGATTCTAAAATACTTGGTTCCTCACTCTCGGAAACAGAATCTATAGTGCTGATGGAAACAGAGGCGATAAGTTCTTGTGAGGCTGAATCACTGTAGCTTTCGCTTTCTGAGACAAAATCAGAAGAACTTTCAGAAATCGATTCTGATTCTAAAATACTTGGTTCCTCACTCTCGGAAACAGAA
>NZ_JAHZPJ010000014.1 GCF_019929345.1 Streptococcus oralis
GATCTTCTTCTCCTCTTCTGTTCCCTTTCCACTCTCAACTGCACACAAAAAGAGAGGCACTGCCTCTCTGCGGTTATTTTTCCTCACTCATTTTTGATTTTACTTCATCATAAGATAGGGCATGAGATTCCTCTTCTACTGTCTCAGGCATTTTTCCTGTTTCGTAAAGAGATTTAATCTGTGTACTATCCAATGTTTCGTATTTCAATAATGCTTCTGCAATCAGTTTGTGGGTTTCACGATTTGATTGAATAATCTCAGCTGCTTTATTTCGTGCTTCATTCAATAATGAACGAACTTCCTCATCAATATCATAGGCTGTTTGTTCTGAAATTGATTTTTGAGGACTTTGTGCACCAAACATAGCATGATTACCTTCGTATTGAACTGGGCCAAGTTTTTCACTCATACCGTATTCAGTGACCATTGCACGCGCCATCTGTGTAGCTTGTTCAAAGTCATTTGAAGCTCCTGTCGTTTGGACATTAAAGATAATCTCTTCAGCTACACGACCACCCATCAAACCTGCCAATTGCTCTTTCATATCTTCTTTAGAAAGAAGCATTTGATCCTCTTTCGGAAGCGCAATCATGTATCCGCCTGCACGGCCACGTGGTACAATGGTAACTTTATGAACAACACGAGCATTTGACAAGACTAAACCAACAATGGTATGTCCAGCCTCATGGTAGGCAACCAATTCACGTTCTCTTTGTGATACTGTTTTATCTTTCTTAGATGGACCAGCAATCACTCTGTCCTCTGCCTCATCAATATCTGAAGCATCAATGACTGATTTATTGCGACGGGCTGCAACCAAGGCTGCCTCGTTTAGAACATTTTCTAAGTCAGCTCCCACAAAACCTGGGGTTTGTTGGGCAACTAGTTTCAAATCAACATCGTCTGCCAGAGGTTTATTTTTAGCGTGAACTTTCAAGATTGCTTCACGACCTTTAACATCAGGGCGACCAACTAAGACTTTTCTATCAAAACGTCCTGGACGGAGAAGAGCTGGATCTAGAACATCTGAACGGTTCGTCGCAGCGATAACAATGATCCCTTCATTTCCCTCAAAACCATCCATCTCAATCAAGAGTTGGTTCAAGGTTTGTTCACGTTCATCATTACCTCCACCAAGACCGACACCACGTTGGCGACCAACGGCATCAATTTCATCGATAAAGATGATGGCTGGCGCTGCTTTTTTTGCATCCTCAAAAAGAGAACGAACACGGCTTGCACCAACTCCGACAAACATTTCTACAAAGTCAGAACCTGAGATACTAAAGAATGGAACACCTGCTTCCCCAGCAACTGCCTTAGCAAGTAAGGTCTTACCTGTTCCCGGAGGTCCCTCTAAAAGAACACCTGCAGGAATACGCGCACCAAGTTTTGTAAATCGTTTTGGATCTTTTAGAAATTCAACAACTTCTACTAATTCTTGTTTTTCTTCCTCGGCACCAGCAACATCCGAGAAACGTACCTTGATATCTTCTTTGTTTGCAGCTTTAGCCTTGCTACGTCCAAAACTCATTGGATTTCGGCCACTATTTCCTCCCATATTTCCCATCATAGAGAATAGGAAGAAGAAAAGAATAGCAAATGGCACAACAGAGACAAGGATATTGATCCACATACCGCTTGAACTCTCATGTTTGACTGTTACTTCTGCCTGATGTTCAGAAGCAAGTTTTTGCAATTCTGAAACTGTTGAATCAGACGGAAGAATAGTACTTGAGAATCTTTCTACTGTTGTAGCTGTAGGAGTGAAAAATTGAATTCCTGTTTCTTCTTTACTAGTCTTAGGATTTTTATAAACACCAGACACTTCAATGATACTGCCATTTGGCTGATAGGTTAATTCTTTTACATTGTCTGCTGTAATTTCTTTTACCAATTCTGTATAGTTAATTTTTTCGCTTCGCCCAGCAGCATTTCCAGAGTAAAAATACTGGAACCCTGTCACAAGGAAGAAGATAATTAACAAATATAGAAATGGATTTCTAACTAAACCATTATTTTGTTTTTTCATTAAAGAATACTCTTTCTAATTTGAATAAACTTCCTCTTTCAACACTCCAACATAAGGAAGATTGCGATAATTTTCTTTATAGTCTAGACCATAACCTACTACAAACTCATTTGGAATTGTAAAACAAGTATAATCTGCTTCAATTTCAACAACGCGTCCATCTGGTTTGTCTAACAAAGTCACGATTTTAACAGAATCTGCTTCTCTTTCGATAAACATATCTCGCAAATTCTTCAAAGTTTGACCTGTATCGATGATATCCTCTACAAATAAAACATGTCTTCCTTTGATATCTTGAGTCACGTCTTGCTTGATATTGATTACACCACTACTTGCTGTTCCACCATGGTAACTAGATACCATCATGAAGTCCATCTCAATATGCGTATCAATATGTTTGACCAATTCAGCCATAAAAGGAATCGATCCTTTCAAAATGCCAATGAGTATTGGATTTTTCCCCTCATAGTCTTTGGTTAGCTGCTCACCTAGCTTTTTAGCTACTTCTGTAATTTCATCATGTGAAACGAGGATTTTTTCAATATCGTGTTCTAACATCTTTTTACCTATCTATTTTTTCTATATAAAGTACAGTGTTCATTATATCATTTTTCGTGTTTTTACTCAAATCACTGGTCGCAATTCCTAAAATTGAGACAATTTCTCCAAATTGCTCAATAATAGGAGTTGTTTTTCGTTTTTCAATAGGAATTTTCAAATCTATAAATAAACGTCTCAGTTTCTTTCGGTGACCATTCATGATAAGAATATCGCCAGGTTTTCGACATCTAATATGTACAGATGTTTCCCGTGAAACCATTACTTTTTGAACAGAATTCCCTTCAATAGGAATGCCAAAGGAAAATAAATAGCCCATATATCGAACTTGATTTTGATAGTGTAACACAAGTTCATCTTCCTTTTCATCAGCCTGAGGACTGATTTTGCAAACTCGAAAATATTGATACTCTTTTATCAATTCATAACCATTTTTCAGTGAGTGACGATACTGACTTTTAGTTGCTAAAATCTGTCGAACTTCAGCAAACTGAGCCTTTGTCAGATTTAAGTCTGGAAATTGATTGAGATAGTTCTGGAGTAAAACCCCTTGAGTTTGTTGAGAGTATGAAAAGAGCTCATTCAAATCTTCCACATCAATTTGTTGAGAAAGCTCCGTTATTGCTGCTTGGTAATCTGAAATTTCCCTTCCTAAATCTAAAAGGGCGGATTTAAGACGAGGATTTTCTTTTTCAAGCTCTGGTAAATACCTATTCCGAATGCGATTGCGAAAATAAGTATTTTCCTGATTTGTTTGATCTTCGAAATAAACAATTGGTGGAAAATCTTTTTTATGAAAATACAACAAGGGACGGATGATTTCAATTCCATCAACTACTTGACTTTCTTTTATTCCTGTTAAATGACGTAGTCTACTTCCTCGAATCAAGCGCATCAAAATCGTTTCAATCTGATCATCTGCATGGTGGGCAGTGACCAAGGCAGTCGCTCCAACCTCTTTCATGATTTTTCTAAAAAAATCATAGCGAAACTCTCGAGCACGAGATTCTGAAAAGTCTCCTGAAAAGCTTGTGATATAAATAGGAAGTCCAGTTGCATCAGCTAACTTCCTTAGTTCATTTTCCTCCCAGTCAGACTCCCTTCTCTGCTTATGGTTAACATGTGCTAAAATCAGCTCAATTTCCAACTCATTTTGATAAGTAGATAATAGATGAAATAAAAACATTGAATCCAGTCCACCAGACAGAGCCAGCACAACTTTAGAATGTTTTTTGAAATACTCTTTTTGGAGAAAATGATTTAAAAAATCCTGCTCCCTCATTTTAGAACCTCATAGACATCCTTGGCTATCTTAGCAATGGTGTCATAATCAGAATTTTTGGTGAAAATAGAGAGAATGAAAGGAGAATCAGTATAAACAATCGCAGTGTCGTGTTTAAACTCGTCAGCATCTCCGATTTTATGAGCTACCTTAACCGAAACACCTTTTGCGATTCGTTGGTTATCAAAATTCGTTTTGCCTAGAGACTCTAAAACAAAACCATTCTGATTATAAATAGCTTCCATGACTTTTCCAGCCATTTTCGAAGAAGTTAATTTATCATTCACATCCCAATCTTCACCCATAATAGTGGACATTTTTTCTTTAAAAGCCCCGTCAGATTGATTGGTCACATAGTAACCTAAAATATTATGAGCAACATTGTCAGATTCTTTTGTTACCTTAGTAATTAACTGTTGAAGACTGTATTCTTTGTTATCTTCTTTTTTAGGTAAGCTACCACTACCTTCTGGTTTATAGGACCCAGGGAAACTATTTACTTCTGGGATATACTTGAAGCTACTGTCTAGCGTGTATTCCCCTTGATTTATCTTATCTTGAGCGTAATAAAGATAGGCTAGTTTCAAGATGCTAGCTGCATAGAGTTTGCTGTCTTCATTCACCCCAGCCTCTTTACCTGTACTCAGTTGTTTAACATAAATAGAATAATTTTCGTTCTGATAGTTGCTTGATAAGACTTCTTGAACCTTTTGGATGCGATTGTCTTCTTCTGAGACGAACTCTTTTGATACCCACCCAACTTGATTTATATGAAGAAATTCTTGTCCCTCAGCAAAGAGAGTTCTATCCACCGTTACAAGTTGATAGGGAGAGAGAGATGAAGAAATTTCTTTAGTGTCATAAGGGCTGTTATAGATAACAAACCCTGGCTCCAACCATACTTGTCTATTTTGAGTTTGAACTTGACTTTGATCATAGACCAAACGCTTATCTGCAAGAATAAACTGGTGATTATCTAATTTAAAAACAGGAACACCTTGTCTATTCAAACGCCATTCTACGATTTTAAAGGCATTTCCAGGAGTCAATTTACCAGACTCCTTGACAAGATCCTCATTAGCATAGACGGCTGTTTCTCCATAAACCATTGGGGATTCCAGAGTTTCTTTATAGTAGAATCCATAATCAGACTCGGTTAGATAATAAATTTCTTGTGAAGAGTAAGGAAGCTGTTTTTCTGTGCTAACTACTCTTGAGGTTATGATAAAAGCAGGTAGCAATAAAACTACTAAGAACTTACGCATTCTTCTCTTCCCTTTCTTCTTGTAATCGTAATAAATGATTTTTGGCTGCTAATTCTTCTAATTTTTCATCTGATAAACTTAAAAACTGCTCAACAACTTCTAATAAATTTTCCATGACATTACCTCGGAAGCAAATCAGGAATTGTATAAATCGCTTCTCGTTTCTTTGAGTAATAGTACTTGGCGCGTGCATATTTTGCTACATAGTCTTCATCTTTTAACTTTGCAGCAAAAGCAGATTCCTTATCCTTTTCGTCACTAAGAGTTTGGTACTGCTCTTTCAACTCTGTCAATTGCTGGCGGCGTTGCAGTAACTGATCATAGCTTTGAGCCAAGTTATAAGTTGGTAAAATAAACAACAAGATCATCAAAATAAGGACCCAACCCATAAAACGATTTCGTTTTTGTCTTTCCTTCATCAGGTAACGACGACGTTGATGTTCATTTTGAATAAAAGAATTATTCATCTGTACAATATTCTTAGACATTTTCTTCTACCCGTGTTTCACTGATAATTTCATACATGCCTGCTGCATCTTCTTTTTTTGTACTATCTTTCATCTCTAGTACTTTAACAAGCAACAACTTATTTCCAAAGCGAATTTCAACTTGGTCATCAACTTTTAAATCCGTTGAACTTTTGGCCAAGATTCCGTTCACCTTGATTCTACCTTTATCTGCTACTTCTTTTGCGACCGTGCGACGCTTAATAATTCGTGATACTTTTAAATACTTGTCTAATCTCATTTTTATTACCTCAAATTACTATTGTACCATTTTTATCCCTTTTATAGAAGAAAAACGTCAAAGAGAATTAGCTTCCTTTGATTCTTTTATCTCTAATAAATTTTCTCCAAAAATCAGCAGACCTTCTAAAATTTCATAATCCTTCTTGTTTCGGACATCAAATACGACTTCCATTAATCCCTTATTCTCAGCTATAGCTGCCTTTAAGTTCGTTGCGGATAAGGCTTTAAAATAATCTTGAGCCAAGAACAGTCGCTGAGTAATTGTTTCAAATTGAACTGTAATCTTATTTTCTTTTCTCTCCACACGTTCTACAAATACCTTGTCCAAGTAAGATTTGACCAAACCAATCTCTAAAAGATAGGCCACTACGTCTGGATATTCTCCAAAGCGGTCCATCAACTCTTCTTGTAATTCTTCATAGTTGACACGGTTGTCAATTTGACGAATTTTCTTGTAAATTTCAATCTTATGTCGTTGGTCAGAAATATAAGTATCAGGAAGATAGGCATCAATTTGTAAAATCAACTCAGCATTTCCTTTGGTTCTTGTGTTCCCATTACCATTACGTTTAGCGATAGCTTCCTCTAGTAACTGCGAATACAATTCAAAACCAACAGAATCAATGAAACCAGACTGGGACTTTCCTAGGAGATTTCCTGCTCCACGAATCGAAAGGTCTCGCATCGCAATCTTAAATCCAGAGCCCAATTCTGTAAATCCTTTGATTGCTTCTAATCTCTTCTCAGAGACTTCACTGATTGATTTTTCTGGACGATACATGAGATAGGCATAGGCAATGCGATTACTACGACCAACTCTTCCTCTTAATTGATACAAGGTTGACAAGCCCATATGGTCTGCATTTTCGATAAATAAGGTATTTGCGTTTGGAATGTCAACTCCTGTTTCAATTATGGTAGTTGTCACCAAAATATCATATTGTCCTTCAATAAAGTCCAATAAAGTATTTTCCAACTGAATTTCACTCATTTGTCCATGAACATACCCAATCGAAGCCTCTGGAATCAATTCCTGTAATTCTGAAACCTTCTGGTCAATCGTGTCAACTTTGTTGTAAAGATAGTAAACTTGACCTCCACGCTCCATTTCACGCAAAACAGCATCACGAATCACACTGTCATTCTTTTCTAAAACATAGGTTTGAACAGGATAGCGATTGGTTGGAGGAGTTTCAATAACAGACAAATCTCGGATTCCCAACATAGACATATGAAGGGTACGAGGGATTGGTGTTGCTGTCAAGGTTAGAACATCTACTTGTTTTTTCAGTTCTTTCAAAGTTTCCTTATGCTTGACACCAAATCGTTGTTCCTCATCAATAATCATCAAGCCCAAATCAGAAAATACAACATCTTTAGACAAAACACGATGCGTTCCAATCAAAATATCGACTTGACCATTCTTTAATTTTTCAAGTGTCTCTGCCTGCTCTTTTTTACTTCTAAAGCGACTCAACACATCAATATTAACAGCAAAATTTTGGAATCGTTCCTTAAAATTCGTATAGTGCTGTTGCGCTAAAACCGTCGTCGGAACTAGAACGACCACCTGTTTGTGATCATTGACCGCCTTAAAGGCAGCACGCATTGCAACCTCAGTCTTACCAAAACCAACATCTCCAACCAAAAGTCGATCCATGGGGTGAGAATCCTGCATATCTCTCTTGATTTCCTCAATACTACGAAGTTGATCATCTGTCTCAACATAAGGGAAGGCATCATCAAAAGCATGTTGATCTTCATCATCAGCTGAGAAAGCAAAACCCTTCAACTGACTACGCTCAGAATAGAGTTTGATTAAATCGTCAGCTATATCCTCTACCTGATTCTTAACTTTTTGCTTAGCCTTCTTAAAATGCCCGTCATTTAATTTATTAAGTTTTGGCGCTTTACCATCACTTGAAACATATTTGGACAGTAACTGAATCTGCTCTACTGGGATGGAAATTTGATCCCCATTTTGATATTGAACACTGACATAATCACGGTGAATCCCTTTGATTTCAATTGTTTCAATTCCTAGATATTGACCAATTCCATGGATATGGTGAACAACGTAGTCCCCTTTTTCAAGTTCATTATAATCTTTTAATCGCTCTGCGTTTGAAGCATGTTGTCTTCTAAAACGACGTTTTAATTTCTTTTGAAAAATCTCATGTTCAGTAATCAACAGAATTTTTTCATCTACAAAATGAAAACCATGTCTTAGATTACCCTCAATCAAGTTTACAGATTCTTTACAGATACTTGACTTATCTCTGGAATCCAATTTAATCTGATATTCCTCTAAAACATCCTCCAGTGTTTTACTTCCCATTGAATTGCTAGACTGCAGAACAATGGTGTAATCCATTTTTTTATATCGCTCAATTTCTTCTTTAAGAAAAGAAAATTGATTGAAAAATTCCTGCATAGGATATTGATTAAATTGATAAATGTGATCAAACTTGAGATTTCCTAAACCCTTTTGAAGATTAGAGAAAAAGGTCACTGGACTTTGTTTTTTATAGATTTGCTCTGTATCTGCAAAATACTTCATCTCAGAAAATGCTTTACTATTCTGTAACTCTTCTGTAAAGTATTGCGCTAATTCTCTTTCAAAGGCTTCATACTGATTCATTAATTTTTGATAGTCATCAAAGAATACTGGCGTATCTTTTTCAATATAATCAAAGACAGTCCATGTTTTATCATAACATAAGGACAAAAACTTTCGACTATCTGAATGTGTTTGTCTTTGATGAAAACTTGACAAAATTTCTTCTAGATAGGATTTCAAAATCGGCGATAGAGTCTTCGAAATTTGCTTTTCTAAAGCTGACTGTCCTCGTTGATAATCCTTTTCTCTCAAAAGCAGATCACTAGCTGGAAAAATAGTGAGTTCTGTTTGATTTTCTTTTGATAATTGTGTTTCTACTTCAAAAGTTCGGATTCCATCTACTTCATCACCAAAAAACTCGATTCGGAAAGGTTCTAACTGAGATATCTCAAAAATATCTAAAATATCTCCTCGAATACTAAACTCTCCTTGTGTCTGTACTTGAGTAACTTTTCGATAACCGATTTCCTTTAACTGATGAAGTAGCTCGTGTTGGTCATATTCTTCACCAACTGCAATTTTTATAATACTTTCTTTAAATCTAGTCGGAGAGGGTAGAATCAATCGACTCGCTGCGATATTACAAACTAAAATCCCTTTCTTAGATGGATCAGTCAAAAAACGCAAGGCCTCAACTCGTGAAATGATTTTTTCTTGTGAAGACATCAAAAACTCTACCATAGGAGAGTCATCTACCAAAAATGGATAGATAAATTCCTCTCCTAAGATAGAAAGAAGGTCACTGATAATTCGTTCTGCTTCTCCATAAGTTGATGTCAATAACACAATCTTATTTTCTTTTTCTAGACTGCTTGCAATTGCAAGAGCCTTAGTAGACGTTGATAAGCCTAGTATTAGTTGTCTTTTCTTATCTGTCAGATTTTGACGCCATTTTTTTATCTGATCATTTTCTGAGAATAAATCTAATAAAGTCACCATCTAGCCATTATACCTCTGCATCGTTTTCTCAAAGTTTTTCTCTTGTAAATAGTAATTTACAGCATCGTCAACCTTGTCAATTGACTGTAAAATACCTACATAGTCATCTTGATCAAACTTACTTAAAACATGGTGAACAACTGACATGCCTTTTTTTGGTCTTCCGATTCCAATCTTAACACGATTAAAGGTCTGAGTTCCAATATGTTGAATAATAGACTTGATTCCATTATGACCACCTGCTGATCCTTTTGCTCTTAAACGAATTTTCCCAACTTCCATGTCAAGATCGTCGTAAATAACGAGTAAATCTTCAATATCCAAACCATAGTAAGTCAATAAAGCATGAACAGCTTTCCCGCTTTCATTCATAAACGTCGTTGGTTTGACAAGATAAATTTTTTCACCATTAAGAAAAAAAGATGCTAGATCAGCTTGAAATATCTTGTCATGTGTAAAGGTGACATTTTGTTTTTTGGCGATTTGGTCAATCAACATAAATCCAACGTTGTGCTTGGTTTCAAAATATTTATCTCCTGGATTTCCCAATCCTACAAGTAATTTAGTCATTTATTTTCCTTTCAAAAGCCAAAAGGGTTGGAATATTTTTCCAACCTATTTGACACTATTTGTTAAATGTTATTAGACATTAAAGCGGAATTCCATGATATCGCCATCTTGAACGATATATTCTTTTCCTTCTTCACGCAAGCGCCCAGCTTCTTTTACAGCCTTTTCAGATCCGTATTTCACTAGATCCTCATATGACATGGTTACTGCACGAATAAAACCTTTTTCGAAATCAGAGTGGATGATACCAGCTGCTTGAGGAGCTTTCATACCACGCTTAAAGGTCCAAGCACGGACTTCTTTTTCACCAGCTGTGAAGTATGTTCCGAGTCCAAGCAAGTGGTAAGCTGCACGAGTCAACTTGTCAACGCCTGATTCTGTCAATCCAAGTGCTTCAAGAAACTCTTGCTTATCTTCATCATCTAACTCAGAAATTTCTTCTTCAGCACGCGCAGAAATAACTACTACTTCAGCATTTTCTGTCGCTGCAAATTCACGAATTTGTTTAACATAGTCGATAGAATCTGGATCTGAAACTACATCCTCATCCACATTGGCAACATAAAGAACTGGTTTAGTGGTCAAAAGGAAGAGACCTTTGACAACCTTTTGTTCTTCATCTGTAAATTCAATGGTACGTGCTGATTTTCCATCTTCAAGAACAGGTTTAATCTTTTGAAGAACGTTAAACTCTGCTACTGATTCTTTATCTTTTTGCGTACGTGCCATCTTTTCTACACGCGCATAGCGTTTATTAACCGATTCTAAGTCAGCAAGAATCAACTCCAGGTTAATGGTATCAATATCTGCAAGTGGATCCACAAAGGCGTCTTCACGTCCTTGCTCACGCATAACATTTTCATCATCAAATGCACGCACAACATGAACAATCGCATCTACTTCACGGATGTTAGCCAAGAATTTATTTCCTAGCCCTTCTCCTTTTGATGCTCCTTTTACAATCCCTGCAATATCTGTAAATTCAAATGTTGTTGGGACTGTCTTTTTAGGTGTAATCATTTCCGTTAGTTTTTTTAGGCGTTCATCTGGAACTTCCACCATCCCAACGTTTGGATCAATAGTCGCAAATGGGTAGTTTGCCGCCTCTGCTCCTGCTTTTGTAATTGCATTAAAAAGGGTTGATTTACCAACGTTTGGCAAACCAACGATGCCTGCTGTTAAAGCCATAGTTTCTCATTCTCCGTTCTCATTTCAATCCCTAACATTATAACACAAAAAGGGAAAACTTGCTAACCCTCTAACTAAGGGTTCTTAGTCAATAATCTTATTCATTTTTCGTTCAAAATCATAGCGACTCATCATAACAACGTGATCACAATTGCTACACTTTATTTTGATATCTGCCCCTATGCGTGTAATTTCCCAACGATTGGCCTTTTTACCTGTTGATTTAATTGTACAAGCATGTGGTTTTTTCATCTCAACAAAATTTCCAACTTGATACATATTACTCTCCTTTTCTTTTTTGATTATATCATAAAAGAGGCGAGCCAGGCTCAACCTCTTTCACTTAATTTGTTCGAACTGGTGTAATGAGCTGCATGAAGTCTTCGTCAGTATCTGCTGGTACAAGAGTAAATGGACGAACTGCTGAGATAAAGCTAATAGTAACCTTTTCGCTATTTAAAGCCTTGAGAGAATCAATCAAGTAAGTTGGGTTGAAACTAATAGTCAAATCATCCCCAGTCACCTGCTCCGTATCGATTTCTTCGTTTACTTTACCAACTTCTGGAGAGTGAACATGGGCGCTAACAACTCCACCTTTAATTTCAAGCTTCACAGTACCATTTTGAGTCGCACTTGATAAGAGACGTGCACGTTCCATAGATTGACGCAAATTAACCACATCAAAAGTAATTGTAGTATTAAAGTCTGTTGGAATCAAACGATCTGTATCAGGATAGTTTCCTTCTAGGAGACGAGTATAGAAGCTAATATTTTCGCTTCTAAAAAGGATTTGATTATTGGCAAAGAAAATCTCTACAGTTTCAATATCATCTGTAAATACAGCTGAAAATTCGCGGAGAGAACGACTAGGAATTACCACATCGAAATCATCGCCATTTTTTTCAAGAGTCAATTTCTTCTGGCTAAGGCGGTGTGAGTCTGTCGCAACTGTTTTTAGTTCCTTGTGTTGGCTCAATACAAAATGAACACCTGTTAAGATGGGACGACTTTCTTGCGTACTTGCAGCAAAAGCTGTCTCATTGATAATTTTCTTGAGTAGTTTTGTTTCAAGAACCAAAGGAGTACTTGCTGAAATTTCTTGGATTCGTGGATATTGTTCGCTATCTTTTCCTTTTAGGGTGATTTCTGATTTTCCACTTGTTAAGACAATTTGTTTTTGTTCAATCTCTTTGAAATCTAGCGTTACATCTGGAAGACTAGATACAACATTGATAAAGAAAGAAGCTTCAAGAAGAATAGAACCTAAGGAAGTAATCAAAAGACCTGCATCTTCATTCTTTTGAGAAATGAAATTCTCAATAGAAATTTGCCCGTTTGATCCAATTAAAGTAATTCCTTCATTGGTAACATCAATTTTAATGGTTGATAAAATTGGAATGGCATTTTTTGAACTAATTGCTCGTTTTGTGGTATTTAAGGCTTGTAGAAATAAATTTTTGTTAATTGAAAAATGGATCATGGATTCTCCTTTATTTATTTTTAGTATTAGAAGGATAATAGAAATAATAGAGTGTGTGAATTCTGTGGAAAACTGATTTCTATTTAGTGAGCTCAAGCTTTTTAGCTTGTTTAAAAAATGTGGATAAAAAAGATAGAAAAGGAAAAGTTATCCACAAGCTACTTAATTTTCTTTTTGATTGCTTCGATTTCTAAACGTAAATTATCGTCTTCGTCAATCAAGGATTTAATTTTAGCATGGGCATGAATAACGGTGGTGTGATCTTTTCCTCCAAATTCTTTTCCGATTTTTGGAAGGCTATTATCTGTCAGCTCTCTAGCTAGATACATAGCTACTTGGCGGGCTAAAACGATGTTTTGAACTCGTCTTGTACCCTTCATTTCTTTGACACTCACTCCATAAAAATTCCCCACCTCAGTTTGTATTTTGTCAATTGGAATGACTAGCATTTGGCTAACATCTTGCTTGCGCGCTCTAATAGCTTCTGCCGCAATATCAATACTGATATCCTTAATCTTCTTCACTCTGGCAATTAAAGTGATATCGTTGATCGCTCCTTCAAGTTCTCGAACATTTGAATCGAATTGACCTGCTAGGTATTCTAGTGTATCGCTTTGAAAATTATAGTCCAAATGTTCCGTTTTACTCTGAAGAATGGCAATTCGTGTTTCAAAGTCAGGTGGTGTGATATTTTGAGTCAAGCCCCAGCTAAAGCGCGTGACAAGCCTTTCCTCAAGGCCTTCTAAATGTTTAGGACTTCGGTCACTAGTCAGAACGATTTGTTTTTGATTGCTATGAAGAGCATTGAAGGTATTGAAAAATTCTTCTTGAGTTGCAACTTTTTTACCGCTGAGAGATTGGATATCATCAATCAGTAAGAGATCAAGGCTACGGTAAGTCTTTTTGAATTTCTCCATTTCTCCAAGTCTCAGGTGTTCAAGAAAATCATTGATAAAACTTTCAGCAGGAATGTATTTAACACGCGCATCAGGAATATTTTTCAGAATCTCATTTCCAATCGCATTGAGCAAGTGAGTCTTTCCGAGACCAGGTCCTCCATAGATAAAAAGAGGATTATAGGTCAAAGCTAAATCTTCTGATACAGCTAGAGCAGCTGACACTGCCCAAACATTCCCATCACCTTGAATAAAGTTATCAAAGGTATATTTTTCCTTCAATCCTGTCTCAGAATAGGGAATAGTTGGCAATACAGGTGTGTAATCATAAGCGGAGATAGTACCAGTATCACTTACTTGAGCAGTTTCAGTACTTTGAGGTTTAGTGAAAATATAATGGGGTCTGATTTCAGAATCATAAATTTCAAAACCAGCTGCAACAATGATATCTTTTAATTGCTTTTCCCACACCATTTCCATCTCTGGTCTTGGTAAAAATATAGTTGCGGTACTATCTTCTACTTTGACAAGCTCTGCAGGTGTAGCATAGAAATCATACATGGATCGTGTCAATCTTTCTTGAGCAAATTCTAAAATACGATTCCAAAATTGCTTTTCTTTCAACTATTTTTCCTCCTTTACTCTGATTTTAGTAGTTTAGTGCTAAACTTATTTTACCATAGATAGTGAGAATTTTCCACAAGTTGTGGAAAAGAATCCACAATGTTAATGATTCTTATCCACAGGTTGGGGATAAATAAAAAATTCCTTATTTTATTAGGATTTTTGCTAAAAAAATTAGTGGATAAACTTGTGGGTTAAGAAAATAAAAGAACAGCCTTATTTTAGGCTGTTGATAATTCTGTCATATTCTTCTTGATTTGAAAAAGAAATAATGATTTTTCCAGTATCTTTTTTAGAAAGTTTAATTTCTACATTCAATCCAAGTTGTTTTTTTAATTTATCTTCCTCATCTTTGATGAAAGAATCACTTTTTTTCTGCTTCTTTTGTTTTTTCTCTGTCAGTAGTGCTTCTAGCTTTCTCACAGAGATGTCTTCATTTTTGATTAGTTGAAAGAAATATTCTTGCTGCTCTTTATCCAAACCAACTAGTGAGCGTGCATGAGCTTGAGAAAGTCTACCATTTTCTACTTCAGATAAGATATATTCTGGTAAGGAAAGTAAACGAATAAAATTAGTGATATAAGGTCGAGATTTCCCCATTTTTTCGGCTATCTCAGTATGAGTAAATCCTTTTTCTACTAAAGATTCGTAGGCGCGTGCTTCCTCAACTGGATTCAAATTTTCTCTCTGCAAATTTTCAATGATAGACTGGATCATCATTTCCTGATCTGAGAGGTGCTTCACAACGGCTGGAATAGAGGTCAGACCAGCCAAAAGAGAAGCTCGATATCGTCTCTCTCCTGCAAGGATTTCATAACCGATTACAGGAGATTGACGAACAATGATAGGTTGGATAAGCCCATTTTCTTTGATTGACTCAGCTAATTCCCTTAGTTTATCTGCATTAAATTCTTTTCGAGGTTGATAGGGATTTTTTTGTATTTCCGAGATAGAAATCATTTCAAATTTTTCCATGATTCTACACTAACATATATTTTACTTTCTGTAAAGTTTCCTTTACACTGATGTCAATTAAGACTCTAAATCACCTGAACTCTTATCTAGTTTAATAGTTGTAGTTTCCTCTTTTCCATTACGGTAATAGGTTATTTTTATGGTGTCTCCGATAGAATGATTGTAAAGAGCACTCTGTAAATCTGTTGGAGATGAAATGTTGTTATCGTCAACTTTAGTAATGACATCGTATTTCTCAAGATGTCCATGTGCAGGCATATTACTTTGAACAGATTTTACCACAACACCAGAAGTTACGCTACTTGGGATATTTAGTTTTCTAAGATCATTAGCTCCGATATTATCTAGATTAATCATTTGGATTCCAAGAGCAGGGCGAGTTACTTTACCATTATTTTCAAGTTGTTTGATAATATTTTGTGCATCATTTGACGGAATAGCAAATCCAAGACCTTCTACAGAAGTTCCACCATTACTTGCAATTTTACTTGATGTAATACCGATGACCTGTCCTTGAATATTTACCAGTGGACCACCAGAGTTACCAGGGTTAATGGCAGTATCTGTTTGAATAGCTTTTGTAGAAATAGCTTGACCATCTTCAGATTTTAGAGAAACATTTCGATTGAGACTTGAGATGATTCCCTGTGTAACTGTATTGGCATATTCTGAACCTAGAGGGCTACCAATTGCAATTGCAGTTTCTCCGACATTTAGCTTACTAGAGTCTCCAAATTCCGCTACAGTTGTGACTTTTTCTGAAGAAATTTTTACGACAGCGATATCAGAGAATGTATCAGACCCAACAATTTCACCAGGAACTTTGGTACCATCCGCCAAACGAATATCAACTTTTGAAGCTCCACTAATAACGTGTGTGTTAGTCACAAGATAGGCATCTTTGTCATTTTTCTTGTATATAACGCCAGACCCTTCGCTTGCTATCTGTTTATCTGAATCAGAATTAGTTTCATCAGAATTAAATACACTGCTTTGTCTGCTAGAGGAAGAATAAGTAATGATTGACACAACAGCATCTTTGATTTTATTGACGGCTTGAGTTGTTGCAGTTTCATTACTATATGATGTTTGAGTAACAGTACTATTTGTTGTTTGATTTCCTTGTTTTTGATAAAGTTGCAATGTTACGAAACTTCCTAAGACACCGCTTAAAAATCCTATTAGAATGACTACAAGAAATTTAACTCCTTTTTTATAAAATTTTTGTAAGTGTTTCATAAACGCCTCCGTTTGTTATTTATTTGCTCAAATTATAAACCTATTAACTTAATTTAAGCTTAAAAGATTAAAGTTTTTCACAAGTTGTGGATAACTCGCTTTATTTTGTGAATTCACTAGTAATTTTGAATGATTTTTTTGTGTATAAGATGTGAAATGAAGTGTGGATATGATAGAATAGAAGAATGAAAATAAAAATTGTAACAGTAGGAAAATTAAAAGAAAAATACCTTAAAGATGGAATTGCTGAATATACCAAACGAATTTCTCGTTTTGCTACTGTAGAAATTATTGAATTAGCTGATGAAAAAACTCCAGATAAGGCAAGTGAGTCAGAAAATCATAAAATATTAGAAATAGAGGGGAATCGAATTCTTTCCAAAATTGGAGAAAGAGATTTTGTCGTTGTGTTAGCAATTGAAGGAAAAACTCTCTCTTCAGAGGAATTCAGTAAGCAGTTAGAACAAGCTCCCATAAAGGGATTTTCTACCCTTACATTTATTATTGGTGGGAGTCTGGGACTATTTCCTGCTGTGAAGCATCGTGCTAATCTCTCTGTTAGCTTTGGGCGTTTAACTTTACCACATCAGTTAATGAGATTAGTCCTTGTTGAACAAATTTATCGTGCTTTTACGATTCAGCAGGGTTCTCCTTATCACAAATAGAAGATTGACTTAGCTCTTGTTTTTTGATAGAATGGTCATGTTAGGTTCCATAGCTCAGCTGGATAGAGCATTCGCCTTCTAAGCGAACGGTCGCAGGTTCGAATCCTGCTGGGATCAATTTTAGATGCAAAGCTGGGAAAACTCCCAGCTTTTTTCTTAAAAAAGTGCATTTCAGGTGCAAAAAGGTACAGTTGAGAAGAAATTTTTCTTAAATAATCTTCATTTTGTATAATAAATTTGTAAGTTAATTTACAAGAAAAACAATACAGGAGATTTTATTTTGAAAAACATAGTTAAATTGGAACAGTTTAAAAAGCTTACGGAGAAAGAATTGCAGGAGATTCAAGGTGGGGAAATTAGAAAGGAAAATAATTTTTTATTTTATTTTTTTAAAAGAAAGTAAAGGGTGAAAAGAATGGATTTTTTCGCAATAATAGGCGTTATATTACATATTTTTATTACTAGTAGAAGTTATAATTTGATATGTAACACAACTAGAAAAGAACAATACCTCTTCATTTTTTATACAGTAATAATAGAATTTGTAGTTGAATTTTTCTTTTATTCTATATATTTAAATGGACTAGGGATTGAGAAATTTTTATATCCATTTATTTTATACGCTTATTTTATATGGTTTAAAAAGTTTGATAAGTATAGGGGAGTATTCCTGAGTTTCCTGCTTTCTCTCTTATATCACAGTACTCATACTTTTATAGCTGTAACCCTATCCTCGATAACAGGTGATGAGCTTGCATTACACTATGAAAGTACATTCTTTCTAGTAGTATTATTGTTGACTTATTTTGTTATTTTAAAAACAATTCGTTATTTTCATTTAGAGCTCACTTATTTTGACAAAGACTATCTTTATCCTTTTTTTAAAAAAGTATTTTTTGCCTTAATTTTGTTACATAGTGTATCCTTTATTTCAGATATAGTGAGTACAGTTCGCCATTTAAATAGTTTCGGAAGTATTTTATCATCGATTATATTTATTTGCCTACTCTTGATTTTCTTTGCAATGAATTCTCATAAGGTTCAAGTTGAAAAAGAGATTGCTCTAAAACAAAAGAAATTTGAACAGAAACATTTACAGACTTATACAGATGAAATTGTGGGTTTGTATAATGAAATTCGAGGTTTTCGTCATGACTATGCTGGGATGCTTGTCAGCATGCAAATGGCAATTGACAGTGGGGATTTACAAGAAATTGACAGAATTTACAAGGAAGTCTTAGTAAAAGCAAATCAAAAATTGAGGTCAGAAAAGTATACTTACTTTGATTTAAACAGTATAGAGGACTCAGCTTTACGAAGTGTGATTGCTCAATCAATTGTATATGCACGAAATAATGATGTAGAGTTTACATTGGAAGTAAAAGATGTTATTACTAGATTGTCAATGGATTTACTTGATCTTGTTCGCATCATGAGTATTCTATTAAATAATGCTGTTGAAGGTGCTGCGGATAGTTATTTGAAACAAATGGAAGTTGCAGTCATTAAAATGGATTTTGAAACAGTTATAGTTATCCAGAATTCATGTAAAATCACTATGACGCCTTCAGAGGACCTATTTGCCTTAGGTTTCTCTACAAAGGGAAGAAATAGAGGTCTAGGGCTTAATAATGTCAAGGAGATTTTAGATAAGTATGACAACATTATTTTAGAAACAGAGATGGAAGACAGCACATTTAGACAAATTATTAGATTTAAGAGGGAATTCGAATGAAAGTATTAATTTTAGAAGATGTTATTGAGCATCAAGTGAGACTAGAGAGAATATTGAATGAAATCTCTGAGGAATCAAATATTCCTATTTCTTACAAGACAACAGGAAAAGTTCGTGAGTTTAAGGAATATATCGAAAACGATGAAGTAAACCAGCTTTATTTCCTAGATATCGATATTCACGGAATTGAGAAAAAGGGTTTTGAAGTGGCACAGTTTATCCGTCATCACAATCCTTATGCTATTATTGTCTTTATTACCAGTCGATCTGAATTTGCTACCTTAACTTACAAATACCAGGTATCAGCCCTAGATTTTATTGATAAAGACATCAATGATGAATTGTTCAAAAAACGTATCGAGCAGAGTATTTTTTACACTAAGAGCATGTTGCTTGAAAACGAAGATGTTGTAGACTATTTTGATTACAACTATAAGGGAAATGATTTGAAAATCCCTTACCATGATATTTTGTATATCGAAACAACAGGTGTTTCTCATAAACTGCGGATTATTGGTAAGAATTTTGCCAAAGAGTTCTATGGAACCATGACAGATATTCAGGAAAAGGACAAACATACCCAGCGCTTTTATTCTCCTCATAAATCTTTCCTAATCAATATTGGAAATGTTAGAGAAATTGATCGAAAGAATCTAGAAGTTGTCTTTTATGAAGATCATCGCTGCCCCATCACTCGTTTGAAAGTTCGTAAACTGAAAGATATTCTAGAGAAAAAAACTAAAAAGTAATTGACAATTAGTAAGAAATTGATATAATGGTTATATCTGCTACAGATAGATGGTCCGTTGGTCAAGGGGTTAAGACACCGCCTTTTCACGGCGGTAACACGGGTTCGAATCCCGTACGGACTATTTTATCCGCCATAGCTCAGTTGGTAGTAGCGCATGACTGTTAATCATGATGTCGTAGGTTCGAGTCCTACTGGCGGAGTCAGATAAAAAGAACACCACTCGGTGTTCTTTTTCTTTTAGTTAGCATCACCTAACATTTTCATAAGGAAGTCTGTCATTTCTTGCGGGCTTTCTTTTTTTCCATGAGCAATCCAAGTCTGGCAAACACCAAATAGGGCATTTGTTAGATAAATGCTGCTGTATTCGAGTTCAATTGGATTGAGTTGTAGTTTCATAAAGCGCTTCTGAAGGTCTGTGCTAAGCATAATGTGAAGCTTATTTCTCAAGAAATTTTGGATCTCTTTTGTACCATTTTCAGATAAGAGTGCAGCTAAGAGTGGCTCAGACTCTAAATATTCAAATACTTCTAAAATGGCATCTCTTTTATGATGAGCATGTTTTTGGAAAATATACTCAAAGGTATGAAACAGCTTACTTTGGTAATGCTCAATCATATCATACTTATCCTTGTAGTGAGTGTAAAAGCTGGAACGACTGATTCCGGCTTTTTCTGCTAGCTTGACAGTAGAAATTTGATCGAAGGGTTGGTCCATCAATAATTGAACCATGGCATTTTCGATAATTCGTTTTGTTTTTAAACGTTTGTTACTTTCTTTCATAATTCCTCCTTGTACACAAAAATAGACCATGTGTCTAAAAAATATTTTTTCACCTTGTAATTTAGATTTTTTGATGTATAATCTATTATATCAAAATTTTAGACAATATGTGTAAAAAAGGAGGAAACATGTTTAAAGAATGGAAAGCAATATTTAGAAAACCGACCTTTATTGTTGTAATGATAGGGATTTCTCTCATTCCAGCTCTATACAACATTATATTTTTATCATCCATGTGGGATCCTTATGGTCAGTTGTCTGAGTTACCTGTGGCAGTTGTCAATAAAGATAAGGAAACTTCTTATAATGGACAGACAATGACAATAGGGGAAGACATGGTGTCTAATTTAAAAGAAAATAAGGCTTTGGATTTTCATTTTGTTAATGAAGAGGAAGGGGAAAAAGGACTAGAAGATGGTGACTACTACATGGTAGTGACTTTACCAAGTGACTTATCTGAAAAAGCTACCTCAATCCTAACGAATCATCCTGAACAGATGAAGATTGATTATCAGACGTCAAGTGGGCATAGCTTTATTGCAAGTAAGATGAGTGATTCTGCAATGACACAATTAAAACAAATCGTCTCCACTAATGTTACCGAAACGTATACCAAGGCTTTATTTCAAAAAATGAATGACTTGAAGTCTGGGATAAATAAGGCATCTGATGGAAGTGAACAATTGGTTAATGGAGCTGATCAGTTGGTGACGGGAAGTCAAACGTTGACGACAAATCTTAATACTCTAGCTAACTCAAGCGTAACTTTTTCAAATGGAGCAGATCAATTTACAAAAGGCTTATCTAGCTATGTGTCTGCTATAGAGCAATTACATATTGGTTTAGGAACTTTTAATAGTGGTTTACAAAGTTATACAAATGCTGTCTCACAAGTTGACACTGGACTTGGTCAATTAGCTTCAAAAACTCCTGAGTTGGTGACAGGTGTAAATCAGCTAAATACAGGTATAAAGTCCTATACAGGTGGCGTTTCACAACTGGATACAGGTCTCAATCAATTTTCAGTTGGTGTAAATGCTTATACAAGTAGTGTGCAAGAACTTTCTAACGGAACAAGTCAATTATCCAATCAATCAGATACACTAAGAGATGGAATGGAGCAATTAAATACTGGTATTAAAGAAATTTCAAGCCAATTAGAGTCCTCATCTCAACAAAATGAAGAAATAGCGCAATTGGCAACAAGCTTAGGAGAACTAAATAAAACACTACAAGCTCTTACAATATCAGATAATACTCAACTGAAAAGTACATTGTCAGAAGCTTTGCCAAATCTAACAACTCTTGCACAGGATATTGTGACCAAAAGTCAGACAGAACAAGAAAAAACTCTTGCGAACCTTCAATCAACAGCTACTTATCAATCTCTTACAGAGGAACAAAAGAAAGAACTGACAGGAGCTATTTCTAAAAATTCTAGTTCTACTATTGAGTCAGCAAAAACAATTTTAACAACAGTAGGAGGATTAAAAGAAAGTATAGAGAATTCAGAACAACAAGTATCTAATCTATCTGATGTGCAGACGAAAGCAAATCAACTCTTACCTGTAGCATCTAGCTCCTTGACAATATTGTCAAATGGATTTACAAAATTGCAAACTACTGTAAATAATCAGTTAGTTCCTGGAAGTCAGTCAATTGAAAAAGGAGTTGTAAACTACACTAAAGGATTGGATACTATTTCTATAGGTGCTAATCAACTAAGTGAAAAGAATGCAAGTTTAACAACTAGTCTGGATCAATTAGTTTCTGGATCAAGTAAGTTGACAGAAAACACATCAACCTTGACAGCTGGAGTAGATGCGCTAGCTGGAAAAACTCCAGAATTAGTATCAGGTATAGAAAGTTTGTCATCTGGTTCTACTCAATTGAATAATAAGAGTCCAGAGCTAATAGCAGGTCTTACTACATTACAATTTGGCTCTGGTCAATTAACAGATAAATCAACACAGTTACTTTCTGCAGCATCTCAACTAGGAAGTGGCGCTATGAAGATTGCAGATGGTGCTGGAAAACTAGCAGATGGTGGAACAACCTTAGCCTCTGGTCTTGAAGATTTACAGACAGGAGTTGATTCCTTAGGACAAGGATTAGGTAATGCGAATAATCAACTCAAATCAGCTTCAACAGAATCTGAAAATGCAGAAACATTATCTGACCCTCTAGTTCTCTCAAAAACAGATAATGACCAAGTTCCTGTAAATGGGATTGCCATGGCTCCTTATATGATATCAGTTGCTCTTTTTGTTGCTGCTATATCTACCAATATGATTTTTGCTAAGTTGCCTTCTGGACGTCATCCAGAGAGTCGTTGGGGTTGGTTGAAGTCTCGTTCTGAAATAAATGGGATTATAGCTGTCTTAGCAGGTATTTTAGTCTATGGAGGTGTCCATCTTATTGGATTGACTGCGAACCATGAGATGAGAACCTTGATTCTAATTATAATCACAAGTTTAGCTTTCATGTCTATGGTGACAGCTTTAACAACTTGGAATAGTCGTTTAGGAGCCTTCTTCTCTCTTATTTTACTATTATTACAGTTAGCATCAAGTGCAGGAACCTATCCCCTTGCTTTGACAAATGATTTCTTCAAAGGTATCAATCCTTGGTTACCAATGAGTTACTCTGTATCAGGTTTACGACAAACAATCTCTATGACAGGAAATATTCATCATCAAGTGATTTTCCTTATTATAACTCTAGCTTTATTTACTGCTCTAGGCATGCTAGCTTATCAACCTAAGAAGATGCAAGAAGATTAAAAAAATCGACCAAGTAAGTGGTCGATTTTTTATGTCATAGATGAATTTCGTCTGTGATTATAGATTCCAAAAAGTAGAAGGGCAGTTACTGAGCAGGCTGCTCCAATAATAAAACCATTGGGAATGAAGGAAAGTGTAATGGTTCCTTTTCCCTTTGGAACATCAACCCTCATAAAACCAGTTTGAGCCTGCTTGATTTCAAGTTTTTTCCCATCTTGGTATGCAGACCAACCTTTGTCATAAGGAATAGTGAAGAAAATAGAGGTATCTTGTTTTACTTCATATGTAGCAAAGACTTTATTTTTAGAGGTGGATAGTTCTACAGGTTGTTCTTTAATCTTTTGGATTGCCTCAGTAAGAGCCTGAGTATCTAAACGATAGAAGGTCGGTGATTCAAATGACACCTGAGAATTTCCAGGAAAACTAACACTGATATTGAAAGTTTTTTGTTCTTCAGTATAACCCAAATTAAAGAAATTAAAAGCATTGTCAGTTGTAAAAGTCTTCTTTTCTCCATTGACAAGGATGTCAACCTTCTTTTGTTTATCATTAGTGAAATGAAGATTTGAAAAAGATAGATATACTTGACTATTTTGAGGAACCTCAATTTGATAATCAATCTTTGCATCTTCATTCGCAGAACCTGTGATGCTCGTTAAACCTTCAGAATTATCTGTTTTATCATATGTTATTTGGGAGAAGTAATCTAAGTTGAGATTAGCAAGCTGGTTTATAAATAAAGCCTGATTATCTAGAGTGTGATTGTTAAAGTTTACATCTGTGTAAATAGATTGAGTGGCAAAGGCAATGGGTAAAGAGAGTTGATTTTTATATAAGGTTAAATGATCCTTTTGATAAATCTCTTGAAAGCCATACTTATCAAGTGAAGTTTCAGAAATATTGTACTGGATTCCAAATAAACTGTCTGCTAAAAGACTGTTATTTGCATAACGAAGATTTAGATTGGTTCCAGAGGATTTGAATCCCAGTTTATCCAAACTAGTGCTAGCTGAACGATTTCGTACAGATGAAAATTGAGAGATTCCATTATAGTTAAATTTCATACTGTCATTTCCTGTCTGAATTTGCAGTTTTTCAGTACGTGTAAATGGATTGTCAATTTGGTTTAGAATGGATTCCATAGCAGTGATATCTCTATTATAGGCGCTACGAGAAGCAAAGGCCCATTCTTTAGCTATTCCTTCCATTTGAGATGATGCATTTAAGCTTATCTCAGCTGTTATAAATAAAGACAAAAGAATTGCAAATAGATTTACAGAGATAAATTTTCTAATGACTGCAAGAAGTAAAAGAGCATAAACTAGTAGAAATTCAAGAGTGAGTAGGATATTTAAATCAGTTAAAAAAGAATAGTGTGATTTAAAATAGACAGTAGCCAAAAATCCTGTTAGTACAAGAAAAAGTGAGACAAATATATTCCATAGCTTCAGTTCTTTCAGACGATTTAAGACTTCTGCTGCAGTATAAATTAGCAGAGTGGAAAAAATCCAAGCATAGCGATGCAAAAACATATTTGGGGTGTGCATCCCTTGCCAAAATAAATCAAGTGCTTCTATGTAAAAGCTTGTTATTAAAAAAGTAAAGAAAATTGCATAGGTAAGTTTCACGTGAAACTTTATGGATTTTATTGTGAAAAATAGAATGGTCAAAATAAAGGGAAGCAATCCAACAAAAATCATTGGTATGGATCCATATTTAGTTGTATCAAAAGATCCAATGAATTGTTTTGCGAAAATATCCAGATACCAGCTACTATCTGTCTTTAATTTTGTGATGGCAGTTAACTTCTCACCATGAGTTTGTAAATCAAACAGTGTAGGAAGAGTCATAATCAAACTAGCCATTCCTGCTAAAAAGGAGGTAACAACAAAATCAAGAAAAGATGATTTTCGATTTTTAAAGTCCCAAGAAATTTGGCAGATATACCAAAAAATAAGAAATAATGCTGTCATATATCCAAAATAATAATTTTGGATAAACAAGATTGACAGACTTGTAAAGTATAGTAGGCGCTTCTTTTGTGTTATAAGTAGGTGTAAACCAGTAATAATTAAAGGAATCAAGATAAAAACATCTAGCCAGGTTTTAATCTCTAACTGACTGACAGTGAAGCTCATTAAAGCATAGGAAGTAGATAAGGCAAGTTTTAAAAATTTGGGGATATCTTTAAATAATCTATTCAAACTAAAGAAGGTTGACAGACCAATCAATCCAAATTTTAAGAGAGTGGTTAGATAGACGGCATCTGGCATATTCGATAGATTAAAAAAGTAAACCAGAGGCGAGAGAAAACTACCCAAGTAATAACTAGATAGAGCATAGAAATTCAGTCCGAGGCCACTTGTAAAGGTGTAAAACAAACTACCATTTCCATGTAGAATATTCCGTAAAGCCACATCAAAAATAACGTATTGATGAAAACCGTCTCCTAATAGTGGGGATGTATCGCTATTCCAGTAGATACCTTGAGATAGGTATACTCCAGACATAATCACTACAGGAATGATGAAAGAAATAAAATAGGTCCAATATGTTTTAAAAAATGATTTCATGTTACCTCGTAGAATGATAGAAAACTCAGTTGGTTAACCCAACTGAGTTTTGAAGTCTTATTTAGTCTTTCCAAAGTTCTTTAACTTTTGCTTGTACTTCTGCATTTTCTAGGAATTCATCGTAGGTTTCATCAATACGATCAATGACGCCATTCTTAGACAAAACAATAATATGGTTTGCTAAAGTTTGAATGAACTCGTGATCATGACTAGCAAAGATGATTGATTCTTTAAAGTTTTTCAATCCATCGTTCAAGCTTGAGATAGATTCCAAGTCCAAGTGATTTGTTGGATCATCAAGTACAAGGACATTTGATTTCAAGAGCATGAGTTTTGAAAGCATGACACGTACTTTTTCTCCCCCTGACAAGACGTTTACAGGTTTGTTAACCTCATCTCCAGAAAAGAGCATACGACCGAGGAAACCACGTAGGAAGGTATTGTCATCTTCTTCTTTACTTGCAAATTGACGCAACCAGTCAAGGATTGACTCTCCTCCTGCAAAATCAGCCGAGTTGTCTTTTGGCAAGTAAGAACGGCTAGTAGTAACTCCCCACTTGACAGTTCCTTCATAGTCGATGTCACCCATAATTGCACGAATTAATGCAGTCGTTTGAATGTCATTTTGTCCAATAAGAGCTGTCTTATCACCTGGACGCAAGATGAAACTAATATTATCTAGGATAGTTTCGCCATCAATCTTTACAGTTAGATTTTCTACTGTCAAGAGATCATTACCAATCTCACGTTCTGCTTTAAAGTTGATAAATGGATATTTACGACTAGATGGCACAATCTCTTCTAATTCAATCTTGTCAAGCATTTTTTTACGAGACGTTGCCTGTCTTGACTTAGAAGCGTTAGCAGAGAATCGAGCAACGAATTCTTGCAATTGTTTAATTTTTTCTTCCGCTTTAGCATTACGGTCTGCTAGCAATTTAGCAGCAAGCTCAGAAGATTCCTTCCAGAAGTCGTAGTTTCCGACATAGAGTTTGATTTTTCCAAAGTCAAGGTCGGCCATATGAGTACATACCTTGTTTAAGAAGTGGCGGTCATGGGATACAACGATAACGGTGTTATCAAAGTCAATCAAGAAGTCTTCTAACCAAGTAATAGACTGAATATCAAGACCGTTGGTCGGCTCGTCCAAGAGAAGAACATCTGGTTTGCCAAAAAGTGCTTTGGCAAGGAGAACCTTCACTTTTTCACCATTGGCCAATTCGCTCATGTTTTGGTAGTGCAATTCTTCTGGAATATTTAGGTTTTGAAGTAATTGAGATGCTTCACTTTCTGCTTCCCAACCTCCAAGTTCGGCAAATTCACCTTCAAGTTCGGCTGCACGAACACCATCTTCATCTGAAAAATCTTCCTTCATGTAAATGGCGTCTTTTTCTTTCATGATGTTGTAAAGTTTTTCATTTCCCATAATGACGACATCAATAACTCGCTCATCTTCATAGTCAAAATGATTTTGACGGAGAACAGAGAGACGTTCATCTGGACCAAGAGAGATGTGACCAGTTGTTGGCTCGATATCACCAGCTAGGATTTTTAAGAATGTAGATTTCCCAGCACCATTAGCACCAATTAATCCGTATGTATTTCCTTCTGTAAATTTGATATTGACATCATCAAAAAGTTTGCGATCACTAAAACGTAGTGAAACATCAGATACTGTAAGCAATGTTTTTCTCCTATAATATGTAATACATTTATTCTACTAGAAAAGAGAGAAATATTCAAATTTTTGTTTGTCAATTTTATGTCAATTAAGTTTACAGGTTTATTTACAATGAGTTAGTTGTTTGATTTAAATAATTTTCTGTTATTTTAACAAAAAAATGCTATAATTGAAGAGACCATTTCGAAGGAGAAAAAAATGACGAAACCCATTATTTTAACAGGAGATCGCCCAACAGGAAAACTGCATATTGGACATTATGTTGGGAGTCTTAAAAATAGAGTATTACTGCAGGAAGAAGATAAGTATGAAATGTTTGTTTTTTTGGCGGACCAACAAGCATTGACAGATTACGCCAAAGATCCTCAAACGATTGTAGAATCGATTGGGAATGTTGCCTTAGATTACCTAGCAGTTGGATTAGATCCAAGTAAGTCAACTATCTTTATTCAAAGCCAAATCCCAGAGTTGGCTGAGCTGTCTATGTACTATATGAATTTGGTTTCACTAGCTCGTTTGGAACGAAATCCGACAGTAAAAACAGAGATTGCTCAAAAAGGGTTTGGAGAAAGTATTCCGACAGGATTTTTGGTTTATCCGATTGCGCAAGCAGCAGATATTACTGCCTTCAAGGCTAATTATGTTCCTGTTGGGACAGATCAGAAACCAATGATTGAGCAGACTCGCGAGATTGTTCGTTCCTTTAATCATGCTTATAATTGTGAGGTCTTGGTGGAGCCGGAAGGTATTTATCCAGAAAATGAGAGAGCAGGGCGTTTGCCTGGTTTAGATGGAAATGCTAAAATGTCTAAATCCCTTAATAATGGTATTTATCTAGCTGATGATGCAGATACTTTGCGTAAAAAAGTCATGAGCATGTATACTGATCCAGACCATATTCGAGTTGAGGATCCAGGTAAGATTGAAGGAAATATGGTTTTCCATTATCTAGATGTGTTTGGTCGTCCAGAAGATGCTCAAGACATTGCAGATATGAAAGAACATTATCAACGTGGTGGTCTTGGTGATGTAAAGACGAAACGTTATCTACTTGAAATATTAGAACGCGAACTTGGTCCTATTCGTGAGCGCCGTATCGAATTTGCTAAGGATATGGGGGAAGTGTACAATATGCTTCAAAAAGGTAGTGAGAAAGCGCGTGAGGTTGCGGGGCAAACTCTATCTGAAGTTAAGGGAGCAATGGGACTAAATTATTTTAAATAATAGATAAAATATGAATCGTAAAACTATCTCTTCCATAGGATCACAGGGATAGTTTTTTTATGATTTCTACCATAAATATAATTGACAAATTTTCATAGAATGGTATGATAGATACAATACAAAAAGAGTCAAGCTCAAAAAGAAAGAAAAGAGGAAACTTCAATGTCTAATTGGGATACTAAATTTTTAAAAAAAGGTTTTACCTTTGATGATGTATTGCTCATTCCAGCAGAAAGTCATGTGTTGCCTAATGATGCAGATTTAACAACAAAATTGGCAGATAATTTGACTTTAAATATCCCAATTATAACAGCCGCCATGGATACAGTCACAGAAAGTCAAATGGCTATTGCCATTGCTCGTGCGGGTGGTCTTGGAGTAATCCATAAAAACATGTCTATTGCGCAACAGGCAGATGAAGTTCGCAAGGTAAAACGTTCTGAAAATGGTGTTATTATTGATCCATTCTTCTTGACTCCAGAACACACGATTGCTGAAGCAGATGAACTGATGGGACGTTACCGTATCAGTGGTGTTCCAGTTGTGGAGACACTTGAAAATCGTAAATTGGTTGGTATTCTAACAAACCGAGATCTTCGCTTTATTTCAGATTACAATCAGCCAATCTCAAACCATATGACCAGTGAAAATCTTGTTACTGCTCCTGTTGGTACAAATCTGGCAACAGCTGAAAGCATTCTTCAAGAACACCGTATTGAAAAACTTCCTTTGGTTGATGAGGAAGGTCGTCTTTCTGGTTTGATTACTATCAAAGATATTGAAAAAGTGATTGAGTTTCCAAATGCAGCAAAAGATAAATTTGGTCGTCTTCTAGTTGCTGGTGCGGTGGGTGTCACTTCAGATACATTTGAACGTGCCGAAGCCCTTTTTGAAGCAGGAGCTGACGCAATTGTTATTGATACTGCTCATGGTCACTCTGCTGGGGTTCTACGTAAAATTGCTGAAATTCGTGCTCACTTCCCAGACCGCACTTTGATTGCAGGTAATATTGCAACTGCAGAAGGTGCGCGTGCTCTTTATGATGCAGGTGTAGATGTTGTCAAAGTCGGTATCGGACCAGGTTCTATCTGTACAACTCGTGTCATTGCAGGTGTCGGTGTACCACAAATAACAGCAATCTATGATGCGGCAGCTGTTGCGCGTGAATATGGAAAAACAATCATTGCTGATGGTGGAATCAAGTACTCAGGAGATATTGTAAAAGCCCTTGCTGCAGGTGGAAATGCAGTTATGCTTGGATCAATGTTTGCTGGAACTGATGAAGCTCCAGGTGAAACTGAAATCTTCCAAGGACGTAAGTTCAAGACTTACCGTGGTATGGGATCAATTGCTGCTATGAAGAAAGGTTCAAGCGACCGTTACTTCCAAGGTTCTGTCAATGAAGCAAACAAACTCGTTCCAGAAGGAATTGAAGGTCGTGTTGCCTATAAAGGTGCAGTAGCTGATATCGTCTTCCAAATGATTGGTGGTATTCGCTCTGGTATGGGTTACTGTGGTGCAGCTAACCTTAAAGAACTACATGATAATGCTCAATTTATTGAAATGTCTGGGGCTGGTCTAAAAGAAAGCCATCCTCATGACGTACAAATTACTAATGAGGCACCAAACTACTCTATGTAAGTAGTAAAAAAGAACTCCTGAAAATCAGGAGTTCTTTTTGTTTACAAAGTTGTCAATTTTGATTTACAGAAATTTTACCGTTTTGGATTCTGAAAATACTAAGATTTTCAGGCAAGTTTTGTAAGTGGTCTAAACTGGTTGTTGTGATAAATGTTTGGATAGAGTGAGAAATGGTTTCTAGTAATTTTAATTGTCGTGTGTTGTCAAGTTCACTCATAACATCGTCAAGTAAGAGTATCGGAGACTCATTAGTAATACTTTCCATTAGTTCAATCTCTGCTAGTTTGATAGAAAGTACAAGACTACGATGTTGACCTTGACTCCCAAAACTAGCGTCCATTCCATTGATATAAAAAGTAATGTCATCTCGATGAGGGCCAACACCAGTATTCTTTTTAAACAAATCTCTTGATCTACTTTTTTCTAAAGCCATTTTAAAAGAATTCGTCAACTGCTCTTCACCAGTAAAGTTGACAGATGATTGATAAGATATTGACAACTCTTCTAATTTATTTGAAATTTCTAAGTGTTTTATTTGACCAAATTTCTCTAAGTCTTTAATGAATTTTATCCGATGCTTTATGACGCGACAACCATACTCTACCAACTGATCATCTAAGACTGACAGAAATGTTTCGTCAATCTTTTGGCTGGATTTTAGGTAGGTATTTCTCTGCTTTAGTATATGATTGTAGTTTGACAAGTCTGACAAGTAGATTGGTTTAATTTGTCCTAGTTCGATATCTATAAACTTTCGGCGAATGGAAGGTGCTCCTTTAATTAGCTGGAGATCTTCAGGTGCGAAGAGGACAACATTCATATGTCCAATATAGTCTGATAGGCGCGCTTGTTTTAAGTGATTGACCTTAGTCACACGCCCTTTTGGGGTTAAATCAATTTCTAGAGGGATAGAGCTTGTTTTTTTCTGTAGCAAGCCAGAAAGATGGAGTTGCTCGTTATCAAAATGAATGAGATTTTTATCTGTACGAGTCCGATGACTACGTGTCAAGGCCAAGAAATAGATTGCTTCTAGAATATTGGTTTTTCCTTGTGCATTTTGACCTAGAAAGACATTTAATTTTGGATTGAAATCAATTTTTGCCTCTTTGTAGTTTCGAAAGGTTTTAATTGTTAAATGTTGAAGCCACATAGTTATCTTCCTGGAAAACGTGGAGCTTGTTTGGTTTTAGGCGATGAAGAAGTTTTTTGTTTTTCTTTCTTGATACCTTTATTCATCTCTTTGACAAGTTTAGCAATTCGCTCTTTCTCAATCTTATCTGCTTGATACTCTTCTTGCTCTTTTAAACTTGGTTGTGTTAAGGTGATGTCAATCTTTAAATCAGGAATGTCAATCGTATCTCCAATACGGATTTTTTTCCCACGTCTACTTTCTAACTCGCCATTAAAGTAAACTTGATGCTCCATTAAAAAGGATTTGATAGCACCACCGCTTTGTATGATTCCGAGCTCTTTTAGGAGGGCTTGGAGCGTAATAAATTCTTCAAATAATTTGTATTCCATAATTCACCTCAATCTTTGGTATTATACCATATTTTCCCTGAAATAGCTGAAGGAAAGTCAGTCGAAATGAAAACGATTTTACTTTTGAAAGCTATAAAGAGAACAAGAAAAATTTTGATTTTCGTGGTATAATAGAACTCTATATGTAAGGAGGTAAGGTATGGAGTTGGTGCCTGGAATTTCAGCACATTTTATTCAATCCAAAAAGTTTAAAACAAATAAAATCACTGTTTGTTTTACTGCTCCCTTATCTCTTGAGACAATAGCAGGACGCATGTTAAGTGCAAGTATGTTGGAGACGGCAAATCAAGCTTACCCAACATCACAAGCATTTCGCAGATACTTGGCAAGTTTGTATGGAACAGATATTTCCACAAGTGCTTATCGTAGAGGACAAGCACATATTCTTGACTTAACATTTACCTACGTGCGGGATGAGTTTTTGAGTAAAAAAAATGTCTTGACTTTTCAAATATTGGAATTGGTGAAACAGACTTTATTTGCTCCCTTATCTCAAGATGGTGCTTTTGAGCCAGCCTTATTTGAAATTGAAAGAAAACAATTATTGGCTAGTTTAGCTACTGATATGGATGATTCATTTTATTTTGCTCATAAGGAATTGGATAACTTGTTCTTTCATGATGAACGTCTTCAATTGAGATATAGTGATTTACGAAATCGCATTTCAAATGAGTCTCCAAAAAGTAGTTACACTTGCTTGCAAGATGCTCTGAAAAATGATCGAATTGATTTCTTTTTCTTAGGTGATTTCAATGAAGTTGAAGTAAAGGATTGGTTGAGATCATTTTCCTTTACAGGGCGTCAAATCGATGTCAAGCCTCAGTACCAACAACCATATTCAAATGTCCTTCGGGAAGGAATGATTCGTAAGAATGTGGGCCAATCCGTTTTGGAATTGGCTTACCATTGTTCTACGAGCTATGGAGACAAGCATCATTTGGCCATGGTAGTAATGAATGGTCTGTTAGGTGGTTTTGCTCACTCTAAGCTTTTTACAAATGTTCGGGAAAATGCTGGTCTAGCCTACACTATCTCCAGTCAATTGGATTTATTTAGTGGTCAATTGAGGATGTATGCTGGCATTGATCGGGAAAAGCGCAATCAAGCCAGAAAATTGATGAATCATCAATTACTTGAACTAAAGAAAGGTAATTTTACAGATTTGGAGATTGAACAGACTAAGGAGATGATTCGCAGAACCTTATTGCTTGCGCAAGATAGTCAGAGCTCACTAATCGAGCGAGTTTACTTGAAAAGTTTGTTAGGGAAATCTACATCAGATTTTGACAATTGGATTGAAAAATTAAATAAAGTTGATAAAGAAGCTATCTGCAAAGTAGCAAATAGTGTTCGGTTACAAGCGATATACTTTATGGAAGGAATAGAATGACACCAGTTACCTTTGAAGAAAAATATTATCCTGCTGTAAAGGAGACGGTTTATCAGACTCGTCTATCAAATGGATTGACAGTGTCTCTCCTTCCTAAGAAACAATTTAATGAAGTTTACGGAGTTGTAACAGTTCGATTTGGATCAATAGACACAAGCTTTACACTATCTGAAAAAGGTTTACAGTATTATCCAGCTGGAATTGCACATTTTCTTGAACACAAACTGTTTGAGAGAGAAAATGCTGAAGATATTATGGAGTCTTTTACACGCTTGGGAGCAGATAGCAATGCTTTTACAAGCTTTACAAAAACGAGTTATTTGTTTTCGACAATAGATCATTTATCAGAAAATTTGGATCTACTTGAGGAGTTGGTAACAGTTGCTCACTTTACGGAAGAGTCAGTTGGGAGAGAGCGGGAAATCATCCAACAGGAACGTGAGATGTACCAAGACGATCCAGATTCGCGTCTGTTTTTTGCTACATTAGCCAATCTTTATCCCAATACTCCTCTGGCAGCAGACATTGTTGGAAGTGAAAAATCAATTAACAACATTCAGCTGAATGACTTAAAAGATAACTTTACAGTCTTTTACAAACCTGTCAATATGTCTTTGCTTTTAGTTGGGAATTTTGATGTAGATGCGATTGGAAAGTATTTTTCACAAAAAAAATTTAGAAATTTAGAAGACATGGTAGTAAACAAGGAGAAGCTTGCTTTACAGCCCGTTAAAGAAACAGACAGTCTCCGGATGGAGGTTTCTTCTCCAAAGCTTGCTATTGGAATTAGGGGAACAGGTGAGGTGGCAGAAGCAGATTGCTACCGTTATAGTGTTTTGTTGAAATTGTTGTTTACGATGATGTTTGGTTGGACTTCAAATCGTTTTCAAAACCTATATGAGGCGGGAAAGTTAGATGCTTCACTGTCATTAGAAGTTGAGGTGACTAGTCGTTTTCATTTTGTGATGTTGACTATGGATACGAAGGAACCCGTTTCTCTATCACATCAATTTCGTAAGGCGATTCGTCATTTTAGTAGTGATGCAGATATTACTGATGAACATCTCGATCTTGTTAAGAGTGAGATGTTTGGAGAGTTTTTTAGTAGTATGAATTCTTTGGAATTTATTGCAACTCAATACGATCCTATAGATGGCGGAGAAACCATTTTTGATTTGCCAAAAATTTTACAAGAAATTACTTTGGAGGATGTTTTAGAAGCTGGTCATCGCTTGATTGATGATGGTGATCTAGTTGATTTTACAATCTTTCCAACCTAAAAGATAAGTAAGCCTAGAAAGAAGGAATGCTAAGTATGAGAAAAAAAACAATTGGTGAGGTGCTGCGTTTAGCTAGAATAAACCAAGGATTGAGTTTGGAAGAATTGCAGGCAAAAACTGATATTCAGATGAATTTATTAGAGGCTATGGAGGCAGATGATTTTGATCAACTCCCTAGTACCTTCTACGCTCGTTCTTTTTTGAGAAAATACGCTTGGGCGGTTGAATTGGATGAACGAATTATTTTGGATGCCTATGATTCAGGAAGCATGATTACCTATGAAGAGGTAGATGTTGATGAAGAAGATTTGTCTGGTCGTAGACGATCAAATAAGAAAAAAACCTCTTATCTCCCCTTGTTTTATTTCGTCCTATTTGCTTTGTCAATTTTAATTTTTGTCACTTACTATGTTTGGAATTATATCCAGACTCAACCAACGCGTCCTTCTTCGGCAAATTATAGTGTTATTAGCTCAACAACTTCTTCTAGTTCATCTTCTAGCAGTCAGACGTCTAGCTCATCTTCTTCTGCGGCATCAACTATTACAGTTTCGGGTGAAGGAAACCGCATTGAAGCTCGTTATAAAACGAATAAGGATACAGCTACTGTTCAACTGGCAGTTTCGGATACAACTAGCTGGATTAGTGTTTCAGGAAGTGAGCTGGAGGGTGGTGTGACACTATCCGCAGACAATAAAAATGCAAAAACAACAGTTTCAACTAAGAATCCCGTTACTATTACCTTAGGTGTAGTGAAGGGAGTTACTTTGACTGTAGATAATCAAACAGTTGATACTTCCAAGTTGACGACTCAGACTGGAACTGTGACACTTACATTTACTACAGATTAAGGAAAAACCAATGAAAAAAGAACAAATTCCTAATGTATTAACTATTGGTAGAATTCTCTTTATACCTCTCTTTATTCTTACTTTGACTTTGGACCATTCACAAGGCAGTCACTTGCTGGCAGCAATCATCTTTGCAGTTGCTAGTATAACGGATTATCTCGATGGCTATCTTGCTCGAAAATGGAATGTAGTCAGCAACTTTGGAAAGTTTGCAGATCCGATGGCGGATAAGTTGCTGGTTATGTCAGCTTTTATCATGTTGATTGAGTTAGGTATGGCTCCAGCTTGGGTTGTTGCTATTATCATCTGTCGTGAACTTGCGGTGACCGGCCTACGGCTGTTGCTCGTTGAGACGGGAGGAACGGTTCTAGCAGCAGCGATGTCAGGGAAAATCAAGACCTTTAGTCAGATGTTTGCCATTATCTTTTTGCTCTTACATTGGAATTTAATTGGGCAACTGTTGCTTTATATAGCTTTGTTTTTCACTATCTACTCTGGCTATGATTATTTCAAGGGTAGCGCTTATGTATTCAAAGGGACATTTGGTTCGAAATGAAATCGATTATTGAAGTAAAAGATCTGTCTTTTCGTTATAAGGAAGACCAAGATTATTATGATGTTAATAATGTCTCGTTTCACGTGAAACGGGGAGAATGGCTTTCGATTGTAGGCCATAATGGGAGTGGGAAATCGACAACTATCCGTTTGATTGATGGCTTGCTTGAAGCAGAGTCTGGGGAAATCTGGATAGATGGCCAATTGCTGTCCTCTGAGAATGTTTGGAACTTGCGTAGACAAATTGGTATGGTTTTTCAAAATCCAGATAACCAATTTGTGGGCGCAACTGTTGAAGATGATGTCGCCTTTGGCCTAGAAAATCAGGGACTTCCTCGTGAAGAAATGAAAAAGAGAGTGGCTGAATCTTTGGAGTTGGTAGGTATGCTGGACTTTAAGAAGAGAGAACCAGCTCGTTTGTCTGGTGGACAAAAACAACGGGTGGCTATTGCAGGAGTTGTTGCCTTGAGACCAGCTATTTTTATTCTGGACGAGGCTACAAGTATGTTGGATCCTGAGGGGCGCAGAGAACTGATTCAGACAGTTCAAGAGATTCGAAAATACCACCAGATGACAGTCGTCTCCATTACGCACGATTTGGAAGAAGTTGCGATGAGTGATCGTGTCTTGGTCATGAAAAAAGGCCAAGTGGAGTCAACCAGCAGTCCAAGAGAACTTTTTTCTCGGGATGACCTTGACCAGATAGGGTTAGATGAGCCTTTTACTAATCAATTGAGAGAATCTTTGAGAGAGACTGGTTATCAGTTGCCGGATGGATATTTGACAGAAGGAGAGCTAGAGGACAAGTTATGGGAATTACTCTAGAAAATGTGAGCTTTACCTATCAAGAGGGGACACCCCTATCTTCATCAGCCTTGACTGATGTTTCTTTGACGATTGATGATAATTCCTATACAGCTTTAGTAGGGCACACAGGTAGTGGGAAGTCAACGATTTTACAGCTTTTAAATGGCCTATTGGTACCAAGTAAGGGTTCTGTTCGAGTTTTCGATACTGTCATTACTCCTATATCAACCAATAAAGAAATTCGCCAGATTCGAAAGCAAGTCGGTCTAGTGTTTCAATTTGCTGAAAACCAAATTTTTGAAGAGACTGTTTTGAAAGATGTGGCTTTTGGACCGCAAAATTTTGGAGTTTCTGAGGAAGAGGCCAAGAAAATTGCGCGTGAAAAGTTAGCCTTGGTAGGCATTGATGAGTCACTTTTTGAGCGCAGTCCTTTTGAACTTTCGGGTGGCCAGATGAGACGTGTGGCTATAGCGGGTATGCTAGCCATGGAGCCAACTGTCTTGGTTTTGGATGAGCCGACAGCAGGGCTAGATCCTCTGGGCAGAAAAGAATTGATGACCCTGTTTAAAAAACTCCACCTTTCTGGAATGACAATCGTTCTGGTAACGCATTTGATGGATGATGTAGCTACGTATGCTGATCAGGTCTATGTTATGGAAAAGGGACGTTTAGTCAAAAGTGGCAAACCGAGTGATGTTTTCCAAGATGTAGCCTCTATGGAAAAGGTGCAGTTAGGTGTGCCTAAAATAACAGCCTTTTGTAAACGTTTGGCAGATAGAGGTGTAGCTTTTAAAAAATTGCCAATCAAGATAGAGGAGTTTAAGGAGTCGCTAAATGGATAGTATGATTTTAGGGCGTTATATACCGGGGGATTCCATTATTCATCGCTTGGATCCACGTAGTAAATTGCTTGCCATGATCCTGTTGATTTTGATTGTATTTTGGGCTAATAATCCCCTCACCAATCTCATTTTGTTTATAGCGACAGGTATATTTATCGCTTTGTCAGGCGTTTCCCTCTCATTTTTCGTTCAGGGATTAAAATCCATGTTCTTCCTGATTGCTTTTACGACTCTTTTTCAGCTCTTTTTCATTTCAAGTGGAAATGTCCTATTTGAGTTTTCTTTTATAAAAATAACGGATTATGCGTTGCAACAAGCGGGAATCATTTTCTGTCGTTTTGTGTTGATTATTTTCTTTTCAACCTTGCTGACATTAACGACCATGCCTTTGAGTCTGGCATCTGCAGTTGAAGCTCTTTTAGCACCGCTGAAACGCGTGAAAGTTCCCGTTCATGAAATTGGTCTCATGTTATCAATGAGTTTGCGTTTTGTTCCAACCTTGATGGATGACACAACGAGAATTATGAATGCTCAGAAAGCTCGTGGAGTTGACTTTGGCGAAGGTAGCATCGTTCAAAAAGTAAAGGCTATGATTCCGATTTTAATTCCTCTTTTTGCTACGAGCTTAAAGCGTGCAGATTCATTGGCAATAGCCATGGAAGCGCGTGGTTATCAGGGAGGAAAGGGTAGAAGTCAGTATAGACAGTTGAGATGGAGTCAAAAGGATACACTGGCAATTCTTGTGATTTTGATACTGGGATGTTTCTTATTTTTCTTAAAATCTTAGCAGGTTTGTAGGATTGATAAGAAGCTCAAAGTAGCAGGTTTTTAGTATAAAGGTAGGAATATGAACCGTTTTAAAAAATCAAAATATCTAATCATCGTTTTTGTCACAGTTCTGGCAGTTTCTGTTCTATTAGTGACAACCTATTCAAGTGCTATTGTGACGAAACTAGGAGATGGGATTTCCTTAGTAGATAGAATTGTTCAAAAACCTTTTCAGTGGTTTGACGGTTTCAAATCAGATTTGGGACATTTGACGCAGACTTATAATGAAAACGAGAGTTTAAAAAAGCAACTTTATCAACTAGAGATGGAGTCTAATCAATCAGAACGTTTAAAAAATGAAAATGAACAACTACGTCAGTTGCTGGATATGAAGTCAAAATTGCAGGCAACAAAAACCATTACAGCAGATGTGATTATGCGAGCTCCAGTATCTTGGAAACAAGAGTTAACAATTGATGCGGGAAGTTTAAAAGGAGCTTCTGAAAATATGTTGGTCATTGCAAACGGTGGCTTGATTGGTAGTGTTTCAAAAGTAGAGGATCATTCAACAACTGTCAACTTGCTGACAAACACTGAAAATTCTGACAATATTTCCGTTAAAATCTTGCATGGCTCTACTGAAATTTACGGGATTATCGTTGGTTATGATAAGGAGTCTGAACTTCTTAAAATTAGCCAATTAAATAGTAACAGCGATATTAGTGCGGGAGACAAGGTGACTACAGGTGGACTCGGAAACTTTAATGTCAAAGATATTCCTGTTGGAGAGGTTGTTGCCACAACGCATAGCAGTGACTATCTAACACGAGAGGTAACAGTAAAGTTAAGTGCTGACACCAAAAATCTTCATGTGGTAGAGTTAGTGGGGAATTAGCAATGAGACTGTTAAAACAAGTTGGTATATTTTTTTTACTCCCTGTTATTGTGCTAGTTGATGCTCATATTGGTCAACTAGTGGGTTCCTTCTTTCCTCACTTTCACTTAGCTAGTCATTTCCTGTTTTTATTTCTCTTGTTTGAGACCATTGAAGTCTCGGAATATCTTTACCTAGCCTATTGTTTTATAGTGGGCTTGGTTTATGATATTTACTTTTTCCATTTGATAGGGATTGCGACTCTCTTATTTGTTCTTTTGGGAGTTGCTCTTCACAAATTCAATAGTGTGATTTTGATGAATCGTTGGACTCGAATCTTGGCTGTCATTGTGCTCAGTTTTCTATTTGATATGGGAAGTTATCTTCTGGCTCTCTCCATAGGACTGACTGTAGAATCTATGCCCATTTTCGTCGTCTACAGCCTTTTCCCATCAATGATTTTAAACTTTTTATGGATGATGATTTTCCAGTATATTTTTGAAAAATGTTATCTATGAGAAAGAAATATAAATGTAACAAAGGCGTAATATTTATTATGTCTTTTTTTGGTATACTAGTAGTGTTTCAAATAGAAGGAGTAATAGTAGATATGAAGAAAAAAATCTTAGCATCACTTTTGTTAAGTACAGTGTTGTTTTCTCAAGTAGCAGTATTGACAACTGTTCATGCAGAAACAACTGATGAAAAAATTGCTGCACAAGATAGTAAGATTAGTGATTTAACAACAAAACAAAAAGAAGCTCAAAAACAGGTGGATGAAATCCAAACACAAGTTACAGCTATTCAAACACAACAAGCAAACTTGCAAGCTGAAAATGAAACTCTACAGGCTGAATCTAAAAAACTTGAAGGAGAAATTACAGAGCTCTCTAAGAATATTGTTGCTCGTAATGCTTCTTTAGAAAAACAAGCGCGTAGCGCACAGACAAATGGAGCTGCGACTAGCTACATCAATACAATTATTAACTCAAAATCAATTACAGAAGCGATTTCACGTGTTGCAGCTATGAGCGAGATTGTATCAGTTAACAACAAAATGTTGGAGCAACAGAAAGCTGATAAGAAATCTATCGCTGAAAAACAAGTTGCAAATAATGAAGCAATCAACACTGTAATTGCGAACCAACAAACACTTGCTGACGATGCACAAGCATTGACAACAAAACAAGCAGAGTTGAAAGTTGCTGAGTTAAACCTTGCTGCAGAGAAAGCTACTGCAGAAAGCGATAAAGCAACTTTGTTGGAACAAAAAGCTGCAGCAGAGGCAGAAGCGAAAGCTGCAGCTGAAGCAGAAGCGGCTTATAAAGCACGTCAAACAAGCCAACAACAATCAGTTGTTGCTTCTGGAAATACAACACTTTCAGATCAAGTGCAAGCAACTTCAAGCTCTTCATCAGATGATGATTCAAGCTACACTCCGGCACCTGCACCAACTCCAACTAGACAGCGTCCAACATACAGTACAAATGCTTCAAGTTATCCAACTGGTGAATGTACTTGGGGAGCTAAGACATTAGCTCCTTGGGCTGGAGATTACTGGGGTAACGGAGCGCAGTGGGCTACAAGTGCAGCAGCTGCAGGATTCCGTACTGGATCAACTCCACAAGTTGGTGCGATTGCATGTTGGAATGACGGTGGATATGGACACGTAGCGGTTGTTACAGCAGTTTCATCATCAACTAGCATTCAAGTATCAGAATCAAACTACGGTGGAGATCGTACAATCGGTAACAAACGTGGATGGTTCAACCCAACTACAACATCTGAAGGCTATGTTACTTACATCTATCCAAACTAATGAATGAAACGAAGAGGCTCAATCGAGTCTCTTTTAATGTTTTTAGCCGAAAGTCCTACTAAATAGCTTGAAAATGTTGTTGAAATATGATAAAATAGGGATTGTCGTGTAAACGATAATACTCATTCTTGATGAATTGTGAAACTGTTGCCCGTGGGTCGTTTTGCGAGTTGAAGTCAAGAAGAGGAAAAAAACAAAAAGGAGAAATACTCATGGCAGTAATTTCAATGAAACAACTTCTTGAGGCTGGTGTACACTTTGGTCACCAAACTCGTCGCTGGAACCCTAAGATGGCTAAGTACATCTTCACTGAGCGTAACGGAATCCACGTTATCGACTTGCAACAAACTGTAAAATATGCTGACCAAGCATACGACTTTATGCGTGATGCGGCAGCTAACGATGCAGTTGTATTGTTCGTTGGTACTAAAAAACAAGCTGCTGATGCTGTTAAAGAAGAAGCAGAACGTTCAGGTCAATACTACATCAACCACCGTTGGTTGGGTGGAACTCTTACTAACTGGGGAACTATTCAAAAACGTATTGCTCGTTTGAAAGAAATCAAACGTATGGAAGAAGAAGGAATCTTTGACGTTCTTCCTAAGAAAGAAGTTGCACTTCTTAACAAACAACGTGCACGTCTTGAAAAATTCTTGGGTGGTATCGAAGACATGCCTCGTATCCCAGATGTAATGTACGTAGTTGACCCACATAAAGAACAAATCGCTGTTAAAGAAGCTAAAAAATTGGGTATCCCAGTTGTAGCGATGGTTGACACAAACACTGACCCAGACGATATTGATGTAATCATCCCAGCTAACGATGACGCTATCCGCGCGGTTAAATTGATTACAGCTAAATTGGCTGACGCTATCATCGAAGGACGTCAAGGTGAAGATGCAGCAGCAGTTGAAGCAGAATTTGCAGCTTCAGAAGCTCAAGCTGACTCAATCGAAGAAATCGTTGAAGTTGTAGAAGGCGACAATGCTTAATTCAAATACGTAATCATTACCTAGGAGGGCAGGGCTTAGCCCGGCTCTCCTATTTTTAAAAAATATAGGAGAATCAAAATGGCAGAAATTACAGCTAAACTTGTTAAAGAGTTGCGTGAAAAATCTGGTGCCGGTGTTATGGACGCTAAGAAAGCATTGGTTGAAGTTGAAGGTGATATCGAAAAAGCAATCGAATTGCTTCGCGAAAAAGGTATGGCGAAGGCAGCTAAGAAAGCTGACCGTGTTGCCGCAGAAGGTTTGACTGGTGTATTTGTTAACGGTAACGTTGCAGCAGTAGTTGAAGTAAATGCTGAAACTGACTTCGTTGCGAAAAACGCTCAATTCGTTGAGCTGGTAAATGCAACAGCTAAAGTAATTGCTGAAGGTAAACCAGCTAATAACGAAGAAGCACTTGCTTTGACAATGCCTTCAGGTGAAACTCTTGAAGCAGCCTATGTATCTGCAACAGCTACAATCGGTGAAAAAATCTCATTCCGTCGTTTTGCTTTGCTTGAAAAAACAGATGCACAACACTTTGGAGCATACCAACACAATGGTGGTCGTATCGGTGTCATCTCTGTTATTGAAGGTGGAGACGAAGCACTTGCTAAACAAATCTCAATGCACATTGCTGCGATGAAACCAACAGTTCTTTCTTACAAAGAATTGGATGAGCAGTTCGTTAAAGATGAGTTGGCACAATTGAACCACGTGATTGACCAAGATAATGATAGCCGTGCAATGGTTGGTAAACCAGCTCTTCCACACTTGAAATATGGATCAAAAGCTCAATTGACTGATGAAGTGATTGCTCAAGCTGAAGAAGACATCAAAGCTGAGTTGGCTGCAGAAGGCAAACCAGAAAAAATCTGGGACAAAATCATTCCAGGTAAAATGGACCGTTTCATGCTTGACAACACCAAAGTTGACCAAGCATACACACTTCTTGCACAAGTATACATCATGGATGACAGCAAGACAGTTGAAGCTTACCTTGAATCAGTAAATGCTTCAGTAGTTGAGTTTGCTCGCTTTGAAGTTGGTGAAGGTATCGAGAAAGCTGCAAATGACTTCGAAGCTGAAGTTGCAGCTACAATGGCAGCAGCCTTGAATAACTAATGATAAAAGAGGAAGCAATTTGCTTCCTTTTTCTGTTGTTGTCGAGGACTTAGGGGTTTCTTTAAATTGATAAAATAAAAAGCCCTTTAATAAGGGCTAAGTGCATTTAGGAGACTACACTTCAAATTCATAGAGTGCTGTAGACAAATAACGTTCGCCGTTATCTGGTGCTAAAGCAAGGACTTTCTTACCTGTACCTAATTTTTTGGCAACTTCAATTGCTCCATAAATTGCTGCAGCTGAGGAAATTCCAACAAGGAAGCCTTCTTTTCCACCAATCTCACGGCCAAGTGTGAGTGCATCATCTGACGTTACGCGGACGATACCATCATAGGACTTTGTATTAAGTGTATCAGGAATAAATCCAGCTGAGATACCTTGAATTTTGTGAGGTCCAGGTTTTTCACCAGATAAGATAGCAGACTCATCAGCTTCAACCGCAAAAACTTGAATGTTTGGATTGACAGCTTTTAGTGCATGAGAAACACCTGAAATCGTTCCACCAGTACCAACACCACCCACAAAAGCATCTAGTCCATCAGAACCAAAAGCAGCCAGTATTTCAGCTCCTGTTGTTCTTTCGTGTACTTCTGGATTAGCTGGATTATTAAATTGGAGTGGAAGGAAGCCGTCACGTTCAGCAGCGATTTCCTGAGCTTTGGCAATAGCCCCTTTCATTCCTTCGCTACCAGGAGTAAGGACGAGTTCAGCACCATAGGCTTGGATAATCTTACGTCGTTCCACGCTCATCGTCTCAGGCATGACGATAACAACTTTATATCCTTTAGCGGCACCAACCCATGAAAGACCGATACCAGTGTTTCCACTCGTTGCTTCAATAATGGTAGCACCCGGTTTTAGAATACCATCTTGTTCCGCTTTTTCAATCATGCTAAGAGCAATACGGTCTTTGACTGAGGATCCTGGGTTAAAGGCTTCTAGTTTAACATAGACGTCTGCAGCACCCTCTGGAACAATGTTGTTGAGTTTAACAATCGGTGTTTGTCCAATAAGTTCAGTGATATTATTATAAATAGTCATAGATATACCTCTTTGTATAAGATGATACTAGTATAACGCGCCCTAAGCTATTTGTAAAATATAGAAATCCTATCGAAGTGATAGGATTTTTTTATATCAAGCATCTAAGCTGTGAATCTGCGAATAAATTTAGTAGGTACGATCTATATTTTTTTATTTACACTAAGTTTACAGGAACTTCAACTTCTCGTAAACCTTGATCAGTTAAAGTGATTTTTCCATTAAAAAACTCCACAAGAGCAGCTTTGATATTTTCTTTCTCTTCCTTGCCAACATAAATCATCGTATCGACTTGATCTGTAAAGTTTGTATCCAGCTCCATGAGATTATGTTCTTTAAGGAAGTTACTGTACTCTTGGTATTGAGCGTAAGACATTTGAATGGCTATACCAGCTTGCTCTTTGATTTCAATAATGCCAATCTCTTTGACAGCCAAGGCTACACTACCTGCATAAGCACGAATCAAACCTCCAGCACCTAGCTTAATTCCTCCAAAGTAGCGGGTAACCACTACACAGACATTAGTAAGGTTATGATTTTCTAAGACGCCAAGCATAGGGACTCCAGCAGTACCACTAGGCTCACCATCATCACTCGTGCGCTTAATCTCACTGCGTTCTCCTATAATAAAAGCAGAGCAGTTATGGGTAGCTTTGTAGTGTTCTTTTTTGATGGTAGTGATGAAATCACGCGCCTCTTCTTCACTATAGACACGCTTTGCATGACAGATAAAGCGGGATTTTTTGATTTCTTCTTGGACCTGCCCATCCTCTTTAATTGTTCTAAATTCCATAATCTAATTGTACTAAAAAAATACCTAAAGTGCTAGATTTTTACGAATAAAGAAGTATGAAAGTAAATCCAAATTATCTCGGTCGCTTGTTTACTGAGAAAGAATTAACCAAAGAAGAACGAGAGGCAGCAGTGAAACTGTCAGCAATGAGAAAAAAGAAGGGAAAGCTGTTTTGTCAACGTTGTGACAGTCCTATTTTGGAAGAATGGTATTTGCCTGTTGGTGCTTACTATTGCAGGGAGTGCTTGCTGATGAAGCGAGTCAGGAGTGATCAAGCTTTATACTATTTTACGCAGGAGGATTTTCCGAAACAAGATGTTCTTCAATGGCGTGGCCAATTGACTCCTTTTCAAGAGAAGGTATCGGAGGAATTGATCCGAGCAGTCGAAAAGAAAGAACCGACCTTAGTTCATGCTGTGACAGGAGCTGGAAAGACAGAGATGATTTATCAAGTTGTGGCTAAAGTGATTGATGAAGGTGGTGCAGTATGTTTGGCCAGCCCTCGAATAGATGTTTGCTTGGAGTTATATAAGCGACTGCAGAATGACTTTGCTTGTGAGATAGCACTACTTCATGGCGAATCAGAGCCCTATTTTCGGACTCCCTTAGTGGTTGCAACGACGCATCAGTTATTAAAATTCTATCATGCCTTTGATTTGTTGATAGTAGATGAAGTAGATGCCTTTCCTTATGTTGACAACTCTATGCTTTACTACGCTGTAAAGAATAGTGTAAAGGAGGATGGTCTGAGAATCTTTTTAACAGCGACATCTACAGATGAGTTAGATAAGAAGGTTCGTACGGGAGAATTAAAACGATTGAGTTTGCCAAGACGATTTCATGGAAATCCATTAATTATTCCAAAACCAGTTTGGTTATCGGATTTTAATCGTTGTTTAGAGAAAAGTCAGTTATCAACTAAGTTAAAGGCCTATATTGATAAGCAGAGAAAGACTGGCTATCCATTACTAATTTTTGCATCAGAGATTCAGAAAGGCGAGAAACTAAAAGAAATCTTGCAGGTGTATTTTCCAGATGAGAAAATTGGTTTTGTGTCTTCTGTGACAGAAGACCGATTAGAGCAGGTGCAAGCTTTTCGAGATGGAGAACTAACAATACTGATCAGTACGACAATTTTGGAACGTGGAGTTACCTTCCCTTGTGTGGATGTTTTTGTAGTGGAGGCCAATCATCGCCTCTTTACCAAGTCTAGCTTGATTCAGATTGGAGGACGAGTCGGGCGTAGTATGGATAGACCAACTGGTGAATTGTTCTTTTTTCATGATGGATTAAATGCTTCAATCAAAAAGGCAATCAAGGAAATCAAACAAATGAACAAGGAGGCAGGTTTATGAGTTGCTTATTGTGTGGCCAAACTACAAAGAGTGATTTGACTTTTAGTCATCTCCTTCTTTTGAAGAATCAAGAAACACCTCTTTGTTTAACTTGTTCTTTAAGTTTTGAAAGTATTGAACAGATGCATTGTCCGAGTTGCATGAAAAAAGGAGTGTCAAATTATTGTCAAGATTGTAAATTTTGGTGTAAAGAAGGAATCCAAGTTGATCATAAGGCGATTTTCACCTATAACCAAGCGATGAAAGACTTCTTTAGTCGATATAAGTTTGATGGGGATTTTTTGCTTAGAAAAGTTTTTGCTTCCGTTCTTGCTGAGGAATTGAAAAAGTACAGAGACTATGAATTTGTGGTGATTCCCTTAAGTCCTGAAAGATTACTTGAGAGAGGGTTTAATCAGGTTGAAGGTTTGGTTGAGGCAGCGGGATTCTCTTTTTATGATTTATTGGGAAAAAGAGAAGAGAAAGCTAGTTCTTCTAAGAATCGTTCAGAAAGATTAGCTACTGAGACCCCATTTTTCATTAAAGATGAGACCTCACTTCCTAAGAAGATTTTGCTGATTGATGACATCTATACAACAGGAGCGACTATTAATCGTGTGAAAAGGCTTCTGGAAGAAGCAGGTGTTTTGGAAGTCAAAACTTTTTCCCTTGTAAGATGAGGAAAAATTTGCAAAATGAAAATGAAAGCGTTATAATATAGTTAGAAAAATAAAAATGTTTAGAAAGAAGGTACTTATATGATTAAATATAGTATCCGTGGTGAAAACCTAGAAGTAACAGAAGCAATTCGCAATTATGTAGTTTCTAAACTCGAAAAGATCGAAAAATATTTTCAACCTGAACAAGAGTTGGATGCACGTGTCAACTTGAAAGTTTACCGTGAAAAAACAGCAAAGGTTGAAGTAACGATTCCACTTGGATCAATTACTCTTCGTGCAGAAGATGTTTCTCAAGATATGTATGGCTCTATCGACCTCGTAACAGATAAAATCGAACGTCAGATTCGTAAAAATAAAACAAAAATCGAACGCAAGAATAAAAATAAGGTTGCAACTAGCCAACTCTTTACAGATGATTTAGTTGAAGATGCAAATGTTGTGCCACCAAAAGTGGTTCGTTCAAAACAAATTGATTTGAAACCAATGGATTTGGAAGAAGCACTTCTTCAAATGGATTTGTTGGGGCATGATTTCTTTATCTATGTTGATGTCGAAGATCAAACAACAAATGTTTTGTATCGCCGCGAAGATGGTGAAGTTGGTTTACTAGAAGTTAAGGAATCATAAAATCTTGACAACTATGTAAAAGTGGTTTACACAATTGTAAACCACTTTTGTATTGCATCATTATACAAGGTATAAATGGAGGTAGTTATGAAAAATGTAGTGATTGTTTCAGCAGTGCGAACTCCTATAGGCTCATTTGGGGGGAGTTTGAAGGATATTTCTGCTGTTGATTTGGGAGCTTTGGTTATTAAGAGTGCTTTGGAGAAGGCGAGTGTGAAACCAGAGCAAGTAGATGAAGTGATTATGGGGAATGTCCTAGGCGCAGGTTTAGGTCAAAACGTAGCTCGTCAAATGAGCATTCACGCAGGACTCCCCGAATTTACACCAGCCTTTACCATCAATAAGGTTTGTGGTTCTGGTTTGAAGGCAGTGCAGTTGGCTGCTCAAGCGATTCGATGTGGCGATGCAGATATTATCGTAGCTGGTGGTGCAGAAAACATGAGTCAGGCGCCATACGTTTTGCCAAACTTTCGCTGGGGTGCACGTATGGGAGATTCGAAAGTGATAGATACCATGTTCAAGGATGGTTTGTCTGACGCCTTTAACGAATACCATATGGGGATCACAGCTGAGAATGTGGCTGAAGAATATGGTATTAGTCGAGATGCTCAAGATGCTCTTGCTTTGGAATCGCAAAAACGAGCAGTGGCAGCCATAGAATCTGGACGCTTTAAAGAAGAGATTATTCCAGTGGTCATTCCTCAACGCAAAGGCGATTCTATCATCTTTGATACAGATGAATACCCTAGAAAAGATACTAGCTTGGAGAGCTTGTCTAAGCTAGGTCCTGTTTTCAAAAAAGACGGTTCTGTTACGGCAGGAAATGCTTCAGGTATCAATGACGGAGCAGCGGCTGTCCTAATCATGAGTGCTGAAAAAGCTGAAGAATTAGGACTCCCAGTGATTGCTCGCATTCGTTCGTATGCAAGTGTAGGTTTGGATCCTAGGATGATGGGATGTGGACCGATTGATGCGACTCGCAAGGCTCTTGAAAAAGGTAATTTGACAGTTGATGAGCTTGACTTGATCGAGTCAAATGAAGCCTTTGCTGCCCAGGCTTGTGCGGTTGGTAAAACACTTGGTTTCAACACAGATATTGTCAATGTCAGTGGTGGCGCCATTGCTCTTGGTCATCCAATTGGGGCTTCCGGTTGCCGTATCCTAGTAACGCTGGTACATGAGATGATGAAACGTGATGCTAAAACTGGGTTAGCAACTCTATGTATCGGAGGAGGGATGGGAATAGCCCTTATCGTAGAACGTTAGGTGTTAGTGTTCTGAACACGTGGGTAGGAGGGTGATGATTCCCTCCTACTTTTGTGTCTGAGATTAGGAGAAATCAATCATGAAAGAAAGTCTTACCTCTTTTTAAAGGTCGCTTTTTAAGGCTTTTTGTGATATAATAATGCGCAAGAGGTTTAGAATGAAAAAAAATAATTTAAATCCGATTTCTGCGGTTCTACTAGGGATTGCAACTTTCGGAATCTTAACATTGCTGATTATTTTTTCGCATAATATTGCTGTAACAATCAGTGTTTTGTTTTTATTTGTACTTCTTTATCTGCTTTTATTCGTTTGGCAAAAAAAACAGTATGAAAAGAGCGAAATTGAACAAATCCAATACGTAAACCATCAAGCGGAAGATAGTTTGAACACGCTGCTCGATCAAATGCCAGTTGGTGTCCTGAAATTAGACTTATCTAGTGGCGAAGTGGAATGGTTTAATCCTTATGCTGAGTTAATTTTGACAAATGAAGAAGGGGAAATTGATGTTGAGTTAATTCAAACCATCATCAAGGCTTCTGTTGGGAATCCTGGTGCGTATGCTACCTTGGGCGAAACACGATATGCTGTTCATATGGATAAGGCCTCAGGTGTTTTGTATTTCTTTGATGTTTCTGGGGAGTATGAAGCTACTGTTGAATTGGTAACTAGTCGTCCAGTCATCGGGGTCATCTCAGTGGATAATTACGATGATTTGGAGGATGCGACATCCGACTCCGATATCAGTCATATCAATAGTTTTGTAGCTAATTTTGTTTCAGAATTTGCTAGTAAGTATGCCATGTTTTCTCGCCGTGTGGGGATGGATCGTTTTTATGTGTTCACAGATTACACAGTACTCGAGGAATTGATGAATGATAAATTCTCTGTGATTGATGCCTTTCGTGAAGAATCAAAACAGAGGCAATTACCCCTAACCTTAAGTATGGGATTTTCTTATGGTGATGGCAATCATGATGAGATAGGGAAAGTTGCTTTAAGGAATTTGAACTTAGCTGAGGTTCGTGGTGGGGACCAAGTGGTTGTCAAGGAAAATGATGAAACCAAGAACCCAGTTTATTTCGGTGGTGGTTCCGCAGCCTCTGTTAAGAGAACAAGAACACGTACGAGAGCCATGATGACAGCCATTTCAGATAAGATCCGCAGTGTGGATCAGGTCTTTGTAGTTGGTCATAAAAATCTGGATATGGATGCCTTGGGCTCTGCGGTCGGTATGCAGCTGTTTGCGAGCAATATCACTGAAAATAGTTATGCGGTTTATGATGCAGATCAAATGTCACCAGATATCGAGCGTGCGGTCAACTTTTTGGAAAAAGAGGGTGTCACCAAGCTCTTGTCTCTGGCTGATGCGATGAGATTGGTTACCAAGCGCTCTTTATTGATTTTGGTGGATCATTCCAAGACGACTTTGACCTTGTCGAAAGATTTTTATGATTTGTTCACTCAAACCATTGTCATTGACCATCATAGACGTGATCAAGATTTCCCTGAGAATGCTGTCATCACGTATATTGAAAGTGGAGCAAGTAGTGCGAGTGAGTTAGTCACAGAATTGATTCAGTTCCAAAATTCTAAGAAAAATCGTTTGAGTCGTATGCAGGCTAGTGTTTTGATGGCTGGTATGATGCTGGACACCAAGAATTTTACATCTCGAGTGACGAGTCGAACTTTTGATGTGGCTAGCTACCTCCGAACACGTGGAAGTGATAGTATTGCTATCCAGGAAATTGCTGCGACAGATTTTGAAGAGTACCGTGAGGTAAATGAACTCATTTTACAAGGTCGTAAGTTGGGTTTAGATATCTTGATCGCCCAAGCTAAGGACACAACCACTTATGACACAGTTGTTATCAGTAAGGCTGCCGATGCTATGTTGGCCATGTCCGGCATTGAGGCTAGTTTCGTTCTGGCAAAAAATACACAAGGATTCATCTCTATCTCGGCTCGAAGCCGTAGTAAAATCAATGTGCAACGGATTATGGAAGAACTGGGCGGTGGTGGTCACTTTAACCTAGCTGCTGCGCAGATTAAGGATATGAGTCTATCAGAAGTTGGAGGAAAATTGACTCAACTTATTTTGGATGAACTAAAGGAAAAGGAGAAAGAAGAATGAAAGTAATCTTTTTAGCAGATGTCAAAGGAAAAGGGAAAAAAGGCGAAATCAAGGAAGTGCCAACTGGCTATGCCCAAAACTTCCTGATTAAAAAGAATTTGGCTAAGGAAGCGACTGCTCAGGCAATCGGTGAATTGCGTGGAAAACAAAAATCAGAAGAAAAGGCTCATGCAGAGATGTTAGCAGAGGCAAGAGCCATCAAGGCCAAACTTGAAGCAGAAGAGACTGTCGTAGAGTTTGTTGAAAAAGTTGGACCAGATGGCCGTACCTTTGGATCCATCACCAACAAGAAAATTGCAGAAGAATTGCAAAAGCAATTTGGAATCAATATTGATAAGCGTCACATTCAAGTAAAAGCACCAATTCGAGCAGTAGGTTTGATTGATGTACCAGTAAAAATCTACCAAGATGTTACAAGCGTCATCAATCTTCGTGTAAAAGAAGGTTAAGTTTACAACTTCTTGACAAGATTGTAAAAGGAAGGAAAGTCGGATGGCAGAAGTAGAGGAACTGCGAGTTCAACCTCAGGATATTTTGGCCGAACAATCTGTTCTGGGGGCTATTTTTATAGATGAGAGCAAACTCGTTTTTGTCCGAGAATACATTGATTCTCGAGACTTCTTTAAGTATGCTCATCGATTGATTTTCCAAGCGATGGTAGATTTGTCGGATCGTGGAGAAGCGATCGATGCGACAACGGTTCGGACGATTTTGGATAACCAAGGGGATCTCCAAAATATTGGTGGCTTGTCTTACCTTGTTGAAATTGTCAACTCTGTACCAACTTCAGCCAACGCGGAGTATTATGCTAAAATCGTTGCAGAAAAGGCTATGCTACGTCGCTTGATTTCCAAGTTGACAGACTCTGTCAACCAAGCCTATGAGGCTTCTAAGCCTGTAGATGAAATCATTGCTCAAGCTGAAAAGGGACTCATTGATGTTAGCGAAAATGCCAATCGTAGTGGTTTCAAGAACATCCGTGATATTCTAAATATCAACTTTGGGAACCTAGAAGTTCGGTCACAACAAACAACGGATATCACTGGTATTGCAACGGGCTACCGTGATTTGGATCATATGACGACAGGTCTCCATGAGGAGGAACTGATTATTATCGCAGCTCGTCCTGCGGTCGGTAAAACAGCCTTTGCCTTGAACATTGCTCAGAACATTGGGACTAAGTTGGACAAGACGGTAGCTATCTTTTCACTGGAAATGGGTGCGGAAAGTCTAGTAGATCGTATGTTGGCGGCCGAAGGCTTGGTGGAGTCCCATTCTATCCGAACGGGTCAATTGACTGATGAGGAATGGCAAAAGTATACCATTGCCCAAGGGAACCTAGCCAACGCGAGTATCTATATCGATGATACGCCAGGGATTCGGATTACGGAAATTCGTTCGCGCTCACGCAAACTGGCTCAAGAAACAGGCAATCTAGGCTTGATTTTGATCGACTACCTACAGCTTATCACAGGGACTGGTCGTGAAAACCGCCAACAAGAAGTTTCTGAAATTTCTCGTCAGTTGAAAATTCTAGCTAAGGAGTTAAAGGTTCCAGTCATTGCTCTCAGTCAGTTATCTCGTGGTGTGGAACAGCGTCAGGATAAGAGACCAGTCTTGTCTGATATTCGTGAATCGGGTTCTATCGAGCAGGATGCAGATATCGTAGCCTTTCTATACCGTGACGACTACTACGATCGTGCGGGTGAAGAAGAGGAAGGAATTCCAAATAACAAGGTTGAGGTTATCATCGAGAAAAACCGTAGTGGAGCTCGCGGAACGGTGGAATTAATTTTCCAAAAAGAATACAATAAATTTTCAAGTATCTCAAAGAGGGAGGCATAAGATGTCAGATGCATTTACAGATGTAGCCAAGATGAAAAAAATCAAAGAAGAGATCAAGGCGCATGAGGGACAAGTCGTTGAAATGACTTTGGAGAATGGCCGTAAGCGCCAAAAAAATAGATTGGGTAAGCTAATTGAGGTTTATCCATCTCTATTTATCGTTGAATTTGGGGATGTTGAGGGAGACAAACAAGCCAATGTCTATGTTGAATCCTTCACCTACTCAGATATCTTGACAGAGAAGAACTTGATTCGCTATCTAGACAAAGAATCTTAAAATGAAGTGAGCTAAGGAAAAGTTGTATCCGATATACTGGGATAAGAGTCTAATCTTAAATATAAAAAGCGGATAAAACTAGTTTTCTGAAACTTAGAATTCTGTTTTATTTGCTTTTTTGTCTAATTTATAGATTTGAAAACATTTTGATATGGAATTCTTGAAATTAGAATCTTTTTTGTTCCAGAAACCTTCCTGAAGTTCAAAGAGATGAAGGTGCTTATTTTAATGAGGTTGCTAGTGATTTTAGTTTCACATTAGAATAGAATAACACTGGAGAATTACTAATCTATTTATTTTCTAAAAGATTCTAAAAGGTTAGAAAAATAGGACTTATATTTAGAATTGTTTAATGGATAAAAGTTAGTAAAATTTGTAATCTCCTATGAATTTCTGAGAGAAAGATAGTAGTTTTTAGAATCTCTTGCTTTGTCAAGTGCAATCTAAAGAATGAACGATAAAAGCATTTATCACTATCATGTTGAATGAATTTGAATTTCTGCAGTTTTCAAATGACGATGGAAGTGAAGATAGATAAGCTTTTATCGATGGCAACCAGAGGAGTTTTCTTGCTTAATTTTGGTATGATTGTCTGATTGATGATGGTTACGATTTGGTGGTTCTGTTTGACTAAAAAAGTCTTCGCGATAGTTGTTTTTCCCTATAGGATTTTTAGTAAAAATGGAGTTTCCTTATTATCCATTTGTACAAAAAGTCAAAATAAGCAAATAGTAATAACGAGGCATGTATAGAAAGATGACCTTGAAGTTTGTGAAGCGATTCGGCATCAAAGAGGTATGAAAGAGCTCTGTAGAAAACGCAAAGCAACCATTGAGCGAATCTTTGGGACTGTGAAGGAATACCATAAATTAAGATACACTAGAGAGAAAGGGAAGTCCAAAATGGAGGATAAGGTTGGGCTTACTTTGGCGTGTTTAAATATCAAAAAATTGATGAAGTGGCTAGCGAATATCCTTTTTTATTTTTCTCTAATTTAGATTTTTGGAGAGATTAGTAGATGATGAAGAAAATATCTTCGAAAAGATAAAAAGACAAACGTCATCTTGGACGTTTGTCTACGTTCTGAAGCGAGATTCAATCTCACTTTTTTGTATTCTTGTCGAAGGGGTTTAATCTTCTTTTCTCTTAGTGAGTCCGTAGGCTGCTAGTGTGGCCATGAGTCCTGCTGCGACCAAGCCTGTAGAGTCTTGACTTCCTGTTGCAGGGAGTTGTTTTTCTTCTGCTTTGGTAGTAGTTGGTTCAGCTTGCTCAGTTTTCTCAACAGCAGTTCCGACTTCGACAACTTGCGCGACCGCTTCCTGCGATACCGCACTATTGACAAGGCTTCTTTCTTCCTTGCCGTCAGCAGTGGTGCTGACAGAGTAGAAAATCGTACGGCGACCATTTACTCCAGCAACAACTACTTGCGTTTGTCCGAGTGGTAATTGCGGATTTTCACGTGTCACGGTAGGAAATGGAATTTCTTCCTCTTGGATGTCCAGTCTTGGTTTTGCTTCTGCAGCTGGGGCAAGACCGTGTTCATCTCCTTTGTGAGTAATAGGGGCGCCGATTTCAACCACTTGGGTCACAGGTTCTTTGGTTACTTGGCTATCTAGAACCGTTTCTGTTTGTTTTCCATTTTCAGTAAGGACAGAAACATAAGATGTTCGTTCTCCCACGACTCCAGCTGTGATGATTTTCTCTTGGCCTGCTGGGAGGTTAGGATTTTCTTTCTTAATGGTTTCAAAAGGAATTGCTTCTGTTTTGGTGAGGAGTTCTGGCTTAGTTTCAACAGTGGCAGATGACTCATTTTCGTCGAGGCTTCCTGAGTGGGTCACTGCTGGTTTGAGGCCTAGGCGGGCTGCTTTGAGCCTGGCTACGAGAGCGTCTAACTCGGCTTGTTTGTTACGGTTGAGGTTGTAGTTGAGAGCTTCTTTAGCTGCATTTAGAGCATCCAAGCTTTCCTTGCTGTATCCATCCAAGTTTGCAGGGATTTGAGCAAGTTCCTCACGGAGGGCATTGTAGTTAGCGCGGAAGTAGTCTTTGTTGTGGTCTGCAAAGGCAGTCATGAGTTCAAAGATTTCTTCTTCCTTGTACTCAGCGCTTGGTTTGTCTGCCCAGATAGCAAGCATGCTTCCGACGGTTGGAAGGTCTACTTCTGGATACTTGGTAGATGCAAGCTGGTTAAATGGTACTTTGCCAGAGTTTTCAAGTGCTTTTGATAGTGGATAGGCTTCGTCTGGTTTGTGATTACCTAAAACATAGTACCAGTCTCCGTTGGTATTGAGGAGTTTATAGCCTTTGCTTGCTAGGTACTGAGGCGTTGCAAGGTTGTAACCCCACCATCCCTTAGACCAGTAAGAGATGATGACATCCTTGTCAAACTCAACATCATCCTTGTCTTCATAGTAGAAACCATCGTTGAAGGCCATTGGTTGAAGGCCTCTTTCTTTGGCCATGGCAGCAAGGGTGTTAGAGTACTCAGCAAACTTACCATAGAGATTGTAGTATTTTAGATAATACCAGCCTTGCGCGTTGGTGGCATCATTGGCATATTCGTCTGTACCGTAGTTGAAGATCTTTGTCTTGCCTGCAAAGAAGTCCATGTACTTGCCGATGAGGGCTTTGACAAAGTTCATGGCCTCTTCGTTTTCAAGGTCCATGGTTGTTTTGGAGACCTTGTCAAAGTTGGCTTGAGGATTCTTGATTCCAAGTTTTTCCATAGCGACGAGCATGGCATCCATGTGGCCAGGGCTGTTGATCGCTGGGATGAGTCCGAGACCTTTTGATTTTGCGTACTCGATCAATTCAGTGATTTCAGCTTGACTAAGAGTGGTTCCGTTTGGATCATCGTAGTAAGCTTTTGTTCCTTCGATGATAGCCTTCTTGACATCATCGCTTGCATAAGTTTTTCCGTTAGCTGTGATGGTCATGTCATCAAGGAGGAAGCGAAGCCCATCATTTCCTAGGAGAAGATGCACATCAGAGTAGCCGAGTTCGCTCGCCTTGTCTACGATGCGTTTGAGTTGGTAGAGCGTGAAGTACTTACGTCCAGCATCGATAGAGATTACCTTGTTCTTGGCAAGTTTTTCAACTTCGCGTTTCGCGTCTTCTTCTTTTTGAGCTTCTGGTGTGAAGGTCAAATTGCTGACAGCTTCTTGGAGTTTCGCGATTGCTTGGTCAATGGTGTCTTGTTGGGCTCGGCTGAGGTTGCTATCAAGTGAGCGAATGGCTTTTTCAGCTTCTTTTACAGCTGCGACACTTTCTGTAGTATAGCGTTTAAGGTCTGTTGGTACTTCTTTCAGGGCTTGCTCAGCAGGCTCATAGTCAGCAGCGAAGTATTCAGCATTGGCATTTGCGAAGCTACGCATGAGTTTGAAGAGGCGAGATGGTGAATAGCGTGCAGATGGGGTATCCGCCCAAGCAGCTACCATACCCCCGATGAACGGGATAGTAGCCCCATCAGATTTTGGTACAGAAGTGATTGGAGTGTTCTTGATACCATTGAGTCCTTGGTCGAGGTTGTACCAGCCTTGGCCATCGGCATTTCGTCCGAGGACGTAGTACCAAGCATCGTTGGTATTAAGGATTTGGTGGCCTTTTTCAACTAGAAGTTTAGAAGAAGCGACGTCGTATCCGCCCCATCCACCAGTCCACATAGAAACGATGATATCTTTGTCAAAGGTTCCAAAGCTAGTGTCGCCATTATAGTAGATACCATCGTTAAAGGCCATTGGTTTGAGTCCGTGAGACTTGACGATGCGAGCAAGGTCGTTGGCGTAGGCGATAAATTTCTCATATCCTCCTACAGGGTAGCCTTCATTTGGATAGTATTTATCAGCTTGAAGAACGCTCCAGCCTTTAGCATCTGTAGCATCATTGGCGTACTCGTCGAGTCCGATATTGAAGATGTCAGATTTGCCAGCGAAGTAAGCAGCATACTTGTCGATCAGAGCTTTGGTAAATGCAACAGCTTCTTTGTTGTCAAGATCAACGGTACGAGCAGATTCTTTTCCAAAGTAGTTGAAGTTCGGTTTTTGGATACCTAGTTCTTTCATGGCATGCAAAATCGCATCCATATGGCCAGGGCTATTTACAGTTGGGATGAGACCAATGCCTTTGTTTTTAGCATAGTTAATCAAGTCCGTCATCTGACTTTCTGTCAAATGGTTGCCGTTTGGATCCTTGTAGTAGGCATCCGTTCCGTTTTCGAGTGCACGTTTGACATCATCACTTGCATAGGTTTTGCCATTGGCTGTGATCGTCATGTCGTCCAGCATGAAACGCATGCCATCATTTCCAACTAGTAAATGAAGATCAGTATAACCGTAGTGTTTAGCCTTGTCGATGATTTCTTTGAGTTGGTCTGGAGAGAAGTACTTGCGTCCAGCGTCGATTGAGATCATTTTTCTTTTTGCCAGTTTTTCATTTACCTGAGCTGCTCGTTCCGTGCTAGGAGTGGCTACTGCAGGAGTGATGGCTTCATTTTTCTTTTCTTCGTCGGTTTTTACTGGTTCTGAATTTTCTTCTGAAACAGGAGTAGCTTTTTCAGTGACTGGAGTCTCGTCAACTTTCTCTGCGACTGCTGGGGATTCAGTTTTTTCGACTGTTGGAGCGAGTGTAGCCGAAGCTTCTTTTGCCTCGACTGTTTTTTCAAGCTTGCTTTCAACCGATGTCTCAGCTGTCTGTGGTTCTCCTTGAGCAGTCTGAGCTGCGCTTGGATTTTCTGGTGTTGGAGTGACACTGTCGGCAGATACGACTTGTGCGCTAAAAGCAAATCCTATAAGTACAGAAGCTGCCCCAACCGCGTATTTACGGATGGAGAAGCGCTGTTTCTTTTCTAGTTTCATGATAAAACCTCCTTATTATTATATCGTATGATAACGTTTACACAAAACTGTTTTTATTTTATTATCTAAACTATAAAAAGTCAAGCGACTTTATGAAAGAACTATAATAAATGGAGGAAATCATAAGATTAGGAAGCTGTTTTTTTGGTAAATCTAATTTAGTAGAAAATTGTTCAATTATTTTACTTGTTTTTAGTAAAAGCACTACTAATTAAAGAATTACCCTCTGTCGTATGTTCATACTAAATGGCGCATGTTATAATGAACATAGAAAAAGCCTGAGCTAGGCTCAAGCTTTTTCTTAATGACCTCGGTTACATGAGATGAATTTGATTTTGTAGTAGTCAGCTCGCTTATAAGTTTCGCTATAAGCCAAAACTTGACCAGTGGCCTCAAGTTTCGTAGTCTTTGTTTGGAAGACAGTTGGGAATTGTGTATCGATTCCTAGTACAGAAGCAGCATGCTCTGGTGTTGGAAATGCGATTTCGTTGATTTCTTCAAAATGCTCATCACTCATGTGAATGCGGTAATCCAATTTGAAACGTTTATAGATAGAGCTATAGTAGTCAAGATTTGGATAGTTGGCATTGATGTATTGCTCGGGAATATAAGACGTGTGGTAGATGTAGGTAACATCATTTGTTTGACGGATACGTTCAATCTTGTAATAGAATTGATCTCCACGTAGTCCAAGTTTCTCCAAATATTCAAGTTGATTTCCACGCTCGATAGAAAGGACGGTTACCTTATCATCTTTTGTTTCAAAGATTTCGACATCTGAAAATTCAACAAGTTTATGCTTACGTGCGCGTGAAACAAATGTTCCTTTTCCTTGTTGACGGACAATATAGCCGTCTTTAGCAAGGTCGTTCAAGGCACGAACAACTGTGATTGAACTCACATCGTACATTGCGATCAATTCTGCTTCAGTATAAAACTTGTCTCCACTTGCAAATTGACCAGATATAATTTTATTTTTTAATTCATCTTTAATATATTGGTATTTTGGAATAGCCATAATTTCACCTCGATTCTCTTTCTTCATCCTTGATTTTACCACAAATACAGAGAAAATAGTAGTATTTAGATAAAAAAATAGAATAACAGAGTAAAATGTTATCCTATATACGAAAAATTAGCTTATTCTAATGGTTTAGAAAGCTTTTCTAGAAATTCCATTTTCATGTGGTATTTGCAGAAAGTTGGTAAAAGGAGAGTAAAAAAATCAAAAAATTTTAAAATATTTTCCAAAACCTATTGACAAATGCGAAAGATTTGATTATATTTAATATTATAATAAATGAAAGCGCAAACTTAATTAGTCAGGGGTGGTGACATGCCAAGATTTAAAATTGAGGACGATTTCTACCTAGATGGGAAACCGTTCAAGATTTTATCCGGTGCCATTCATTATTTTAGGATTCCGGCGGAGGATTGGTATCATTCGCTCTACAACTTAAAGGCGCTTGGCTTTAACACAGTCGAGACTTATGTGGCTTGGAATTTACACGAGCCTGTTGAGGGAAAATTTAATTTTGAAGGTGATCTGGATTTGGAGAAGTTTCTCCAAATAGCACAGGATTTGGGACTTTATGCTATTGTGCGCCCTTCGCCATTTATCTGTGCCGAGTGGGAGTTCGGTGGTTTGCCAGCTTGGCTCCTGACCAAGGACATGCGAATTCGCTCGTCCGACCCAGCCTACATCGAGGCTGTTGCTCGCTATTATGACCAATTATTGCCAAGGCTTGTGTCTCGCTTGTTGGATAATGGCGGAAACATTCTTATGATGCAAGTCGAAAATGAATATGGCTCTTATGGAGAAGATAAGTCTTATCTACGAGCAATTCGGAAATTGATGGAAGACCGAGGGATTGATTGCCCACTCTTTACTTCAGATGGTCCATGGAGGGCTACTCTGAAAGCCGGAACCTTGATCGAAGATGACCTCTTTGTGACAGGGAACTTCGGTTCTAAAGCTCCGTACAACTTTTCACAGATGCAGGAATTCTTTGATGAGTATGGCAAAAAATGGCCCCTCATGTGTATGGAATTCTGGGATGGCTGGTTTAACCGTTGGAAAGAACCCATCATCACTCGTGATCCCAAAGAATTGGCAGAAGCTGTTCTAGAGGTATTGGAGCAAGGCTCTATCAACCTTTACATGTTCCATGGTGGAACAAACTTTGGTTTCATGAATGGTTGCTCGGCTCGAGGAACTCTGGATTTGCCGCAAGTCACATCTTACGACTATGATGCCCTTCTGGATGAAGAAGGAAATCCAACTGCTAAATACCTAGCAGTCAAGAAGATGATGGCAACACACTTCCCAGAGTATCCACAATTGGAACCGCTTTACAAGGAAAGCATGGAAATGGAATCCATTCCACTAGTCGAAAAAGTGTCCTTGTTTGAAACCCTGGATAGTCTCTCTAGTCCTACTGAAAGCCTCTATCCAAAAGCGATGGAAGAACTTGGACAAAGTTATGGCTACCTTCTCTACCGCACTGAGGCAAGTTGGGATGCAGAAGAGGAACGTCTCCGTATCATCGATGGACGTGACCGAGCTCAACTCTTTGTAGATGGTCAATGGATTGCTACTCAATACCAGACAGAGATTGGTGAAGACATCTACTGTCAGGGAAACCGAGAAGGCTTTTCAGAGATTGACATCTTGATTGAAAATATGGGGCGTGTCAACTACGGACATAAGTTTTTGGCAGATACGCAGCGTAAAGGAATTCGAACAGGTGTCTGCAAGGATCTACATTTCTTACTGAATTGGAAACAATATCCACTACCACTGGATAATCCTGAGAAGATTGATTTTTCAAAAGGATGGACAGAAGGACAACCAGCCTTTTACGCTTTCGACTTTACTGTTGAAGAGCCGAAGGATACCTACTTAGACTTGTCTGAGTTTGGTAAGGGAGTTGCCTTTGTCAACGGGCGTCACCTAGGGCGTTTCTGGAACGTCGGCCCGACCCTCTCACTTTATATCCCTTATAGCTATCTCAAGGAAGGTGCTAACCGCATCATCATCTTTGAAACTGAGGGCGAATATAAAGAAGAGATTCATTTAACTCGTAAACCTACACTAAAACACATAAAGGGGGAAAACTTATGACAATTGTAGGATGCCGTATCGATGGACGTTTGATCCACGGTCAAGTAGCCAATCTTTGGGCTGGAAAACTAAATGTTTCACGCATTATGGTTGTAGACGACGAAGTTGTTAACAACGATATTGAAAAGAGTGGTTTGAAACTTGCGACACCACCAGGTGTGAAACTCAGTATCTTGCCAGTTGAGAAAGCAGCAGCAAATATCCTTGCTGGTAAATACGATAGCCAACGTCTCTTTATCGTTGCACGTAAACCAGACCGTTTCCTTGGTTTGGTCGAAGCAGGTGTACCGCTTGAAACACTCAACGTCGGCAATATGTCTCAAACACCAGAAACTCGCTCTATCACACGTTCTATCAATGTGGTAGACAAGGATGTGGAAGATTTCCACAAACTAGCAGAAAAAGGTGTGAAACTCACTGCTCAAATGGTTCCAAATGATCCAGTTTCAGACTTTTTGAGCTTATTAAAATAGGAAAAAATTTTTAGGAGGTCATTGTTATGATACAATGGTGGCAAATTTTACTTCTCACTTTGTACTCAGCTTATCAAATCTGTGATGAGTTGACAATCGTTTCATCTGCAGGTTCCCCTGTATTCGCTGGTTTCATTACTGGTTTGATCATGGGAGATGTGACAACTGGTTTGTTTATCGGTGGTAGCTTGCAGTTGTTCGTTCTCGGGGTTGGTACCTTCGGTGGTGCTTCTCGTATCGACGCAACTTCTGGTGCGGTTCTTGCAACAGCATTCTCTATCTCTCAAGGTATTGATACAGACCTTGCGATTACAACAATCGCTGTACCAGTAGCGGCACTTTTGACATACTTCGACGTTCTTGGACGTATGACAACTACTTTCTTTGCACACCGTATTGATGCTGCGATCGAACGCTTTGACTACAATGGTATCGAACGCAACTACCTACTTGGTGCGCTTCCATGGGCTCTTTCTCGTGCTCTTCCAGTATTCTTCGCTCTTGCTTTTGGTGGGGAATTCGTACAAGGTGTTGTAAACCTTGTTAAAGAATACCAATGGGTTGCAGACGGTTTGACACTTGCAGGTCGTATGCTTCCAGGTCTTGGATTTGCAATCTTGCTTCGTTACCTTCCAGTTAAACGTAACCTTCACTACCTTGCAATGGGATTCGGTTTGACAGCTATGTTGACTGTTCTTTACTCATATGTAACAGGTCTTGGTGGAGCTGTTGCGGGTATCCTTGGTACTCTTCCTGCTGATGTTGCTGAAAAGATTGGCTTTGCTAACAACTTCAAAGGTTTGTCTATGATCGGTATCTCTATCGTGGGTATCTTCCTTGCAGTTGTTCACTTTAAGAACAGCCAAAAAGTAGCTGTAGCAGCACCTTCTACACCATCAGAAAGTGGGGAAATTGAAGATGACGAATTCTAATTACAAACTAACAAAAGAAGATTTTAATCAAATCAACAAACGTAGCTTGTTTACTTTCCAATTAGGTTGGAACTATGAGCGTATGCAAGCTTCTGGTTACCTTTACATGATCTTGCCTCAATTGCGTAAAATGTATGGGGATGGAACTCCTGAATTGAAAGAAATGATGAAAGTTCATACTCAATTCTTCAATACTTCACCATTCTTCCACACAATTATCGCTGGTTTTGACCTTGCCATGGAAGAAAAAGATGGTGTGGGTTCAAAAGATGCCGTTAACGGTATCAAGACAGGTTTGATGGGACCATTTGCTCCTCTTGGAGATACTATCTTTGGTTCACTTGTACCTGCTATCATGGGCTCTATCGCAGCAACTATGGCTATCGCTGGCCAACCATGGGGTATCTTCCTTTGGATCGCAGTTGCAGTTGCTTATGACATCTTCCGTTGGAAACAATTGGAATTTGCTTACAAAGAAGGGGTTAACCTTATCAACAACATGCAAAGTACCTTGACAGCTTTGATTGACGCTGCATCTGTACTTGGTGTCTTCATGATGGGTGCTCTTGTAGCAACAATGATCAACTTTGACATTTCTTACAAATTGCCAATCGGTGAAAAGATGATTGACTTCCAAGACATCTTGAACTCAATCTTCCCACGCTTGCTTCCAGCAATCTTTACTGCCTTTATCTTCTGGTTGCTTGGTAAGAAAGGTATGAACTCTACCAAAGCGATCGGTATCATTATCGTTCTTGCAGTAGGTCTCTCTGCTCTTGGTAAATTCTTGCTTGGAATGGGCGCATAATTTATGGTGAAATCGTTAATTTTGGTGAGTCATGGTCGTTTCTGTGAAGAACTTAAAGGTAGCACAGAAATGATCATGGGTCCACAGGACAACATTCATGCAGTGGCTCTTCTTCCAGAAGATGGCCCAGAAGAATTTACTGCAAAATTTGAAGCTGCTATCGAAGGCTTGGATGATTTCTTAGTCTTTGCGGACCTTCTCGGTGGTACACCATGTAACGTGGTAAGCCGCTTGATTATGGAAGGTCGCGACATTGAACTCTACGCAGGGATGAATCTTCCAATGGTGATTGAATTTATCAATGCCAGCCTTACAGGTGCAGATGCGGATTATAAGAGCCGTGCTGCAGAAAGCATCGTAAAAGTCAACGATTTGTTAGCGGGCTTCGATGATGACGAAGATGAATAAGATGTGACTTAGAGCATCTTATATAGAATATACATGGGAATGGGAGTCACTCCCATTCCCATATTTTCAATAGGAATGAAACAACAATAGATTAGAGGAACTCTATGCTAAATTACACAAAAGAAGAATTGCTTGAACTGGGTGCAGAAATCACGACTCGTGAAATCTACCAACAGCCTGATGTATGGAAAGAGGCTTTTGAAGCCTATCAAGCAAAACGAGAAGAAATTGCAGCATTCCTACAAGGGATTGCGGATAAACATGACTATATCAAGGTCATCTTGACGGGTGCTGGTACTTCTGCTTATGTGGGAGATACCTTGGTGCCTTACTTTAAGGAAGTCTATGACGAACGCAAATGGAACTTCAATGCTATTGCGACAACTGATATTGTTGCCAATCCAGAAACTTATTTGAAAAAAGATGTGGCGACTGTTCTTGTTTCCTTTGCTCGTAGTGGGAATTCGCCTGAAAGTGTGGCGACGGTTGATTTGGCCAAAGCCTTAGTGGATGAGCTTTATCAAGTGACGATTACTTGTGCAGCGGACGGGAAATTGGCTCTTCAAGCCCATGGCGATGAGCGCAATCTTTTGCTCTTGCAACCAGCTGCTTCTAATGACGCTGGATTTGCCATGACTTCTAGCTTTACGTCTATGATGCTAACAGCTCTCTTGGTCTTTGATCCTACAGAATTTGCTGTGAAAGCTGAACGTTTTGAAGTTGTGTCTAGCCTTGCGCGTAAGATTCTAGACAATGCAGAAGATGTTAAAGAGCTGGTTGACCTCGACTTTAACCGCGTTATCTACCTGGGTACTGGTCCTTTCTTTGGACTTGCTCATGAAGCTCAGCTCAAGATTTTGGAACTAACAGCTGGTCAAGTTGCGACCATGTATGAAAGTCCAGTTGGCTTCCGTCACGGTCCAAAATCTCTTATCAATGAAGATACAGTTGTTTTGATCTTTGGCACAACGACAGACTACACTCGCAAGTACGACTTGGACTTGGTTCGTGAAGTTGCTGGTGATCACATTGCTCGTCGTGTCGTGCTCTTGAGTGATCAAGCCTTTGGTCTTGAAAATGTCAAAGAAGTAGCCCTTGGTTGTGTCGGTGTCTTGAACGATATTTACCGTGTCTTCCCTTACATCGTTTATGCCCAACTCTTTGCCCTATTGACTTCACTCAAGGTAGAAAATAAACCAGATACACCGTCTCCTACAGGTACCGTAAACCGTGTGGTACAAGGTGTGATCATTCATGAATATCAAAAATAAGGAAGTATCTATGAGTAAATTACAATTAAGTTCCAATAAAGTAGCCTGCTTGCAAAAACTCTCAGATGAAAATGGTATTATCTCAGCTCTTGCCTTTGACCAACGTGGTGCTTTGAAACGCCTCATGGCTCAATACCAAACAGAAGAGCCAACAGTAGCTCAAATGGAAGAACTCAAAGTCTTGGTTGCAGATGAATTGACAAAATACGCATCTTCTATGCTTCTTGACCCTGAGTATGGTCTTCCAGCTACAAAAGCCCTTGATCCAAATGCTGGTCTTCTCCTTGCTTATGAGAAAACAGGTTATGACACAACAAGCACTAAACGCTTGCCTGACTGCTTGGATGTTTGGTCTGCCAAACGCATCAAAGAACAAGGCGCAGATGCAGTCAAATTCTTGCTTTACTACGATGTAGACAGCTCTGACGAACTCAACCAACAAAAACAAGCCTACATCGAACGCATCGGTTCTGAGTGTGTGGCGGAAGACATTCCATTCTTCCTTGAAATCTTGGCTTACGATGAAAAAATCGCTGACGCAGGTTCTGCAGAATACGCTAAAGTAAAACCACACAAGGTTATCGGTGCCATGAAGGTCTTCTCAGACCCACGATTTAACATCGATGTCTTGAAAGTAGAAGTTCCAGTCAACGTTAAATACGTTGAAGGCTTTGGAGATGGTGAAATCGTGCATACTCGTGAAGAAGCAGCAGCCTTCTTCAAAGCGCAAGACGAAGCAACAAATCTTCCATACATCTACTTGAGTGCGGGTGTATCAGCCAAACTCTTCCAAGAAACACTTGTCTTTGCCCACGAATCAGGTGCAAACTTCAACGGTGTTCTTTGCGGCCGTGCAACTTGGGCTGGATCAGTTGAAGCCTACATCAAAAATGGTGAAGCAGCAGCTCGTGAATGGCTTCGCACAACTGGATTTGAGAACATTGACGAACTCAACAAGGTTCTTCAAACAACAGCGACTTCATGGACTGAACGTGTGGAAGCATAAAACAAGGATAGAAGAACCCCATTTTGTTAAGAAGATACTTAAGGTTTTCTGACAAAGGATTCTGAAAATAGAAACTACAACCATAGATGGTAAATACACTTTCTATGGTTTGTTTACTTAAGAGAAATAAAGGAGACAAAAATGAAAGCATACACAGAGCGTGTATTTGGAAATCATGAGGGCAAGGATGTCTTGGCCTATCGCTTTGAGACTGACAGTGGCTACCAACTAGAAATCATGACTTATGGTGCGACCATCTTGCGCTATGTCACACCTGACAAGGCTGGGAATTTTGCCAATGTGATTTTGGGCTTTGATGATTTTGATAGCTATGTAGGCAATAGTCCCAAGCATGGAGCAAGTGTAGGTCCTGTAGCGGGCCGTATTGCAGGTGCAACATTTGAGTTCAATGGTCAGACCTATGACCTTGAAGTCAACAATGCTAGCAACTGTAACCACAGTGGTTCAACATGTTGGGATTCAAGCTTGTTTGAATTGGTAGAGGTGAGCGACCATGGCTTGACCCTCTACACAGAGCGTACAGATGGCACAGGAGGATTTCCTGGTAATCTTAAGATCTGGATCAGCTATCACTTGGAAGAAACTGGTGCCTACGAAGTCAGCTATAAGGTGACGACAGATCAGGATACGCTTGTCAATCCGACAAATCATAGTTACTTCAACTTGTCTGGTGATTTCACGCAGACCATTGACCGCCATGTCTTCCAGCTAAATACGGAGGGCATTTACCCAATCGCTCCCGACGGTGTTCCGGCTAAGACTCCAGATGCCAATCGTGATGTGGTTAAACATATCTACAATGGTGCCTTGTTGAAGGACATCTTTGCAGAGGAAGATGAGCAAATCCAGTTGGTATCTGGTTTGGATCACCCATTTGCCCTTCCTGCTGGCCATGACAATGCTGGTTTCCTTTATGACCAAAACTCAGGTCGCTTCCTACTTTTCAAGACAGAGGCCCCTTGCTTTGTGGTCTACACAGCAAACTTTGTGGATGAGAGTGTGCTCATCGGAGGACAGCCAATGGTACAGCACAATGGGATTGCCCTTGAAGCGCAAGCTTTACCAGATGCCATTCACAGTGACCTCAAAGACCAAGTCATTCTCAAAGCAGGTCAAACCTTTACCAGCAAAACTCGCTACGAGCTTGTTGTAAAATAAAAAGAAGAGCTGGTTTTGAACTGCACCCCAAAAAGTTGGACAAATAATTATTGAAAGGATTTAGTTCTGTACTGCACAGGACTAAGTCCTTTTAGTTTGAC
>NZ_JAHZPJ010000015.1 GCF_019929345.1 Streptococcus oralis
CTGAGACAAAATCTGAAGAACTTTCAGAAATAGATTCTGATTCTAAAATACTTAATTCCTCACTCTCGGAAACAGAAGCCGTAGTGCTGATGGAAACAGAGGCAATAAGTTCTTGTGAAGCTGATTCACTGTAGCTTTCGCTTTCTGAGACAAAATCTGAAGAACTTTCAGAAATAGATTCTGATTCTAAAATACTTAATTCCTCACTCTCGGAAACAGAATCCATAGTGCTGATGGAAACGGAGTCAATAACTTGCTGTGATTCTGATTCACTATGACTCTCACTTTCAAATACAAAATCAGAAGAACTTTCAGAAATGGATTCTGATTCTAAAATACTTGTTTCCTCACTCTCTGAAATAAAGTCTGAGGTACTGATTGAAACAGAGGCGATAAGTTCTTGTGAAGCTGAATCACTGTAGCTTTCGCTTTCTGAGACAGGGGCTGAACTGCCATCTGAGATAGAGGCAGAAGCAAAGGTTTCTTTCGATTCTAAGGTGCTCGTTTCTTCACTTTCTAACGAAGAAGCACTAACTGACAAAGACTGCGAAACACTAAGTGATTCTAACTCTGCTACACTAGCACTTTGGCTAGACAATAAGCTTTCTGAATCAGAGACATATAAACTATGGCTCATAGATTCTTCAACAGAAGAAACTGAGAGAGATTCTGACACTGAAAAAGAATCACTAATCGAGTAAGAAGCAGACATTGAATTACGCAAAGAGTAGCCCTTTTCAGAAATACTTTGACTATAAGATTCACTGTAAGAAACTGCGATGAACTCACTCAGTGAAGCTAGTGCACTAGTCGATAAACTCAAGCTGACATTTTTTATCAATTCAGCCATGTTTAAACTATTTTTTTCTTGGAAAGCTTCTAGAACTTCCATAACTGAAACAGACTCTAATGGTAATTCAAAACTCTCACTAGCTTTCCTCACCATTTCTTTTTGTTCCCTCATCTTTTTGCTAACAGGTTTCACTTCGACTTCATCCGAATGGTAATCATCATAGTCATTCTCTTCCTCATTGACCAATCGCTTGATCTTCGATAACAGGAGCTGAAATCCTGATAACTCTTCTTTTTTACTCATTATATTATTTTTCTCCCAAAAACTATTTATCACTACTATTATAAGGTTTGAAGTTCAATCTGTCAAAGCATTACCCAGAAAAGACCACTAATTTTCTTTTGTTATTCATATCAATATAGAAATAGGCTTTATCATATACAATGCGCAAGTTTCGGTTTAGGATTTTTTCACATAGAATGTTCCCAAAATTTTTTAAACCAAAATGTGAGAAACTTTTATAGCAAGCCATACTGTGATGCTTTCTAATTATTCCATTTCGCTAAAATCTATCATACATTAGCTAAAATTTGCTATAAATTTTAGGCAACTGATCCATAGAAAGTTATTTTCAGTTTATATTTCTCCTCATCCACTCTTCTGTTGTCTCTAGATTTATATTCTGTAATAAAAGTGACTGATCTAATAGATGGACACAATTGGATAGTTCCTGAGTTGCCATTTTCAAATTTGCATATTCTTTAACTCTTGTTGAATCAAATCGATATAGCAATAAATCCCTAAAAATCGGATAATGCACTCGTTTTCGATGGCGTTCCAGTAGGTGATGATAGTCTAATTCAGCTAGAAAATTATCCGTTACCAAGGCATAAGAAGTTAAAAATTGTTTTGAATAAAACAGGGCTGCAATATTTGAAATAGGCCCATAGCCAATAAAAGCCACTTTTTTAAAAGCATACTGTCCTGACAAATCCTCAATTTTTTCGAGTAGGATTCTGAAAAAATCTTTTTCCATATATAAAAGTGCGTTTTTATAGGAAGAATTCACCATCACTAAATTTGGAAAATGTTTTTGCACTCTTTCTGGAACAAAACCTGTCCGATTGAGATCAGGCTCTGTAAAGCAAACGTAAATAGTATCTCTCTTATTATCCTTATAAAGTAAATCTGAAATCCAATAACGATCAACCGTATAGTCTGCTATCCCTTCTTGAACAATATAGATTCCTTCAAACAAGAACCGATGGCAACCACCACTCACTAATTGAATTTTATAGTGATGGGTATCATTTGGCACATAAACACTTACTGTCTCCCCTTGTTTCACACTATGAGAAAAAATCTCCCTATCACTCGAATCCATAAAAATAACTTTTAAGTAAGTAGAACTCTCAGGAAGAGTTTCTATGTAGCTTCCAATAATGTATTTCTCTCCCCGTTTCAAATCAGGAAGTTGGCTTGTATTTCTCAAATCCTGATAATTGGCTTTCGAGTACCATTCGTGAATAACTGTTCCAGACGGCATAAATTGATTCTCATATAAAACTCGGCCATCTTCTAAAATCCTGACAGATGAACCATATAAATACTGAGATACACTTTGCACATCCCAATAAGCAAAATAGACTTCCTCTTTGTATCTCACGAATTAAACTTCCTTTCAAAACTATTCATTAGTAGTGCTATGTATTGATTAAAAAACCATTCGACAACACCTTGTGTATCATCATTATGTCGTCCAGCAAAACTCTTACTAATGATGCTAACCTTATAGTCACGATTTTTTAGTTCTTCCTCCAAGGTAGCATAGGCACGACCATCATAATCATCCTGACTCATATATGCTATGATAAATTTTGTTCTTGAAAAATCAGCAGCTCTAAAGGATTTCCAAAAATACTCATTTAGTTTTGTTGCTGTTTCATCAGATAGCTTGCCCATCGTACGATAAAGGATGTCTAAAGATGTTGGGAAACCGCCTGGACGGAGAGAAGACTCATTTTCAGCAATATCTCCTAAATTTACCAAGGGTTTACCGACAATAACGGTGTGAGGCTCTAGTTTAGAAGCATAATAGAGAGCGCCAAATGTCCCCATTGATAAACCAGACAAAACTAGCTGATCAGCTGTAAATTCTAATTCATCCAAACAATGGTGAATCACTTGAATAAGCTTTTGCTCTAACTCATCTGACCCAAGATAAAAACCACCACCCTCTAAACGCGGATCTCCAATCAATAAAAAGGGTGCTCCCATACCAGCCATCATATCGAATCCTTCAAAGCCTTCTGCTGGACGATAACCTGAAAAATATACATTGAGAGGTGGTTTCAAATCACCTGGATGGAAGAAATAAATCAGTTCCTCTCTATTTTTATCAATAATGCGATTCCCACCAACTAACAAGTCACCATAGCCTAAATGAGAATCTCGATGATGAAGGGGACCTATTTTCACGATGCCTTGTCCCTTAGCTTGAATACTAATGCTTAGATAGTAGGAATCCTGCATGTCTAAAACTAGAGGTTTGTCATAGACCGTTTCATCATAAATCCATTCTTGCATTGGAGAAAGCGCGACAGGATAACCTTTGATAACATAGCGGACCGAGCAGTCTCCTGAGACCCTAAATTCTGGCCACAAGTCCAAAGGGGTATCTGCATCCAGATAAATATTATACTGATAGTTTGCTAGTGTTTGATAATCCTCTCCAAATTGCCCAGCCAAGCTGAGATAATTGTTCCCTTCATAGTTAGTCTGACCACTGAAGAGAGGATGAACTGCCAAATGATTCACTTTGAGCTTGGAGCCACTTTGATGAGGAAAAAAAGCTCGAGAAAAACTATACAAGATCTGCTCAGGATTTTCAAAGTTAAACTTGACTGCTTTCTTACGAAACAAGAATATTTCCAAATCTTTCGTAGTAATCTGACAACGTTCATGGTAAAACAAACGATAAGGTTGAATCAGGATATCCATGACAGTGATGTATTCGAAATGCTCTGCCGTATCCACCAATACAAGGTCATAAATCTTTGCGAGTCTAGCTCTATCTTCTTTACTTCTACTCAGCATCTCAATATCAGTAGGCAAAAGTGATACGATGTCTTCTGGCTTAACAAATGTCCACCTTATATTACTTGGAATATCATATTGTTCTTGCCAATTTTCATCAGCAATTTGTAGAACACTAATCTCTCTCATTTTCCTTTAATTCCTTTATTGTGTTTTTCCACATTTCGATAATTTCTCCCTTTTTGTACTGCTCGATCTTACTAGATGAATGTGCCTTGCATTTATGTACAGACTCTATACCCGTCAAATAATACAAGACTACATTTTTAAGGTCAGAAATATCTGTTATAATAGATCCATTTTCTCCATGCTTGACATAAGAAGAATTATATAAATTAATCTGAGGTATCCCCCCACTTATCCCAACAATTTGTGTGAATTTATCTGCTGGGTTTCCCAAATCAAGAATGACGCGAACATCTTTCATCATTTTTGCCAGTTCAGCTGCACTGTGGAACATCCTAAACTCCATTCGCTCTCTGAAACTCTTCTCATTATCCAAAGTAGCTTCTTTATCTATGGAGTTTATTCCTTCATTAATTGATGTCTTTTCTTCTGAAGCTAGCTTGTTTAACAAATATTCTTTGACAAATTGTCTGATAAATACTACTCTTTCAGACTCCAAACTTTGGGTTCCAATCAGTAACTTCATCCACTCATTCTCTACCATCATATCAAACATGGTCGTAAAGACAGTTTGAAGATATTCTTCAGATAAAGTATCAACATTGATATAGACCGTTGGCTGCTTTTCCTGCTGCCCATCTTCAATATGTAAATGGATATCATAAGGGGCTAACTCATAATATGGCGGAAGTTGGGCTTCTCCGACCATCCCATACATTTTTTGAATCTTGTTGAAACTATCAATAATAAAGAATGGAGTATCTTGCAGATCCTCAAGTATTTCTTCTTTCTCCTCAATCAGATAGCGTTCACCAAAGAAAGAGAAAATAACATTGTGCGCCATCTTAATTTTTTGGAAAAGATGGTTATGCTGAGGATCTGCTGAAACAATAACCATATCATCACTTTCTAGGAACGAGGCTAAGTATTGCTCTAGCTTTTCCTTGATTAATTCTTCAATGTCACGATAAGTAGCCTTTGCAAATACTTCTTGGACTTCAGGATTGATAAGCACCTGACGATTATCTATCGTCAAGAATTCTCTAAATTGCCATTTACCTTGTAAATTGAGGTAATCTTGATAATTTGGTTGGTTATTTTCAAAATAAATCACGCTGGAAACTATACCACGATCATCAAAGATTAAACGATGGTTCGTCTGTTCATTCTTAAAATAGATAATGTCGAAAATATTGCCAGTCTGAGAAAAATTAATCTGAGCATAATGTTTTTGGTCTAAATAAACATCCACAAGAAAGGGGGTATAAAAAAATTCCACTCCCTGAGGCCATTTCAAGTCGTCCAAACGAAGCTTTCGAGGCAATACATCTGTCAAACCTTGCAGACTATCAAATAGATTCCACATACTAGCTGGCTCAATTCTCTCTTGATAAAAAAAGGTTCGAATATGGGGTGAATAGTTCAAAATTAGAATTGTGCTATCTTTTTTCTCTGGTTGAAACATCTGCAATAAATTCATAGTATCATCAAACATCATCTGGTTTGATGAACAATAAAAAGGCAAAGCTGTAGAATACCATTTCCTGCCTTGACAATACCAAGATGGTACAAAGTAAAACATTTCCCTCTATTCTCCTTAACATTCAATTCTTCATTGTAATCAGTTTTAACTCTTAAGGTATACAAGATCCGTATGAAGATAGTCGCAATCAAAAATAAGAGCCTCTTCCTTCAGAGATACTTTAACGAGCCATAAGACGAAATCAATCCTAAAAATGGATCAGTCAATTTTGTAGTGTTTTTCTGTGGTTCAACACTATATAGTCCTCCAAAACTTAACCCATTTTTGCTAGAGTTATTCTTTTTAGTATAGCATATTTAGCGTCTTTCTTCAAACGTCTCTAAACTCTGTTTATGTATTCATGTAACAGATAGAAAGACCAGAGCGTCACTCTGGCCTTTTCCTGTTCAGTTTAGTTTGTAACTAAACTTAGTCTTCTTTTTTGCGAGTAGTAGCTGCAAGTCCTGCACCTAAGCCCAAAAGAGCCAATCCTGCTGCTAAAGCTGACACCTGAGACTCACTTCCTGTATTTGGAAGGTGACCTTTTTCAGTTTGTGTCGCTTTTTCTTCTTGAGATTGTTCTCCTGTTTGAGCCAGTTGGTGCGCATCTGGATTGACAGGAACTTGTGAATTTGGTTCTTCTTGTGCTACAGCAGTTCCCACTTCTACTATGCGATCTTGCGATGCTAGCTTATCAAAGGTTTCCTTTAGAGTGCGTTTCCCATTGTCCACTTCGATGAGATGAACACGTACACCTTTTTGGCCTTCTTGGATCACACGAGTTTGCCCTACTGGAAGTTTATCGTTCTTACGTTCTTGAACTTTGAAATCAATTGCCTCTTCTTCAACCAGAAGTTTTGGTTTTTCATGAACCAAACCTGTAGCTCCATCAAGTGGTTGGGCTGTACCTCGCTTAGTTCCAACGAGAAGAACCCGGTTAACAGGAGCCTGAAGCACTTCACGGAGTTTCTCTTCACGAGTTCCGTCTGGACTAACAGATGTAAGAATGCGTTCCTTACCAACTTGTCCTTCTTGAGCCACACGGCTTTCACCAACATATAGACTTGAATCTTCTTTTTCTACAGTCTGGAAGGCAAGTTCTTTTTCGACAACCTCAAGACTTGGATTCTCTTCTTGAACAGCAGGGGCTGTTTTCTCAGAAACTGGTTTTTCCTTGGTTAACTGGATACGGTATTCCTTGACTTGTTTTCCACTTTCTGAAAGGAGACGAACAAGTACTGGAAGGCTATCATCGCCACTATCTACAACTGTTGAAGCCACTTGATTGCTTTCTTGAACGGTCACTTTTGGACGCTGTCCGCTATAGGTTACTTGATAATCTTGACGGTTTTCAGCGAAATCAGGAAGTTCTTTTCCATCTACTAGAATCTTTGATGCAGTGCTTTCTTGAGCATACTCGCTCGGTGCAAGGAAGGTCATCTCAATCATCGCAACACCGCTCTTATCACCCTTACGCTCCATACGCCATCTCATGACTTTGGCTTTCACGGCTTTAAATGTTACGTTGATTTCATCACCAGCTTCAATGTCTTTATCCGCACGATAAGGAACAGCTTCCCAGTTATCTGGATTGTTGAATGGATGACCTGATTCATAGGCTTGATAGTTTGAATAGTAGGTAGGCACTTCAAAGTCTGGACCGATATAGCGTTCCAAAACAAGTTTAGATGGTGCATCCGTACCACTATCTGCAAAGAAGTGGAGTTTGGCTTGCGCAACAGTCCGTTCGACAATCTTGCCATTTTCACGGAAGATAACACCTGCTGATACTTCTGGATTAGAAGATGGTGTTGGAGACCAGTTTGTCCAACGACGATTTTCATTGTGGTCTCCATCATTGATATAGTCTACACGGTCATGTGAACTTGAATCAATATCATTAGTTGCAGAAGCAAAGGCTTGGTTACTGTTTTCATCATAGTTAGGGTTGTTTGAGAGAGCCTCACCAAGTTTGTCTGTCACTCGTACAGTGAACTCAGCAACGAGGTCACTACCAAGGACACGACCTCGAACGGTAAATTGACCTGCTTTTGTCAGATTTTCTGCTGGAACTTCTTCCCATTCCACTGCCAAGTCTTTTGTTTCGTAACCGTCTTTACCTGTGAAGTAAACAGGAACCTTAGTTGGCAATTCAAGAGGTTGCCCTACTTGTATCAAGCGAGCTTGTTTGGCCGCGGCAACTGGTTTACGAGAGAGCAAGTCTTTATTGCTTGTAAAGTGTAGACGGTATTCTCCTAGGATGTCGCCATTTTCAGCTTTCGCGACGACACGAACTGGCTCACCTTCACGAACACTTGGAACAACGGTAGCGAGACCATTATTGCTAACACTTGCTGTTACTGTAGGAACTTTTCCATTTACAGACTCAAGGTAGTAGTCTGTCAAATCAGGGTTGAAGTTTGTTAAGTCTTTACCGTCAACTTTGATTCTTGTTTGTCCTTGTTTAGCCGCTGCGACTTGTTTCGCAAAGATTTGTACTTCTGTAATAGAGGTTCCAAGTTTGTTGTCTGCTCTTACCATACGAATACGGACAGCATAGGTTTCAACCTTGTCAAAGGTGAAATGATTCATTTCTCCAGCTTTTAATTGAGCTGGTGCTTTGAGATTGGTAACAGGTTTCCAGTTAGCTGGATCGTTAAAGACATGATTTTCAGTTTCAACAAAGCTAGGGTTTTTAGGTGCTGTTGGAACGGTATTACCGACATAATATTCAATCACATAAGACTTCGGTACACCAACTCCGTGGTCTTCGTGGAATCCAACACTTAAGTTATCAACAGAGCGTTTGCTCAAAATACCAGAGTCACCAAAGAGAACTCCTACTGATGCGTCTTTCTTACGATTCCAGTTTGTCCAACGGTTAGCTGGTTGGTTATTGTAGGAAATGAGTTTGTCATTAACATTTGAAACTGGGTCGCTTGGATTTGAGTCTGAAGCAAAGGCAAGTGGTAATTCTGAACCTGTCCATTGGTCAGAAATATTTGCACCTTGCTCAGTTTGAGCAGATACGCGAACATGAAGTTTAGTTGTTAATTGCGTACCTTCTAGGCGACCATTAACTGTAAAGACACCTTCCTTGGCGTATTGCTCTGGACGAATCGCATCCCAAGTAACCTTAGCTGATGAAACGTGACCATTTGAATCGTAGGTACGAACACTTTCTGGTAATTGTGGTGCTTCTGCGATTGGGGTCGTCACACTGACTTCTTCAACTGAAACGATACCTTCTACAGAGACTTTTGCACGCGCTTCAAGATTCAGACCTTCAACTTTACCTAGAACTTCAAAGGTTTGATAGTGGTCGAGTTTTTCTTTTGGAATGGCTTGCCAAGTGACTTTGTGCGCTTTAGGGAAACCTTTGTCATACTCAACTGTTACTGTTGCTGGAAGACTTGGTTCTTGATGCAAGTCTGTCACTACATTTACTGGACGGATAGATTGTGCAACCTTCGTCTCAGTACTGGCTTGGATAGTGAGTTCAACTTGGCCTTTAGCTCCATCATATTCCGCTTTCAGAGTGACTCCTCCTGGCTTATGCAACTCAAGCATTCCTTTACGAACTGCGACTTCCCCTTCACCACTTGTAGAGAAGGTTACTTTATCAGCTGGTAAAACTGCTTGTGTTCCGTCTTGATAGTGAGCGTGTACAGACAATTTCACTGTTTGGTCTTCTTTAAGACCGTCAGCTTGCTCTACTTGTAAGCTCAAGTGGTCAATTTTTGGTGCTTCTTCAAGGAATTGAATTGCATAGGTTTGAAGAGGTCCACCATCTTTTGGTTGAACATAGATGCTTGCACGCATGCCGTTTGCTGCACTTGCTTGGACTACAGTAACATCCGCATTTTCAGCACTTGCTACAACTTCTGGCAAGGATGCACCGTAAGCAAGAGTGCGGTATTGCATTGGTTTTTGACTAGTAAGTCCTGTGACAGCTTCATCACCAACCGTTACATTTGGTACTGCAGGAGCCGCAGGATTACCTTCTTCTACCACAAGGGTAGCGTGAATAGTCTCACCACCCAGTTGACCAGTCATTTGAATACGTGATCCTGCGACTGAAAGTTTGGCTTTATCTGACGCCGCAATCTCCCACTTATCCACTTCGTATTCTTGAACGCTTCCATCTGTTACAGCGATAGAAACGTATTTATCAACTGCATTCAAATCTGTTCCTGGAGCAACACGTTTAACAGTTGGTAGTTCTTTGGCAATTGCTAGAACCTCGACACGAGCCTCTACCTCACGTCCGTCTGCCATGCCTTTAACTGTCACAACTCCAGCTTGGCTCACATCAACAGAAGACCATGTTACTGGACGTTTTTCACGACTGCCATCACTATAGACAAAAGCGACGGTCTTCGGCATTTTTGGTTCTTTCTCGATAACAGTACGTACTTTTGGTACCTCTGTTCCTAGAACTGTCTTTTCTTGTCCTTCTTTCTTACCAGTAAAAACTGTTACTTGACCAGATTTCAAGAGATCTGAATGAGCTGTTAGCGTGAATTTGCCTGCTTGTTCAGTTGATTTGACAATGGCAACACCTTTACCGTTAAAGGCTCTGCGAATCCAAGAACCATCCGCTTGCGCCTTATAGCGTTCACGGCTGGCTTGTTCCCCATTATCGACACCGACCAGTTGACCTTGTCCATGCAATTGGAAACGAACCAAATTATTGGCAGTTGGCACTACATTTCCTTGACTATCAACGATTTCGTAGTAGATGTAGGTCAAGTCTTTTCCATCTGCTGCGATTGCGTGTTCTTCCTTAATAAGACGAACACCTGCTGGTTGGCCTGCAGTGGTAATCTTGTCACGTGCAATTTCTTTTCCAGCTTCATCGCGAGCTACAGCTTCCAAAGTACCTGGTTGGTAAGCAACCTTCCACTCAAGATAGAGTTCCTTAGCATTGGCACCTTCTTGGTAGGTACGGCCATCGCTGGTTTGTTTTTTGTTGAAGGTCTTAACTCCAAGAGATTGACCGTTCAAGAATAATTCTACGCTTGCAGCGTTTGAATAGGCGCGAACTGGGATTTTTCCGTCTGCATCTTCGACTTTCGATGCCAATTCTCTATTTTCCCAGTTCCAGTGAGGAAGGAGGTGCACCATCGGTTTCTTCTTGGCAGAAACCCATTGGCTTTGGTAGAGATAAAAGTCATTTTTTGGAATACCGGCTGTATCTACGATACCAAAGTAAGAGCTCTTAACGGGAGTTTGGTTTTGGTTGTGCCATGGCGTAGGCTCACCGATATAGTCCGTACCTGTCCAGATAAACTGTCCAGCATAGCCAGCATTGTCACGGTCAAAGGTCCATGAATCTGTTGCCGTTTTACCCCAGCCAACTCGGTCATTACCATAGTCAGACTGTTCGTAGTTACGTTCAGGTCCGTTACTATGTTTCAATTCACTTTCAGGACGATAGTAGCTACCGCGTGTACGGGTTGCTGAAGATGTTTCTGAACCATAAATCAACCAGTTTGGATGTTTCGCACGAAGTTTCTTGTAGTTGTCTTCTGAGTAGTTGAAACCAACCGCATCAAGTTCTTCGGCAATCTTCTCATGGCCACCACTACCATCTCCAAAGCGGAACTTATCTGCTCCCATGGTAACATAGCGAGTCTTATCAACATCTTTAATCACTTTTACTAAGCGTTTAACTGTTGCAAGAGAGTGAGCCTTTCCATCTGCTTCACCAATTTCATTCCCGATAGACCACATGAAGACAGCTGGGTTATTTTTATCTCTTTCGACCATGGTACGAAGATCGTAGTCAGACCATTTTTCACCTTTTCTGGCTTCTGGGTGAGTGGCGTCTTTTTCAAAGAAACGCCCGTAGTCATAAGGTTTCTTGCCACCATACCAAGTATCAAAAGCCTCTTCCTGAACGAGCAAACCAAGCTCTGCTGCGATTTGCAAGGTCTGTGGACTTGCAGGGTTATGAGTTGTACGGATGGCATTAACGCCCATCTCCTTCATTTGTTTGAGACGACGGTATTCTGCCTTATAGTTTTCTTCTGCTCCAAGTGCTCCGTGGTCATGGTGCAAGGAAACACCATGGAATTTAATGCGTTCACCATTCAAAGAGAAACCTTCATTTGGAGTCCAGTGATAGTAACGGTAACCAAACAAATCCTTCTTAGCATCAACCAACTGACCGTCACGGTAAACACGCGTAACCAGTTCATACAAGGCAGGTTTGTCATTTAAAACTGTCCAGAGTTTTGGTTGTTCAACTTCTAAAATCGCATCAAGACTTGTTGATTCATGTGCTTTCAAGGTACGACTTGCTGTACGAACCACACCTGTTACAGCCTGACCACCACGTTCAACGATTTGATATTCTGCCACAAGTTCATGGTCTTTATCATCTGTATTGACAATTTTGCTGGCTACATGAGTTTCAACCTTGCCGTGTTGCTGTTCTTCAAGTTTTGGCGTTAGGATGGTTGTCCCATTTTTCTCAACATGAACCTTATCAGTAACTTGCAAGGTCACATCACGATAGATACCACTACCTGAATACCAACGGCTACTTGGTTGTTTGTTGATCGCATGGACAGCAATCACATTCTCACGACCATCTTTATGAAGGTATTTGGTGATATCGTATGAAAACTGGTTGTAACCATTTGGGTAATGTCCCACTAACTGGCCATTAACATAGACTTGAGAGTCCATGTAGACACCATCAAAGGTCACACGAACATTTTTCTTGAGATCTTTTTCATCAAGTTTAAATGTCTTACGATACCAAGCTTCACCACCATTGAGCTGTCCACCTTCGTTTTGGGCAGGTGACTGATGGTCAAAATCGTTAAAGATACTCCAGTCATGTGGGAGATCCAATTTTTGCCATGTCGATACATCTGCATCTGGTTTCACAGCTTCTTTAGGATTCGCATTGAGTTTAAAGTGCCAATTTTGATTAAAATCTACTTTTCTATCTTCAATCATTTGATTCACTTCTTCATTTGTCACAGCTTTCAAATCTTCCTTGACAGGCTTTTCTTGACTTGAAGCTTGGGATTCTACCTTTGGAGCTGTTTCTTCAGGTTTTAGAGATGCTTTCTCCTCTTTTGGAGCTACAGTTTCATCTTCTTTCTGCTCTGGTTTGCTTGCTTCAATTGGAGCAGCTTGACTTTGATCGACACTTGCAGCATCCTTGTGCTCTGCTACAGCTTGATCCTCTTTTTCCTCTACTGCCGGACTTTCCACAGTGTGAGTAATAGGAGTTTCATCCGCGAAAACTGGTGATTCTCCAACGACACTTCCTCCAAATAGAACCGCACAGGTTCCAATCATGACAGAGCAAGCTCCTACAGCAAACTTACGAATACTGTAGACTCTTTTACGATTCCAATGGCCTTTTTCCATAAAATCCTCCTTTAGCAACCGCTTTCATTTATTTGTAAGCGCATTACTTTTTTCATAGCCTTTTAGTTCTATTTTATAAAACAATATAGGAAATTTCAATACCCTAAACACAAAAAATCATAATTTTGATTGTTTTTTCTAAAATTTGTAGAGGATTTTAAAAATATGAATGTAGTTTTAAAACAAAATCAAACATTTCTTGACACTCAGTTAAATACTATAAAAAGTTCCTCTTGTAAGGAACTCCTTTTACTTATAATTAAAGATTCCCCCTGCCAACTTATCGGCTAATTTGGGGAAGAGGGTATAAAGCTTATGGGCTAGCTTCAATAAAACTGGGAGATTGAGTTCCCGTTTGTTTTTTCCTATGGTTTTGACAATCTTTCTAGCGACTGCATCTGGTTCCAAGAGAAAACGGTCCACAGACTGGAGGTAGCTGCCATCTGGGTCAGCCTGGTCAAAAAAGGCAGTACGAATCGGTCCTGGATTGACTGTCGTCACATAAACACCATAGGGCATGAGTTCGAGGCGCAAAGCATTTGAAAAACCAATAGCCGCAAACTTGCTTGCTGAATAGAGACTGGACTTGCTAGTCGCTATCAAGCCTGCCATGCTGACAATATTGATGATATGGCCCTTTCCCCTTTCCTTCATACGAGCTCCAAGACGACGAGACAGATTCATCAGAGCAAAGGTATTGACCTCAAACATCTGGTGAATGTCTTGAACAGAGATCTGGTCGAAATCTTCAAAAATTCCATAGCCAGCGTTGTTAATCAAGACATCAATCTTGCCATAACGGAGATAGAGATAAACTACCAGAGTTTCTAGGGCTGAGTCATCAGTAATGTCGATTTCAATCAATTCTGCATGGGGATGATTTCCATATAGCTCCAACAGTTTTTCCTTGTTTCTACCTAGTAAGATGAGTTGGTCATTTGGCAAGAGTTTAACCATTTCTTGGGCTAAGCCACCGCTAGCCCCAGTTATGATGATGGTGCGCATCTCTATTCCTTTCAAAGTATTGGTCAATTTAATGAAATCTTTTTCCAGCTAAATAATGAGCATAAGCTTGGTCAATGACAGCAGCAAACAGATGATAATCCTCCCAGCTACCTAAAAATTCTAAAGGCAAGTCATACAAGTCATTGACTACAAATTCGGAATAATCATCCATATACTGATGTTCATAATAGTCATTTACAAAAGCCTGAAAATCCTTTGTAATATCCATTATTCCCAGTTTACCATCGCACCAGTCTAAAAGATAATCAACACCCAAAGTTTGCTCATTTTTTACACTTTGAAATACCGTTTCTTCATCAGGAGACATCATTTCCTTTGCATCATGCTGGATGAGCCAAGTAACGAAAAAGCCAATATGATTCGCAGCCCAACGATGAATCTCTCGGTAATCATCTTGTGTCAATTCCTCATTTTGTAATTGGTAGCTGTAAAGATAGTTGGTTAATGCATCCTCAAAATACCAATCTGCTTTATCCAATAAACGATTTTCAACAATCATCTTATTTCCCTCTCAACGAACTGTAACATTATAACTCAACCTCTTCCAGATCTTTAACCACATGGACATTTTCAAAAATACTAGCCGCATCTTTCTTGAGCTGACTGATATCTTTTGAGAGGAAACGAGCACTGATATGATTGAGCAAGAGGCGTTTGGCACCGGCTTCAGCCGCTACTTGCGCTGCCTGCATATTGGTTGAGTGACCGTGATTGCGGGCAATTTTTTCATCTCCCTTACCATAAGTGGACTCGTGGACAAGGACATCGGCGTTGACAGCTAGACGAACACTGGCATTGCTTTTTCGGGTGTCACCTAGAATAGTGATAATTTTGCCCGGACGGGGAGCTGAGATATAGTCAGCTGCCTTGATTTCAGTTCCATCTTCGAGAACAATATCCTGACTGTTTTTGATTTTTCCAAAAAGCGGGCCGAACGGAACACCGGCAGCCTTGAGTTTTTCAGCATCCAAGGTACCTTCTAGGTCCTTTTGCATGACACGATAGCCAACACAGAAAATAGTGTGGTCCAGCTCCTCTGCATACACAGTGAATTTATCGGTTTCAAGGATTTTCCCTAGAGAATCTTGATCAAATTCATGAAAATGAATGCGGTAGGGCAAACGAGAACCTGACACACGAAGGCTGGTTAAGACAAATGACTTGATCCCTTGCGGCCCATAAATGTCCAAATCTGTCTGCTCCTCATTGGCCTGAAAGGCACGGCTAGAAAGGAATCCTGGCAGGCCAAAGATGTGGTCTCCATGCAAGTGAGTGATAAAGATTTTGCTGACCTTCCGTGGTCGAATCGTGGTTTCCAGAATGCGATTTTGCGTTCCTTCTCCACAGTCAAAGAGCCAAACTTCGTTAATCTCGTCCAAGAGTTTCAGGGCGAGACTTGAAACGTTGCGAGCTTTGGAGGGCTGACCAGCCCCTGTTCCTAAAAATTGAATATCCATTCGATACTTTCTAATTAATCAATATATAACATGGCTGTGCGATTTTCCGATCGGAAATAACGCTTGCCAGAAAAAGCAACAGCTTCTTGCAGTAAATCCTCTTGGCTGTATCCTTTGAGACGCTTGCGACCATCAGCCAAGCTTTCCAAATCTGTCAAAGCTGTGAGATTTTCTACACTAACAACTTCCTCGTCCCCGACATGCTTCATATAAATCTTTCCAAACTCTTCAAAGACTAGCTGATGGGGGAAAATTTGCGCAATCTCAAAAAGCAAGGCATCCGTGATTGCTTCCTCAGCTTCTGAGAAAATCCGTCCAAGACCATCTTCCTCGTAGCAAAAGCCAAAGGATTTACCAGATAAATTAAGACGAATAAAAGGCTTATTTTCAAAGGTGAAACTTGGCTCAGCATTGTAGAGGTTCAGTTCCTGACTGAGTTCTGCAAAATAATCCGTCGCAGCTTGAGGACTCTTTTTCTGGTAGAGTTCAGCAAAGTAGGCATTGACTACACTCGGAGGAGGGGTGATGAGGGCTAGCTGCTCCTGCACTGTCTTCCCAGCTAGAAGCTGATCCAGATAGACCTTGTCCAGACTTGTATAGCCCCCATATTTTAAAGCTAAGGTTTTGATATCAGTCATAAAATTCCTCTAATCTCCATTTATTTTTCTCCGAAATGTGGCCTGTGATCACTTCTCCGTCATCTTGGTAGTCACGTTCTTCAAGAATCGCCACACTTTCTAAATCATGTATCTTGTAGGACTTAGAAAAGGGCACGCGCAGAGTAAAGGCTTTAAAAATTTCCTTAATCTTATCTAGCAATAATGCTTGCAAGTTCTCACGACCATCCTCAGACTTGGCAGAAATGAGGGCATAAGGCGTTTGAGTAGGCGTGAAATCCTCCACCAAATCCGCTTTATTGTAAAGAGTCAGGCGAGGAATATCCTCCATATCTAAGTCTTTCATGATAGACAGGACTGTTTTTTCATGTTCCTCGTGATAAGGATTGCTGGCATCGATGACATGAACTAGCAGGTCCACATGCTTGCTTTCTTCCAAGGTTGACTTAAAACTGGACACCAATTCAGTCGGCAAATCTTGGATAAATCCAACCGTATCAGTTAAAGTCACCTGAAGGTTGCCCCCCAGATGGATACTCTTGGTTGTCGCATCCAGAGTCGCAAACAATTCATCAGCCTCATACTGGGTCTTACTGGTCAAGGTGTTCATAATGGTCGATTTCCCAGCATTGGTATAACCAATCAAACCAATCTTAAAGGTGCTAGACTCCAGACGTTTTTCTCTGACTGTCGCCCGGTTTTTCTCAACCACTTTGAGCTGACGCTCGATATCTGTAATTTGATTACGAACACTACGACGGTTCAGTTCCAACTGACTTTCACCAGGTCCACGGGAACCAATTCCCCCTGCCTGACGGCTGAGCATAATTCCCTGACCAACCAAGCGGGGTAAGAGATATTTGAGCTGGGCCAAATGCACTTGGAGTTTCCCTTCATGGCTTCGAGCTCGCATAGCAAAGATATCCAGAATCAACTGCATACGGTCAATAACCTTAACTCCCAGAACTTCTTCTAGATTGACATTTTGCCGTGGAGTCAAACGGTTGTTGACAATGACTGTGGTAATTTCTTCAGCATCAACCATCCGCGCAATCTCTTCCAACTTACCAGATCCGACGAAGGTCTTGGAGTCATATTTTTCACGTTTTTGCCTGTAGCTATCCACAACGACGGCCCCAGCTGTCTTGGCTAGACTGGCCAATTCTTCCATAGAGAGATCAAAATTATCCATGCCCTGCAATTCCACACCGATGAGTAGGACACGTTCCTCTTTTTTCTCCGTTTCAATCATCTAAAAACTCCTCAATCTGGCTTAAAATACGGTCTTGCACACCAGGCTCTCCTATCTGATAAAAGGTGACCTGCATGCGATTACGGAACCAGGTCAACTGACGCTTAGCAAAACGGCGGGTCGCCTGTTTGAGACTATCGCTGGCTTTCTCAAGAGTTTGCTCCCCACGGAAATAAGGAAATAGTTCCTTGTAGCCAATGCCTTTGGCTGCCTGCACATCTGGATAATGGTCAAAAAGCCACTTGGCCTCGTCCAAAAGTCCGGCCTCAAACATCAAATCCACTCGGTGGTTGATACGCTCATAGAGTTGACTGCGTTCATCATCCAAGCAGATAATCAGTGGCTCATAAGGACTTCCCTGATTTTTCAAATCCTGACCAAAATGGGCAATCTCCAAGGCACGCATAGCACGACGACGATTAAATTGAGGAATTTCAAGACCTGCTTGCTCCACAAGATGAACTAATTCCTCATCTGTATAAGGGTCCAAGCTAGCCCGATAAGCTAAAATCTCCTCATGAGGTATTTCCCCACCTAGATGGTAGCCTTCCAACAAGCTCTGGATATAAAGCCCTGTACCTCCCGCTATAATAGCAAGCTTACCCCAGCTTTGAATATTCTCGATAGCCTTCTTAGCTTCTGAAACAAAATCAAAAGCCGAGTAAGACTCGGTCACCTCTCTGACATCAATCAAATGATGAGGAACAACAGCTTGCTCCTCTAGGCTAGCCTTGGCTGTTCCAATATCCAACCCTCTGTATACTTGCTGACTGTCACCACTTACGACCTCTCCACCAAAGCGCTTGGCCACTTCAATAGCAAGGGCTGTCTTCCCAACAGCAGTCGGTCCAACAATCACAATTATTTTTGTTTTCATCTTTTTTCCTTGAAAAATTTCCATTTTTTCGTTACTATTATTATATCACAAAAAGGTCAGTCAGAAAAATGCTACCACTTGAGGAGCCTGGCTGATCGGGAAGATAAAGGAGGAAGACTCATGGCTAAAGGATTCGCTAAAGGTCTTGTAACAGGTGTCGCAGGAACTGTCGCTGCCGTTGCAGGTGCAGTATACGCAATTAAAAAGAAAGTGATTGAGCCAGAAGAGCAAAAAGCAGCTTTCATCGAAGAAAACCGCAAAAAAGCAGCTCGCCGACGCGTATCACATTAAGCAACAAAAGAAGTTGAGAAATCTCAACTTCTTTTTATTTCCTTAAATAGCCAAATCAAACTTCAGTTGTGGCTTGACTGGATCATAGTCAACCAACTCAAAGTCTTCCGCTTTGATATCAAAGAAATTAGTCCCATCAGGAACATTTAAAACCAAACGTGGTTGGCAGTTTGACGGCTCACGACGGAGCAATTCCTCTGCTTGTTCAAATTGATTATCATAGATATGAAGGTTGTTGATAAAATAGAAAAACTTCCCAACCTTCCAGCCGAAATGCTTGGCAATCATCATTTGCAAAGCTACGTACTGCATAGCGTTAATGTGGTGAGCAACCAGCATGTCATTCGAACGCTGGGTCAAAGTCGCATCCAGATAGATGTCCCCATCAACACGACGGACATCAAACATGGTCTGAAAGGCGCATGGAAGGAGGCCGTCCGTCTCCTCAAAAGCTTGATAATCCCAGAGAGAGATGATATTGCGACGATTCCAAGGGTTGGCTTCCAACTGCTTGAGAATCTTATTAATAATATCGTATTTCTTAACGACAGCCCCATACCGCTCACCAATGGTTCCCGTATCTCCCACTTCCCAGTCATTCCAGTAGTGAACATTGTACTTATCATTGAGAACATCTAGGCTATTAGACTGATCTTGGTAAATCCAGAGTACTTCCTTGATGGCGGATTTGATTGCAATGGGACGCAAGGTTGTGATGGGAAATTCCCCTTTAGACAAATCATACTCCGCAAAGGCACCCGTTATGTACTTGGAGTTGGCAATAGTCCCATCCTTGTACTTAGGACGTGCTTGTTCAGAAAAGACACCGTCTTTGAGGATTCGTTCAATATTTTCTTTAAAAATCGTATCTGCTTTTGTCATTTACGCTTACCTCTTTTGTAGTCTTAACTAGTATAGCACAAAAAAAGAAAGGAGGAAAATTACTAGCTTCGAACTGCACTCACTTAAATACTAAAAGATTAAACAACGATTTCAAAAAAGAGCATATTGTAAAAATGATGAAATTGACAATCCCAACATATTTTTCCAAAGTAGTTTTAGATTCTTCTCCCCTATGGTAACCTACTTTAAAGGACCTAGTCCTGTGCAATATAGAACTAAGTCCTTTAAATAATTATTTGTCTAACTTTTTGAAGTCAGTACAAAATCCTAAAAGTTATTTTCTCTTTCTGTTTCTGATGAAAGCAGCCGAGAAAATTAAACCAAGACCACCGAACAAAGCTAAAGCAGTTGAGTTTTGTTCCCCTGTAGACGGAAGGTTTTCGACATCTTTAGCTTCTGAGGCTTGAACATCTACTACTGAACTAGAAGCGAGTTGATATTCCGGTTTCTCAACAGTTGGTGCTGGTTCATCACCTGCTGTACCTAGCGGGCCTGTGTACTCTGGTTTTTCATGTACGGCTGACTCAACTCCATTGACGCCACCAGTATATTCTGGAACTTCACTTACCAAGGCTTCAACCGCATTGACTCCTCCCTTGAACTCTGAGACTTCATGTACAGCTGCTTCTGCTGCATTGACACCGCCTTTGAACTCTGGGACTTCATGTACAGCTGCTTCTGCTGCATTGACTCCTCCCTTGAACTCAGGGACTTCATGTACAGCTGCTTCTGCTGCATTGACACCGCCTTTGAACTCTGGTACTTCAAGAACTGGTGGTTGCTCTTCACCCTTACTGCTTGTCGGTGCATCAGGTTTTTGAGCAGAATCTTTTAATTGATCGAGATAATCTGTAAAGTATTTCACCATTCTTTCCGTCAAGAGATGGTTATCCATCGCATATTTCATGCTCGCCTGAACTCCAGCTACTTCCTCTTGATTTTCTTTGTCTGTCAATTTTTGAGCCTTAGCTAAAGCTGCTTCATATCCTGACAAGTCAAGCGGTGTTTCTGCTACCTGTGGACGAGTAAAGATGAGTTCCGCTGCAGATTGGTATTTATCGCCACCATCTCCGTAAGTCTTGGTACCAGTAAGGACAATTTTCTTAGCCTTGATTGTCTTACCAAAGTTAATATCTTTCGGCTTATTATTATCAGGCCAGTCCGTTGCAGTGAAGGTGTGCTCCTTGCCAGACTCATCTGTTACAACCAGTTTCACATCTCTCAAGTTACCGTTTGAACCTGAACCACGTGGTACATAACGAAGTCCTGTGATTTCAGTAGGTTCTTTCAATACCATGGTTGCAGGTTTTCCGACATCTCCTCCACCCCATGATGTATGCCATAGGCTAGATACATTGCCATCAAAGGCATTTTCTAAGCCTTCACCAGCTTGGGCAGGGGCATTGAGACTTTCAAAGTCTTCTGCTACCAAGGCTGTTTTCTTTTGAACCAAAGCATTCTTCAAGGCTTCAATCTTGGCAATCTCTGCACGTGCTTCTTCGACACTGATATCATCATCTGCCTGACTGAGATTAAAGACCGCTTCTTTCAAGGCATCCATAGATTCTTTGGTATAGTTGGTCATGGCAACCGTTGGCAAGTAGTTCTTCAAAGCATTTTCTGCCAACATCTTACCTGTTAGGGTAATTTCTTCGATTTGAAGATTATCCATCATGAAGTCATTGTAACCACGGAAGTTGGCATTTCCACCAGAATCACCACGAGTATTGCTTGCGTTGCCTGTTGAGTAGATACCTACCCAAGTATCGCCTGTTTCTGCACCAGTCACGAGGAAGGTTACCTTCTTGGCTTTCTTAGAATCCGTCCAAGTATTTGGCAATTCATGCATTTCCAAGTTGCTTTCTTGACTACCACGACGACCTGACTGGAATTCTCCCTTACCAACTACAAAGGCGTAGGTATTGTCTGATCCTGCTTCGTATTCAAAAGTTACACGATAAGTTTTACCAGCTTCAAAACGGAAGTTTTGTGGAATGGTTTGGTAAACCAAGTTACGACGGCTCACTAGTCCATTTGTCTTCAATGACCAATTTCCTTCGATAACATCATCGACTTTCTTACCATTCCAACCACGCTGTGTATATGGATCGTGTTTTTCAGACAAGTGAGTGCGGTTGTCTTCGACACCTTCGACACCGCCCACTACAAATGGGAAGATCCCTTGAGCTACATTTTCAAAGTCTTGTTTGAAGGTTCCTTGACCTGTATCATGCTTGTCTCCGTACATGCTTGAATTGTTTTCAAAGGTACGAATTTCATCAAAGTAAGTTGCTTCATCACCAGCTTCACGACTCAAAGTCAGAGTAACATTTGATACATCAGATCCTGTTGTAAAGAAGGCATACATGTTTTGGAAGTAACTTGTATCGTCAACTGTAGCATTGTCACGACGATTGTTATGAGCATATGCTTTGATATAGTTGAGAGCGAGTGACTTATTGGTATAAGTAGTCACTTCTTTTTCACCAGTATTCACTGTGATACTTGCCTTAGCATTACTACGGTTATCGACACCAACATAAACCGCATACTTGGTATTTGGTTTCAAGCCAGTCAGTTTCTGAGTAAGACTGACCTTACTCTTATTACCTTGGATACGAAGCATTTCATTTGCGCCTTGTGATTTGACAATTTCTGCCTTAGAAGCATCACCAGAAATGGTCCAGTGTTTCAAGGTTCCACTGTTAAATCCTTGGTCATAGATGTGCATGCCTTCGCTCCATGACATTTCAGGATTGGTTTGTTTTGAGCGGTAGAGAACATATGGTTGATTTGCTAGAAGGTCTAGTGTAATCTTGCCGTCTTTTACAGTTAGTTCTTGCTCTTCTGTCTTACCTTGGTCAGTTAGCTTGTAAAGGTAAACCTTGCTATTTGCCCAATCGCTCGGAAGTGTCCAAGTTGTTGCACCAGCTTGCGTATTGAAGTAGTACATCTTTTCCTTATCAGTAGGAAGTTTCTTACCATTTGCATCCCAGTTCCAAGGAGTCAAGTAAGCTGAACCATCTTGGATGACACGTCCGTTGAGCGTTACCGTACGTTCACGGTATTGTGGGCTATTGACATCATTTGACTTACGAGTCACAACTACTTTATTCTTATCAGCATCTACCAATTCCACTCGCATTTCTGGAGTCCATTTATAAGTGCTACCGTTATCAGACATGGTCACTGGTGTGCCATTTTCCCATTTGCTTACAGTGAAGTGTTGGAAATACTTGGTCATCAAGTCATGGGCAAACAAGTTGGTTACATAGCCATTGTAATCACTTCTTCCTTGCCAGCCTTCAAAGTCTTTCATGCTGTAGCCACCTAGAAGTGGATAATCTGCTGCACCACCATAACTTCTATAGTCCCCTACCCAAGCATCTTTTTGGTGATTACGGATAAAGCGGGTGATGGCACTGTTGATACCTTTATTGGTGTAGCCACCGTAGGTCAAGTCAGCTGCCCAGTGATGGAAGGTAGAGTCGTACTCACCACCATGGCCCCACTCGATTGCAAAGCGCCAGCCTTGTTTATTGATTTCTTTAGCAAGAACGTGGGTAGCCCAGGCACCGTTATCACCTGATTGACCATTACCCCAAACGTCTACATAGATAAAGTCGAGACCGTCACCAAGTTTTTTCTTCAAATCTTCCCAACGAGCCAAGCGTCCATGTGCTAGGTCATAAGCAGCATCAATGTTGATACCTTGGTCTAGCCAGTTCCAGCCGTAGCTGTAGCTTCCATCTGGATTCTTACGGAGAATTTTTTCATTAAAGTACTTAGACTCAGGATAGGTTTCAGAAGCGTTAACGTGGATACCTAGATGAGCTCCATATTTCTTCGCTTTTGCAATCAAGGTCTTGAAGTCTTCAACACCACCAATACGTTTACCAATATCAGCATAGTTCAAGTGACCAGAGTCATGGCCTTCGCTACCATATCCTTTAAGGAGAACACCTTGTCCTAGACCATCTGTGTGAAGATTGATTTTCTTGATACCATCCAAAGTCATAAGGAATGGGTTTTGTGCTTGAGAACCAAAGTTCATCGCGATACGGTAAGCAGTGATATCCTTGACTTTTTCCCAACCTTGAGGGTTGTTCATGATACTACGGTAAGCAATGGCTCCATCTTGCCAATCGACTTTGTTATCCGCATTGGCATCTTCGGTGATAACAACCTTGGCACTTGGAAGTTCCTTCGTATATTCTGGGAAGACAATGCCCTTATAAGCTTTTTCCCATTGCCATTCAGAACTATGAATTCCGACATAGTTGGCATTTCCGACTGTTTCTTTGTAGGCTGTCAAGCGGGTCCAGTCATAAGAACCTCCACCGTAGCTGTTTTGAGAGTTACTCCAAACACCTGCAGCAAGCTTATCTGTAGAAACAAATCCATACATGTAACCCTTGGCCAAATCTTTCATTGGATTGGTTACATCGATATGATCATCTCCGCTGACATGGGTATTGTTTGACATGGTTGCCCCGTCAAACTTAGCACCAGCTTGGTCACTTGAAACAGATACTAAAGCATTGCCAAGGAAACTAATGGAAGAAAGCAGTTTTCTTTCATCATCAATCTTTTGACCTGGAGTAACTTGATTATGGTTGACAATCTTGGTCACATCAAAGTGCAACTGATTATCCACAACTTGCAGACGAACTGTCATTTCTGCATTGATAAGATTAGCATCATCGCGAAGCTTCATCAAGTATTCTGCAGTTGTCTCGTTGATTTTTTTGTAAGTAACTTCCGGTGTGACTTCGTGTTTGTTGATAAATACTTTATTGAATTGTTGGACTTGTCCTGGCAAGGTATGCCCGTTCAAACTGTATTCTTTAATACGTGGGAAGGCTTGGTCAATCACTGCTTTGAGGACCTTAGACTGAATAGTGTCATAAGTCACCTTGCTATCATCAACTTCAGGACCTGTTTCTTTTTCAGCAGGAGTATCCTCTGTTTTTACACCCTCTTGGTTATCAGTTTTAACACTAACAACTGTTCGCTCATCGCCATAAGAACCCGCCTTGAGAAGAATTTTCTTCTCATTTTTAAGATGGTCATTGACCGCAGCTGGTAGAGTTACTGTATCAAAGAGCTTCACATCATTATTCGTTGCATTGAGCTGACCATCTGACTTGAGGGTAATTGATAGACGGTTGGTTGATCCTGTTTCAGGGGCAGCGACACGACTACCTCTATACCAAGTGCTAGTTGTTGGAGATTTATACTCCCAGAACCAGCCATCCTTGTCATAACCGACAAAAACATTATTATTGGTATCTTTAAATTTCAGGAAGACACCAAAGCGTGATTTGCCCTTTTCAGAATCTTCTTTGAAGGTTAAATCGACAGTCGCATTTCCATTGGCATCAACGGTCAAGCCCTTCTTTTCAAACAGGGCTGGTTTGCCTGCGTTATCATTTTGAGCAGTTGAGGATAGTTGGTTGTAGCGGACACCTTTTTCTTCTCGGATAGTGACTGTTCCCTGTTGTTCTTTTTTCTCTACTGTTTGCCATTCAGCTGTTACTTTTTCAGGTGTTTCAGGTGTTTCAGGTTTAGCAGCTGGTTTGTCCTCTTTTGGTTTGTCTTCGGCTGGTTTTTCTTTCTCTTCCAAGTCTGCAGGTTTGACACTTGAAATTCCCTTCATGTGATCTTGGATCCATTTCAATTGGGCAGGTGAGAAGAGAATGCCACCACTACGTTGACCAACAACTCCATTTTGATGAACACCGACTAGTTTGCCTTCTGTGTCAAAGACACCGCCACCGCTAGCACCTGGTTTTCCTCCTTGATAACCGATCCCTTGAACACCTTCTCCATATGGTTCTGCAAAATCAACTGTAGTGTTGACAATCGGATTCAATTTCCCTTCTGGATAACCAAAGACATGGAGTTTATCTCCGATTTTCTTAACAACTGGCTTTTTAGTTACTTCAACAGGCGTATTTTCCAGAACTGTTCGCAATCGAACAAGGGCTAAATCATTCTTGTATCCTTTTAGGAAACCTTCACGATCCCAGTGAATAATGTCTTTTTTACTAAATTTAACATCTGGTAAGCCTGGATAAGAGATGCTATAGATATCCCCATCACCATTATCATTGTCAACGACCTTACGATTATTACCATCTGGGACATCTTTTATGAAGTTATGGGAAACAGTTAAAACCAGATTTTCGCCAATGACTATCCCACTTCCTTCACCTGATGGTGTCTTGATTTTGACAGTTGCTCCGTAGTTTAATTCACCATTCTTGGTTTTAGCTACATCTTCTGGAACGAGATTCCCAGTATCTTTAGCTAATTGATCCTTATCAACTTCTTTCCCTTTATCTTCAGCCTTATCTAATTTGCCCCCTAAGCCTTCCGGCAACTTATCTGAACTAGCTGATTTTTCTTTTTCAAGTGCTAATAGTTCTTCTTCTGTCTTAGGTCCATCCGTAACTTCTGGAGAACCTTGATCTTCTCCCGCCTTAGGCGCTTCAAAATCACGCCCATCATTCTCTTTTGCTGTTGCAAGAGCAGTAGCTAAATCCGCTGGTAAATTCGCCGTGGAGCCAGACTGCGTACTGTCTGCAAGAACTGTACTTGTCCCAAAGAATGCAGCTCCAATCATAACAGAAGCAACACCTAATGAAAATTTCCGAATACTATATTTGCAACGTTTTTCAAATGATTCTTTGTTCATAAATTTTTGTTCCTCCTAGCTCAGAAAGTAAGCGTTTGCATATTTCTATAAAAAAATAACCTCCTCCATTTTTAAACACTACTTCCTAAACAAATATTTTCTATTCCAATTTAATATATCAAAAACAACTTAAAAAATCAATAGCTTAATAGGTAAAATTAGTAAAAGTATAATCAAAAAATTGACATTACATACCCTGCTGAATAAAAGATAAAAATAATCAGAATGGAATTCTCTTCTTTTTAGGAGTAATTTCACGATATTTGTAGCAAACATCCTCACAGATATTATGAAGTCTATTTTGTTATCATACTACTAAACTGATTCAGCACAAGGTCTTTATTTTCTCGAACTTTGACCAGTTTAAGAAACTGATTTTTATCACTCTAAACATAAAACAGAGAGGACAGCAATTGTCCTCTCCAGATCTTGGCTAGCATCAGTCCACTACAATTGATAAAGAATCAAAAAAGAGCCAGCCAAAGCTAACTCTTATCCTATGCGGAGAGAGGGACTTGAACCCTCACGACCTAAAGCGGTCACAGGATCCTTAGTCCTGCGCGTCTGCCAATTCCGCCATCCCCGCGTCGATTACTTTACTAGTATATCAACTTTCAAAGTCTTTGTCAACACTTTTTTCAGATTTTTTTCATTTTTTCAAGGGGATTATTCTTGAATTTCAGCAAGATTTTCATCCAGCAATTTGGCTCCTAACGTGTTCTTAAAATGCCCAAGAGCAAACTGATGATTTTCTGGCCAGATAGAGGCAACCGCAGGCTTGACAATATCGATTTGATAACCTAAATTATAGGCATCAATAGCCGTATGAAGAACGCAAATGTCAGTCAGTACACCGGTCAAAATGACTGTATCAACCCGACGTTCCCGCAAACGAATATCTAGGTCTGTTCCTGAAAACGCTGAATAGTGACGCTTGTCCATCCAAAAGACACGACTATCAGAAGCATGGGCTTGGTAAAAATCGGCTAGTTTTCCATACAAGTTGCGACCACTAGTTCCAATGATGTTGTGAGGTGGGAAAAGTTTACTCTCAGGATGAAAATCATCCCCTTCCTCATGAGCATCAATGGTGAAGAAAACATAGTCTCCACGATCAAAAGCTAATCTGGTTACCTGATCAATGGCTTTTGATATTGCTTGAGCGGGTGCTCCAGCAGTTAGCTTTCCATAGTCTGCTACGAAATCCTCTGTATAGTCAATCGAGATTAAAGCCTTTGTCATTAGTAGTCCCTCTTTTTCACTTCCTCAAAAATATCACCAATTAAAACTTTGAGATAAGTCCCCTTCATTCCGAGTGAACGACTCTCAATAATTCCCGCCGACTCCAATTTACGAAGCGCATTGACGATTACTGAGCGTGTAATGCCAATACGGTCTGCAATAACTGATGCAGTCAACTGTCCTTCATTTCCATCCAATTCAGCTAAAATAGCTGATACGGCACGCAGTTCTGAATAGGAAAGGGTATTGACCGCCATGGTAACAGCCGTACGACGGCGAATATTCTTTTCATCCTCTTCACGTTGGAAGTTCAACAGTTGAATCCCTACCACCGTGCTCGCAATCTCAACAAGGATCAAATCTTCATCTTCAAACTTCTTATCATTGCGCCAAATAATCAACGAACCTAGGCGAATCCCTGATACATGAATGGGAGCTATGGTCGTCAAACCATCTGGAAAGTCCGCACGGCTCTCTACAGGGAAAATGGTCAAATCATGTTCAACAGGAAGATTGGCCTCCGTATCGTAGATCATGTTTGCCCCTTGAACATAGTCATCTGGGAAAGTCTTAGTTTGGAAAAACTGCTCTACACGATCTGTATTGGTTTTATAGCGCATAAAGTAGCCCAAGAGACGCCCCTTGCTATTGACAATGCAGGCATTGCAATCAATAATGTCTGCTAGTTGACGTGTAATGGCATTGTATGGAAGTTCATCCTGCATTTGCTCTTCTGAGCGTTTTAAAATTGATGTAATTTTTCTTGTCTTTTCTAATAAATGTGCCATTTTTTACCTCGCATATAATCGTTTCCATTATAACATAGAAAAGTCTTTATTTCAATAATTATCTGAAAATTGCTTATTTAATTGCAATTTTGAACAGCAAAAATATTTTAGAAAAAATCATTATTTTTCATTGACAAGACTTCATCTTTTTGATATTATAACATTATAAGAAGATGAATTAAGGATCCCTTCCCATCTCACCTTTCCTTTACTATTATCCATCTTCTTTTCCCCTTGGTCTCCTTATATATAAAAGCGATTCACATTGTGAATCGCTTTTTCCTATTTATCTCCTTTGTTACGGATAACAAAGCCTGTTTTCTTTTCGCTTGAAGTGTTGCGTGGTTTTTTATTATCCTTACGATATCGTTTTTCCTTATCAAAACGGTCATTTCCACGACTACCTTTCTTGAACTCATCACGACGACCATTGCCACGGCGATCACGGTCTCGACGATCCTCCCCACGACGGCCTCCACGACCTCCCTTAGCTTTTCCACCGAAGCCATTACCTGATGGTTTAAATGGTAGTGGTTTTTCACGTGCAATCTCAACTTCCGGAAGACTGTCAGGATCTTGGACAGTCAGACTCAAGATATACATAGCCAATTCTTCTGGACTGAATTCTGCAGCCAACTTACGAGCATCTTTAGCAAACTTCTCAAAGTTCCCACGGATTGCTTCATCTGCGAAATCACGTTCGATTTTCTTGAGCGCCACTTGCTTTTTAGCTTGGAAGGCTTCTTCTGCTGTCGCTGGTTTCAAGCCTTTCATACGTTTCTTGGTCAAGTTTTCGATGATTTGGAGATAACCCATTTCATTTGGAGAAACAAAGGTAATGGACTGACCTGACTTACCAGCACGACCTGTACGACCGATACGGTGAACATAGCTTTCAGGATCTTGTGGAATATCGTAGTTATAGACATGAGTCACACCTGAAATATCCAAGCCACGCGCTGCTACGTCTGTCGCAACTAGAACATCAAGATTCCCATTTTTAAAATCACGTAGGACACGAAGACGTTTGTTTTGGTCCAAATCACCATGAATGCCTTCTGCACGGAAGCCACGGATTTTAAGTCCACGAGTCAACTCATCCACACGGCGTTTGGTACGACCAAACACGATAGCGAGTTCTGGTTGTTCCACATCCATGAGACGGGTCATGGTGTCGAATTTTTCTTGTTCTTTGACACGAATATAGTATTGGTCCACCAGTTCTGTTGTCAATTCCTTAGCAGCAATCTTCACATGCTCAGGTTCTTTCATAAACTGAACACCGATACGTTTGATAGCATCTGGCATGGTTGCTGAAAAGAGCAAGGTTTGACGATTTTCAGGGACACGTGAAATGATGGCTTCGATGTCTTCAAGGAAGCCCATATTAAGCATTTCATCCGCTTCGTCAAGGATGAGGGTTTCAATGTCTTGTAATTTCAAAGCCTTACGTTTGATCAAGTCCAAGAGACGGCCTGGTGTTCCTACCACGATATGGGCACCCGATTTAAGGGCTTTGATTTGTTTTTCAATGCTTGAACCACCGTAAACTGAGCGAACTTTCACTCCCTTGCTACGGCCAAATCGGAAGAGTTCTTCTTGGCTTTGAACAGCGAGTTCACGGGTTGGAGCGATGACCAAGGCTTGGATGGTCGCTTCTTCTGTACGGATTTTTTCAAGGGTTGGCAAGCCAAAGGCTGCAGTTTTTCCTGTACCAGTCTGAGCTTGACCGATAACGTCTTTTCCTTCGAGAGCCAATGGAATGGTCTGTTCTTGGATGGGACTGGCTTCTACAAATCCAGCTTTTTCAATCTCTGCTAGCAATTCAGCAGACAAGTTAAATTCATTAAATTTCACGTTATTCTTCTTTCTAAAGGTGGTGCGAAGCCACCCTATAGGGCTTTAGTTTATACTTTTCTTTTCATGACGCATCTTCTACAAAAAAGAGATACCGTGTTGCTTCTTTTCCACGAAAGAAAAGTACTAGTTTCTTTGCAACCTATCTAGTATAACACAAGAGAGAAGCAAAAGATAGTAGAATCCATTAGGAAAATTATGTAAACGATTTATTATCTATTGAATTAGAATTATAGAAGTTTTTGATAGACTTTTTGACCGGAAATCATTTCCCGTAGCAGATTTGTGCAAAAAGTGTTTTCTTATGCTAGAATGAAAATCGAATAGGAGGACTATAAATGTTAACATATGATTTAATCGTTATTGGATTTGGTAAAGCTGGGAAAACATTAGCTGGTAAATTGGCTTCAGCTGGCAAAAAAGTTGCCCTCGTTGAACGTAGCAAAGCTATGTACGGTGGAACTTGTATCAACATCGGATGTATCCCAACTAAAACTTTGCTAGTTGCTGCTGAGAAAGACTTGTCTTTTGAAGAAGTCATTGCTACCAAAAATACTATCACTAGTCGCCTCAACGGTAAAAACTATGCTACTGTTGCTGGTACAGGTGTGGATATCTTTGATGCGGAAGCTCACTTCCTTTCAAATAAAGTCATCGAAATCCAAGCTGGTGATGAAAAACAAGAACTGACTGCTGAAACTATCGTCATCAATACCGGTGCCGTTTCAAACGTCTTGCCAATCCCTGGACTTGCTACAAGTAAGAATGTCTTTGACTCAACAGGTATCCAAAACTTGGACAAATTGCCTGAAAAACTTGGTGTCCTTGGTGGAGGAAATATCGGTCTTGAATTTGCAGGTCTCTACAACAAACTCGGCAGCAAGGTCACAGTCCTAGATGCCTTGGATACTTTCCTACCTCGTGCAGAACCTTCCATCGCAGCTCTTGCTAAACAATACATGGAAGAAGACGGCATTGAATTACTTCAAAACATCCGTACTACTGAAATCAAAAACGACGGTGACCAAGTTCTCGTCGTAACTGAAAACGAAACTTACCGTTTCGATGCTCTTCTCTACGCAACTGGACGTAAACCAAATGTCGAACCACTTCAACTTGAGAATACGGATATTGAACTAACTGAGCGTGGTGCTATCAAGGTCGACAAACACTGTCAAACAAACGTTCCTGGTGTCTTTGCAGTTGGAGATGTCAACGGTGGACTTCAATTTACCTACATTTCACTTGATGACTTCCGCGTTGTCTACAGCTACCTTGTTGGAGATGGCAGCTACACACTTGAAGACCGTCTCAATGTGCCAAATACCATGTTCATCACACCTGCACTTTCACAAGTTGGTTTGACGGAAAGCCAAGCAGCTGATTTGAAACTCCCATACGCTGTCAAGGAAATCCCTGTTGCAGCAATGCCTCGTGGTCACGTAAATGGAGACCTTCGTGGTGCCTTCAAAGCTGTTGTTAACACTGAAACAAAAGAAATTCTTGGAGCAAGCATCTTCTCAGAAGGCTCTCAAGAAATCATCAACATCATCACTGTTGCAATGGACAACAAGATTCCTTACACTTACTTTACAAAACAAATCTTCACTCACCCAACCTTGGCTGAGAACTTGAATGACTTGTTTGCGATTTAAGTTGAGACTTCTTGGTATCTCACAGCCCTCATCGGGCTGTTTTTGTTTCTGCGAAATCTCAAATCTATCTTTTCCCTCTTTTATGATATAATATCCAAACTTTACTTAGCAGTCCTAATTATATATTGAGTCTCAGGTCACTCTTTCAAATATCAGCAATACATATGACTTTGAATAACTCGCTTCAGCTCATCGTTTTATGGGTAATTTAAAAAGTATATTTTTCAATGATTGTTTCATGCCTAATTAGTAAATTATCCACTCTTTGCGCGGGTCGTATGTTTATTTTCATCGTTTGTGGAAAGGTTTTACCGTTTGCAAATTGATGGCTAAGTCGATATATTTTTTCTTCTCAAATATTTTCCAAATCATTTAATCTTTTTAAAGATAAGAATTACTTTCTAATCAATCAAAGGATACTTCAAATTTCTTCATTCTTGATAATATGAGCAATACCCTGCAAAATGTTTAAACTTTATCATTGTAAAAAATATCGAAAGAAATCCCATATTACATTAGTATATATTTGGTATGGGATGAAATTGACTTTCGAAAACATTAACGATATAATGTCTGTAAACAAGAAATAATGAGGTAACGATTATGAATAAAACAGAATTACTGTTACAAAGACTAGATGATATTGGTCAGTCTCTAAAAGATTCTAGACAAGCACTAGCTTTGCTGGCACTTGGTTCTTGCGGAGTAGAAAGAGACCGATTGGATCAATACTCAGATTTGGATTTTTTTGTTATTGTAAAAGATGGCTACAAGCAGGCCTATATCCAGGATCTAACTTGGTTAAGTAATCTAGAACCAATTGCATTTCACTACCAAAATACAGTGGACGGACATAAAGTTCTATTTGAAGATGATGTTTTTTGTGAATTTGCTGTCTTTGAAGCTCATGAACTAGTAAACATTCCCTTCGCTGAAGGCAAGATTATCTGGAAGGAGGTCGGTTTTGATGAAACAATCTGCCGGCCACAAAGATTGCCATCAAAAGAAAATAGAGACCGCGAATGGCTGTTGGGAGAAATTTTATGCAACCTATATATAGGACTAGGTCGCTATCAACGAGGGGAAAAATTGGCTGCTTATGATTTCATCCAAAACAGATCCGTCAAGCTTTGGACCGAACTAATCAATTTGGAAAAAACTTCTAAATCTGATTTTATAGATATTTTTAACAGCAACAGAAGATTTGAAAAAGGTTATCCAAACGAGGCCAAACAATTGCCTCACTTTTTGCAAGGTTACGAACGAATTTCTGAATCTGCTCAGGCACTCCTAGAATATCTTGATAAACACTATCCTCTTAACGCATTTATAAAAGAAAAAATTCGTAATTTATTATAAAAGAGACTTTCCAAAAAATGATCTAAATCCCAAAAGCTAGGTATCTTTGTCAACTATAATGGATTAATGAAATTTTAAAACCTGTAGAGGATAATCAATGTCCTCTCCTTTCTTATATTCAGAGTGAGAAAGATTTATTTCTTAAAGTTGCCAAAGTTATCAAATCCAAAGATATTGTATTTGATTGGTTTGGTTTAATCAGAACCTAAAAAGCACTTCTAAGGTTACTTCTTTAGTTGATCTTAGAGGTTACTTTAGTTATTGGACTGCTGGGCGCAGTATGATATAATAGAAACATGAAATTAAAAACTACTTTTGGCCTTCTTGCTGGGCGTTCTTCCCACTTCGTTTTGAGCCGTCTTGGCCGTGGAAGTACGCTCCCAGGAAAACTTGCCCTTCAATTTGATAAAGATATTTTACAACATCTAGCTAAGAACTACGAGATTGTCGTGGTCACTGGAACCAACGGGAAAACCCTGACAACTGCCCTCACTGTCGGTATTTTAAAAGAGGTCTATGGTCAGGTTCTGACCAATCCTAGTGGTGCCAACATGATTACGGGGATTACGACAACCTTCTTGACTGCAAAATCTTCAAAAACTGGAAAAAATATTGCAGTCCTAGAAATTGACGAGGCCAGTCTATCTCGTATCTGTGACTACATCCATCCTAGTCTTTTTGTCATCACTAATATCTTCCGTGACCAGATGGACCGCTACGGTGAAATTTACACAACTTATAACATGATTTTGGATGCCATTCGTAAGGTGCCTACGGCTACTGTTCTCCTCAATGGTGACAGTCCACTTTTCTACAAGCCAGCTATTCCAAATCCTGTACAGTATTTTGGTTTTGATTTGGAAAAAGGACCTGCCAAACTGGCTCACTACAATACCGAAGGGATTCTCTGCCCTGACTGTCAAGGCATCCTCAAATATGAGCACAATACCTATGCCAACTTGGGGGCCTATATCTGTGAAAATTGTGGCTGCAAACGTCCTGACTTGGACTACTGTCTGACCGACTTGGTTGAATTGACTAACAATCGCTCTCGCTTTGTCATTGACGGCCAAGAATACGGCATCCAAATCGGTGGACTCTATAATATCTATAACGCTCTTGCTGCGGTTGCTATTGCCCGTTTCCTCGGTGCAGATTCGCAACGGATCAAGCAAGGATTTGACAAGAGCCGCGCTGTCTTTGGACGCCAGGAAACCTTCCATATCGGTGATAAGGAATGCATCCTTGTCTTGATTAAAAATCCTGTTGGCGCTACCCAAGCTATCGAGATGATCAAACTAGCTCCTTATCCATTTAGCCTTTCTGTCCTTCTCAACGCCAACTATGCTGATGGGATTGATACTAGCTGGATCTGGGATGCTGACTTTGAACAAATCACTGACATGGATATTCCTGAAATCAACGCTGGCGGTGTTCGTCATTCTGAAATCGCACGCCGTCTTCGAGTGACTGGCTATCCAGCTGAGAAAATCACTGAGACAAGCAGTCTGGAGCAAGTTCTCAAAACCATTGAGAACCAAGACTGCAAGCATGCCTATATCCTAGCAACCTATACTGCCATGCTGGAATTCCGTGAACTGCTGGCTAGTCGTCAGATTGTTAGAAAGGAGATGAACTAATGGTTTATACTTCACTTTCCTCAAAAGCTGGCAACTACCCTTATCAGCTCAACATCGCCCACCTCTATGGAAACCTCATGAATACCTACGGAGACAACGGCAACATCCTCATGCTCAAGTATGTGGCTGAAAAACTGGGAGCTCATGTAACAGTTGATATCGTTTCTCTCCATGATGACTTTGACGAAAATCACTACGACATCGCCTTTTTCGGTGGTGGTCAAGACTTTGAACAAAGTATCATCGCAGGCGACCTTCCTGCTAAAAAAGAGAGCATTGACAACTACATCCAAAACGACGGAGTAGTTCTAGCCATCTGTGGTGGTTTTCAACTTTTGGGGCAATATTATGTTGAGGCTTCAGGCAAACGTATCGAAGGGCTCGGTGTCATGGGCCACTACACCCTCAACCAGACCAATAACCGCTTTATCGGTGATATCAAAATTCACAATGAAGATTTCGATGAAACCTACTATGGCTTTGAAAATCACCAGGGCCGTACCTTCCTCTCAGATGACCAAAAACCGCTGGGACAGGTGGTCTATGGAAATGGAAACAACGAGGAAAAGGTCGGCGAAGGGGTTCATTATAAGAATGTCTTTGGTTCCTACTTCCACGGACCTATCCTCTCTCGTAATGCCAATCTAGCTTATCGCCTAGTCACTACTGCCCTCAAGAAAAAATACGGTCAGGATATCCAACTCCCTGCCTATGAAGACATTCTCAGTCAAGAAATCGCTGAAGAATACAGCGACGTGAAAAGCAAGGCAGACTTTTCTTAAACCAAGGAAAACCATATCAAAGAACTCCCCTATCTTGTCGGAGTTCTTTTTGCCTGTTCTTTTACCCTTCTCCCTTGCATTTTCTCTCTTTTTTTGCCAAAATAGAGGGGTAGAAAGAAGGTAGCATATGTCTAAATTACAACAAATCCTAACATATCTTGAATCAGAAAAACTAGACGTCGCTGTCGTATCTGACCCCGTCACTATCAATTACCTCACTGGTTTTTACAGTGACCCTCATGAACGCCAAATGTTCCTCTTTATTCTAGCGGATCAGGAACCTCTCCTCTTTGTCCCAGCCCTTGAGATTGAACGTGCAAGCAGCACTGTCTCTTTCCCAGTTGTAGGCTATGTGGATTCTGAAAATCCATGGCAAAAAATCAAAAACGCTTTGCCTCAACTTGACTTCAAACGTGTCGCTGTTGAGTTTGACAATCTCATCTTGACCAAATACCATGGTTTGAAAACTGTTTTTGAAACTGCTGAGTTTGAAAACCTCACTCCTCGCATCCAACGCATGCGCCTCATCAAATCAGCTGACGAAGTGCAAAAAATGATGGTTGCAGGTCTCTATGCTGATAAAGCTGTAAAAGTTGGTTTTGACAATATTTCTCTTGATAAAACTGAGACAGATATCATTGCCCAAATCGACTTTGCCATGAAAGGTGAAGGCTATGAAATGAGCTTTGATACCATGGTCTTGACTGGCGATAACGCTGCAAATCCACATGGAATTCCTGGTGCAAACAAAGTTGAAAAGGACGCCCTTCTCCTCTTTGACCTCGGTGTCATGGTTAATGGCTACGCCTCAGATATGACTCGTACGGTCGCTGTCGGTAAACCAGATCAATTCAAAAAAGATATCTACAACTTGACACTTGAAGCCCAACAAGCTGCCCTTGACTTCATCAAGCCAGGTGTGACTGCACATGAAGTGGACCGCGCTGCCCGTGAGGTCATCGAAAAAGCTGGTTATGGAGAATACTTTAACCACCGTCTCGGTCACGGTATCGGTATGGATGTCCACGAATTCCCATCTATCATGGAAGGAAATGACATGGTCATCGAAGAAGGCATGTGCTTCTCTGTTGAACCAGGTATCTATATCCCTGGTAAAGTCGGTGTCCGTATCGAAGACTGCGGTGTCGTCACTAAGGATGGTTTTGACCTCTTTACAAGCACCAGCAAAGATTTGCTTTATTTTGATTAAACCTAGACAAGCAAAAAGTCAGCTATTGAAGCTGACTTTTTTATTTTATCTTCTTGACGCTCTGAAAGACTACAAATCCCACAACCATCCCCAAGGTGTTTTGCAGGAAGTTTGGTAAGATTTCTGGTAGGGCTGCTGCCCAGCCATTCATCAAAGTTGAACCCAAGGCGTAGCCCCCTACCATGACAATCGTTGCCAAGATAAGTCCTAGCCACTGAGATTTCCCTTTAAATCCTGCGAAAAATCCCTGCAAGCCATGGTTGATCAAGCTAAAGAACATCCACTGAGGGTAGCCTGATAAGAGGTCAATCAAGAAACCTGCTAGACCTCCAACGACAGCTCCCTCTTTACTACCAAAGTAGAAGGCCGCAAAGAAGATACCCGCATCTAAGAGAGTTAGAATACCTGTTGGTGTCGGGATTTTTAAGAAATAACCTAGAACCACAGAAAGGGCTGTCAAAAGAGATACTAGGGCGATTTTAGTTGTTTTGGTTTGCTTCATATTGTCTTACTCCATATTGATCTGCTTGTGCAATAGCACGATAAACGAAAGCTTTCGAGCTCTCTACTGCTGGTAAAAGTTCATCCCCTTTAACCAAGTGACTGGCGATGCTTGAGGCAAAGGTACATCCTGCACCAGCATTTTGGCCTTGAATGACTGGGTTTTCTAGAACAGTGAAAGTTTGTCCATCATAAAAGACATCCACTGCCTTGTCCTGACTGAGGCGATTGCCTCCCTTGATAATAACTGCCGGCGCTCCTAAATCATGCAATTTCTGCGCTGCAGCTTTCATGTCTTCCAATGTTTTAATTTCCTGACCAGCCAATAATTCTGCTTCAGGAAGATTTGGCGTAATCACACTGACATGAGGGAAAAAGCGAATCAACTCTTGACAGAGTTCACTGACAGCTACATCGTGCGTTTCCTTGCAGACCAAGACAGGATCCAATACCACAGGCACTCCTGGACGTTGCTTGATAAAGTCCAAGGCCTTCTCAGCCACACTGACAGTAGGAAGAAGGCCAATCTTAATCCCTGCAAACTCGACATCACGTAAGCTATTCAACTCATGTTGGAAAATAGTATCATCCGTAGGGAAGACTTCAAAGCCCTTTTCTGTCAAGGCCGTCAAACAAGTGACAGCTACAAAGCCATGCAAGCCGTTTAAGGTATAGGTGGCAAGATCAGCTGACAAACCACCACCACTAAAAATATCATTCCCAGAAAGGGCTAAAATACGATTATTCTTCATAACGAATCTCCTTCAAATACAAACCATTTGGTGCCGCCGTTGGACCTGCTAGCTGCCTGTCCTTCTTCTCCAAAATCAAGTCAATCTGCTCAACTGGCATTCGATTATTTCCGATTTTGAGTAGCGTCCCCACCATATTGCGAATCTGCTTATACAAGAAACCATTCCCTGAAAAGGTAAAGGTCAAAAACTGCCCTGTCTCATCAACACTAAGACTGGCTTCTGTAATGGTCCGAACCTTGTCCTCTACACTGGTTCCAGACGCTGTAAACCCTGTGAAATCATGGGTTCCTTCTAATTTCTTGACAGCCTCCTGCATCCGCTCCACGTCGAGCGGATAAGGAAAGTGAGTGGCATAGTGACGTCGCATCGGATTTTTAGGACGCCCCCTATCTACTATAAACTCATAGGTCTTGCTATGTTTTACATAACGGCAATGAAAATCATCCGCCACAATCTCAATCGAAATCACATCGATATCTTCTGGTGACTGGGTATCCAGAGCAAAACGGAGTTTTTCCTCATCCATCTGATAGGTCAGATCAAAATGAATGACCTGTCCCAGAGCATGGACCCCACTATCCGTCCTACCAGCACCGTGAACAGTGATGGCTTGCCCCTTATTGAGTCTCGTTAAGGTTTTTTCGATTTCCTCTTGAACGCTCCGCGCATGAGGCTGGCGCTGAAAACCAGCAAAGGCATAACCATCATAGGAAATGATTGCTTTATATCTTGTCATAACTTCTATTTTATCAGGAAATAAAAGTGTAAACAAGTTTAAAAACCAATAATTGTCTGGGTACAAAATTCCTAGAAAGAAAAACTTAGGAAATTAATCCTAAGCTTTCTTTTGAAGTGCGTACATAACAAAGATAGAAGTGACAATCAACCAACATCCTAAAATGGTGAAGACCAACATACCGTTTTGAGTCACCAAGCCAATCGCCCCAAGAATGAAAGGTGTCGTAAAGGCTCCAAAGCTGCATCCTAGCACTGCAAAAGATGTTGCCTGATTAAGGAGCTTGGCTGGGATTCTTTCAGAAAGAAGTTGAAAGACAGTGGTCAAGGCCACACTGTAAGAAAAACCTGCCACAACACTTCCAACTACCATCACACCCAATGACGGAGACAAGGCAATCACAATTTGCCCCAATCCAAAGGTGATACCTGACCAAAGGAGCAACCTTTCTTTAAACAGAGAGATAAAGAAAGAAAAACTCACACCTGCCAAGATACCAATCAACTGCATGATACTTAAAACCAAGCTCGATAACTGGGCATCCCCTAGACCTCTTTCCACCATCAGACTAGGAATACGAATGGTGATAGCTGTATTGGTGCAGACAACAACTGCTGCTTCGATAGCCAATAGAAAAATCAAGCCTTTCATCTTTCCTGTCAAACGAGTCGTTTCGGCCTCTCTTTTCTTGACTTCTTTTTTTTCTTTCCCATAAGGGACAAAGAGCAAATAAAGGATCAAAACTAAAAATCCAGCGCTATAAGCCAAGAAAGTCACTGTCCATCCCAAGGATAAGAGTTGACCAACCACTAGAGTCAAAATCGATGCCCCGACAACTTCTGCTGATCCGCGGAGACCCAGCATCTGAATCCGTGTCTTTCCATGATAGCGTTCACTGATGATGGAAATGGCCTTGGCATTGATCATTCCAACGCCCAAGCCAAATAAAATTCGCATCGCAAAGACAAAGTTGTAATCCTGATACCAGAAGGGAGCTGTTCCACCGATAGAGAGGATGAGAAGCCCTAGACTAATCTGAAGGCGCTCAGGAAACAAACGCTCCAAAACACCATTTAAGACCAGCATGATCATAATTCCAAAAGAAGGAAGACTAACGAGAAGCTCAATTTGTTCTTTGGGATAGCCTTGATAGTAGTCAAACATGGCTGGCAGAGCACTTGATATGGAAAAGGAGGTAATCAAAACGAGGGAGAGGGCCAAGATACTAGCCCGTTCTAAATATTGTTTCATGAATTTTCTTTCTATATATTTCTCACTGTTGATCCTTTTAAAAGGAAGATGGCAAGAAAAGAAGGAGCCCGATTGAACTAGAGACTCCGTTCTAACTTTCCTAATAGGAAGACTATTTTCGCTTGATTTGCTTGATCAGGTAAAAGATAAAGCCTGCAACCATATAGGCCGCAAAAATGATCAAACACCATTTGATAACCACGTCCCAACCCTTGTTCACATTTAAAAAGAAATAAGGGAAGGGATTGTCCTTGGAATTCGGAATATTGAGTTTTAAGACCAGGCCGTTAAACAAGGCAAAAATCATATAAACCAAGGGCAAGATGGTCCACAAGACTGGATCCCAGATTTTGTATTGACCCCGTTTATCAAAGAAGAGGGTGTCGGCTAAAAACCAGAGTGGAACGATATAGTGGCAAAGGAAATTTTCCACTCGGTAAAAGTCTGTCGCAATCGGAGCAAGCATAAAATGGTAAATCACACAGGTAATCATGATACTCATGGTAACACCACCCTTGAGACGAAGCAAGGTCGGACTTTGCCAATTTTCACCTGAACGGCTCATCACACGGAGCAGATAGCCTGTGAAAATCGTTACCAAAAGATTGGACAATACTGTGTAGTACAGGAGCATTCCAAAGCCACCGTGCTTGGTAATCTCTAAATAAACTCCTGTAAATGCCGCTAAGAACAAGAGCACACGACTATAAAAGATAAATTTGTAATTCAGTTTCATGGCTAGATTTTCTTAACAAACTCTGACTTGAGTTTCATAGCTCCAAAACCATCAATCTTACAATCAATATTGTGGTCACCTTCTACGATACGGATATTTTTAACACGAGTTCCTTGTTTCAAATCCTTTGGCGCACCTTTTACTTTCAAGTCCTTGATGAGGGTTACAGTATCACCATCAGCCAATTTATTTCCATTGGCATCGATAGCAACAAGACCTTCTTCTACTTCTGCAACTTCAGCAGGGTTCCATTCATAGGCACACTCTGGGCAGACCAAAAGACTTCCGTCTTCGTAGACATATTCTGAATTACATTTTGGGCAATTTGGTAAGTTGTTCATAAGTCCTCCTTAAAATATCAATTATTCTTTAAAATTCATATATTATTGAACAGCAACTATTATACCGTAAAATCCTACTTTTGACAATGTGTCCGAAGTCCAGCAGACAAAAAAAGTCATGCACCTTTTTACAGTTACCTGACTTTTAAAAGATGATTGGTCATGGGCACTTATCAAGCACCTCATGATAAAAGGGGTAGCAACTATATCTTACAAACCAGGAGCTTGTCCAAGTTCTGCTGTAAGCATCCAGACTGTTTTCTCAAGCTCAGCCTTAGCCCCAACAAAGATATCGTTTGTAACATCATCGCCTTCTTCGTCAGTTACATCCAAAGCTTTTTGGAAAAGAGTGATGAGGTAGCGATAAATAGCTAGAACACGTTCCAAGCTTTCTTCAACGTTACGGAATTCTCCTTCTTCTTCTTCGATTTCACTGTGTTGAAGGAACTCTGTCAAAGTTGAGTAAGGTTTGCCACCAAGGGTAATCAAACGTTCGCTAATTTCGTCAAGATAGCCATCAAGGCTATCCATGTATTCATCCATTTTTGGATGCCATACGAGGAAACCACGACCACGCATATACCAGTGAACTTGGTGAAGGGCAATGTGAGCCACATACAAGTCCGCTACTGCTTGGTTCAATACTTCCTTTGTTTTTGCCAATGCTACTGGCGCTGCTTTAGATAATGTTGTTACGTCTTTTACTGCTTCTTTTTTCAATTCAACCATTTTTCTTACCTCGTAAATATTATTTTTGTAACCAATTTATTGATTACTACCTAAGTATACTACTCCTGGTATACAAAAGCAAGGGAATTAACTCATATTAAAAAAGTTGTAATAGACTGATAATTTAAGAATAGTCTAGACAGTTTTGATTAGCTGGATTGTCCAGACTTACTTGAAAATTGGCTTTGGTACAAGTCATAATAAAAGCCTTTTGCTTGGAGCAAGCTTTCATGATTTCCCTGCTCAATAATCTGTCCATCCTTAAGAACGAGAATCTTATCTGCTTCTTGAATAGTAGAGAGACGGTGAGCGATGACAAAGCTGGTTCTTCCCTTCATCAAGCGTTTCATGGCTTTTTGAATCAAGAGTTCCAAACGGGTGTCAACAGAGGAAGTCGCTTCATCCAGAATGAGAATTTTAGGATTGGCTAGGAGAGCACGCGCGATGGTCAAGAGTTGTTTTTGCCCGAGGGAAATATTGCTTGACTCTTGGTTCATCTCCATGTTGTAACCACCAGGAAGAGTTCGGATAAAGTGGTCTACATTTGCTGCTTTAGCTGCTTCTATTATTTCCTCGTCACTGGCATCGAGATTTCCAAAACGTAGGTTTTCTTTGATTGTCCCTTCAAAAAGCCAAGCATCCTGCAAGACCATCCCAAACTGACGGCGGTAGTCTTGTCGTGACAACTGACGAATATCCTGCCCGTCAACCAAGATTGCGCCTGCTGTGACATCGTAAAAGCGCATAAGCAGATTGATCAAGGTCGTCTTACCAGCTCCAGTAGGACCAACAATCGCCACCATCTCTCCTGGTTGAACTTCCAGATTAAAGTCTCGTATCAATGGTTTGTTTTCAACATACTGGAAATCAACATGTTGGAAGGTCACCTGACCTGTTAAGGGTTCAAGGATTTCGAGTTCTTCTCCCTTGACTTCCTCTGTCTCATCCAAGATGTCGAAGATGCGGTCTAACGAAGACTTGGCGCTTTGCATTTGACCCGCAAGTTGTGTGATGTTTTGGATAGGCTGACTGACCTGCCAAACGTACTGAACAAAGGCCTGCATATTCCCCACTGTCAAACGACCCGCAATCACTTGCAAACCACCAAGAACCGCAACGATCAGATAGGTCAAGTCCGATACAGCATGAAGGGCTGGCATCATGAGTCCAGAGATAAAGCTAGCTTTAAAACCAACACGTTGGAGGTTGTCTGTAATCTTAGAAAATTCTTTATGAGAAGTTTCCTCACGACCATAGAGTTTCAAAACATTAAAACCTGTGAGATTTTCCTGCACATAGCCATTCATCCGTCCTAAAATAGCTGCCTGTTCTTTAAAATAAGGCTGAGAACGTTTCAGGATACTTCTGGCACCAAAATAAGTCACTGGGATGGATAGAATCACCACTATAGCCAGTTGAAAGTTCAGGTATAAAACCATTCCCATGACGAGGACAATCGTCAAAACAGCATTGACAATTTGAAGAAAAGACTGTTGAAGAGCATTAGACACTGTCTCAACGTCACTAGTAAAGCGTCCCAATAAATCACCAAACTGGTGTTTGTCAAAGAAAGATACTGGGATACGATTGAGCTTTTCAGTCATTTCATTTCGCAGATCCTGAGTCATAGACTGGACCGCATTGGTCATGAAATAGTTGGAATAATAAGACCCAAGTTCATATAAGAGACCTCTAAAGAGGTAAATGATTAAAACAGTTCCGATGTAGCCAGTATTGATATGAGCGCCTGCAAGACCATTAGCCATATCTAAGAGATTCTTTGTCAACTCCGTAATGGCTAACCCCAATACAAAAGGCTCCAAGACACTCATGACTACGCTTAAAACTTTTAGAAAGACGGCAAAGAAGACAGAAAAACGGTAGGCTTTTAAATAGCTCCACAAACGAGCCAAACTAGATTGTGTTTTCATATTTCCTCCTATTCTTCTGTTAGAGATGCATTTTTCAACTGCGACTCAGCAATTTCACGATAGATGTCATTGGTTTCCATCAATTCCTCATGTCGACCGCGACCCACGATTTCTCCCTTATCAAGAACGATAATCTGGTCCGCATCCATGATGGTTCCGACACGTTGAGCGACAATTAAAACTGTAGCATTTTGAGTGACTTCCTTGAGACGACGGCGTAAAATAGCATCCGTACGATAATCCAAGGCTGAGAAAGAATCGTCAAAAATATAGATATCAGGATTCTTTATAACCGCTCGGGCAATTGAGAGACGTTGCTTCTGTCCTCCAGAAAGATTGCTTCCGCCTTCAGCTAGATGAGTCGCAAAGCCTTCTTCTCGGCTTTCGATAAAATCTTTGGCTTGCGCCACGTCCGCTGCCTGATGTAGGTCTTTGTGACTAGCATCCTCCTTCCCATAGCGGATATTTTCAGCGATAGTTCCGGTAAAGAGCAAGGCCTTCTGCGGGATAAAACCAATCTTTTGACGGAGAGACTTGAGGCGATAATCTCTCACATCGATACCATCAACTTTGATTTTCCCAAGCGTGACATCGTAAAAACGAGGAATTAATTGCACAAGAGAGGACTTGCCTGATCCAGTCGATCCGATAAAGGCAATAGTTTCACCCGGTTTAGCGCTGAAAGAAATGTTATGCAAAACAGGATTTTCCGTCTCGCCAGGATAGGCAAAGGTGACATTTTCAAATTCCAAATAGCCGTGAGTTTCAGTTTCTCTGATACCTCCTTCATTTGGATCAATGGAAATCGGCATGTCCATGACTTCTTTCAACCGTTCACTCGAAACGGCTGTACGAGGATACATGGTGAAGAGATTGGATAGGAAAAGGAAGGACAAGAGGGCGTGGAAACTATATTCGATAAAGGCTACTAGGTCCCCAATTTGCAAGCTTCCTTGTTTGATAGGGTCCAGAGCAAACCAGACAATAGCTACAATCATGGCAATGATAATCTGAACAAACAAGGGTTCCGTCAAACCGGTTAGTTTAAACAGACGATTGGAATTGGCTGCATAGACTGCATTTTGTCCTGCAAAGCGTTCCTCTTGAAACTCCTCACGGGCAAAGGCACGAATGACACGGAGTCCCATTAGATTTTCCCTGGCATATTGGTTTATCTTATCTAAGGTAGCTTGCTGTTTCTCTGATAATGGTCGAGTCTTGACCGCTACATAAATGACCACCACAGCCAAGAAAGGTACTGCAAAGGCCACTATCCAGGCTAATGACGGACTGGTTAGGAAGATCATTAAGATACTAGACAGCATCATCATGGGAGTGATGACACCCAGTTTTAAGGTCTGTTCTGCAAATTGCATGAGAACAAAGGCATCACTGGTAATACGAGTAACCAGTGAAGACACTCCAATCTTTTCATACTCATGATGAGAATACTCTTGTAATTTGGCATAGAGATCATCTCTCATATCCTTGACCATATTGGTCGTCAGCTTACTAGCAGCATAAGCCAAGACTATACGCCCCAAGGTTCCACATAGGATAATCACCAGCATAATTGCAGCCCAAACATACAATTGCTGTTCATTCCCTTTATTCACACCTTCATCAATCATCCGAGCCAGAACAGTTGGCAATCCAAGATTGACGACAACAAAGAAAACTGCTCCAAAGAAATCCATGAATAACCACTTGGGATATTTTTTCAAATAAGACCAAATATAGAGCATAACTCCCCCTTTCATAACCTTTTGATACAGAAAAGAGCGCGCATCCGCACGCCTTTCCTTCCCTAAGGAACTTCCCTAGTCGGAAAAATTCCTCTTTCACAAGAATACTCCAAGTAAAAACAAGACAGGCAGTCAAAGTTACCTGATACTTTTGACTGTCTGTCTGGAAAAAACTAGATTATTTTACAAAGTCAAGCAATGCCAAGAAGCTTTCAGCTTCAAGTGACGCACCACCAACAAGGGCACCGTCAACGTCTGGGCAAGCCATGTATGAAGCAACGTTCTCAGGTTTAACTGAACCACCGTATTGAACACGAACTTTGTCCGCAACTTCTTGACCAAAGTCAGCAGCTACAACGTCACGAACAACTTTACACATTTTTTGTGCGTCGTCTTGTGAAGCTGATTTACCAGTACCGATAGCCCAGATTGGCTCATAAGCGATAACTGATGCAGCAACTTGTTCAGCTGTCAATCCAGCCAATGCAGCAGATACTTGAGCACCTACGAATTCAGCAGCTTTACCAGCTTCGTAAGTTTCAAGTGACTCACCACAACAGATGATTGGAAGCATACCGTTCGCAAAGATTGCTTTTGCTTTTTTATTGATATCTTCGTCAGTTTCATGGAAGTAGTCACGACGTTCTGAGTGACCAATAACAACGTAGTCAGTACCGATTTCTTTCAAAACTTGTGGGCTAGTTTCACCAGTGAAAGCACCTACATTTTCAAAGTAGCAGTTTTGAGCAGCAACTTTAAGGTTTGAACCTTTAGCAGCAGCAAGAACAGCTGTCAAATCAACTGCAGGAGCTGCGATACCTGCTTCAACAAGGTCTGATGAAGGAAGTTTTGATGCAACGGCTTCAACGAATGCTTTTGCTTCTTCTGGATTTTTGTTCATTTTCCAGTTACCAGCGATAAATGGTTTACGTGACATTTCACATACCTCTTTTTTCATTTTATTTTCTATTATTTTATCATATTTATAAGGAGCTTGCAAACCTTACTCTAATTTTCAAGATTTTTCAAGCGGCTACTCTTGCCACAAATTCATGGCATCAAGGAAATCAGCCGAAGCCTGAACTTGTTTAGGATTGTTTGCTTCTCTCTCTGCTCGTTTGGCCTCCACCTGAGCCACAGACTGGATACCTTCATGACGCCAGTTTCGTAGAATTGCCTGAATATATTTCCAGTTTGGCTTGCCATTGAGAACGGCCTCTCGGAGAGCTTCCTTGATCAAATCCGTCTTAACTCCATCTTCTTTGACAGTCTTGGAAAGATCTTCGATTTCAAATGGCGTTAACAAGCGACCCAATTCCTGCTGAAAAGTTTCAACCAGATCTTTCAACTGATTCTGCGGGTTTGGGGCAATTGTAGCTGGAGTTTGGCTGTCTAGCAAGTTATCCAAGCGTTCAAAAGCCAAACTAGCATCAAAAATCAGCTCAATTTCCCCATTTAGTTCAATGGTCCGATATTGTAGCAAACCATTTTCAGTCAAATTTGAAATAGATTGGTTGACATCTGCCACCTCTTTCCCAATGATTTCAGCAATCTGACTAGGCGAAACATCTCCTAAGGCTGTGGTATTTTGTAAATAGAAAAATTGCCAGACGAGAAAATCCTCGCTGGAAGGAAAGAGTTCCTTAAAATGCAAGAGAAGGGCACTTGGTAAAACCAAGTTCCCTGATTTAAAAGCGTCAAAATATGTCATAATTCCTCTTATAGATATCCAAATGCAGCCGCATCATCCTCTAGCTTTCTCCAGTCAAAAGGGGTTTCTTGATAAACTGCATAGTTTACCCAATTGCTGAAAAAGAGGGCAGCTGATGAAGACCAACAGAGACAGGGCGTCTCATTTACATCATCATTTTTAAAGTAGTTCTCTGGGATATGAGGGTCGAGTCCCGCCTCATAATCACGAAAATACTCTCTTGCCAAAGTGTCACGATCGTACTCCAAATGACCAAAACTATAAATCTCACGCAAATCTCGACTAGCCAGGATAGAAACCCCAACCTCAGGTCCTTCTGACAGAATCTCCAGATTGGTCTTGTTTAAGATTTCTTCTTTTAAAATCTCAGTATGACGAGAATGAGGAGCTACATAGCGATCATCAAAACCTCTAAAAAGAAGGTGCCCTTCTTTTAAGGTGTCCTGTGGATAAATTCCTGATAGTTTCCGATCCATCTGGTGCTTCTCAACGCCATAGCGAACATAAAGACCTGCTTGCGCTCCCCAACAGATATGGAGGGTTGAAAAAACATGCGTCTTGGACCATTCGATGACCTGCTTGAATTCTTCCCAGTAATCTACCTCCTCAAAAGGCAAATGCTCCACTGGTGCTCCTGTGATAATCATTCCATCAAAAAAGTCATCCTTGACCTCTGGAAAGGTCTTATAGAAGGTTTCCATATGTTCGGCACGAGTTGTCTTGGAACGATGTGTTTCCATATATAAGAAATCAATATCTAATTGCAAAGGGGTATTAGCCAAATGCCGTAAGAGTTGCGTTTCTGTTACCATTTTTTGAGGCATGAGATTTAAAATCAAAATCTTCAAGGGGCGAATATCCTGATGAGCGGCCCGTTGGTCGTCCATAACAAAGATATTTTCTGTCCTTAAAATCTCCACAGCTGGTAATTTTTTATCAATTCGAATCGGCATAATACCCTCCTAACAGTTCTCTATTTCGGGAATGATGTTGTCTGTTTGAAAGTAAAAACCTCCAAATACTTCTTCCCTTTATTATACTGTATGAAGATATAGTTTTCAATTATAGTTTTTCTCTAACTAGCTATAGTTAATTTATATAGCAAAAGAAGAGAAAACAGCCCCAAGGACTGTTTTTCATTAATAATGCATAAGTACCTTGTAATCGTAATCTCCGATTTTTTCACGGCCTTTAAGCTCATCCAGCTCAATCAAGAAAGCACAACCGGCTACAACTCCACCAAGTCTTTCAATCATCTCAATTGTTGCCTTGACAGTTCCACCTGTTGCCAAAAGATCATCTACGATGAGAACGCGTTGACCTGGCTTAATCGCATCCGCGTGCATGGTCAAGGTATCAATACCATACTCTTTTTCATAGTCAGCAGAAATGACTTCACGTGGCAATTTCCCTGGTTTACGAACAGGTGCAAAGCCAATTCCCAACTCAAAAGCAACTGGGCAGCCAACAATAAATCCGCGAGCCTCTGGACCCACGATCATGTCGATCTTTTTGTCCGTTGCATACTGAACGATTTCACGAACAGCGTAGCTATAAGCATTCCCATCTGCCATCAAAGGGCTGATATCACGGAAGGTAATACCTTCCTTAGGATAATTTTCAATCGTTGCGATATAATCTTTTAAATTCATCTTTTTCTTTCTTTCAAAGTTTTTACTCTCTATTATACCATATTTTCTGTGAAAGAAGAAATAGAAGATTTTTATTTGCTAATCCAAGATTTCGTCCTGCTGATTTAAGATTCAAGTTTTAATCCAACCACTGAATATAGGCTGTTTTATCTTCACTATTATAACCTGCTCCCTTATAAAAATTCTGAGTACTTGCATTTTTAGAACCTGTCAGGAGCATCATCTTATAACAATTTTCCTCTTTAGCTATTTGTTTAGCATATTCAAGACAGGCACTTGCATACCCTTTCCCTCTATCTTCTTCTCGGGTCACCACATTTTCTATCAAAACATAGGGTCTCACACCTCTTGTCAAATTGGGAATAATGACACAAATACAGGAGGAGACTATTCTTCCTTCCACCTCTTTCACGATAACATGATGGCGCTGGTCAGAAATCATCTCACTCCATACTTGCTGCAAATGAAGACTATCTTCTGGGATTTCTTTCTCATGTAAGGACAGGTAGAGATTTAATAACTCAAATAAATCCTCCTGTACAGCTTCTCTCAACAATTTTATTTCCTCCAATCCTTTGTTAATAGATTTGAATAAAAAAACTCTGACCGAAGCCAGAGATTCTAGTTAATTAAAGTGAGTTCACGTCAACCTTGATACCAACACCTTGAGTAGTTGTGATTGTCAAGTTTGTTACGTAAGTTCCTTTAGCTGTAGCTGGTTTTGCTTTTTGGATTGTTTCGTTGAAAGCTTTAAAGTTTTCAACCAATTTTTCAGCTTCAAATGATACTTTACCGATGATTGCTTGAACGTTACCTGCACGGTCAGCACGGTAAGTGATTTTACCACCTTTAGACTCTTCAACTGCTTTAGCAACATCCATTGTTACAGTACCAGTTTTAGGGTTTGGCATCAAGTTACGTGGTCCAAGGACACGTCCTAGACGTCCAACAAGAGCCATCATGTCAGGTGTAGCGATAACTACGTCGAAGTCTAACCAACCGTCGTTGATTTTCGCAACAAGGTCATCTTCACCAACAAAGTCTGCACCAGCAGCTTTTGCTTCTTCAGCTTTTGCACCACGTGCGAAAACAAGAACGCGTGAAGTTTTACCAGTACCGTTTGGCAATACCATTGCTCCACGGATTTGTTGGTCAGCTTTTTTAACGTCGATGTTCAAGTTGTAAGCAACTTCTACAGTTGCGTCAAATTTTGCAAAGTTAGTTTCTTTTGCAAGTGCTACAGCTTCTTCTACGCTGTACGCTTTTGTGCTGTCGATTTTCTCAAGTGCAGCACGAAGTTGTTTGCTTTTTTTAGCCATTTTCTATTCTCCTTGTAAGTGGTTCAATCGATTTTCATCTCCCACGTCACTTCTCGAAATGATGAAGTCTTGCGGGTTATATTGGGGGTGTTATTGATTAGTCAACAACAGTGAATCCCATAGAACGAGCAGTACCTTCGATCATACGCATTGCAGACTCAATGTTTGCTGCGTTCAAATCTGGCATCTTAGTTTCTGCAATTTCTTGTACTTGTGCACGAGTAACTGTAGCAACTTTAGTTTTGTTAGGTGTACCTGATCCTTTTTCAACACCTGCAGCTTTTTTCAAAAGAACAGCAGCTGGTGGTGTTTTTGTAACGAAAGTAAATGATTTGTCTTCGTATACTGAGATAACAACTGGAATGATCATACCAGCTTGGTCAGCTGTACGAGCGTTGAACTCTTTTGTGAATCCCATGATGTTGATACCAGCTTGACCAAGAGCAGGTCCAACTGGTGGAGCTGGTGTAGCTTTACCAGCAGGGATTTGCAATTTTACAAGTTTTTCGACTTTTTTAGCCATTTTTAAATCCTCCTTTGTGGTTTTGGCGGTAATTAAAGATTTTTACCTCCCACAAGTATGCTTTACACATACCCATCTATTATACACTATTTATCTAAAAATGCAAGAGAAAAATTACTTTTTTAATCGACGTAATCTCCGCCTTCAAAGCCATAGTACTCTTCCAAACTAAGGCCACTTGCAGCAATTTCTTTGGCTTCTTTTCCAACGTAGCGGAGATGCCATTCTTCTGCCATGTAGCCAGTCTCTTTTTCCTTGCCTTTGAGATAGCGCACAACAAAGCCATAGTCAGCTGCATGATCCAAGAGCCACTGGGCTGCCTTCTCCTCTGTCACCAATTCTCCATTAGTCCCGATCAAATCAAAAGCAAGACCTGTTTGGTGTTCACTATAACCTGGTCGAGCTGAGTAGCGATCAGCTGCTTCCTTACCGTCTTGATTGACATAGTCTTGATAAAGTTTGGTTTGAGTTTCATAACTTCTAAAACCACTGTAATGATCGCTGATTGGGTAGCCAGCTGCTTGCATGGCTGCAATGAGTTTGACCAACTCTGCTTTAGCTGTTGGATTTTCTCCTGGATTGTAGTCTTTTGACAAAGGATAGTGCTTATTGGCTACGACGATTTCATCATATTTCCCTTGGATACTATAGTGGTCTCCCTTATTCACAACTTCTGCTTTTTTCTGACTAGAAGCTTGGGATTTACTTCCTACAGTTCCCTCAGGTTGACTGCTTTGCTCCGTCTTTTGAGTGTTTTCTTCATTTTTAGGTTTTTCTTGAGCACATGCTGCTAGGGTTACTGCTAGCAAACTAGATAAAACGATGTATCTTTTCTTCATTTTTTCTTCCTCTCTTAGACCAAATGCTTCTCTAGTTCATCGGATAAGGCTTTAATCATCTCTTCCAGTTCAGGCGATTGTACTTGGCAATCTTCTGCCGCCATTTCTTCCCATGGCACCCACCAGACTGGACCACGGCCATTAAGTCCATGACCCTTCATATCACCTGACCGTCTTGGAAAGAGGTGCCAGTGAGCATGGGCATCTCCATTTCCTAGAAGTTCAATGTTCATCTTTTCAGCTTTAAACGTTTTGGCAACAGCTTCTTGGACCAAACTCATTTCCTCTAAAAAACGCAGTTTTTCAGAAGTCTCCATATGGTGAAGTTCTGTGACATGCTCTTTTGCTAAAAACAAGGTATAGCCCTTAAAGTATTGGTGGTCTCCAATGACAACATAGCCTGTTTCTAGTTCTTTTACAAAGTAGGGATTTTCCCCTGCCTTGATCCATTCAATTCTTTGACAAATCAAGCACATATTAGTCTACCAATGCACTCTTGAGATAAACATCAACCATACGCTCAGTCGCCACTACTGAATCAATGTGTGTTCGTTCGTAAGAGTGACTGGACTCAATACCCGCTCCAAGGAGGGCATGTTTGACCTCTGCTCCTGCGGACATGGCTGCGGAAGCATCCGAACCATAAAATGGATAGATATCTAGCTTAAATGGAATATCTTGCTCCTTTGCTAAAGCCACTAAATGTTGACGAAAGTCATAGTGATAAGGACCTGAAGCATCCTTGACACAGATAGACACTGTGTACTCATCCGTCTGCTGGTCATCGCCCATAGCTCCCATATCGACAGCTAGATATTCCACTACCTGAGCTGGAATATTGGAGTTGGCACCGTGGCCCACCTCTTCAAAGACTGAAAAAACAAAATGAGTTGTTACTGGCAATTCAATCTTCTCTTCCTTATAAGTACGAAGAAGATTGAGTAAAATCGCTGCACTGACTTTATCGTCCAAATGGCGAGACTTGATAAAACCAGTCTCTGTCACGACAGTACGTGAATCAAAGCTGATAAAATCACCGACCTCGATGCCCAAGGCACGCGTTTCTTTTTCATTGGTCACTTTTTCATCCAAACGCACTTCCATATTGTCCTGCGTACGTTCTGCAGTTCCTGCATCCTTGTAGACATGGCAAGAAGTTTGATGGATGAGGATGGTTCCAGATACCTTTTTACCTGTGCTAGCCACATGGACTGTACAGTTTTCTCCCTCAATCATGTTCCAAGGAAAACCACCGATACGATCCAATTTGAGACGGCCATCCGGTTTGACTGCACGAACAATAGCACCCAGCGTATCCACATGGGCAGTCACATAGCGTTGTTGTTCATCATTTTGACCTTTAATGGTCACATTGACACCACCCTTGGCTGTACGAACTGGCTGGTAGCCAAGTTTCTCTAAAGTATGGACTAGATAATCTGAGATCTCACGAGTAAAGCCTGTTGGAGATGCAATAGCGGTTAGTTCTTTGATATAGTTTATAGTCTGATTCATTTCTTCACCTCTTTCCTACCATTATAACATTTTTCTAGTCAGACTCCTTCTCAAAAGGAAAAAAACTGTGTTTAGTTGCTTTCAATATAGATTCATGTTATAATACAAATACTTTGATTACGAAAGGAAATTGTATGAAAACTTACTTTAAAACATCACTTGCCCTTGCTGCTGCTTTGCTCATTCTAATGGGGTGCTCTAAACAAGTATCAGCACCTACTAGTAACAGTGCCAAAGAAGATAAAACTGCTCAGTCAAGCGAGACCAAGCAAAGCACTGAACAATCTTCTGAGAAGAAAGAAACAGCCAAGACACATACTTTTGTCAATAAAAGCAATCCTGGAATCACTTCTACCTTGGTTTATACTGTAGAAGGCGACAATGTTACCAAGCAAACCGCTCAGAATGTTGCAGATCCTGAAATCCTTGGTGCAACTCCAGAAGATGTCAAGAGTTTTATCGAAGAAAAGTACAAAGGTTATAATGGACTCAAAGGTGTTAAACAAACCATTGAAATCAAAGATGGAAAAGTTGTTCAAGATCTCGAAGTTGATTTCTCAACTGCAAGCCTTGACGAACTTAGAAAAGCACTCCCTGAAGAATATTCTGGTATCGGAAATCGTGTAAGTTTTTCAAGCTCTAAAAAAGCACTAGAGAAAATGGGATTCACTGAAAAGACGAACTAATCTCCTAAAATTTTATATAGACTAGTGTAGGACCACCCCAAAAGTTAGACACAGCTCTAACTCTTGGGGTATTTTACTATATCCCTAACCGATGAGTCTAATAGACTCCTCCCGATTCCATAAAAAATGCATTTGAAACTTTATCCCCTTTTCAATCCATACGATAAAAGACCTTTGAAACAGATAGAGACAAAACTTTAATCGTCAGACTAGTTTCTATTCGTTGTCATGTCAAGTCATATGAAAGGATAGGTCAAGTTGATTTTGAAGTAGAATCATGTTATAATATAAAATACTTTGATTATGAAAGGAAATTCTATGAAAACTTATGTTAAAACTTCACTAGCCCTAGTGGCTTCACTTGTCCTCCTACTCGGATGTTCCAAACAAGCATCTACACCTGCTAGCAGCAGTACCAAAGAAGACAAAACAACTCAGTCAAGCAAGAACAAACAAAATAGCCAACAATCATCTGAAAAGAAAGATGATACAGAAACCCACACATTTGTCCACAACAGCAAACCTGGAATCCATTCTACCTTGACTTATACTGTGAAGGGAGATGACGTTGTAAAACAAACTGTTCATAATGTACTTGACCCTGAAATACTTAATAATACCGCGGAAGGTATTAAGGAAATTGTTGACGATACTTATAAAGGTTACGAAGGAGTCAAAGGGGTGACACAAAAAGTTGAAATCCAAGATAGGAAAGTCATCCAAAACATCGAGGTTGACATGTCTGTCGCAAGTCTTGACGAACTGAAAAAAGCAATGCCGAATGAATATTATGGTATTGGAAACCGTGTAAGCTTTGCTGCTTCGAAAAAAAAGCTTAAAGAGGCTGGTTATACTGAACAAACCAACTAATGACTCGTTCTCATACAAAAAATTCTTGGTCGATGACCAAGAATTTTTTTATTCCATCTCAAAAACATCACTCTCCTGTTTGTTTGGTAGAACCAAGGAAAGCAAGATTCCGATAATAGCTGGCACTAGCCACGGAAGAGAGGCTGATGCAAACGGAAGTGCATTAACCAGATTTTCTAGAAACTCAATCTTAAAGGAACTTCCAAGAACACTTGCAAGAGCAATCGCTGTAACAAGCCCAATGGTTAATTGCATGCCCGGTTTTGATAGAGCGACAAACTTATTCACAATCACGATCATCACAATGGCGATGGTGATTGGGTACAAGATTACCAGTACTGGAACTGAATACTTAATAATTGCATCAAGTCCAAGATTGGCAATAGCAAATCCAATCAAGGTAAAGGCAGTGGCATAGACCTTGTAGCTGATTTGTGGGAAACGTCCGTTAAAGAACTCCGCTGTCGACACAATCAAGCCAACTGTCGTTGTGAAGCAGGTTACAGTTACCATAACAGCAAGGAAGAGTTGAGCTGTTGAACCAAAGATTTCCTGAGTTGCTTGCGACAAGATATAAACACCTGGTGTTCCACCCTTCATCACTTCTGCTGGTACTGGGAAGTGATTTCCAAGGAATCCTAAACCAATGTAAAGAGCGCTGAAAGCAAGAGCTACAACGATACCAACCACCCAAATAGTTGAAATGTATTCTTTCTTACTGGAGAATCCAAGTTGTTTCAAGGTTTGAACAGCAATCACACTAAAAGCCACTGAGGCAAGGGCATCCAAGGTATTATAACCTTCTAGGAAACCTGTACCAAAGGCAGAAGCTTGATAAGCAGCTGAAGCCGCTTGAGGACTTGTTCCACCGTATTTGAAGGCACCTAGTACAACCAAGATAACGATCAACAAGGCAAAGACTGGCGTTAAAACACGTCCAATTCGATCCAAAATCTTTGATGGATTAAGCGAAATCAAATAAGCCGCTGCAAAGTAAAGCACAGTAAAGACAATCAATCCTAGACCTTTGTTTGCTTCGGATAAGAGGGGACTAATCCCAACTTCGTAAGCTGTTGTGGCTGTACGCGGAATGGCAAAGAAGGGACCAATCGATAGATAGAGGACTGCAAGATAAAGTGTCGCAAACCAAGGTGAGATTTTCTTAGAAATCTCGTGAATGTATCCTTTCGGGTTTAGTGTTCCAATAATAAGTGTCAAGACGGCAATACCGACACCTGAAAAGACAAAACCTGCGATGGCAGGAAGAAACTGTTCTCCAGATAAAGCACCTAGAGAAGGCGGAAAGATCAAGTTCCCCGCACCAAAAAATATTCCAAACAGGAGCAAGCCTGTTAGGGCACCTTTTTTAGCCATAATAATCTCCTTCATATTTCTAAAATACTGACCTAGTATACCATGATTAAGACTCTGAAAAAAGTATCCAAAATTAATCATTGAATGTTTTCAATATTTTTAAAAATAAGAATTATCTAAAAACAAAATCCCTAACTCAGTTGGAACCGAGCAAGGGAAGATTAGGATCTATCGCCATAGAGGTTTAAAGATTTTCAAAGGCCGTCATTCCACCTTGGACATTGATGACCTTGTATCCATGTTCCTCTAAGAATTGGCAAGCACGAGCTGACCTCATCCCAGATTTGCAAATGACATAATGCAACTGGTCCTTGTCCAATTGATCATAGATATCAGCTAATTGACTAAGTGGTAGGTTCTGAGCACCTTCTAAATGAAGCGTCTCGAACTCTTCTACTTCTCTCACGTCCACTAGAGAAAGTTTCTCATTTTGATAAAGCTGGTAAAATGCGTCAAAGGTAATTTCTTTCATTCTTTTTCTCCTAAAATCGTTTTAATTCTTTTTTTCAATTCTGGCACCACTTCTGCCTCAAACCAAGGATTTTTAGCCATCCAGATTTGATTTCGTGGTGACGGGTGCACCAGAGGGAAAAATTCTGGTAGATAGTCTTTGTAGCGTTTTACCCGCTCTGTTACCTTGCCACTAACTTTCTCATGTAAATAATAGGCTTGGGCATATTGGCCAATCAAGAGGGTCAATTCAATGTTTGGACATTCCTTGAGGAGTTGTGGGTGCCATTTTTCTGCGAAACCTGTACGAGGTGGAAGGTCGCCTGATTTCCCATGTCCTGGGAAATAAAAGTCCATGGGAATAACTGCAAACAACCCTGAATTGTAAAAGGTGTCTTCATCAACACCTAACCACTCACGCAGACGATCACCACTCTTATCCTTCCAGTAAATTCCAGCTTCTTGCGTTTTAAAGCCCGGAGCTTGTCCGACAATATTGATGCGAGCAGTCTTTGGCGCCGCAAAGAGAGGTTCGATTCCGCGTTCTGTATAGCTGGCATTCTGTGGATCCGCCATAATGGCCTGCTTTATTCTTTCGATTTGAGACATCTGTTTTCCCTCCAAAAAGAAGTCCAAGCATAAAATCTCAGACTTCTATCGTTTTATTTGATCAATTCATAAATAGCTTCGGCATAGATTGCTGCTGCTCGGAAGAGATCATCCAAGGCGATAAATTCATTGGCTTGATGCATGGTGTCAATAGAGTCTGGGAACATGGCACCGTAGGCAACCCCACGTTCCAGCAAGCGACCAAAGGTCCCACCACCGATGACTTGTTCATGACCTTGAAGTCCAGTTTGTTTTTCATAGACATTCAACAAAGTTTGCACAAGTGGATCTTCCATTGGTACATAGTGAGGGGTGTGGCCGTGTTCAGAAAGACTAATAGAAGCAACTGGCAAGGTTTCAAGGATTGACTTGATTTGTTCTGGACTTGTTCCTTTTGGATAACGGAAGTTAAGAGCAATCGTATTGTCAGCACTTGTTTCATCAAAGCGGAAGACACCGGCATTCATAGAAAGGGCACCCATCTTTTCATCCACATGAGCCACCTTGAGATTTTCACCCTCATGGTCATTCAAGAGAATCTTACCAGCGATGTCGAGGTAGTCTTTTGCAGGTCCTGCAAAGTCAAACTGGCTGAGGAAGAGTGCTAGGTAAGTAGCTCCATTGACACCTGAAGCAGGCATAGCACCATGGGCTGATTTACCAATCACAGTCACCTTGTACTGGCCGTTTTCTTCTTGGAGTTCTCCTCTAAGTTTGTGCTCCGCAACAAAGGCATCTAATTTAGCTTGCAAGTCAGCCAAGTCACCTGAAACGACTGCTGTTGCTGATTCAGGTACCATGTTTTCACGCAATCCACCTGTGAAGCTGTGAAGACGAGCAGCACCTGTATTTTCACCTGCAAAGTGGAGGTATTCAGTGATGTTTCCTTTTTCACCATTGATGATTGGAAACTCAGCGTCTGGAGAGAAGCCAAAGTCTGGTTTTGCTAGTCCTACATGTTCAAAGTAGTAGTCCATGTCTGCCCAGCCTGATTCTTCGTCTGTTCCGACGATAAAGCGAACTTTCTTAGAAGTTGGAAGGCCTAATTCTTTGATGATTTTCAAACCATAGTAACAAGCTGTTGTAGGCCCCTTGTCGTCTGAAGCTCCACGCGCATAAAGACGACCGTCTTTGATAGTTGGTGTGTAAGGATCTGTGTCCCAACCACTACCAGCTGGCACCACGTCCATGTGAGCAAAGATTCCGAGAACTTCTTCTCCTTCACCAAACTCAAAATGTCCTGCGTAGTTATCGACATTCTTAGTTGGATAGCCGTCACGGTCTGCGATTTCAAGGAATTTTTCCAAGGCTTTTACTGGACCAGGTCCAAATGGATGCTCAGCATCCGCCTTACTGTCATCACGTTCTGAGTTGATTTCCAAAAGGCTAAACAAGTCAGCCAAGAGGTCTTCTTTGCGTTTTTCTACTTCTGCTGTAAAATCAATTGCTGTCATTTTTTCTTCTTTCTATCTTTTCTCGATGATTTCATCCACTGGCAAGCGGTAGCTTGGTTCCAATTTTTCATCTGTATAACCCACCGTAATCAAGAGTTCTGGGCGGAAACGGTCTTCGATGTCTAGAACTTCATTGGCTTTTGATTTATCAAATCCAAGAATAATGTTAGAACCGATTCCTTGGTCTGTCAGAGCGAGAACCAAGTTCATAGCAACCAAACCTGCATTGAGGGCTAGGTAGTCGCTGACTTGTTGTTCACTGTAACGCGCAAACTCGGCAGGCAGATTCTTCATAAAGTATTGAAGTTGCTCTTCAGAAAAGTTATTAGCGCCGCCAACTCGGGCAATCTTGCGAGCGCGTTTGGCTAGGTCTGTATCTGTAAATAGGGCAATGGTTACAGATGCTGATGATACCTGCTCAAAGTTCGAACCATAAGCTAATTTTGCCAATTCAGCATTTTTCTCACGAACGACCACAAATTTCCAAGGTTGGCTATTGTGGGCACTTGGGGCCAAGGTTGCGATTTCGATAGCCGTACGCACATCTTTGAGATCCACCGGCTTATCAGTGAAATGCTTGGTCGCATGACGTTTTTTATTTAATTCAAGAAATTTCATAATCGATTTCCTTTTCTAATTCTACTGCTTCCATTCTACCATATTTTGAAAGAGCTTGCAGAGATTTTTCATGGAAAGAAATTGGAACAAGGATGAGCCACCAAACGAAGTCCATCATTTTAATCAAGTCCCCCCATCCAGTTCCAACTAATTTTCAGGAGGGTAAAGAAACTAGTCTATCTTATATTCTGACTTTATAGCCTCCAAAAATTCCTTCACATCCTCTACATACCCATGCTTTTCTATTAAGCTAGCTAAGAGTTCTAGATTGTGCCCCCGATAGTTGTCATCTCGACGTAGTTCTTCATACATTTCGATAAAAGGAAGACCCTTGGACTTGGCCAATTCTAACTCTGCTTCATAATCATAGGAAACTTTCCGGAATAGAATATTTACCAATTCCCCATCTTCCACTTCTATCACGGCATACTGGGCACGGTGATTTTTTAACGCCTCCCAATCAAAATAGGGCATGCCAATCGTACCTGGATTGATGATTTGTTGCCCTTGACTGCCGTAACGAAGCAACTGCTTGTGGACATGGCCATAGACTGCCACGTCTGTTTCCTCATCTAGGAGTTGGTCAAATTTATCTGTGTTATTCCCAACAGACAAGTCACCACCATAGTTCTTATTTGGCAAATTATGAGAAAGAGAAAAGCGCAGCCCATCAATTTCTTTCTTTTCTAGCATAGGTAAGTTTCGTAGCCAGTCAATCGTTTCAGGATCCATTCGCTCCATCAAAAACTGGGTCAATCGCATGAGCTGGACTTCCTGTGGGTCTTCTAAGCCATATAGCCCATCTAAAGCCTCTAAGACACAATCATCCCAATTGCCTCGAACACTTGCTGTGATAGGAAGTTTCTTTAACAGAGCGACCAAGTCATTTGCACCTGGACCAGGTAGAAAAATATCTCCCAGAAGCCAATATTCTGTCGCTTCCTGTCTTTTAGCATCTGACAGAACTGCCTTCAAGGCCGTGGTATTCCCATGTATATCAGATAGAATTGCGATTTTATGTTTCATATTATTACTTTCTATTGTTTATTTTCAAATGATTGTATTGATAATTCAAACTATTTTTTTTACAAACTTATTTATCCGCATCGGCATTACTTATATTTGCTTCAATCATTGCTCTGACCTGCTGGCGTTGTTCCTCATTCAGATTCAACTTCTGTAGTTGTTTTTCAATACTAAATTCTGAGGTATCATATTTCTTATCATACATCTCTAATAATTTATTACGAAGAATAGGCTCGCTAATCAAATGAATTTCTTTTAATAGTTCTTCTTCATTTCCTTCATGCTCCTCTTTTTCATTAAGTCTTTCAATCATAGAATTAATCTTTGCTAAGGCAAAATCACCATAAATATTATCAATCAAATTTTCCTTCATGATTTCTTGTATATTCTTAGCGAAAGTATTTTGCAAAACTTTTCCTTCTGAATATCCCGTTTCTTGATTTTTTTCAATCATAATCACATTTCCTGGTTTAATATCAGATAACATATAGGGAGAATAAGTTGTGAAGATGAGTTGAATCTCCCTACCTTTTCCCTCGTCTTCCAATATTTCAGAAAGATTATTAATCAGAATTTTAATTAATCTCCTAGACCATTCTAAGTGCATTCCTGTTTCTAATTCATCAACTAGAAGTATAATATCCTCATCATTTTTTTCATACATCAGTAAATACGAATAAAGTTGTGAAAAAATTTCAATTAAGTTCCCTTCCCCAGTTGACATATGATAATTAGGAGTCTCTTTTAACAAATAATAATTATTAAAGTTTTCATTTAAATCATAACAAAACTTATCTACTAATTTTTTCGATTTTGTATGCTGAAATAGTCTGTCATTAAGTTCTTCATATAAAGATCTATTATTATTCGAGTATTTTAACAAAATTGAAGCAGAATTACTATCAATTAAGGAACCATTTTCTCGGATTTCTATAAAAATATTAACAATAGTAATTATTGATTCAACATACTCTTTTCTAATTTTCCTTGTTTCATCCTTTACCTCATTTTTGTCTAATTCCTTTACTATCTCTAAAAGTAAATTAATTCCAAAGTTCTCATAATCAGAAACATCTTCCGTTAAATATTTTTCACATTTAGACACTATAGATTCAGATAATAGTTTCTTTATAATTTCATTCTTTTCATAAAAAATATTATGTATGGACTTATATATTAAAAATCCTATGGCTTTTATCCCTCTCGGAATTGGGTTAGTATTATCTTTTAAACTATGGGATTCAATCTCTAATGAACAAGATAAAACTGAATTAATAATTTTACGATCGCTTAACCACAGGTATGAATGTATAAACATTGCTAATCCTTCTTGATTCAATGTTGTCCGATAACCAATAGTTCCTCCTCCCTTACTTTGCAGATTAACGTATAAGATATTTTTAGTATCATCATAATACTCTGGATCACAATCAAAACTTCCATCTTGATTTCTGTAAAAAGTCTGGCCCCAACATTCTTGTAGTGTTGCAACAGATAAATTATTGGAAGAAACCTTAAATCTTACTTTGTCTTCTTGTTTTCCTATTTCAAAAAGGAAAAAATACTGATTATCCGGGTCTTGTTGGTAATTTTCTGGCGAGTAAGTACCGATTAAATTTAAAATCGTTGTCTTTCCAGTCCCATTTATCCCAACTATTGGTGAAATATTATAAATAGACTCTCCATAAAAGTTTTCAATATAGTATGGATTTTTATCAATTTTTAATTCATTCGTTTCAAAATCAAAATTTACTTTATATTCGTCTGAGAAATTAATTATCTGTTCTTCAAAAAGCTTGTTATACTGTTTAATTACCAAAGCAATTAATTTCATTCTTCTTCTCCTACCAGTCCAATTTCTTTGCTAATATCTGTAACCATTTTTGAAAGTGGTCTTTTCCCATAATTTTCTTTATCTGTATAATAACCAACTATCATTCTATCTATCTCATATTTTGAAAACTTTTTATCGGACGTAGCTAAAATTTCTTCTAACTTAATTTTATAGCTATTACTATAAACTTCCTGCTTCCACAATAATTCTTGGACAACATCTGTGTGTAGTTTATATAGACTTCTTGTATCAATCACATATTTATCCTTTAATAATTTCTGTCTGACACTTAATTTATCCTTACTTTCTAATTGTTTTAACTCCTCCTCCGATATGTCATCCTTGATTATAATATCAATACTTTCTGAATTATTAATAAAATCTGCAGACTTTATATTCAAAGAAAATTTCAACAATTCATCAATATCAGTTATACTTTCATCATAGGGAGAGACATAAAATTTACTCGTACTCTTTTTATTATTACAACCATAACAAGAAGGAATCAGATTGTAAAAACATAAAGCGAATAGAGGATATTCATTCTTAGGGAAAAAATGATCCAATTGGCTCGTATTTGCTTCTTCCGTCACATTAATAAAATTACGATTACAATATGGACAAACTGTGACACTAGTTATGCGAACTAACTCTTTTTTGTCTATTTTATTATAATAGGATTCCAACTTTTCTTTGTATCGTTCAACAACATAATCCTTCAATACTGTATGAGATTTTTTAGTATGAATTCCATCAAACTTGTAACTTTGCACTAAATCATTAAACGATTTTTTTGAGCTCATCATTTCAACCAAAGTATCCATTTTATCCGGAAATATATCTTCAAAGTCCTTTAAGAATTCAGATTTTAAATTCTTCTTAATCAAGTCGATAAATTCTCTTGTATTCTTTGTTCTATCAACAATAATCCGTATATTATCAGTCAAATTTTTCTTTTTTCGGATTTTATCTAGATTATCATCAGTCTCATATGATAATATTCTTTTCAGATTAATACTAGTACTTACTCCTCTAATATACCCTATTTTTAACTGCTTAATTTCCTCATCACACTTTTCTATAAAATCGTTTTTTAAATGACTATAAATTTGATTAACCAAATCAGAAAATTTCTCCACATGTATTTTAAAAACCCATTCAACATCAGATGAGCTATCTATTTTTTCCTTTACGTTTAGTAAGGTAGAGTAGTCCGCCATCATAAGTTTTAGAAAGGCTCTATCTTGTTGTGTAAAATAGTCTTCCAATCCATTGTGAGATCCAAAATTCTTAAAAATTAACATATCTAATTCGTCTTTTTCTGGTAATTTCTCATAAATATCACGACAAAATTCATATACTTGTTTAGAATTGCTCTTTTTTATCGGAATCATTTTTCACCTCTAAACCTTAGTTTAATCATAATTATACCACAAAAGACCGTTTTCACGGTCTTGCTTTATATATTAACTATCAAACTCTACTAAAGGCTCAGCAACTTCTAACAAAGGACGGGATGGTGAACTGCACCCCCAAAGTTAGACAGAAAAATCTAACTTTGGAGGTGCAATTTAAATTTGGATGGTTCAATGCTCTTGATACTTTTGAGATTTCCTTCCCTAGATTTTTAACATTATTTCTCAATATTAATTAGAGATAAAAAATCAGAAAATGTATCAGCTATATAAAATACATTTTCATCATCAGAAGTCTCGGATAGACTAAAGTTACTATCCCAAAAATAGACTCCTTTATCCTCTCCTTCAGTAATCTGAATAAGCATTCCACCTCCATACTCTATACCAAATATAAAAGTAGAAATTGGTATTTCAGATTTATAATCATTATTCCAGCCGATTATATTAAAATTCTCATCGTTGTTTATGCCTAAAAAGAAATTAATTAACAATTCTTCCTTTAAGCTTGGAGTATTTAATACTAAATAATTATTCTTTGGACATCCACCATTTGTTTTTGACAAAAATTCTTTATAATCTGTAGGAAGAGAGATTCCCAATGTATCTTCCAATGAATTAAGTTCTGATTTATTTAAATTCCCAAATGTTTTTAAATTTTCTATAATGTTCATTGTTTCCCTTTCTTAATAATTGAAAAACCACCTCTGTGAGTAAACTGTGTATGAATTTTAGTCGGAACCTCTTGTAAAGTTTTCCCATCCTGATAAAGAATAAGTCCAATTATAAAATCGAGCTTATTGACTGTGATACCTAGCTTTTCACTACCTGAACAATTTCCTTAAAATCATCAGCAAGAACCTTAAATTGGCGATCAGAATATAGAAAATATCCTTCTAAACCTCTATGAATAATCGCATTGACTGTTGGATGAAATTCTCTATCTGTTGCATTAATGACAAATTGTGTCATTTCAAAGGCTACCTCGGGAGTATATTGAAGTTTCTCAATACCAATTCGAATCACCAAGGCTTGGACATTTTCTGGTGAAATAGAATCCTTTTGTGCCTTCCCATTTAACATTCCAAAGATATAAGCTGCTGCTAGCTGTCTATCAAGATCCTCATCCAAATCGATCGTGACTAAACTTAAAAATTTATCGACCATTTCGATAGCTTCATTTACAGTGTTTTCTTTCATGTTTTCACCTTATAAAACCTTATAGTACCCCTTGGTATAACCGCAAGGAATGTAGCCTGCTTGATATAAAGCATACAAATCATCATAAAATGTTGACTCAGCTTGGGGCACCTCTTTTTTGATGGTCAAGTAGATAGCTATGCCAATGATATCAAATTTAATCTGATCTTTCATGGATGCTACCAGTTTACCTTCCCCGATCAGGCTATCTAATCGTGTTTCAATTTCAGGAATTATTTCCTCTTTTGCATTATTTGCCAGTGAATTCCAGTGTTTATAAATGTCACTCTGGTTTTTAAAAAGATAAACACTAAAATCACCATCTTTTCCTAAGACAAAATTCTCCCACTTCAAACTATTGATACTCTTTTCTGCTTCCTGCAGTTTATTTATCTATTTGATAGGAACAGTCGTTTCTCTGTTTTCCTTTAAAAAGGGGAGCGAAATCAAATTTTTAATAACATCATCATATATTTTCATAAAAACCTCTATTTTATTTTGGGAAGATTCATTTTTCCTGGTATTCTAGGAACAAATTTTTCAGCTGTTAGTCCCTAAGAAACCTGCTGTTCCATAGCTTTGGATACAACATCCTTGGCTTGATTTGGCGTAAGTTCTGCATCCACTAATGATTTCTCTAAAGCAATGTTATATTCTGCCATAGTTGGACGGGTACAATGAAGTTCCCCACCCTTTCTATACTAATCCCAGAATTGCTCTAAGGATTCATGGGCTTTGTAGTGAGGACTTCCAATTTTATTGAAAGCCCTTCTTTATGTGGTATTACATCTTTAAAAGCAGCATTCTGATTTAAATGATGTGCTTGCCCTGAAATTGCTTTATTTTTTCTCAGGATTTTATAAGCTTCCACCAAGATACCGTCGTCTAGTTTAGTTCTTGAATCACGGCATCCCCCACCTCTTCCTTCAAAGTTCTGAATCTTTTGTCTGTGTTCGACAGAAAATTGCTGAATCTTTTTAGTCAGGTTCTCCAGTCTTTCTGAATAGTTGGCGGTCACACCAATTCCAGGAGTTTCTCCTGATAATTGAAACTCCAGTTCTCGTTGTCCTTGCATGGCTGCCAGATTTCGCTGGAAGTTCTTCCTTCGAACTCCTAACTCTGCATTGAGATTCTCAAGTTTTTCAGATACCTTCTCTGCCCCTGAAGCCATGGCTCGATTCTTCATATTGGAAACACGGTTCTTGAAGTTATCAAAACCTTCTCCTACTTGAACCTTGACATCGCCTGCCTTGGTCTTGATGTCCGTCCAGGCTGTGCGGACTCGGTCTTTGATGTTAGTTTTAAAGCTAGTCGCTTCACCACTACGAATATCAACATTGCCAGTTTTACTTGCTCGGAAAGCTTTGTATTTGTTTCCAAGGTGACCAATCATTTGACTGACTATAAAATATTAAAGAGATAAATATAGTATAACAAAAAAACTTCGAAAACGTTTAAACCATCCATGAATATGGATGGTTTGGACTATATTAAAATTACGCTTGTAGAGATGACTAGATTTCCCCTGGCTCATCCTCTTCTTCATCTATAACCTCAACATTTAAGATACCATCGTCTAGGTATTCTTCTTGAGTGATTTCTCCACTTTTAAACAAAAATTTTTTATTAAGTTTTGTTATCAATTTATCGGCATCATCCATTAAGACCTCCAGCCGTCTAAGCCCCCAAACAGTCTCAAGAATCCCATTCGTATAAAACTTGTTTTCTGAAGATTCAATAGAGTGAATCTGATTTTCTAAAAGCTCAAGTCCAGCTTTTAATTGGTTAACACTTGAATCCCAATCTTCTTGAATATCTTCGATAAAATCATCTAAGTTCTCCTGATTAAGGAGTTCACCATTAAATTTTTCGTTTAGTGATGAACAAATATGATAAATTTTTTCCAATACTTCTTTCATTTTTAAATGTTCCTTCCCAATGCGCTCTTTGTTTTAATATCATTAACTAATCCATCTAGATTAATAACTTTTTTAAATCTACCTCTCTTATCAAATACCTCAATATGATCTTTATGTATACCATCCAAGTATATCTGATCACCTTTTTTAAGACCTGGGATACTCTTGTCTACTACCTCATAAATAGCTTGTCCATCATAGTGTCTCTTTGTTTTTCTAACCGATTTTTTCAACTGTTCACCAAAATCAGTCTCAAAAAATTCCTGCATATTATTTACAGGTGTAGGAATCGTTCTTCCCCCACCTCTTCCTTCAAAGTTCTGAATCTTTTGTCTGTGTTCGACAGAAAATTGCTGAATCTTTTTGGT
>NZ_JAHZPJ010000016.1 GCF_019929345.1 Streptococcus oralis
TCTTCATAACTCAATTTCATAATAAAACACCCCAAAAGTTAGATTTTTTCTGTCTAACTTTTGGGGTGCAGTTCAATTTTCAGCTCTTTTGAGTTGTCTTCGTTGACATTTTATTTCAATAGTGTATAATTGATGTAATTAATAAAGTTACAACAAACAAAAGGAGACACCCTATGACTTATGCATACCAAAGCCACATTTACCTAGCAGAGGCTGTTTTAAATGTCAAGGATTTAACGAGTCAAACGGCTTTTTATCACCAGATTATTGGCTTGGAGATTTTATCCCAAACAGAGACAGAAGCGATTTTGGGACTTGGTCGAAAAGCCTTGGTTCACTTGATTCAGGCTGAAAAGTCTGGCGAAGTAAGGGAACATTATGGGCTCTACCATTTGGCGATTTTGTTGCCAACACGAAAAGCCTTGGCAGATGTCTTGAAACACCTAAGTGACTTGCGGATTCCTCTGGTTGGAGGTGCAGATCATGGATACAGTGAGGCCATTTATCTAGAGGATTTGGAAGGAAATGGCATTGAACTCTACCGTGATAAGCCAGTTTCTTCATGGGATATTCGAGAAGACGGTCGCATTATCGGTGTGACCGAAGCCCTTGCGGCACAGGACATCTATGAGTTAGGAGAAAAGGTGGATCCCTTTATCCTAGCTGAAGGGACGAGAATGGGGCATATCCATCTATCGGTGAAGGATAGCCACGCGGCGAGTCAGTTTTATCAAAAGGCGTTAGGGCTAGAGGATAAATTCAGTATTCCTAGTGCTAGTTGGATAGCGGCTGGTCAGTACCATCACCACCTGGCTGTCAACGAATGGGCTGGAAAAGGGCTAGCTCCGCGTGAGCAAGGCTTGCCAGGCTTGGCCTACTATGTCCTTGAGGTCGAAAGCAAGGAAGAACTCTTGGACATCGTTCAGCAAGCACAAGAGCTAGAGGCACCAATCAAGTGGCTAAATTCGAGTAAGTTGGATCTTGTAGACCCAGATGGGATTGTGACCCGCATTCGCTTGGCACGATGAGATGTGAAAAACACATCATATACATAGAAAAAGGCGGACAAGCTCGCATTCTGTTTTTAGAATGCGAACTTGTTTGCTTTTTTATGAAATGACGAAAGCTTTCTTGGCTCTGGCAAAGATATCTGCCGGGGATATTTTCCCTTTTCTGGGGGTTCATGCTATAATACTAATAAACTTTTCTTTCTCTGGGAAGGCAAATGCCAAAAATCAGCTAGAATACTGACAATCGTTGTCACGATGCTTTTAAGAGAAAGTAGGACTCTGTTTGAACATCCGTATTGAGTTTAGGAAATGGGAATAAGATGGACACAAGTGTAAAAAATTTAATCAGTATGGGCCTTCTGGAGGACTCTTTTATCTATTATGATTTGGGGAATCAAGTATTCTACAGTGCAAAACAAGGCATGAATTATTCAGCCATTGCAGCCCCTATTGCAATCTATTCCTTGCAACGGCTGTCAAAGTTGCTCAACCAAATCTTTGGAGATGTCTCATCCCTTTTAAATCTGATTTTCTTTATCCTGATGTCTCTGTTTTTGGTTTTCGGGACCATTCTCCTTGCCAAATCTACCCGACGCAACATGAAGACAGATAGATTTAGAAAAGTCCGGCTGACAAAAGCCAATATCAAAACACTTAGGAGAAAATCTAGGGCGTTGACAGTAGTTGGCTACATTTTTGTTTTAATAACGATTTTTTCAGCCTATCGTTATCTGACTGTTTCTGATTTTCAATTTTTACTTATGTACATGTTAGGGATTGGTATTCTTACATATATAGTCTATGATTTTCGGATGAAAACGCGCAAACGACTGTTCAAGGAGCTGATGGAGACATTACAGGACGGTAGCCGAGGGAAAGAGGGAGACATGTAAGATGAGAAAAATAATCTTTATTGGACAGAGCGGTGATAAGGCCGTTTACTATAACACGCGAACGAGAGAAGCTCTTGTAGCAGATAAGAGTGTCCTCTTAAATACAGAAGGTGCAAGGAAGTCTAATAGGGCCATTATTCCTTTGATGTTTGCTTTTGTTTTTTTGGGTATTATCGGAGGATTAGTAGCTATACCTGCATTTTCAGATTTTCGATACAACAGCGGAATGACAAAGTTTTTCATTACTGGATTAATGTTTGTGTTTTTTGGTAGCATGTGGATGTTAGAGATTGCTCTATATAAAAACGTTAAATATGTTCGAGGAGCCACTAAACAACAATTTGTAGAGGCAGTAGATTCGAACTTGTTTTGGGAAAAATTTCGACGTCAAAAAGGCTTCGATAGGAAAGTTTTTGGCCTTTTTAGCTGTTATTCTGTTATTGCTTTTTGCAACGGTAATAACATTCATTGCTTTTATTCCAGGTATTATTGATTCATTTGAAAGGAAAGCTCCATTTGAATTGCAGATAATAACTTCGCCCTTAATAGGAATACTACCAGCAGTTTTTTATCTTTTCTTATTCCAAAACAACCCTATCCGCTGGCTCTTAGCTGTGCGGAAGTATGAGCAGGGGAAAGTGATATTTAAGGAAGAAGAGGAGAAACAATAGGTTTCATACTTATGCTATTGAGACCTTATTTGGTGTATGGGTAGGAACAGTGGTTGGTGATGTTTTATCAACAACCTATGATAAAATTGAAGTTTCTGATTATAGTGATTAGTGGAAACTGTGGTGATTTTATATGAGAAAAATAATTTTTATTGGACAGAGCGGTAATAAGGCCGTTTACTATAATACGCGAACGAGAGAAGCTCTTGTAGCAGATAAGAGCGCCTTGTTAAATACAGAAGGGGCTAGGAAGACCAATAGTGCTATCATTCCTTTGATGTTTGCTTTTGTTTTTTTGGGTATTATCGGAGGATTAGTAGCTATACCTGCATTTTCAGATTTTCGATACAGCAGCTGGATGGTTCCGCCTTATATCGTTGCCCAATTCTTTGTCTGCTTTGGCTTTATATGGATGATGGAAGAGGCCTTGTATAAAGAGGTGAAACAGGTTCAAGGGGCAAGTTCTCAACAGTTTGAGAAAGCCGTTTATTCAAATCTGCTTTGGGAAAATTTCAGTAAGAAAAAAGCGACGTTTGGGAAAATGATAGTTTTTCTAATAATACAGTTAGTAATTCTATTTATAGCATTTATAGGAATCGCTACCATACTAAATATTATAAATTCATTTATAAATCAGGAGAAATTTGACGCACAAATTCTATTTTCATTATTGATAGGTCTCTTTCCTGCCTTGTTGTACCTTTTCTTATTCCAAAACAATCCAATACGCTGGCTCTTAGCTGTGAGGAAGTATGAGCAGGGGAAAGTGATATTTAAGGAAGAAAAGTGAGAGGAGGATAGGATGAGAGATAGATACTTATCTTTCTGCTTCTTCCGGCCCTAATGGTATTAGGAGATATAATGCAATGATTTGATCAAAGAAGGAGCAAACTAATATGAAAAAAACTATTCTAAGTCTCTTCGCCCTCCTTGTAGCAGTTCTCAGTGTCTTTGGTTTTCTAAGATATCGAGAATATGACTCACTAAAAAACCCAATTGATGAAGTCTATTATGCGAGTGTTCATTATAAAAATATTCTGGGCTTGCCAGATATGAGTAGGATTATAAGAAGTAATACGGCATATGTAGGTGAGCCAGCCTGGATTAATTATCATCGGGAAAAACCTAGACTAGCTAATGGAGAAAAGTTACGATTATATGTTAATTCCGATGGCCTGCTTGCTGTTCTATATAGTAAAAAGTTATCAGGAGATACTTATCTCAACATTGACTATGTATATGAGAACGGTTTCGTTAAACAAAATGTTTCCATTGCTTTCTCCAAAGTTTCAGATTTTACTGTTCAAGCATTAATTGATCAGTCTAAAAAAATGGGATATGATGAAACTGCTAGTGAAATATATCGCTTTAATGGAATGGAAGAGCCCCCGCGTAAGAGTCTAGTGTCAAAAGAGGAAATATTGGACTATCTGAAGGATTACGATATTGATCAGGCTTGGTTGGCAGAAAAATCTGATCAAATTCTCTACACCTATTTTCTAGATATTTGGTTTAAAGAGGGAAGTCAGCGTTATTCTAAAGAAAATATGGGAAATTTGAAAGTGAAATACTGGGATACCATAGGGAAAGAGTAAGTATGTCATACAGAATTTAATAAGTTTTTTTCATTAAAAAAATTTATACGTCTTTTCGATTCAAAGGTGAATTATCAAAGAGCGCTGTAACTATTGGAGGATTTCATTATGAAATTGAAATAGAAAGATTATCGCTTTATTTGAAGTCATGGAAGGTATTATATAAATGTTTAAAAAGGCTGAAATGGAGCTTTTAGCTAAAAGAAATCTTCGTTATCGTATATTAAAAACAGAGGGAAAATATTATCTTCTTGATGTAGAACGACCTTTTTTGATTGTCTATTTCTTGCCCTTGTTGATTTACTTTGTGCCTCATAGATGTTATGAGATGAGTGAGGAGGAATATGGGCAATTGTCCCAAGCAGAGGAGAAGAATGCTCGGTTAAAAGAGGCCTTTGAAAAACATGGTCTTGGCTATAGCTTAGGGGCTGGCGTAGGTGCTATGCTTCTATCAAAATTATTTGATATCAACCAATTTTTGAAATTTGATTCAAGTAGAATTAGCAATTTTTTGGCGATCTTAATTGTATTATTGGTCTTTGGTTTGCGTTTATGGCTTACAGCTTCTTATGAAGTTCCTAGTAGATTAAAAAATAGAAGCTATCATAAGATATACGTTTATCCTCGTTTTGTTAAAGAATTGTTTTTTAATATTTTTGCGTATATCATGTCGGTATTATTAACGATAGTACTTATTTCAGCTTTTTTTTCTAATCAAGTGGATAATTATATTGTTCATATAGGATTGTTAATATTTTTGTTATTTTGGTTATTTATAGGGAATATGTTTTTCATGCGGCCGACGAGGAATTACTGGATAAAAATTAAAATTGGCTAAGCAGAATATATGAAACTTCCTGTTCGTTAAATGATTAATTTATTAGATTCTTGCTTTTATATTGGAAGTAATGATTGCAAACGTAATTTATTTTTTATCATCTCGGTTTTTAGTAAAGAAATTAAATTTTTGTCATTATAAAAAAGAACAAGGGAAAGTGATATTTAGGGAAGAGAAGTAAGAAGAGGATAGTATGAAAGAAAAGTATATTGAGTTTTTGAATATGGCAGTCGTGGATACTAGTCCTATAAAGAGTTTTGATTATATAAGGGCTTTTGCAATGGAGGTTGTTTTTACTTTACTAATATTTATAGTATCTATTTTTATAAAAGGTGAGATGCATGATGTGAGTATGATTATCTTTTACATTACTATTTATCATGCAGTAGCTTTATTGTCCATGTTCTTGCTATTCCAAAAATTTTCTAAATCAAAATTCTTGCAATTGATTCCAGCTAGTTCTATTTTGATTTCTCATGTTGAGTTTCTCTTCTGGGGATCTATATTTTTAGGGAAGAACTATTGGTCTGTCTTCACGATTTTAATTGGCCTAAGCCTTATTTTTCAGTTACTAACCTTTGTTTACCAGTTGTTAATTGTCCCTAAAGCTAAGAAATTACCACAGGGTGAGTATAGGAAGAATCTTTTATTTCTTCCTTCTGTTATTTGCATATTGATTTCAGCTATTGTAGTAGTTATAGCACGTTTATTTACGTTGTCAGGAATATATGTAGTTTCTTCCCTCGTCGCAGGGAGTATAGCCTGCCTTCCCTTCTATTGGCTCGAGTATGCACGAGTATTCACAGGTTGGAGAAAGAAAAGCACGAATAACTTTATTTATAGAGGCACAATAAAATAAAATTAATTAGAATAGATATCAGCAATATTGCTTATACAGAGAAAAAAATTCCCATGGATTCTTTTCTAGATTTGATTGAAGGTTGTGAAAAGTTATTATTTGAAACAGGGATCTATAAAAATGGTCCGACAACGATTGAAACATGTTTGAGCACTTTTGGAAAGCCAGGAGAAGCCTCGTTTAAGGTCTATATTCCGACAAATATTCCAATTGAAGGAAATGATGAATTTCAATATCTAGAACATTTTACTATTAAGCAGTGTGTCTCTGATGTAACTCCATTTGATGAACATTTTCTTCCAAAAATTGAAGAAATGAAGAAGTATACTCAAGATGAGGGGTTGGAAATGCAAGGAGATACCGTTTTTCTAGCGATATTGCCAATATTTGGACAGCACTTTGTTGAAATTAATATCCCAATTAAGGAGATTTCAGATGCTATTTAAAAACGTGGGAGAATATCAAGATATACAATATAGAAATGTTATCTCAAGGTATTACACAGTATCTACAGAAGAGATGCCGGACACTTATAACGCTTTTTTAGACGAAGTAAGAAAAGCAGGATATACGCTTCGAGGACCTTTCTTTTATACGATTAATTCCAAGTTAGAAGAAAATCAAGATGTGTTGATGGAACTGTTTATCCCAGTAGAAGAAGAGTGTATTGAAGATGCTTTGCCGAAAGACTTTTTGTATCATAGTCTGTTTCAAGTTTTAAATACTGTTTCAACTAGAATTTTAGAACCAGATGATGAGTTAGTACGAGAAGGAATCGACTTCTTAGCTGGCTATATTCATTTTCGAGATTATAAAGAGTTGACCCCTCCCTTCTTTTTTACCACAATCTCTGATGGGAAAGTCTATACAGATATTAAGGTAGGAGTATTGAAGGAGTAAGTTGAATTCCATCTGATAATCTACTGCTTCCAAAAGTTAGATTTTTGTGTCTAACTTTTGGGGTGCGGTTTAATCTCTCTATCTATCTTCAATCTGAAGTGAGCTTTGCTCACTTTTTTCTTTTTCTCCCGAATAGTATAAAGGAGGGTAACCTCGGAAATTTATATTATTAAGGAGAATGAATGACGTTTTTTAAATCAGGAGTTAAGAAGAGTAGATATACTCAGTTGAGTGTAGGGCTGACTACATTGTTGGTTACGAGTGCTTTTTTGTTTGGTGGTAAATCGGTTCAGGCCGACAGTGTAGCGCGTGGCGATGACTATCCGCTTCACTATAAAAATGGTAGTGTAGAAATCGATCAGTGGCGGATGTACTCTCGCCAGTGTACCTCTTTTGCGGCCTTTCGTTTGAGTAGTGTGAATGGCTTTGAGATTCCGTCTGCTTATGGAAATGCAAATGAATGGGGGCATCGTGCTCGTCGTGAAGGCTACCGTGTGGATACTAAGCCAGAAGTTGGGGCTATTGCTTGGTCGACAGAAGGTTATTATGGGCACGTGGCTTGGGTATCAAATGTGTCAGGGGATACGATTGAGATTGAAGAGTATAACTATGGTGTTAGGGAGAAATACAATCGTCGCAGCGTAAAAGCTAGTTCTATGACAGGCTTTATCCATTTTAAGGACTTGGTAGGGAGTGGTGGTAGAACTGGAAATCCTATCAGGTCAGAGTTGGCGTCTAGTGGGACTCATACGTTTACTCAAAAGTCCGCCATTAGAAACCAGCCGTCAAGTACAGCACAAGTTATTGACTACTACTATCCTGGTGAAAATGTTAGCTACGATCAAATCGTAGAAAAGGACGGCTATAAGTGGCTTAGTTACCTATCCTATAGTGGAACGAGAAGATATGTCCAGTATACGGAAACAGGATCAGTGGAGAATGGTTGGAAGAAGCAAAACGGTATTTGGAATTACCGTGAGAATGGGAAACTCGCAACTGGTTGGAAGAAAATAAATGGCAGTTGGTATCACTTCAAAGAAAATGGAATCATGTCAACAGGCTGGGTGAAGGATGGCTCGCATTGGTACTATCTAAAGGCATCAGGGGAGATGCAGACAGGTTGGCTCAAGGAAAATGGAACATGGTATTATTTGGAGAGTTCAGGGGCTATGAAGTCTAGTCAGTGGTTCCAAGTAGGAGGAAAGTATTACTACGTTAATGCTTCAGGGGCTTTAGCAGTGAATACCACTGTGGATGGCTATCAAGTAGATAGTAACGGAGCTAGAATCTAGAAAGAATATAAAAAAGAGGACTTCATTACCATTTGCCTATTCTTTCCGATGGTATTTTTCCTTTCTTTCCTTTATAATGGGTGTATGGACAAGAAAAAATTATTATTAATTGATGGATCTTCTGTGGCTTTTCGAGCTTTTTTTGCGCTCTATCAGCAGTTGGATCGGTTTAAAAATGCTAATGGCCTTCATACCAATGCAATTTACGGCTTTCAACTTATGTTGAATCATGTCTTAGAGCGGGTTGAGCCCAGTCATGTTTTGGTAGCCTTTGATGCAGGTAAGACGACTTTCCGAACAGAGATGTATGCAGACTACAAGGGTGGCCGTGCTAAAACTCCAGATGAGTTTCGTGAGCAATTTCCCTTCATTCGTGAGTTGTTAGACCATCTTGGGATTCGCCATTATGAGTTGGCCCAGTATGAAGCGGATGATATCATCGGGACTCTAGGTCGCTTGGCTGAGAAGGATTCCTTCGATGTGACTATTGTTAGCGGAGATAAGGATTTGATCCAGTTGACGGACGAGCATACGGTGGTCGAGATTTCCAAAAAAGGTGTGGCTGAGTTTGAGGCCTTTACGCCAGACTACCTCATGGAAAAGATGGGCCTCACACCAGCTCAGTTCATTGATCTTAAGGCCCTCATGGGGGATAAGTCTGATAATATCCCTGGCGTCACTAAGATTGGTGAAAAGACAGGTATCAAACTCTTGCTAGAACACGGTTCGCTAGAGGGTATTTATGAAAATATCGACAGGATGAAGGCTTCTAAGATGAAGGAAAATCTCATCAATGACAAGGAACAAGCCTTTTTATCTAAAACACTAGCGACCATTGAGACTCAGGCACCAATTGAGATTGGCCTTGATGATTTGGTCTATAATGGCCCAGATGTGGAAAATCTCGGGAAATTCTACGATGAGATGGGCTTCAAACAACTCAAACAAGCTTTAAATATTTCGTCAACGGATGCACCTGAGAGCTTGGATTACACTATTGTTGACCACGTCAGTCAAGACATGCTGAGTGCCGACTCTATCTTCCACTTTGAACTCTTTGGGGAAAACTACCATACAGATGATTTGGTTGGTTTTGCCTGGTCCTGTGGGGATAAACTTTACACTACAGATAAACTTGAGCTCTTGCAGGAGCCGTTTTTCAAGGAATTTTTAGAAAAAACACCTCTGAAAGTGTATGACTTTAAAAAAGCGAAGGTTCTTTTAAATCGCTTGGGTTTGAATCTGCAGGCCCCTGCTTTTGACAGCCGTTTGGCAAAATACTTACTCTCAACAGTCGAGAACAATGAAATTTCAACCATTGCGAGTCTCTATGGCCAGACTTATCTGGCTGATGATGAGACTTTCTACGGTAAGGGGGTCAAGAAAGCTATCCCTGAGAGAGAGAAATTCTTGGAGCATTTGGCTCGTAAGGTTGCTGTATTGGTTGAGACTGAGCCGGTTTTACTTGAAAAACTCAGTGAACATGGGCAGTTAGATCTCCTCTATGACATGGAGCAACCTCTGGCTTTTGTCCTTGCTAAGATGGAAATCGCTGGAATTAAAGTTAAAAAAGAGACCCTACTTGAAATGCAGGCTGAAAATGAGGTCGTCATTGAGCAACTCACTCAAGAGATTTACGAACTGGCTGGTGAGGAGTTTAATATCAACTCGCCTAAGCAGTTGGGCGTCCTTCTCTTTGAAAAGCTGGGTCTTCCTCTAGAATACACTAAGAAAACCAAGACAGGTTACTCGACAGCAGTGGATGTGCTGGAGCGTCTGGCTCCTATTGCTCCGATTGTTAAGAAAATCCTCGATTACCGTCAGATTGCCAAGATTCAATCTACCTATGTGATTGGCTTGCAGGATTGGATTTTGGATGATGGCAAGATTCACACGCGCTATGTGCAGGATTTGACTCAGACTGGGCGTTTGTCTAGTGTGGATCCAAACTTGCAAAATATCCCTGTTCGTTTGGAACAAGGTCGCCTCATTCGTAAGGCTTTTGTGCCAGAGTGGGAGGATAGTGTCCTTCTTAGCTCCGACTATTCACAGATTGAGTTGCGCGTTTTGGCGCATATCTCTAAGGATGAGCACTTAATCAAGGCCTTTCAAGAGGGAGCAGATATCCATACTTCAACAGCCATGCGGGTCTTTGGCATTGAACGCCCTGAGGATGTGACTCCAAACGACCGTCGTAATGCCAAGGCAGTTAACTTTGGAGTGGTTTACGGGATTTCAGACTTTGGTTTGTCTAATAATCTGGGCATCAGCCGTAAGGAAGCAAAAGCCTACATTGACACTTACTTTGAACGCTTCCCAGGTATTAAAAACTACATGGACGAGGTGGTGCGTGAGGCGCGTGATAAGGGTTATGTAGAGACTCTCTTCAAGCGTCGTCGTGAGTTACCAGATATTAATTCGCGCAACTTCAACATTCGTGGTTTTGCAGAGCGGACTGCCATTAACTCTCCTATCCAGGGTTCGGCAGCAGATATTCTCAAAATTGCTATGATCCAGCTAGATAAAGCTCTAGTTGAAGGTGGTTATCATACCAAGATGCTGTTGCAAGTGCATGATGAAATCGTCCTTGAGGTTCCAAAGGCAGAACTAGCAGCCGTCAAAGTACTGGTGAAACAAACCATGGAAGAAGCCATCCAACTCAGTGTTCCCCTTATCGCAGATGAAAATGAAGGGGCAACCTGGTACGAGGCTAAATAAGAAAGCTAGGATAGAGTTTGAAGCATTTGACTTCAAACTCTTTTTCATGATTTTCTGTAAGCAGTTTCCTTGACTTTTCCTTGTATTTGCGTTACTATATGTCCATATAAGATATGGGAGTCTGTGTACAGTCTGAGAGGAAGTGTTAAACTTCGACCGCACCTGATCTGGGTAATGCCAGCGTAGGGAACGATACTTAGCCGAATTCTGCACCTTTTCCATATATGGCAAAGGTTTTTCTTTTTGTCAAAGGAAAGCGAGAAGAGGAGGTTTTTATGAAAGCAAACATTGCCTTGCAAGTTTTACCCCTATCACAGGGGATTGATCGAATTGCTATTATCGATCAGGTGATTGCTTATCTGCAAGCTCAGTCCGTGATCATGGTGGTGACACCATTTGAAACGGTTTTGGAAGGGGAGTTTGATGAGCTCATGCGTATTCTCAAAGAAGCGCTTGAAGTGGCTGGGCAGGAGGCAGATAATGTCTTTGCCAATGTCAAAATAAATGTAGGAGAAATTTTAAGTATTGATGAGAAACTTGAAAAGTATACTGAGACGACACATTAGTCTATTGGGTTTTCTAGGAGTCTTGTCAATCTGGCAGTTAGCAGGAATATTCAAACTTTTACCCAAGTTTATTCTGCCAACCCCTTTTGAAATTCTCCAGGCCTTTGCTCGTGACAGAGAATTTCTCTGGCACCATAGCTGGGCGACCTTGAGAGTGGCTTTACTCGGACTAGTCTTAGGAGTCTTGATTGCCTGTCTCATGGCGGTGCTTATGGACAGTCTGACTTGGCTCAATGACTTGATTTACCCTATGATGGTGGTTGTCCAGACCATTCCGACCATTGCTATAGCTCCTATCCTGGTCTTGTGGCTAGGCTATGGAATTTTGCCTAAGATTGTCTTAATAATCCTGACGACAACCTTCCCTATTATCGTCAGTATTTTGGATGGATTTAGGCATTGTGACAAGGATATGCTGACCTTATTTAGTCTGATGCGTGCAAAGCCTTGGCAAATCCTGTGGCATTTTAAAATTCCTGTCAGCCTGCCTTACTTTTATGCAGGTCTGAGGGTCAGTGTCTCCTACGCCTTTATCACAACAGTGGTATCTGAGTGGTTGGGAGGCTTTGAAGGACTAGGTGTCTACATGATTCAGTCCAAGAAACTGTTTCAGTATGATACCATGTTTGCCATTATTATTCTGGTGTCGATTATCAGCCTTTTGGGTATGAAATTGGTCGATATTAGTGAAAAATATGTGATTAAATGGAAACGTTCATAGGACAAGAACGTTTGAGAAAAAGAAAAGAGGAAATGAAAATGAAGAAAACATGGAAAGTGTTTTTAACGCTTGTAACGGCTTTTGTAGCTGTCGTGTTGGTGGCTTGTGGTCAAGGAACTGCTTCTAAGGACAACAAAGAAGCAGAAGTCAAGAAGATTGACTTTATCCTAGACTGGACACCAAATACCAACCACACAGGACTTTATGTGGCTAAGGAAAAAGGCTATTTCAAAGAAGCTGGAGTGGATGTTGACTTGAAATTGCCACCTGAAGAAAGCTCATCTGACTTGGTGATTAATGGCAAGGCACCATTTGCAGTGTATTTCCAAGACTACATGGCTAAGAAATTGGAAAAAGGGGCAGGAATCACTGCCGTTGCCGCTATCGTTGAGCACAATACATCAGGGATCATCTCACGTAAATCTGACAATGTCACCAGTCCAAAAGACTTGGTTGGGAAGAAATACGGTACTTGGAATGACCCGACTGAGCTTGCTATGTTGAAAACCTTGGTAGAATCACAAGGTGGAGACTTTGAGAAGGTCGAAAAAGTACCAAACAATGACTCAAACTCGATCACACCGATTGCCAATGGCGTCTTTGACACTGCTTGGATTTACTACGGTTGGGATGGTATCCTTGCCAAATCGCAAGGCGTAGATGCTAACTTCATGTACTTGAAAGACTATGTCAAGGAGTTTGACTACTACTCACCAGTTATCATCGCTAACAACGACTATCTCAAAGACAACAAAGAAGAAGCTCGCAAAGTCATCCAAGCTATTAAAAAAGGCTACCAATATGCCATGGAACACCCAGAAGAAGCTGCCGATATCCTCATCAAGAATGCACCTGAACTCAAGGAAAAACGTGATTTTGTCATCGAATCTCAAAAATACTTGTCAAAAGAATACGCAAGCGATAAGGAAAAATGGGGACAATTTGACGCTGACCGCTGGAATGCCTTCTACAAATGGGATAAAGAACATGGTATCCTAAAAGAAGACTTGACTGACAAGGGCTTCACTAACGAATTTGTAAAATAATGACAGAAATTAGACTAGAACACGTAAGCTATGCCTATGGCGATGAAAAGATTTTAGAGGATATTAACCTGCAGGTGACTTCGGGTGAAGTGGTTTCTATCCTAGGCCCAAGTGGTGTAGGCAAGACTACCCTCTTTAACCTGATTGCAGGAATTTTAGAAGTCCAGTCGGGAAGAATTGTCCTTGATGGCGAGGAAAATCCTAAGGGGCGCGTGAGTTATATGCTGCAAAAGGATCTCCTCTTGGAGCACAAAACGGTGCTTGGCAATATCATCCTGCCTCTCTTGATTCAAAAGGTGGATAAGGCGGAGGCCATTGCCCGAACGGATGACATCCTTGCGACCTTCCAGCTGACTGCTATACGAGATAAGTATCCCCATGAACTCAGTGGTGGGATGCGCCAGCGTGTAGCCTTGCTTCGTACCTACCTTTTCGGGCACAAGCTCTTTCTCTTGGATGAGGCATTTAGCGCCTTGGATGAGATGACCAAGATGGAACTCCACGCTTGGTATCTGGAGATTCATAAGCAGCTGCAGCTGACGACCCTCATCATCACGCATAGTATCGAAGAGGCCCTCAATCTCAGCGACCGCATCTATATCTTGAAAAATCGTCCTGGGCAAATTGTTTCAGAAATTAAACTAGATTGGTCTGAAGACGAGGACAAGGAAGTCCAAAAAATTGCCTACAAACGTCAAATCTTAGCGGAATTGGGATTAGATAAGTAGAAAAATAGGGAGTTGGTGAAGATTATCCTTTACCAGCGCCCTTTTTCTTTAAAAAAATCAAAAATTTCGGTATAATAGTCAAAGATAGTCAAGGTTCAAAGAAGGAGTTTGATTTACTATGAGATTTAAAAATACATCAGATCATATCGAAGCCTATATCAAGGCGATTTTAGACCAATCTGGTATCGTGGAATTGCAACGGAGCCAGTTGGCAGATACCTTTCAGGTAGTACCGAGTCAGATCAACTATGTCATTAAGACCCGCTTTACTGAAAGCAGAGGTTACTTGGTTGAGAGCAAGCGTGGTGGTGGAGGCTACATTCGCATAGGGCGTATTGAGTTTTCCAGTCATCATGAGATGCTCCGCGATTTGCTTTACTCGATTGGTGAGCGAGTTAGTCAGGAGATTTATGAGGATATTCTCCAACTTTTGGTGGAGCAGGACTTGATGACTAAACAGGAGATGACCTTGCTGACTTCAGTAGCAACAGATCGTGTCCTAGGGGAAGAATCCTCAGTTGTCCGTGCCAATATGCTCCGACAGCTATTACAAGAGGTAGATAGAAAAGAGAAGTAAGATGAACTATTCAAAAGCATTGAATGAATGTATCGAAAGTGCCTACATGGTTGCGAGCCATTTTGGAGCTCGTTATCTAGAGTCTTGGCATTTATTGATTGCCATGTCCAATCACAGTTACAGTGTGGCAGGTGCGACTCTAAATGATTATCCTTATGAAATGGACCGTTTAGAAGAGGTTGCGTTGGAACTGACTGAAACCGACTATAGCGAAGATGAAACCTTTACGGAATTGCCCTTTTCCCATCGTTTAGAAGTTCTCTTTGCAGAAGCAGAGTATGTAGCCTCAGTGGTCCACGCAAAGGTGCTAGGGACAGAACATGTCCTCTATGCGATCTTGCATGACGGCAATGCCTTGGCAACTCGTATCTTGGAGAGAGCGGGCTTTTCTTATGAAGACCAGAAAGATCAGGTTAGAATTGCTGCTCTTCGTCGCAATCTAGAAGAGCGTGCTGGCTGGACTAGAGAAGATCTTAAGGCTTTGCGTCAACGCCATCGCACAGTAACTGACAAGCAAAATTCTATGGCCAATATGATGGGCATGCCTCAAGCTCAAAGTGGTGGTTTAGAGGATTATACTCATGACCTGACGGAGCAAGCGCGTTCTGGCAAGTTAGAGCCAGTTATCGGTCGAGACAAGGAAATCTCACGTATGATTCAAATCTTGAGCCGTAAAACCAAGAACAATCCGGTCTTGGTTGGAGATGCGGGTGTCGGGAAAACAGCTTTAGCACTTGGGCTTGCCCAGCGTATTGCTAGTGGGGACGTACCAGCTGAAATGGCAAAGATGCGCGTTCTAGAGCTTGATTTGATGAATGTCGTTGCGGGGACACGTTTCCGTGGTGACTTTGAAGAGCGTATGAACAACATCATCAAGGATATCGAGGAAGATGGCAAAGTGATCCTCTTTATCGATGAACTCCACACCATCATGGGTTCTGGTAGCGGTATTGACTCGACTCTGGATGCGGCCAATATCTTGAAACCAGCCTTGGCTCGCGGAACTCTGAGAACAGTTGGTGCAACCACTCAGGAAGAATACCAAAAACACATTGAAAAAGACGCAGCTCTTTCTCGTCGTTTTGCAAAAGTGACGATTGAAGAGCCAAGTCTAGCTGACAGTATGATCATTTTGCAAGGTTTGAAGGCTACCTATGAGAAACACCATCGTGTGCAAATCACAGATGAAGCTGTTGAAACAGCTGTTAAGATGGCGCATCGTTACTTGACTAGTCGTCACTTGCCAGACTCTGCTATCGACCTCTTAGATGAAGCAGCAGCAACAGTGCAAAACAAATCCAAGCATGTGAAAGCAGACGAATCTGACTTGAGTCCAGCTGACAAGGCCCTGATGGATGGCAAGTGGAAACAAGCTGCCCAGCTAATCGCAAAGGAGCAGGAAGTCCCTGTCTATAAAGACTTGGTAACAGAATCTGAAATTTTAACCACCTTGAGTCGTTTGTCAGGAATTCCAGTTCAAAAACTGACTCAGACTGATGCCAAGAAATACCTGAACTTGGAAGCGGAGTTGCACAAACGTGTCATCGGTCAAGATAAAGCTGTTTCAAGTATTAGCCGTGCGATTCGTCGCAATCAGTCAGGTATTCGCAGTCACAAGCGTCCAATTGGTTCCTTTATGTTCCTAGGGCCGACAGGAGTCGGTAAGACCGAATTGGCAAAGGCTCTGGCAGAAGTCCTCTTTGATGACGAATCAGCCCTTATCCGCTTTGATATGAGCGAGTATATGGAGAAATTTGCGGCTAGCCGTCTCAATGGAGCTCCTCCGGGCTATGTGGGCTACGAAGAAGGTGGGGAGTTGACTGAGAAGGTTCGCAACAAACCATACTCCGTTCTTCTATTTGACGAGGTAGAAAAGGCCCACCCAGATATCTTTAATGTCCTCTTGCAGGTTCTGGACGACGGTGTCTTGACAGATAGCAAGGGACGCAAGGTGGACTTTTCAAATACCATTATCATCATGACGTCAAACCTTGGTGCGACGGCCCTTCGTGATGATAAGACTGTTGGTTTTGGGGCCAAGGATATTCGTTTTGATCAGGAAAATATGGAAAAACGAATCTTTGAAGAGTTGAAAAAAACTTATCGACCAGAGTTTATCAACCGTATTGATGAAAAGGTGGTCTTCCATAGCTTAGATAGCAAACACATGCAAGAAATCGTTAAGATCATGGTGAAACCATTGATTGCTAGCCTCGCTGAGAAGGGCATCGACTTGAAACTGCAAGCTTCGGCACTGAAGTTGCTAGCTAGTCACGGTTACAATCCAGAAATGGGAGCTCGCCCACTTCGCAGAACACTGCAAACAGAGGTGGAAGACAAGCTAGCTGAGCTCCTCCTCAAGGGAGAACTGGTAGCAGGCAAGACTCTCAAGATTGGTGTCAAAGCTGGTCAATTAAAATTTGATATTGCTTAAAAATGGAGAATCAGGAGCAATCCTGATTCTTTTTTACTACTTTTTTATAAAAAATGATAAAAAACTATTGACAAAACAAAAATATAGTATATAATAAAAACATAGAAAATAAAAATATTAAAAATTATAAAAAGGTAAAATATTTATGAAAAAGAAAACAGCAGTGGTATTTGGGACCTTTGCCCCTCTCCATCAAGGGCATATCGATCTGATACAGCGAGCCAAGCGTCGGTGTGACCAGGTCTGGGTAGTCGTTTCAGGCTACGAGGGAGACCGAGGAGAGCAGGTAGGTTTAAGTCTTCAAAAACGATTTCGCTATATCCGAGAAGCTTTTCGTGATGACGAGTTGACCTCTGTCTGCAAGCTGGATGAGACCAACCTTCCCCGTTACCCTATGGGCTGGCAGGAGTGGTTGGACCAGATGTTAGCGGAGATTTCCTATGATGAAACCCAGCAAGAACTGACTTTTTTTGTGGGAGAAGAAGACTACCAGCAAGAGCTATCTAAGCGTGGATTTGGCACTGTCTTGCAAGAAAGAAAGTTTGGTATCTCAGCGACTATGATTCGAGAAAATCCAAGCAAATATTGGAAATATATCGCTCAGCCCTTCCGTCGTCAGTTTACAAAGAAAGTGTTGATTATGGGAAGTGCAAGTAATGGGAAGACTACTTTAGCAAAAGATTTGGCAAGGTATTATGATGCGCCCGTCAGTCTGGAATACGCGCGTGAGTACCAGATTAAAAACAATGTCCGCGACGATGAATTGACTCCAAAGGATTATTATTATCTCCTTTTAGGGCAGTATGACCAGACCTCCAAGTTAATCGATAGCAATGCCAATAGAGGCCTAGTGATAGCCGATACCAACTCCTTGGTAACCAAGGGTTACTATGACTATTACATGGAGACTGAGGATCAGGGGGACTTATCAGGAGAAACCTTTGACAATCTCTTTGTCTCTATCTTGGCCAAGGAAAAATGGGACTTGATTCTCTTTGTGCAACCTGTTGGCTCCTATGTCAATGACGGATTTAGAGATATGACCATGGCAGAAGACCACATTCGCTACAGTTTTTCCCAGCATTTGGATCAGATGAGAGAGCGATATTTAACGAATATTCCTTTAGTTTATCTAGCGGAGGATTATCTAGGCAATTATGAAGCAGCCAAAGTGGCTATTGATGCCATTTACCAAGCAGATTAGGAGAAAATTATGAAAAAGCTAACTGAAAAAATCACACAATTTATCGAAAACTTTAAAAATGTCCATGCAGAAGCCCGCAAGATCGGTTTTGCAGGAATCATGCGCCTGCTCTGGAAAGATCTCTTTGTCGGCCGTAGCCTTGTCCAGTGGTTGTATTTCATCGCCCTGTCAAGTGTTCCCTTGATCTTGGAATTCACTCAAAATACGGAAAGTCATGACTGGCTGAGCTTGTTTGCATCCTGGACTGGTATTGTCTGTGTTATCTTGGTAGCAGAAGGGCGTGCGAGCAATTATCTCTTTGGGGCCATTAACTCGGCTATCTACTTGATCTTGGCCATGAATGCGACTTTTTATGGCGAAGTTTTGACGACTGTTTACTTCTTTGTCATGCAGCCAATTGGTCTCTATGCTTGGCTGTCCAATCGTATCAATGAACAGGAAAAACCAGAAGAATCCCACTTTGAAGCTAAGAAATTATCTGTTCTTGACTGGCTCAAGTACTTGGCCTTGACTGCCATTATCTGGATTGGTATGGGCTTGGCTTACCAAAGTATCAATAGCGCTCGCCCTTTCCGTGATAGTGTTACCGATGCGACCAATGGTGTTGGTCAGCTCTTGATGACACGTCTCTACCGTGAACAATGGATTTTCTGGATTGCAACAAATCTCTTTAGTATTTATCTCTGGTGGGGTGAAAATATCCACATCCAAGGGATGTACTGGGTATACACGCTCAATAGTCTAGTGGGTTGGTACCAATGGACTAAGGCAGTTCGAAAGGAGGCATAAGATGGCAGACATAAAGATTCCAGCCGGGATGACGGAAAAAGAATATTATGAAATCCATGCCAGTCAGGAGGAGTTTTTAGACTGGTACTACAAGCAGGAACTCCCTCAATATGAAAAACCAAGTGTGACAGTGGATATGGTAGCCTACTGCTTTGTCGAAGGAAAGATCAAGCTCCTGCTGATCCGTCGCAAGGCTCACCCCTATCAGAACTGTTTAGCCTTAGTTGGAGGCTTTATGGACAAGGGAGAAGATGCTGCACATGCCTGTCAACGCGAGGTGAGAGAAGAAGTCAATCTCGATCTTCCTTTGGAGAAAATCGAGCAATTGATGACGGTATCGACCCCCGGGCGTGACCCCCGGGGCTGGACAGTGACCATTGCCCACTTAGTGTACCTACCTAGTCGTGCCTTAGACCTCGTTCAGGCAGGAGATGATGCCAAGGATGTCGTTTTCGTAGATGTCGATTTTCAGACAGGCAAATGTTTCCTAGAGGGAGTCGAGTTGAAGGAGCAAGCCTTCGCCTTTGACCATTATGCCATTATCCAAGAATCCATCAAACGAATCCAAGGTCGTCTTGACTGGAATCCAACCTTCCTCTATCTGCTAGAGGAGGAGTTCACTGTCTATGAAGGGACTGAACTGGTCAATCTCATCAATCCCGGTCGGCCCATCGTCAGCAATAACTTTCTCGTAAAATACGGAGAATATGTAGAAGAAGTCGGACTCAAACGAGTGCCCAAAAAGAAACCAAGAAAAACCTATCGATTGAAATAAAAAGTGAGGTCGGGAACTTTTCCTGACCTCTTTATGTACCATCATGAGATGGCTTTCTGTTACAACTGTATTAGGGGTGGCTATCTTTCTTAGGATTACTCAATATGTGAGTAAAGAAGTCTTTGTATCGATACTTGAGATAGTTCTCATGTAAAAATAACAAAGCGATATAAACAATCATAAAGATTGTAGTCAGATAGAAGACATCAAATGCAGTTCGCGCATAGTAAGTGGCTGATTGATAAGAGCCAATAGCTCCCAAAATCAACCAAGGAAGATACTTGTAATACTTATTTAACATGAGAGTGCACCTCCTATATTCTATTTCAATGTTATTATATTCCTTTATCTAATGCAATGCAAGCGATTACACAAGAGCGATGCAAAAAATAGGACTCTAATCTAAGAAATTTTCTATTTTTTCGTTTCAATTACGAATAGAAATAGTAGAGAGAAATTTTTTAAAATAGTTTCTCTAAATAGTTGACAGATTCAAAACCCAATGTTACAATTATATTACAAAAAGATTTCTTAACATTTCAAAAATGTTACAAAGGAGTAAAAATGAAAAAGAAAACCTATATCAAATTGATGGCGGCGACTGTATTGGCTTCTACCTTGCTACTAGGAGCTTGTGGAAATAAAAACGAAACCACTCAAACCAGCAGCTCTGCCAAGACAAGTCAATCATCAAGTTCTAAAGCAGCTTCTTCTAGCAAAGAAAGCAAGACCCAAAAATCTTCAAGCTCAGCTTCATCTGAAAAGGCTCAGGCATCTTCTGGTCAGTCTTCTACAACGGCAGATCAGTCACAAGCGAAACCAGCACCTGAAACAAGACAAGAACAAGTAGCTCCTAGTCAACAAGCTCCATCTCAGGCACCTTCAACTCAGCAAGGTTCTCAAGCCCAGTCTAACCAGTCAGGCTATGATCCAACAACTGACCGCAAACTTCAAGACAAGCAAGCAGAACACAACAAACGCTACAAGGGTGTTTTAACCATGGTCGATGGTGACTTCTCAGCAGCTGCAGGCAACTGGAAGGGAGCGAATGGCGAAACTATTACAGTTTCATCAGGAGGCCAATTTACAGTAGAAACTGCAGATGGAAAGAAAGAAAACTATTCTATCAGAGGCTACTCTTACACCCTTGATGATGGCAAGTATAATGCCAAAATCGGTGGAGGAAAAATCATCCAAATTACAACAGGTGCGGATGGTAAAGTTTCAAGTGTTGCCTTGATTCAATAATAGTATCTAGGATTTCCTAGGATAAAAAAACCGTAAACTCAAGCGAGTTACGGTTTTTTGTGTATTAAGCTTTATCTAATTGCAATAGAGCTTCAATCTCTGCCAGGGTGCTAGCTTGGGAAATGGCTCCACGAAGTTTGGCAGCGCCAGATGTTCCTCGGAGATAGTGAGGAGCGAGGCCGCGGAATTCACGAACGGCTACGTTTTCTCCTTTGAGGTTAATCAAGCGTTTCAAATGTTCGTAGGCGATTTTCATCTTGTCTTCAAATGTCAGGTCAGGGAGAATTTCTCCAGTTTCAAAGTAGTGGTTGATCTGGTTGAAGAGGTAGGGATTTCCCATGGCTGCGCGGCCAATCATAACAGCGTCAGCACCAACTTCTTCGATACGTTGTTTGGCTTCTTGGACAGTGCGGATGTCACCGTTAGCGATGAATGGAATCTTTGTCAGAGCTTGGGCAACCTTGTGAAGGGTCTCAAGGTCCGCATGGCCAGTATACATTTGCTCGCGTGTACGACCGTGCATAGCAAGGGCAGAAACACCTGCAGCCTCAGCAGCGAGGGCATTCTCCACGGCTAGGGATGGATCAGACCAGCCTGTACGCATTTTGACAGTGAGGGGGATATCAAGGACAGATTGGACCTTGTTGATAATAGAGTAGATCTTGTCTGGATCCTTGAGCCACATAGCGCCAGCTTCATTCTTCACGATTTTGTTAACTGGGCAACCCATGTTGATATCGACGATATCAGTCTTGGTGTTTTCTTGGATGAATTCTGCTGCGCGTGCGAGGCTGTCTTCATCGCTACCAAAAAGTTGGATAGAAACAGGGTTCTCTCCTTCATCGATATGAAGCATATGTAGGGTTTTTTCGTTGTTGTATTGGATTCCCTTGTCAGAGACCATTTCCATGACAACGAGTCCAGCTCCGAGCTCTTTTGCGATGGTACGAAAGGCTGAGTTGGTGACACCAGCCATGGGTGCTAAAACAGTACGATTGGGAATCTCAACATTGCCAATCATAAAGGGTGTATTAAGATTTGTCACGAATGAGTTCCTCCAGGTCGTTTTCATCAAAGTTGTAAGTTGTTTGGCAGAATTGGCAAGTGATTTCTGCCCCGTGGTCTTCCTCTTTCATTTCCTCAAGGTCTGAGCGTGGAAGGCTGGCAAGAGCGTTCATAAAACGGTCTTTGCTGCAGTCACATTGGAAACGGATTTCTTCTTCAGATAGACGTTTGTAGGATTCGTCACCATAAATAGCCTTGAGGAGAGCTTCGATATGGTCATCACTTTCCAGAAGGGTTGAGATGGCAGGCATTTCTTGGATGCGTTTTTCAAAGCGGGCAATCTCTTCTTCCTTGGCCTCTGGCAATACTTGGAGAAGGAAGCCACCAGCGACTTTGACCTTGTCGTCTTTATCCAAAAGAACATTGAGGCCGACTGCTGAAGGTGTTTGTTGACTTTCTGTCAGGTAGTAGGCCAAGTCTTCACCGATCTCCCCAGAGATGAGAGGAGTCATGGAGTTGTAAGGATTTCCAGTACCGTAGTCTGTAATAACGAGGAATTGACCGTTTCCAACAAAAGGTCCAACAAGGACTTCACCAGTTGCAGTCTTTTTGATGTCAACGCCAGGATTTTGCACATAGCCTTTGACATTTCCCTTGGTATCTGCGACTGTGATGATGGCACCGAGAGAGCTCGTTCCAAGAACTTTAACCGTTAACTTGGTATTTCCTTTTTCATTGGCTGCGAGAATTTGGCTAGCGATAAGGGTACGGCCAAGTGCAACAGTTGAACTGGCTTGAGTTTGATGTTTTTCTTGAGCAGTGCGGACGGTTTCAGTGCTATCAAGGACAAAAGCACGAAAGGCTCCGCTTTCTGATATAGTTTTAATAATTTTATCCATAGCTACTATTTTAGCATAAAAATGCCCAAAGGGGGAGTCGTGTGTTTGCTGTCAATTTTTAATCGTTTAATGTGTGATAATAGGTGTTAGGATTTCGAGGGAAAGGAATAGATTTTATTCATCTTTTACCTTAGCTTAAAATAAGCTAAAATGAATCTTGAAGTGACGGTAAACAGTTGAAAATTAGGAGGATAAAGTGGTAAAATGTTAGGAAGATAAGATGCTAACAATACATACTGATAGTTAATGGAAATAATATATTAATGGATAGCTTATGAAAAAACAACGAAATTTACATGTGTTTTTAGGCCGGACGGCTCTATATTTTGTAATCTTACTTGGTTTGCTTTATTTTTTTAGTTACCTTGGTCAGAGCCAAGGCACCTTTATTTATAATGAGTTCTAGTTTAAAGGAGAAGAGGAACAGTGTCTAATAAACCGATAAAAGATATGATTGAAACGATTGAGCACTTTGCTCAAACACAACCAACATATCCTGTCTACAATGTTCTAGGTCAAGAACATACTTATGGTGATCTGAAGGCTGATTCGGATAGTTTGGCTGCAGCTATCGACCAACTAGGCTTGCCTGAGAAATCTCCAGTCGTCGTTTTTGGTGGTCAGGAATATGAGATGTTGGCTACCTTTGTAGCGCTAACTAAGTCAGGTCATGCCTACATTCCAATTGACAGCCATTCGGCCTTGGAACGAGTTTCTGCTATCGTAGAAGTTGCAGAGCCAAGCTTGATCATTGCTATCTCGGATTTTCCATTAGAGCAAACTAGCGTACCGATGCTGAATTTAGAGCAAGTCCATGAAGCTTTTGCTCAAGCTTCTAGCTACGAGATGACGCATCCAGTCAAGGGAGATGATAATTACTACATCATCTTTACTTCTGGTACGACTGGTAAGCCAAAGGGAGTGCAGATTTCCCATGACAATCTCCTCAGTTTTACCAACTGGATGATTACAGATAAAGAGTTTGCGACGCCAAGTCGTCCACAAATGCTGGCCCAACCACCTTATTCTTTTGACCTATCTGTCATGTACTGGGCACCAACCTTGGCATTAGGTGGTACGCTTTTCGCTCTTCCATCTGCCATCACACAGGATTTTAAGCAACTCTTTGCGACCATCTTTTCATTGCCAATCGCTATCTGGACCTCAACGCCTTCCTTTGCGGATATGGCCATGTTGTCAGAAGATTTTAATAGTGAGAAAATGCCAGGAATTACGCATTTCTACTTTGATGGTGAAGAATTGACGGTCAAAACAGCTCAAAAACTACGCGAGCGATTCCCAAATGCCCGTATTATCAATGCTTACGGTCCAACAGAAGCAACAGTGGCTCTGTCAGCAGTTGCTGTAACAGACGAGATGTTGGCGACTCTCAAACGCCTGCCAATCGGCTATACCAAGGCCGATTCTCCGACCTTTATCATTGATGAGGAAGGCAATAAGCTGCCAAATGGTGAACAGGGAGAAATCATTGTTTCTGGGCCAGCTGTTTCAAAAGGCTATATGAATAATCCTGAAAAAACGGCAGAAGCTTTCTTTGAATTTGAAGGACTGCCAGCCTATCACACCGGAGATGTGGGAACCATGACGGATGAAGGCTTGCTTCTCTACGGCGGACGCATGGACTTCCAGATTAAGTTTAACGGTTACCGCATTGAGCTAGAAGATGTCTCTCAAAATCTTAACAAGTCTCGCTATATTGAGTCTGCTGTTGCTGTTCCACGTTATAACAAGGATCACAAGGTGCAAAATCTACTGGCCTACGTTATTTTGAAGGACGGTGTTCGTGAGCAGTTTGAACGCGATATCGATATTACCAAGGCTATCAAGGAAGACCTAGCAGATATCATAATGTCTTATATGATGCCATCGAAATTCCTCTATCGAGATAGTTTACCACTAACGCCTAATGGTAAAATTGATATTAAGGGCTTGATTAATGAGGTAAACAGTAGATGATGGAGCTTTACAAACAGCTGCCTCATTTGGAACCTTATGGTGATCTTTATTATTTTTTGTATGTGATTGCTGCGACCCTACCGATATTTATCGGGCTCTTTTTCAAGAAACGTTTTGCCTGGTATGAGGTGCTGGTTAGTCTCTTCTTTATCGTCACCATGTTGGTCGGTGGAAAGACGAATCAAATAAGCGCTCTTATCCTTTATGTTATCTGGCAAGTACTGCTTGTATCTTTCTACAAAAGGTACAGGAAAAAGCAGGATAGTAAATGGATATTTTATCTAGTTAGCTTTTTATCCCTATTGCCTATCGTCTTTGTGAAAGTATCTCCTGCTATTCATGGACCTCAATCTTTGTTTGGCTTTTTAGGGATTTCTTACTTGACCTTTCGTGCAGTTGGGGTTATCGTTGAGTTGAGAGACGGTGTCATCAAGGATTTAAAGATTTGGCAATTCTTACGTTTTCTTCTCTTTATGCCGACTTTCTCAAGTGGTCCTATTGATCGTTTTAAACGTTTCAATGAAAATTACGAGACCATTCCTGAGCGGGATGAGCTGATGGATATGCTAGAAGAGGCTGTCAAATATATCATGCTTGGCTTCCTTTATAAGTTTATCTTGGCTCACATTTTGGGAGAAACATTATTGCCTCCGCTGAAAAATTTGGCCTTGCAGACAGGTGGATTCTTTAACCATTATGCTCTTGCAGTCATGTATACCTTCGGTCTGGAGCTCTTCTTTGACTTTGCGGGCTACTCTATGTTTGCCTTAGCAATTTCAAACTTGATGGGGATTCATAGTCCCATCAATTTTAACAAGCCCTTTTTGTCAAGGGATTTAAAAGAGTTTTGGAATCGCTGGCACATGAGTCTGTCTTTTTGGTTCCGTGACTTTGTCTTTATGCGGATGGTTATGGTGTTGACCAGAAAGAAGGTCTTTAAAAATCGCAATGTGACTTCAAGTGTAGCCTACATTCTCAATATGCTGATTATGGGATTTTGGCATGGTGTGACCTGGTACTACATCGCCTATGGACTTTTTCATGGGATTGGGCTAGTCATCAATGACGCTTGGGTTCGTAAGAAAAAAGCGCTCAATAAAGAACGGAAAAAAGCTGGAAAGGGTTCCTTACCTGAGAATCGCTGGATTCAGTTGCTTGGCATGGTTGTCACCTTCCATGTCGTGATGGTTTCATTCTTAATCTTTTCTGGATTTTTGAATGATTTATGGTTTAAAAAATAAAAGGATATAAAAAATGGATATCAAATCAGAAGTTATTGAAATTATTGATGAGTTGTTTATGGAAGATGTTTCTGACATGATGGATGAAGATCTTTTTGATGCTGGTGTCTTGGATAGCATGGGCACTGTTGAATTGATTGTTGAGATTGAAAACCGTTTTGACATTCGTGTTCCAGTGACGGAGTTCGGTCGTGATGACTGGAATACGGCTAATAAAATCGTGGAAGGTATCACGGAGTTAAAGAATGCTTAAACGCTTGTGGCTGATCTTTGGGCCCATCTTCATTGCTGGATTTTTGGTTCTTCTACTCATCTTTTTTTATCCAAGTACAACAAGCCATAATCTGACGGAGGAGAAGTACTCTGCAGCTTCCATCAGTAGGGAAAGTTTTAAAGAGAGAAGTCAAAAAGTGAGGGCGTTAACGGATCCCAATATGCGTTTTGTCCCTTTTCTAGGGTCAAGTGAATGGATTCGATTTGATAGTGTCCATCCAGCTGTTTTAGCAGAAAAATACAATCGTCCCTATCGCCCGTACTTTATGGGTCAGGCAGGAGCGGCCTCGCTTAATCAATATTTCGGTTTGCAGCAGATTCTGCCAGAAATCGAGGAAAAGCAGGCGGTGTTTGTCATCTCTCCTCAGTGGTTTACAGAGACGGATTACGAGCCAGCGGCGTTTCAGAGATTCTTTAATAGCGACCAGTTGACAGCTTTTTTGGAAAATCAATCTGGGGACATCTCGGCTAAGCATGCTGCGACGCGTTTGTTGAAGCAGAACCCGAGTGTGGCATTGAAAGGCATCCTTCAAAAGCTTTCAAAAGGAGAGGACTTGTCAGATGCTGATCGACTTATCATCAACGTCTTTGCACGATTCAATGAAAAGCAGTCCTCTCTTTTTGGTCAATTTTCCATTCAGGGGAAACTCAAGTACAAAGAACATGTAGAAAACTATTTAAAAGATCTTCCTGATCAGTTTTCCTATGACACTTTAGAAGAAATTGCCCGTAAGGATGCAGAGGCAAATACGACCAATAACGATATGGGGATGGAGAATCATTTCTACACGTATGAGGTCAAAAAAGACTTAAAAAAATGGGAAGGGTATCAAAAAAATTATAACTTCCTAAAGTCCTCTGAATACAATGATTTGCAGCTGGTTCTCAATCAATTTGCCAAATCAAAAGTCAATGTACTCTTTGTTATCCAGCCCGTCAACAAGAAATGGATGGAATACACAGAACTCAGTGAAGAAATGTACCAACATGCAGTGGAGAAAATTCGTTACCAGCTAGAAAGTCAAGGCTTTACCAACATTGCTGACTTTTCAAAAAACGGAGGAGAACCTTACTTTATCAAGGATACTATCCACTTAGGTTGGTTGGGCTGGTTGGCTTTTGATAAGGTTGTGAATCCCTTCTTGACGGATCCAAAACCAGCCCCAGACTACAAGATGAATGACCGTTTCTTTAGTAAGGACTGGGCGACCTATGATGGAAATATCAAAGATTTCCAATAAATCGATTAAAAAAACTTGAACTTTTTTGTTCAGGTTTTTTGGTTAAATAACGAATGTTTTATATAAAAACCAGTCAAAAGTTTTATTTTTTCTAGAAATATCGTATAATATAAAGGAAAAAAGAAAAGAAAAGGATTTCAAAATGAATAAACGTTCTTTGTTACCTGTCTTGTCGACAGCCCTGTTAGCTCCAGCCTTCTTAGCTGGACAAGTATACGCTGAAGAAGCAACAACTCCTGCAGAAAGTTCAGCTGTTATAGCGACTCCAGCTCCTGTTGAGAGCCCTGCGGTACCGGAAACTTCGGCAACTTCAGAAGCAGTTGCACCTGCAGAAGCTCCGTCAGCTCCTGTTGAATCTACTAAAAACGAAGAAAAGGATACCGTTATCTTACACACCAATGATGTCCATGGTCGTATTGTAGAGGAAAAGGGAGTAATTGGAGATGCCAAGTTAGCGACTGTCATTGAGCAGGAGCGTGCGAAATCAAATCAAAATACTCTAGTTGTTGACGCGGGAGACGCTTTCCAAGGTTTACCGATTTCCAACTCTACGAAGGGTGAAGCGCGTGCTGAAATTCTCAATCAGATGCAGTATGATGCCATGGCAGTAGGAAACCATGAGTTTGACTTTGGTCTTGATGAAGTAAAAAAATACAAGGAAATCTTGAAATTCCCATTACTTAGCTCAAATACTTATGTCAATGGAGCTCGTCTTTTTGAGGCTTCTACAATCGTTGATAAAGATAAGACTGTGGAAGGTGATGAGTTTGTTGTAATCGGTGTGACGACACCTGAAACTGCTACAAAAACCCACCCTAAAAACATTAAAGGGGTAACTTTTACAGATCCAATCTCTGAAGTCAATAAGGTCATCGAAGAAGTTCAAGCCAAGGCTCGTGCAGAAGGTAAGGACTACAAACACTATGTTGTGCTCGCTCACTTGGGTGTAGATACCACAACTCCAGTCGAGTGGCGTGGTTCAACCTTGGCGGAAGCTCTCTCTAAAAATCCTCGTCTTAAAGGCAAACGTGTGACAGTTATTGATGGGCATTCTCATACGGTAGCTTCCACAACTTATGGCGACAATGTTACCTATAACCAGACGGGAAGTTACCTTCATAATGTTGGGAAGGTTATCTACAAATCACGTCAGCTTTTGGGGAATCCTACGTTGATTGCAGCTGCTGATGCCAAGAAATTGACTGCCAATCCAAAAGTTGAAAAACTAGTCAAAGACATTAAACAAAAATACGATGCTGAAAATGCGGTTGAGATTGTCTCAAACAGCCCTGTAGAACTAAACGGTGATCGTGAAAATGTTCGGGTCCGTGAAACCAACCTCGGAAACGTCGTGGCAGACTCGCTCTATCAGTATGGTCAAACAGGATTTAGCTATCCGACAGACATCGCTGTGACAAATGGTGGTGGCTTGCGTGAAACCATTGCAAAAGGCAAACCAATCACTAAAGGAAATGTCATTGCCGTTCTTCCATTTGGGAATACTATCTCACAAATTCAAGTGACTGGGCAACAAGTTTTGGATATGTTTGAAAAATCACTCGGATCTATCTTGCAGGTCGATAAGGATGGCAAGAAGGTCTTGGATGAGAACGGGCAACCATTGTTAGAGCCAAGTGGTGGTTTCTTGCAAGTTTCGGGTGTGAAGGTCTACTATGATACCAACCTACCATCAGGCAAACGTGTCTTGGCTATCCAGGTTAAAAACCGTGCAACAGGTCGTTATGAGCTACTGGACCTCGCAAAAACTTACTATCTTGCAACCAATGATTTCTTAGCTGCGGGTGGTGATGGCTATACTATGTTGGGTGGTGCGCGAGAAGAAGGTCCTTCTATGGATGCAGCCTTTGAAGAGTATCTTAAAACCGCTGATTTGACCCAGTATGAAAAGATCAATCCGAACTCACGGACGATTTCTGTGGATTCTACAACTTTTAGTCTGCCGGTAGAAACACCTCAAACGAATGCGGCTGCTAACGATGCGACTACAAATGTACCACTTATTTATGAGGTGGCAGGTCAATTTAGCAAGAAGGCAGTTGTCTCAGAAAAGGCCCTCCCAAATACAGGAAGTGAACAGTCCATCTTCTTGCTCTTGATGGGAATGGTAGCTGGTTTGGCAGGTATCTTATCGAGTCGAAAACCAAAGCAAAAATAGGTTAAATTTTACATCTAGAAGAGTCTAGGGAAACGTTTTTACGCCTTTTTCCCTTGACTCTTTTTTGGTTTATGATATAATTAACCAGTAAAGAATCGGTGGCTATCTATGTTTTTTACGAAAAAGATAGCTAGGGAAGGAGTAACACATGAGACAGCTTGCACAGGAAATCGATAACTTTTTAAACGAGGTGATCTTGAGATCTGAGAACCAGCATGAAATTCTGATCGGGCATTGCACAAGTGACGTAGCCTTGACCAATACTCAGGAACACATCCTCATGCTCTTGTCAGAAGAATCCCTAACCAACTCGGAGTTGGCCCGTCGCCTTAATGTCAGTCAGGCGGCAGTGACCAAGGCTATCAAATCTTTGGTCAAAGAGGGCATGTTAGAGACATCCAGAGATCCAAAAGATGCGCGTGTGATTTTTTACCAACTGACAGAGCTAGCTCGACCAGTGGCAGAGGAACACCACCATCATCATGAACACACGCTCTCAGCCTATGAACAAGTAGCAAGTCAGTTTACTCCAAATGAACAAGAAGTTATCCAGCGGTTTTTAACTGCTTTAGTAGGAGAAATCAAATAATGCGGTATATTACAGTAGAGGACTTGTCTTTCTATTATGACAAGGAACCTGTCCTCGAGCACATCAACTATAGTGTTGATAGTGGGGAGTTTGTCACCCTGACTGGTGAAAATGGAGCTGCCAAGACAACGCTTATCAAGGCGAGCCTAGGCATCTTGCAGCCAAGATTTGGCAAGGTAACCATCTCAAAGACAAATACTCATGGGAAAAAGCTTAGGATCGCTTATCTTCCCCAGCAGATTGCCAGTTTTAATGCTGGTTTTCCGAGTACGGTTTATGAATTTGTCAAGTCGGGTCGCTATCCTCGAAAGGGCTGGTTCCGTCGCTTGAATGCTCATGATGAGGAACATATCAAGGCCAGTCTAGACTCGGTTGGTATGTGGGAACATCGTGACAAACGAATTGGTTCCCTCTCTGGTGGGCAAAAGCAACGGGCGGTTATTGCACGGATGTTTGCTTCTGACCCAGATATCTTTGTCCTAGATGAGCCGACGACAGGGATGGATGCTGGAAGCAAAACTGAATTTTACGAACTCATGCACCATAGTGCCCACCATCATGGCAAGGCCGTTTTGATGATTACCCATGATCCTGAGGAGGTCAAGGACTATGCGGATCGCAATATTCATCTAGTTCGTAACCAAGATTCGCCATGGCGTTGTTTTAACGTTCACGAAAGCGACCAGGAGGTGGATCATGCTTAGTTTGTTATCTTATGATTTCATGCAGCGTGCCTTCTTGGCGGTCATTGCCATGAGTCTCTTTTCACCAGTTCTTGGGACCTTCCTTATCTTACGTCGTCAGAGTCTCATGAGCGATACCCTCAGTCACGTTTCCTTGTCAGGGGTAGCCTTTGGTCTGGTTTTGGGAATTTCTCCAACCATTTCAACCATTGCTATTGTCTTAATCGCTGCGGTCTTTCTAGAATATCTCCGGACAGTCTATAAGAACTTTATGGAAATCGGGACTGCCATCCTCATGTCAACAGGGCTTGCAGTCTCCCTTATCGTGATGAGTAAGGGGAAAAGTTCGAGTTCCATGAGTCTGGATCAATACCTCTTTGGTTCGATTGTTACTATCAGTGAGGAGCAGGTCATTGCCCTCTTTATCATTGCTGCAGTCGTTTTATTCTTGACTTTCTTGTTCTTACGTCCCATGTACATCCTGACCTTTGATGAGGACACGGCTTTTGTAGATGGGCTTCCAGTGCGAACCATGTCTATCCTCTTTAACATGGTGACAGGGGTGGCCATTGCCCTTATGATTCCAGCTGCAGGAGCTTTGTTGGTGTCAACCATTATGGTCTTGCCAGCTAGTATTGCCCTTCGTCTGGGGAAAAACTTTAAATCTGTTATGTTACTGGCTAGTGCGATTGGCTTTTTGGGAATGGTAGCGGGGCTTTACATCTCCTATTATGCGGAGACTCCTGCTAGTGCAAGTATCACCATTATCTTTGTAGTTGTCTTTTTATTAGTCAGTCTACTCAAGCGTTATATCAAATAGGAGACGAAAATGAAAAAACTGACCTTCCTTTTGGCAAGTCTTGTGACAGTATTCTTAGTGGCTTGTTCCAATCAAAAACAAGCAGATGGGAAATTAAATATCGTGACAACCTTTTACCCTGTCTACGAATTTACCAAGCAAGTCGCGGGAGATACCGCAAATGTAGAACTCCTAATCGGTGCTGGGACAGAACCTCACGACTATGAACCATCCGCCAAGGCAGTTGCCAAAATCCAAGATGCAGATACCTTTGTCTATGAAAATGAAAACATGGAGACCTGGGTTCCCAAATTGCTAGAGTCTTTGGATAAGAAAAAAGTCAAGACTATTAAGGCGACAGGCAATATGCTGCTCTTACCAGGAGCTGAGGAAGAAGAGGAAGGTCATGATCACGGTGATGAAGGTCACCATCATGACTACGATCCCCATGTATGGCTCTCACCAGCACGTGCTATCAAACTGGTAGAGCATATTCGTGACAGCTTATCAGCAGATTATCCTGATAAAAAGGATACCTTTGAGAAGAATGCCGCTGCCTATATTGAAAAGTTACAAGCCTTGGACAAGTCCTATACAGATGGCTTGTCTCAAGCCAAACAAAAAAGTTTCGTGACCCAGCACGCAGCCTTCCGATACTTGGCTTTGGACTACGGTCTCAAGCAAGTATCAATCTCAGGTCTTTCACCAGACGCAGAACCATCAGCAGCTCGTTTAGCAGAGTTGACAGAGTATATCAAGAAAAACAAGATTTCCTATATCTACTTTGAAGAGAATGCCTCTCAAGCCCTTGCCAATACCCTCTCAAAAGAAACAGGTGTCAAACTAGATGTGCTTAATCCGCTAGAAAGTCTGACAGAAGAAGCAACCAAGGCTGGTGAGGACTATATCTCTATCATGGAGAAAAACCTCAAGGCTCTCAAGCAGACAACAGATCAAGAAGGACCGGAAATTGAGCCAGAGAAGGAAGAAAACACTAAGACAGTTCATAATGGTTACTTTGAGGACGCAGATGTCAAAGACCGCACCTTGAGTGACTATGCAGGTAACTGGCAATCAGTTTATCCTTTCCTTGAGGATGGGACCTTCGATCAAGTTTTTGATTACAAGGCTAAATTGACTGGCAAGATGACCAAAGACGAGTACAAGGCCTACTATCAAAAAGGTTATCAGACAGATGTGACTAAGATTAATATCACGGACAATACCATGGAGTTTGTTCAAGGTGGACAAAGTAAGAAATTTACGTATAAGTATGTAGGCAAGAAAATCTTGACTTATAAGAAAGGCAATCGTGGGGTGCGCTTCCTCTTTGAAGCGACAGATGCAGATGCTGGACAATTCAAGTATGTTCAGTTTAGCGACCACAATATCGCCCCAGTCAAGGCAGAACATTTCCATATCTTCTTTGGGGGCACCAGTCAAGAAGCCCTCTTTGAGGAGATGGATAACTGGCCAACCTACTATCCAGATAAGCTATCTGGTCAAGAAATCGCCCAAGAAATGTTGGCGCATTGATGTAAGAAAAAATCCCGCAAATCTGCGGGATTTTTTGGTAGAAACGATTATCTGAGTAGGTTGCGGGCGGTATAGTACTACAGCTGTGCTGTTCGCAATGTGATAAAGCTGTCATTCATTACTTAGTAGACTTTGGGTGATTCTAACTAACTGGCGAATGCAAAAGTTACGATTGTACAAATTATAGAATCTTTTCAGGGGATTTAGGAAGGAATCTTAGTCATATTGACGCTGCTATTACTTTTTGTTATAGTCAAGGAGAGGGCAGTCTAGAACAATAGTTTATTCACAAGCTGTGGATAAGTCGGAGGAAGAATGATATACAACTCTGAGTGTTGAAGTATCCTGCTAATAGTCTCCTATACTAGTGACTTTTTAGAAAGGTAGTAGAAACCCTAGCGCAGAGCTATTTAAAAAAGGCATGTCTAGGGTGAAACCTTCCAAGTCCAAGAGTTGGCTTCTGTAAAAGCTAGTTTTTAGGCATGTTTTCCTATCCACAACTTGTGGATAACTTTGTGAACAAGAGAAAGAGATATGAGATGATGACGAACATAAAACCACATGGGCCATTACCAAGTCAGGCGCAGCTGTCTTATTTAGAGGATGAACTAGCTGCCTTTATCCATTTTGGCCCCAATGCCTTTTATGACCAAGAATGGGGGACAGGTCAGGAGGAGCCTGAACGCTTTAATCCGACTCAGTTGGATGCGCGTGAGTGGGTTCGAGTACTCAAAGAAACAGGTTTTAAAAAGCTAATTTTGGTGGTCAAGCACCACGATGGTTTTGTCCTCTATCCGACAGCCTATACAGACTATTCGGTCAAGGCTAGCCCTTGGAGGGAAGGAAAGGGGGACTTGCTCCTTGAAGTTTCCCAAGCTGCAACTGAGTTTGACATGGATATGGGAGTTTATTTATCTCCTTGGGATGCCCATAGTCCCCTCTATCATGTGGATCGAGAAGCGGACTACAATGCTTACTATCTGGCTCAGTTGAAGGAAATCTTATCAAATCCTGACTATGGCAATGCCGGCAAGTTCGCCGAGGTTTGGATGGATGGTGCCAGAGGGGAAGGGGCCCAGCAGGTCAACTATGAGTTTGAGACTTGGTTTGAAACTATTCATGACCTACAAGGGGATTGCTTGATATTCTCAACAGAGGGAACTAGTATTCGTTGGATTGGCAATGAACGGGGCTATGCAGGGGATCCCTTGTGGCAAAAAGTCAAGCCCGACCAGTTGGGGACAGAGGCGGAATTAGATTATCTACAGCACGGAGATCCCTCTGGGACACTGTTTTCAATCGGCGAGGCAGATGTTTCTCTTCGGCCAGGCTGGTTTTACCATGAGGATCAGGATCCCAAGTCTCTCGAGGAGTTGGTCGAAATCTACTTTCACTCAGTGGGGCGGGGAACGCCTCTCCTGCTCAATATTCCGCCAAACCAAGATGGTCTCTTTGATGAAAGAGATATCCGGCGACTTTATGAATTTAGAGCCTACCGTGACGCACTCTATAGCGAAGATTTGGCTCTGGGAGCCAAGGTATCTGGTCCGGCTCTATCAGCAGACTTTGCCTGTCATCATCTGACAGATGGACTGGAGACCAGTTCTTGGGCTAGTGATGCAGAACTGCCAATTCAGTTAGAGATTGATTTAGGAATTCCTAAAACTTTTGATGTGATTGAGTTGAGGGAAGATTTGAAGCTAGGGCAACGCATCGCTGCTTTCCATGTTCAGGTAGAGTTGGATGGTGTCTGGCAGGAGTCTGGTTCGGGTCATACTGTTGGTTACAAACGTCTCTTACGAGGAGCAGCTGTTGAGGTACAGAAGATACGTGTAGTCATTACAGAATCACAGGCTTTGCCTTTGTTGACCAAGATTTCACTCTATAAAACTCCTAAACTCTCAAAAAGAGAAGCTGTTCAGCAACTAGAGTTTTCAGAAAAAAGTCTAGCTGTGACCAAGGGAGAAAATGCCCATTTTACAGTTAAGCGGAGAGAATGTAGTGGTCCTTTAGAAGCTAAGATTTCGATTCAACCAGGGACAGGTGTGCATGGTGTCGCTTATCGGGACGAGATTCAAGTCCTTGCGTTTCAAGTTGGCGAGACTGAAAAAAAGCTAACACTACCAACCTTGTATTTTTCAGGAGATAAAAGCTTAGATTTTTATCTGAATCTGACGGTAGATGGGCAGCTGGTTGACCAGCTTCAGGTCCAAGTTTCATGAAAGAAGAACCTTTGCGCGGTGCAAAGGTTCTTTTGGTTATGAGTGATTTGGTAGCCAGCTGAGGGTGAAGGTCAGTTGCTCAGCTTTCAAGAGGTCTTGGTGTTGGATGCTAGATACAGGGGTCTGGTCCAATCGACATTCCTTGACAAAGTTAAAATGGCTGTGGTTTTGTTCAGCATGGATATCCAACCACTTATTTTCTTTGGCAAGGTAGACACGGAGATGATCAAAGAGGGGAATTCCGAGGTCGTAGCTTGGTTTTCCTGGACAGGTTGGATAGAATCCAAGAGCCGACCAGATGTACCAAGCAGAGAGACTGCCATTATCCTCATCGCCAGGATAGGCTTCCCAGCTTGGGTGAAAGGCTTTTTGACGTATCGTCTTAATGAGAAGAGCCGTGTATTCAGGATAGTTACTGTAACGGAAGAGATAAGGAATGTGGAAGCTCGGTTGATTGGAAATGGCAATTTGCCCAAAAGGAGCTGTAGCCATCTCGCTCATTTCATGAATCTCGTAACCATAGCCAGTCGTTTCAAAGAGAGGAGCCTCCTGACAGGCTTTCAAAAGGTAGCGGCTAAAGGCTTCATTTCCACCCATAAGCTGGATTAAGCCTGGTATGTCGTGGAGGACGCCTAAAGTCGCTTGAATGGCAGAGCATTCGGCGTAGTCGCGTCCCCAACTATAAGGGGAGAAGTCAGGACGGAAGTTTCCTTGGCTGTCTCGGGCTCGCATGTAACCTGTCTCAACGTCAAATAGATACTTGTAATTTTGTGATGCTGTCCGATAAGTCTCGGCGATGTCATTCTGATCAAGTTTTTCGGCACAGCTGGCGATACAAAAGTCACTATAGGCGTAGTCTAGGGTATGGCTAACGCTTTCGTGGTGGTCGGTAGAGAGGTAGCCAAGCTCTTGGTATTGGGCTAGTCCGTGGCGACCATTGATGCCGAGAGGGTCGGACTTGCTGGCTGTTTCAAGCATGGCTTGAAGGAGTTCTTCTTCCAAGTCGGGAGCCATGTCCTTGCAGGCGCTATCTGCGATAATGCCATCTAAAAGGGTACCAGGCATCATACCACGCTCGTCTGGAGCCAGCCACTTTGGAAGGTAACCAGTATCGCGGTAGCTATTGAGAAAGCCTTCTAAAAAGAGACGATAATGTTCCGGTATGACAAGGGCAAAGAGGGGGAAGGTGGTGCGGAAGGTATCCCAGAAACCATTGTTGCTAAAGAGGACGCCAGGTTTGACAGTACCAGTAGAGAAATCCACGTGAATGGCTTGCCCTGATTCATCTACTTCGTAAAAAGTCTGCGGGAAGAGGAAGAGTCTGTAAAGGCAGTGGTCAAAGAAGGTTCGGTCAGCCTCTCCTGTATCCATAATATCAAAACGATGGAGAAGATTTTCCCATTCCGCTTGGGCACTTGTTTTACAGCTGTCAAAGCCCTTTTGAGGTAGATTAAGCAGAGCTTGAGAAGGCGATATGAAAGAAGTTGCTAGTTGGATCTCAGCATAGCTGTTTGCTAAGTCAATTCGCCAGTCTCCGCCTTCTTGATTGACAGCAAGAATATCTATATTCATTTGCAGGGCAGTAAACAGTATCAGAGGATTTTTATTGGTCTCTGTTTTTCCTTCTTGTCGTAGGGAAAGAGTTCGCTTATCTACTTGCTTGACTGTCAGTTCATCTGCTGCGTGAAGATAGAGGGAGAGGGCTTTGCCTTGCTTTTGCTTGAAACGAATAGAAGCGCCGTAGCAATTCGGAGTAAGCTGGGTTTCAATCTGATAGCGCAGGGAGAAAATCTTCAGATAATGAGGTTGGAAAGAGGCCTTATCCCTATCATAGGAAGATTGGCGATGAAAGAGACTGTCTCCACCTAGCTGGCCTATGACAGGTGTCAAAAGTAGCCAAGAATAGTCCCCAATCCAAGGACTGGGCTGGTGGGTTAATCGAATTCCCTGAAAGATGGGCAGATGCGGATCGAAAAACCAAGCACCCTCCTGATCGCTGGTCTGGGGAACAAAATAATTCATCCCGAAAGGGACGCCTGTGTAGGGCAGGGTATTTCCCCGAGAAAAGGCATGCTTGCTAGCAGTCCCAAAGCGGGTATCAATGGTTTCAAGTAGTGGTTTCATAGTCTTTCCTTTAGCTGTTTTTCTACATTATATCAGAAAAATGGGGCCTTTAGATATGGGGTTCGAAAGTAAGCAATTTTGTAGAAAAATGACTATCATTTGTGTATGTATTTTCTGTCTCAAAAACTATATACTGAACATGAAACTTGTTTGAAAGAGGAAATTGCACGATGATTTATTCGAAAGAGATTGTCAGAGAGTGGCTTGATGAAGTAGCAGAGCGTGCCAAGGACCATCCGGAGTGGGTGGATGTCTTTGAGCGTTGCTATACAGACACCTTGGATAATACGGTCGAGATTCTAGAAGATGGCTCAACCTTTGTCTTGACTGGGGATATTCCTGCCATGTGGCTTCGGGACTCGACAGCCCAACTCAGACCTTACCTTCATGTGGCTAAAAGAGATCCTCTCTTGCGCCAGACCATTGCAGGTTTGGTTAAGCGTCAGATGACCTTGATTCTCAAGGATCCTTATGCCAACTCCTTTAACATAGAGGAAAACTGGAAGGGCCACCATGAGACTGACCACACAGAGCTTAATGGCTGGATTTGGGAACGCAAGTATGAGGTGGACTCGCTTTGCTATCCTTTGCAGTTGGCTTATCTCCTTTGGAAAGAGACTGGCGAGACCAGTCAGTTTGATGATACTTTTGTCACAGCAACTAAGGAAATCCTTCATCTTTGGGCAGTGGAACAAGACCACAAGAATTCACCTTATCGTTTTGTCCGTGATACAGACCGCAAGGAAGACACCTTAGTAAATGATGGCTTTGGTCCTGACTTTGCCGTGACAGGAATGACCTGGTCAGCCTTCCGACCAAGTGATGACTGCTGTCAGTATAGCTATTTGATTCCGTCCAATATGTTTGCCGTAGTCGTATTGGGCTATGTGCAAGAAATCTTTGCAGAACTAGACCTAGCTGATAGCCAAAACATCATGGCAGACGCTAAACGTCTCCAAGCAGAGATCCAAGAAGGAATCGAAAACTATGCTTACACCACTAATAGCAAGGGCGAAAAGATTTACGCCTTTGAAGTGGATGGTCTAGGAAATGCTAGCATCATGGATGATCCAAACGTACCAAGTCTACTGGCTGCTCCATATCTTGGTTACTGTGCGATTGACGATGAGGTTTACCAAGCCACACGTCGTACCATTCTAAGCCCTGAAAATCCATATTTCTACCAAGGTGAATATGCTAGTGGTCTCGGAAGCTCCCATACCTTCTATCGATATATCTGGCCGATTGCCCTTTCTATCCAAGGCTTGACAACAAGAGATAAGGCGGAGAAGAAATTCTTGCTCGATCAGCTCGTTGCCTGCGATGGAGGCACAGGTGTCATGCACGAAAGCTTCCACGTAGATGATCCAACGCTCTACTCTCGCGAATGGTTCTCATGGGCCAATATGATGTTCTGTGAGTTGGTCTTGGATTACTTGGATATCCGTTAAGGAGCACGCTTTCGCTCAACCGATTCTTGTCAGAATCACAAATTCACATTTAAAACGTTAAAAATAAAAATTTAAGTTAGAATGAGGTTTTACTTCATGGAAAATGTTGTTGTACATATTATCTCACATAGTCACTGGGACCGTGAGTGGTACTTGCCTTTTGAAAGCCACCGGATGCAGTTGGTGGAGTTATTTGACAATCTTTTTGATCTCTTTGAAAATGACCCTGAGTTCAAGAGTTTCCACTTGGACGGCCAAACCATTGTCCTGGATGACTACTTGGAAATTCGTCCTGAAAATCGCGACAAAGTCCAAGGTTACATCGACCAAGGTAAACTCAAAATTGGTCCTTTTTACATCTTGCAGGATGACTACTTGATTTCAAGTGAAGCAAACGTCCGCAACACCTTGATTGGTCAAGCAGAATGTGCAAAATGGGGCAAATCAACCCAGATTGGTTACTTCCCAGATACCTTTGGAAATATGGGACAAGCTCCTCAAATCCTTCAAAAATCAGGCATTCACGTGGCAGCCTTTGGTCGTGGTGTCAAGCCGATTGGATTTGACAACCAAGTCCTCGAAGATGAGCAGTTCACTTCCCAGTTTTCAGAAATGTACTGGCAAGGCGCTGATGGAAGTCGTGTCCTCGGTATCCTCTTTGCCAACTGGTACAGTAATGGAAATGAAATTCCAGTTGATAAGGATGAAGCCCTGGCCTTTTGGAAACAAAAATTGTCAGACGTGCGTGACTATGCTTCGACCAACCAATGGTTGATGATGAACGGCTGTGATCACCAGCCTGTACAGCGCAATCTGAGCGAAGCCATTCGTGTGGCAAATGAACTCTTCCCAGATGTGACCTTTGTGCATAGTTCATTTGATGACTATGTCCATGCAGTAGAAAGTGCTCTACCAGAGCAACTATCTACCGTTACGGGTGAGTTGACCAGTCAGGAAACAGATGGCTGGTACACACTTGCCAACACTTCTTCATCACGGATTTACCTTAAACAAGCCTTCCAAGAAAATAGCAACCTCCTAGAACAAGTGGTGGAGCCATTGACTGTCATCACTGGTGGGCACAACCATAAGGACCAGTTGACCTATGCTTGGAAAGTCCTTCTACAAAATGCGCCCCATGACAGTATCTGTGGCTGTAGCGTGGACGAAGTTCACCGTGAGATGGAAACACGTTTTGCCAAGGTCAACCAAGTCGGAAACTTTGTTAAGACCAATCTTCTCAACGAGTGGAAGGGTAAAATTGCAACCCACGAAGCCCAAAGCGACCATCTCTTTACGGTCATCAACACAGGCTTGCATGACAAGGTTGACACTGTCAGCACAGTGATTGATGTGGCGACTTGTGATTTCAAAGAATTGCACCCAACAGAAGGCTACAAGAAAATGGCAGCCTTGACCTTGCCAAGCTACCGTGTCGAAGACTTGGAAGGGCATGCTGTAGAAGCGAAAATCGAAGATCTGGGAGCTAATTTTGAGTATGATTTACCAAAAGACAAGTTCCGCCAGGCTCGTATCGCTCGACAAGTGCGCGTGACAGTGCCTGTTCATCTGGCACCACTTTCTTGGACAACCTTCCAATTGCTCGAAGGTGAACAAGAACACCGTGACGGTATTTACCAAAATGGAGTGATTGATACGCCATTTGTAACGGTAAGTATGGATGAAAACATCACGGTCTACGACAAGACAACTCATGAAGCTTATGAAGATGTTATTCGCTTTGAAGACCGTGGTGACATCGGAAATGAGTACATCTACTTCCAACCAAAAGGAACAGAACCTATCTACGCCGAGCTGAAAGGCTATGAGGCCTTGGAAAATACAGCTCGTTTTGCCAAGATCTTGCTCAAGCATGAATTGACAATTCCAGTAAGTGCAGACGAAAAACTGGATGCGGAACAAAGAGGTATCATCGAGTTTATGACGCGTGAAGCTGGACGCTCAGATGAACTGACAAGCATTCTTCTTGAAACAGAGATGACCGTCTTTGTTGACAATCCACAAATCCGCTTTAAGACTCGCTTTACCAACACTGCCAAGGACCACCGTATCCGTCTCTTGGTCAAGACTCATAATATGCGTCCAAGCAATGATTCGGAAAGCATTTATGAGGTGGTGACACGATCAAATAAACCAGCGGCTTCATGGGAAAATCCTGAAAATCCACAACACCAACAAGCCTTTGTCAGTCTGTATGATGATGAAAAAGGGGTGACGGTGGCAAATAAAGGATTGCACGAGTATGAAATCCTTGGAGACGACACTATTGCAGTGACCATTTTGCGTGCCTCAGGTGAGTTAGGTGACTGGGGTTACTTCCCAACACCAGAGGCTCAGTGCTTGCGCGAGTTTGAAGTCGAGTATACACTTGAGTGCCACCAAGCCCAAGAACGCTTCTCAGCCTTCCGTCGTGCCAAAGCCTTCCAAACACCATTTACTAGTCTTCAGCTTGCTAAACAAGAAGGAAGTGTTGCAGCGACTGGCAACCTCTTGAGCCATGCGGCGCTTAGCTTGCCACAAGTCTGCCCAACAGCCTTTAAGGTAGCTGAAAATGAAGAAGGGTATGTACTTCGTTACTACAATATGAGTCAAGAAAATGTGCGTATATCAGAACAGCAACAAACCATTCTTGACTTGCTTGAGCGACCATATCCAGTTCATTCAGGACTCTTAGCACCACAAGAAATTCGCACAGAATTGATCAAAAAAGAAGACATTTAACAGTTTTAAAGTGTTTGATAACTAATACTATGAGATAGAAAGGAGGGGCGAAAGAGTAAGGACTAACTACTGCTTCGCCCCTTTTTATGGGAAGAACAATGACCATTGCAACCATTGATATCGGAGGGACTGGGATTAAGTTTGCCAGTCTGACTCCTGATGGAAAAATACTAGATAAGACAAGTACTCCGACGCCAGAAAACTTGGAGTCTTTACTGGCGTGGCTAGACCAACGCTTGTCAGAGCAAGATTATAGTGGGATCGCCATGAGCGTTCCAGGCGCGGTCAATCAAGAAACAGGTGTGATTGAGGGAATCAGTGCCGTACCTTATATTCACGGCTTTTCTTGGTATGAGGCCCTTGCTCATCATCAACTCCCTGTCCATCTAGAAAATGATGCCAACTGTGTTGGACTTAGTGAACTGCTGGCTCATCCAGAGATTGAAAATGCAGCCTGTGTCGTGATTGGGACAGGAATCGGCGGTGCCATGATTATCAATGGCAAGCTTCACCGAGGTCGACACGGCTTGGGAGGAGAGTTTGGCTACATGACAACTATCGAGCCTGCGGAAAAGCTCAACAACTGGTCGCAACTAGCGTCAACTGGAAATATGGTGCGCTACGTAATTAAGAAGTCTGGTCAGACTGACTGGGACGGACGCAAGATTTACCAAGAGGCCGCAGCTGGCAATGCTCTTTGTCAAGAAGCTATTTTGCGCATGAATCGTAATCTGGCGCAAGGTTTGCTCAATATTCAGTATCTCATCGACCCAGATGTCATTAGTCTGGGAGGCTCCATCAGTCAGAACCCAGACTTTATCCGAGGTGTCAAGAAGGCTGTCGATAACTTTGTCGAGACCTACGAAGAATACACGGTCGCACCTGTTATCCAGGCCTGCACCTATCACGCAGATGCCAATCTCTACGGTGCCCTTGTCAACTGGCTACAGGAGGAAAACCAATGGTAATTTTTACAGGACTTAGTCCCAAACAAACTCAGGCAATCGACTTGCTGACAAAGCATATCTCTTTACCAGATGTGGAAGTGGCAGTCGCTCAGTCTGATCAATCCTCTATTTCTATCAAGGGTGAAAGTGGACACTATCAACTAACCTATGACAAACCTCACCAACTCTACCGCGCCTTGTCCTTATTGACAACAGCTCTAGCAGAAGGTGATAAAGTAGACCTTGAAGAACAAGCTGCTTATGAAGATTTGGCTTACATGGCAGACTGTTCCCGAAATGCAGTGCTGAATGTGGCTTCTGCCAAGCAGATGATTGAGGTCTTGGCTCTCATGGGCTACTCAACCTTCGAGCTCTACATGGAAGACACCTACCAGATTGAGGGGCAGCCATACTTTGGTTACTTCCGTGGCGCTTATTCGGCTGAAGAGTTACGGGAAATCGAAGCCTATGCCCAGCAGTTTGATATGACCTTTGTGCCTTGCATCCAGACCTTGGCCCACTTGTCGGCCTTCGTCAAATGGGGTGTTAAGGAAGTGCAAGAACTCCGTGATGTGGAGGATATTCTCCTTATCGGCGAAGAAAAGGTTTATGATTTGATTGATGGTATGTTTGCCACTCTGTCTAAATTGCAAACCCGTAAGGTCAATATCGGTATGGACGAGGCCCACTTGGTTGGCTTGGGACGCTACCTCATCTTGAACGGTGTTGTGGACCGTAGTCTCCTTATGTGCCAACACTTGGAGCGCGTGCTGGATATTGCTGACAAGTATGGTTTCCACTGCCAGATGTGGAGTGATATGTTCTTTAAACTCATGTCAGCGGATGGTCAGTACGACCGTGATGTGGAAATTCCTGAGGAAACTCGTGTCTACCTAGATCGTCTCAAAGACCGTGTAACCTTGGTTTACTGGGACTATTATCAGGATAGCGAGGAAAAATACAACCGTAATTTCCGCAATCACCACAAGATTAGCCATGACCTTGCCTTTGCAGGTGGAGCTTGGAAGTGGATTGGTTTTACACCCAACAACCATTTCAGCCATCTCATCGCTATGGAGGCCAACAAAGCCTGTCGTGCCAATGATATCAAAGAAGTTATCGTGACAGGTTGGGGGGACAATGGTGGTGAAACAGCTCAATTTTCTATCCTACCAAGTTTGCAAATCTGGGCAGAACTCAGCTACCGCAATGACCTAGACCGTTTGTCTGCTCACTTCAAGACCAATACAGGTCTATCAGTTGAGGAATTTATGCAGATTGACCTTGCCAACCTCTTGCCAGACCTGCCAGGTAATCTCAGTGGTATCAATCCTAACCGCTATGTCTTTTATCAGGATATTCTCTGTCCGATTCTTGACAGACACATGACACCTGAACAGGACAAACCGCACTTCGCTCAGGCAGCTGAGACGCTTGCTGAAATCAAAGAAAAAGCTGGTGCCTACTCTTACCTCTTTGAAACACAGGCTCAGTTGAACCAGATTTTAAGTAGCAAAGTGGATGTGGGACGACGCATTCGTCAGGCCTACCAAGTAAACGACAAAGAAAGTCTAAAAGCAATCGCTAGACAAGAATTACCAGAACTCAGAAACGAGATTGAGAACTTCCATGCTCTCTTTAGCCACCAATGGTTGAAAGAAAATAAGATCTTTGGCTTGGATACAGTCGATATCCGTATGGGTGGACTCTTGCAACGTATCAAACGAGCAGAAAGTCGTATCGAGGCTTATCTGGCAGGGCAGATTGACCGCATCGACGAGCTAGAAGTTGAAATCCTACCATTTACTGACTTCTACGCAGACCAGGACTTAGCAGCAACTACAGCTAATCAGTGGCATACCATTGCGACAGCTTCGACGATTTATACGACTTAGGCATTTGTCACAAACAGATAAACATCTCCTTTTAAACATATGGAGATGTTTTTTGATTTGGAGATAGGGAAGGAGTATAATGAAAGTATAAGGATAGTTTGGAGGTATGACCATGAAAAAGTTACTACTGGTCCTAGGTGCTAGTATGCTAGTCTTATCTGCCTGCCACAGAGCGACAGAGGACGGCGTAACTAGTCCGTCAATACCAAGGGAGCAACAAACCAAGGAAACAACCAACTATTTTCACTATTTAGCAGATTCCTATCAAAAGGCTCTTTCGCACGAAAAAGAAGTCAAGGCTGCAACTGTTCAATCACCGATGGCTGCCACAGTTGCAGCCATGGAAGAACTACAGTTATCTAGTCCGACTGATCAAGCCTTGATTATGAAGAACTACTCAGATTTTCAGAAGCTAATCCAATACAACACCGAAAAGTGGGAAGAAGAGTTTGCAAGTTGGGCTTCTTCTATGGGGCAGTCCTATCATAGACTAGAGCATAGAAACTTTGATGAAAAGAATGATCTCATCAAAAAATTAGAAGCAACAACTGTCTCTCAGAAAAGTGTCAAATGGAATGTTTTTGGAGTATCGAGTGACAATGCTTATGACTACTTGATTTTGGATGCCTACTATGACAAGCAGAACAAACATTTCTACTTGTTTACACTGAAAGATGGGCAAGTACAAATCTTGCATACTGATAAGACACTGGAAACTATCCCTACTGCAAATTTTGAAGAGACTGAAAACACAGATTTAGCGCAACGTTTTAAGGAATTTCTATTAAAAACAAGTGTAACTACAGAGAGCGAGCCAGATACAGATAATAGTTCTTTAATAGACAAGATAAAAACAGCCATGGAATCCTATTCGGATAGTAAAGGTGAAAGATTTAAGTCAACTAACTTAGCAACATATGGTCACTACTATGGACTAGCAGTGCCAGACCAGATAATGCAATTTGAACAAGTAGATGGGGTGAATTATACTTTTAAATGGTATGGGTATATTGCAGGTTCAGGTTTTGGGCGGTTTGAAATCCTAGCTTGCTATGTGAATGAAGCAGAGACAGAGGTGATTCTCTTTGGCTACAAGGATGGTAATCCTGCTCTTTTACACACAGAAGGAAGATCGGAGATTGAGGAAAACGAATCAGGGGCTATCATAAATGCCCGTGTTCATTTTGTCGAGTTTCATCACCCAATATTAGAACAAGTTTTCGATTAGCAAAGCGGAAATACATTTATCGTATGCAAAGTGTTTCTCGTGAAACCTATTTCTTATAAAAAACTTCTCCACATAAAATAATTTGTGGAGTTTTTTCTATAATTAGTAGTTTAAACTGACCTTCAAATAGGAGTATACTAATAATGTAATCGTTATCAAACCTAAAAATTCGATAGAATCAGTTTTTAGGAATAAAAAGGGAGGAAATTATGAAAAAGTTTTCAAAGACCTTGAGAGATAACTGGATCTTTCTCTTGATGGTTTTACCAGGGGCTCTCTGGCTGATTCTATTCTTTTACATTCCAGTATTTGGGAATGTGGTTGCCTTTAAAGACTACCATATGACCAGTAATGGTTTCATAGATAGTATTGTGAATAGTAAATGGGTCGGGTTAGATAATTTCAGATTCTTGTTTAGTTCAAAAGATGCCTTTATCATCACTCGAAATACTGTTCTTTACAATCTCGGCTTCATCTTTATCGGTTTGATTGTATCAGTAGGGATTGCCATTATCCTCAGTGAGCTTCGCTCTAAGAGAATGGTTAAGATTTTTCAAACGTCTATGCTGTTCCCTTACTTCCTGTCATGGGTTATCATCAGTTTCTTTACAGATGCCTTCCTAAACATTGACAAAGGGGTCTTCAACCATTTCCTAACATCCATTGGCATGAAGGAAGTCAACTTCTACGCTGACTTAGGCATTTGGCCATATCTTCTCCTTTTCCTAGGAATTTGGAAAGGCTTTGGATATAGCAGTGTCATGTACTATGCGACGATCATGGGAATTGACCCAACTTATTACGAAGCAGCAACAGTGGACGGGGCTAGCAAGTGGCAACGCATTCGCAACGTAACCATTCCTCAGTTGACTCCGCTTGTAACAGTCTTGACCATCCTTGCAGTCGGAAATATCTTCCGTGCAGACTTTGGTCTCTTCTATCAAATCCCACACAATGCTGGTCAGCTTTACAATGTAACCAACGTTTTGGACGTATATGTCTTTAATGGTTTGACTCAGACAGCAGATATCGGTATGGCTTCAGCAGCCGGTCTCTACCAATCCGTAGTCGGTTTGATACTGGTTATCCTATCAAACTTGCTTGCAAGACGAGTCGATCCAAACTCAGCTTTATTCTAGAAAGGAGGAGAATATGGCAGAAAAGAAAATTAAAAAAGAAAAAATCGATAATGTCGGCATTCACTCCTTTAGTAAGAAGGCAGATATCTTCTTTAGTATCATCTCTGGTTTGATTGCTCTTTCTTGTATCTTGCCCTTTATCTTCGTTATCATCATTTCGGTGACAGACGAAAAGAGCATCCTCCAGTATGGATATAGCTTTTTCCCATCACAGTTTGGATTAGATGGTTTTGAGTTCTTGGCTCAGTTTAAAGATAAGATTCTCCAAGCACTCTTTATCTCAGTCTTTGTAACAGTAGTCGGGACAGTGACCAACGTCTTCATCACGACAACTTATGCCTACGCCATCTCACGAACAACCTTTAAGTATCGCAGATTCTTTACTATCTTTGCCCTTCTTAGTATGTTGTTCAACGCTGGTTTGGTGCCAGGCTATATCGTGGTGACTCGTTTGCTTCAACTTGGTGATACGGTTTGGGCCTTGATTGTTCCAATGCTTCTCTCACCATTCAACATCATCTTGATGCGTTCCTTCTTCAAGAAGACCATTCCAGAAGCCATTCTTGAATCCGCTCGTATCGATGGTGCCAGTGAAGCTCGGATCTTCTTCCAGATCTGTTTGCCATTGTCACTTCCAGGTATCGCAACCATCACGCTTTTGACAGCTCTTGGTTTCTGGAACGACTGGTTCAACGCCCTTCTTTACATCAAGAGTGATAACTTGTATCCATTGCAATATTTGCTCATGCAAATCCAGCAAAATATGGACTACATTGCAAAAGCAGTCGGCTTATCTGGTCAACTGGGAGTCGCTCTTCCAAAAGAAACAGGTCGTATGGCCATGGTTGTTGTTGCAACCCTTCCAATCGCGATTCTGTATCCATTCTTCCAACGCTACTTTGTTAAAGGTTTGACTATCGGTGGTGTGAAAGAATAGCACTTGCTGAGAAACACCGTTTCTCCCTTCCCAACTTCATCTTAGTGGCTGAAGTTAAAATCATTAAATCGTTTATAAGTTTAAAAATAAAAAAGGAGTTTTTATCATGAAAAACTGGAAAAAATATGCTTTTGCATCTGCTAGCGTAGTCGCTTTGGCTGCAAGCCTTGCCGCTTGTGGAAACCTTTCAGGTAACAACAAAAAAGCTGCTGACTCAGCTTCAGGTGACAAACCTGTTCTTAAAATGTACCAAATCGGTGACAAACCAGATAACTTGGATGAATTGCTAGAAAATGCCAACAAAATCATCGAAGAAAAAGTTGGTGCTAAATTGGATATCCAATACCTTGGATGGGGTGACTACGGTAAGAAAATGTCAGTTATCACATCATCAGGTGAAAACTACGATATCGCTTTTGCAGATAACTATGTTGTAAATGCTCAAAAAGGTGCTTACGCTGACTTGACTGATTTGTACAAGAAAGAAGGAGCAGAGCTTTACAAAGCACTTGACCCAGCTTACATCAAAGGGAACACTGTAAACGGTAAGATTTACGCTGTTCCAGTTGCAGCCAACGTTGCATCATCTCAAAATTTTGCCTTTAACGGAACACTTCTTGCTAAATACGGTATCGATATTTCAGGTGTCACTTCATACGAAACACTTGAACCAGTCTTGAAACAAATCAAAGAAAAAGCTCCAGACGTAGTACCATTTGCGGTTACGAAGAACTTTATCCCATCTGATAACTTTGACTACCCAGTACCAAATGGACTTCCATTTGTTATCGACCTTGAAGGAGACACTACTAAGATCGTAAACCGTTACGAAGTACCTCGTTTCAAAGAACACTTGAAGACTCTTCACAAATTCTATGAAGCAGGATACATTCCAAAAGACGTAGCAACAAGCGACACTTCATTTGACCTTCAACAAGATACTTGGTTCGTTCGTGAAGAAACAGTAGGACCAGCTGACTATGGTAACAGCTTGCTCTCACGTGTTGCTAATAAAGATATCCAAATCAAACCAATCACTAACTTTATCAAGAAAAACCAAACAACACAAGTTGCTAACTTTGTCATCTCAAACAACTCTAAGAACAAAGAAAAATCAATGGAAGTGTTGAATCTCTTGAACACGAACCCAGAACTCTTGAACGGTCTTGTTTACGGTCCAGAAGGCAAGAACTGGGAAAAAGTTGAAGGTAAAGAAAACCGTGTCCGCGTCCTTGATGGATATAAAGGAAACACTCACATGTCAGGTTGGAACACTGGTAACAACTGGATTCTTTACATCAACGAAAACGTTACAGACCAACAAATTGCAGATTCTAAGAAACAATTGGCTGAAGCTAAAGAATCTCCAGCACTTGGATTTATCTTTAACACTGATAGTGTGAAATCTGAAATTTCAGCAATTTCTAACACAATGCAACAATTCGATACAGCTATCAACACTGGTACTTTAGACCCAGAAAAAGCAATCCCAGAATTAATGGAAAAATTGAAATCTGAAGGTGCCTACGAAAAAGTATTGAACGAAATGCAAAAACAATACGACGAATTCTTGAAAAACAAAAAATCATAAAATCGATTGATTTCGTGTATTCATTCCTAATTCCTAAAAATGTGATCACTGCCTTCCTTAGTTCTCTAGGGGAGGTAGTGATTTTTAGGATGTAAACATGAAAAGAGTGGTTCTGAGGGTTTATGCGATGTGATACACATATATCTATAGGGAATTTATTATGAAAAAATATCGTCTTCTTTTCAAAATGAGTGCTGTCTTCTCTTACCTATTTTTCGTATTTGGCCTTTCTCAGCTGACGCTTATTGTCCAAAACTATTGGCAATTTTCTTCCCAGATTGGCAATTTCTTCTGGATTCAAAATATCTTGAGTTTGCTATTTAGCGGAGTCATGATTTGGATTCTGGTTAAGACAGGCCATGGTTATCTCTTTCGCATTCCAAGAAAAAAATGGCTTTGGTATTCGATTTTGACAGTATTAGTGGTAGTGCTCCAGATCTCTTTTAATGTTCAGACAGCTAAACATGTCCAGTCAACTGCGGAAGGTTGGGCTGTATTGATTGGTTATAGTGGGACTAACTTTGCAGAGCTAGGTATTTATATAGCCCTGTTCTTTCTGGTTCCACTGATGGAAGAGTTGCTCTATAGAGGATTACTGCAAAACGCTTTCTTTAAGCATTCGCGATTTGGTCTTGATTTGCTTCTTCCTTCTATTTTATTTGCTCTCCCTCATTTTTCAAGCCTGCCTAGTCTGTTAGATATCTTCGTCTTTGCAACACTTGGAATCATCTTTGCTGGTTTGACCCGCTATACCAAGAGCATCTATCCTTCCTATGCGGTGCATGTGATTAATAATATTTTCGCAACATTGCCATTTTTGCTGACTTTTTTACATAGGGTGTTTGGGTAAAATATTAGCATGAGAGTTAGGAATTATAGTTTTTAAATTTATAAGCGAATTTCAGGAGTGAAATGAGTATGACACCATTAAAATGGTTTGCTGGAGGTAGAGAAAGGCGTTGTGAAGCGATGGCTATTATAGATCATCTATTGGAAGATATAAAGGCTGCGTCTCAACTTACTCCCTTGAAAAATCAGTTAGTGATTTATCAAAAACGATTAAAGGACGATGGGACTTCTACTCCATTTATTCTAAGCCAAATGAATATTGACCTTGCGCGTGTATTGATTGACAATAAGATGATTTTGTCAGAAAGTCAAGCTGAGCAGATAAAAAAATTGAGAGAATTATCTGCGATTCGCTATGGTTACTGATGAAGTGCAGGGGTAGGACTCTTTCTACAATTTCCGGTCAAATAAATTGCATTCGTTTTCCCAAGTGGGTATACTAGTATAGTTGAATGAAAAATTCTGAAAATTTAAGAATAGAAAAGAGAACAAATCTTATGGCAAAAGATATTCGCGTCTTACTTTACTACCTCTATACTCCAATTGAAAATGCAGAGCAATTTGCGGCAGATCACTTGGCTTTCTGTAAATCAATCGGTCTCAAAGGCCGTATCCTAGTCGCTGACGAGGGGATTAACGGGACTGTTTCAGGTGACTACGAAACAACTCAAAAATACATGGACTACGTTCACAGCCTCCCAGGTATGGAAGACCTCTGGTTCAAGATTGACGAAGAAAATGAACAAGCCTTCAAGAAGATGTTTGTTCGCTACAAGAAAGAAATTGTCCACCTTGGTTTGGAAGACAACGACTTTGATAATGACATCAACCCACTTGAAACAACAGGTGCTTACTTGTCTCCAAAAGAGTTCAAAGAAGCCCTTCTTGACGAAGATACCGTTGTCCTTGACACACGTAACGATTATGAGTACGACCTAGGACACTTCCGTGGAGCTATTCGCCCAGACATCCGCAACTTCCGTGAGTTGCCACAATGGGTCCGTGACAACAAGGAAAAATTCATGGACAAGCGTGTTGTGGTTTACTGTACAGGTGGCGTTCGCTGTGAGAAATTCTCAGGCTGGATGGTTCGTGAAGGCTACAAAGATGTTGGCCAATTGCACGGAGGAATCGCAACTTACGGTAAAGACCCAGAAGTTCAAGGTGAACTTTGGGATGGGAAAATGTACGTCTTTGACGAGCGTATCGCAGTTGATGTTAACCATGTCAACCCTACCATCGTAGGGAAAGACTGGTTTGATGGAACACCATGTGAACGCTATGTCAATTGTGGCAATCCCTTCTGTAACCGTCGTATCCTAACATCAGAAGAAAATGAAGACAAGTACCTTCGTGGATGCTCACACGAGTGTCGTGTTCACCCACGCAACCGCTATGTTTCAGAAAATGAATTGACACAAGCAGAAGTTGTTGAGCGCCTAGCAGCTATCGGTGAAAGCTTGGATCAAGTCGCTACTGTATAACATCAAACAGCTCCTCAGGGGCTGTTTTTCTATGCTTTTTATCTAAAAATCTAAAATTTGTTTCTGTATCTTTCAGGAAAATAGGTTATACTATATGTAAACGATTTCAAAGGAGGCCAGTTATGGCGAAAACATTTTTTATCCCAAATAAAGAAAGCATTCTAGGACAACAGGAGATCTTGACTGCCAAGTCTATCTTGGCCTTGGTGGAGGGCTTGGAGTCACATAGCTATGATGCAGTCTATCTCCGTCAACCTCTCAATCGTCTCGAATATATGGAGTGTGGGGTTGTTGGTAAGTCGCAATTTCTCTTCAAAGTGAACTATGCGGATAGTCGAAAAGGCTATCAAGTGGTGATTCCAGATTTCCTTACTAGAGTGGACTGGGAGATTGTAGAGGCTCTCCTCCAGGCCCTATCGAGCAAGTTGGGACAAGTGGTAGAAGGGCTAGAAGGATTTGACTTTGAAGCTTATTTCCGACAAACAGTTCAGAAGTATCTAGCGGATAAGACGGCTCGTCTGGTATACTGCCAAGGTCTCTTGTCCCCTATCTATCTCAACAAGGAATACCTCGAGAGTTTTTTGACTGAGGATGGATTGGCACGTTTTGAAGAGCTGGTCAAGAAAGTTCAAGGTTCTGATGCCTATCTTGCCAGTGTGAAATTTTACCCAGACGCCCAAGGCAAGGTGCACGGTATCTATCACCTAGCCCAAGGAGTCAAGACAATTTTGCCAAAGGAACCCTTTGTACCAGCATCCTATACTGAGCAGCTAGCAGGCAAGGAACTTGTTTGGGAGATTGACATAGTGACGATTTCTGGTGATGGCTCAAAAGCAGAAGCCTATGAAGCCATCGCTCGCTTGGATTATGCAAGATTCCTAGAGTCGCTACCAGAAGTATTTTACCAGCAATTAGATGCTAATCAATTAGAGGTACAAGCCATTTTGGGAAAAGATTTTGAAGGATTGGCAACCATCAAGTAGACATTGTCCAAAAAAGAGTAAGCATAAAAATCCCTGTCATTAATAAATGGCAGGGATTTTGGTTAAAAGAAGGTCAGGATGCGAAGGTATTCCACTGTCAGCGCGAGCTCTGCAATGAAGAAGGGTAAGAGAATAGCACCATCAAGTAAGACAGCTAGCAAGAAACGATAAAATGGGTCAAGGCTACTGGTCTTGCTTGGCTTGCTAATCACAAAGAGATTGCCAAGGGCAAAGATGGTCATGCTTAGAAGAGTGAGGATACCAGCAAATCGTAAGCCACCAAAGAGTGCAAAGAAACTTGCTAGAGCCGTTAGGATAAGCGGGATAGCAAAGAGTCTGCTATAACGGTCAAAGGCTTCTTGGAATGTGAAGTCGTTCTCCTGATCCAGCACACGTCGGACAGTAAAGCCTCCCAAAATGATGGAAAAGTAAAATAGAGCGCTAGCGACCAAGATAGAGAGTCCAGCAAAGAGATCTAAAGGAGGGAGCTGGTTAGGTAGATTATTGGCAATAGAGGCCATATAGCCATAGTAGAGGTGCTTGATATGATAGATACTAAAGAAAAGGTTGATTGACGACAGCAAGGTGAGTAGGCCAAAGACACTGTAACGATGCTTTTGGTCTCTAGTCTTGCTAGCAGTTGGTTCTTGGATAGCATCCAGCAGCCAAGTCCAAAGCAGTGCGATTTCTTCTTTTAATCGGGCAGTTTTACGAGGGTCAATATCTGGGATATAGGGGCTTTCTAAAGCCTTGCTGAGGATGCTTTTCTCTTTTACAGAGTCTTCTTGGCTGCGTTCCTCTTCAGCTTTCCCTTCTTCCTCTTCCTCGGTTTGGGCTTCCTCAATTACTTCGGGAGTTTCCTCCTCATGCGTTTCCAGCTCTTTAGGTGAGACAGAAGTTTCTTCATTTACTTGTAGTTCGGTCTCCACAGTTTCTGAAGTCTCAGGCTCGTTGGGCTGGTTTTCCGATTTCGTCTGAGGTGATTTTTTCTCAAGATCGGCACTTTCAAACCATTCTTGTGTCATGGTGGAACCTCCTTTTTTATGGTTGTTTTCTATCTTTAGACTAGCAGATGAAAGCGTTTTTGTCAATGATTTCTAGGTGGAGCAGAGTATTCTTCTTCCTTGGGTAGGTAGATATCCCGATTGGCTTTTATAATGAGCATATCCTTAACATCTGCTTTGTCTGTCTTGTAAGGGTTGGCAAGTTCATTCTCTTTTTGTCTAGGGTGTTCTCTTTGTGCTTTACGATAAATACCGCCATGCTGAGAAGAAAGATCTAGATTGATACGATCGAATTCTGTCTTAGAAAGAAAGAGTGTTAAGTCATTGTGAGAGTCTAGTTCAACCTTGCCGTGAACCTGGATATTTTCAGCATAGATATGTCCCCCCTCCGTCTTGACCTGGCTATCTGTCAATTCGGCATCAAAAATATTGATAATACTAGGTGTCGTTAGTGTACTGTTCTTGATGGAGCTTTCTGTTATTCTTAAGTGGTAGCCTTTTGTTTTGATTGTCGCATTTTCAAGTTTGGCTTGACGGATATTAGTTTGTCCACGATTGGCTGAGACGGTAATAGCTTTCAGAGTTCTTCCTTTAGGGAGGGAGAGAACGACTTCGTCAAAACGGTGAGAATAACTGCTGGCGATACGAAGTAGGCCTTCGATCCCTGAGCCGAGAAAACGATGTTGGGAGGATTGTTTATCAGTGACGGTCAGTGTTTTGTCACTCATACCAGTAGTTAGATCGTGACGACCAGACACTGATGGATGATAGGTGATGTGGATCTTGTCATCTATAGACTCTGTGATAGTCAGACTGTGTTCCTCAAGAGTTAAATCAAGTTTTTCCACTTCGCTTCCAAAGGTCACTTCTTCGATACGATTGTCATAGACGGGGTCTTTTGACATGGCCAGCAAACTTTGAATACCATTGGACTGTGCACCTGCAACTATCATGATAAAACCAAGGATTGTAGAAATCACACCAAAGATGAGAAATCCTTTTGTCAATTTACGCATGTCTGTCACCTCTCTTTCCTTTTTTAAGAATCCATTGCACCAAGCGGACGATCAGGAGCCCAAAGAAACGAGCTACATAGGAGATGCCTAATAGAACAAGAGAAGAAGCACCGAGAGCAAGCAAACCAGCCCCGAAAATCAAAATAAAGGCAGATTTGGCTTCGACCAGAACACTAAAGCTCTCTATGATAAAGAGTCCGCCCAGCAGGATACCCGTCACAGAGACGGTAAAGAAGGCTAGAATGACAGCGGCCGCTGCGATAAAAAGTCCGATAATGGTTAAGATAATTGCAATTCCAACAGGAATGCCGATAGGGGCTGCTAGTAAGGCCAAGAGGGCAATGTGTAGGAGTTGGCGATCATTCTTTTGAGCGGGTGCCTCATTGACTTTCTTGTCGAGGAGGTTAGAGAGGACATCATGAGCTGCTTCTTTTGGAGTTCCCAGACTGGCGATGAGTTCCTCTTCGCCCTCTGGACCTGCATCGTCAAATAGTTCCTTAAAGTAGTCCATGGCTTCGATGCGGTCAGCTTCAGGCAGTTTATGGAGATAGGTTTCTAACTGAGTCAGATAGTCAGTTCTTGTCATGGCGGATACTCCCTTCTATGATGCCGTTGACGGTGTCGGTATAGAGCGTCCACTCTTCCTTTAGAGTAACGAGCTGCTCTACGCCCTGATTGGTCAAGGAGTAGTATTTGCGCATACGCCCCTGAAACTCTCTAGAGTAGGTGGTCAGAAAGCCACTGGCTTCCAATTTTTTGAGAATGGGATAGAGCGTAGATTCTTTGATATTGGCGATGAGCTTAATGGTTTGGCTAATCTCATAACCATAAGAATCCCCCTGCTCCAGCACAGCCAAGATGAGAAACTCGATCAAGGCAGAGGATGTTGGGAAGTACATGGGAAACCTCCTTTATATTATATAAAAATTTTATATATACTCTTTTCAAATATATTGTATCTCAAGTTGAAAGCCCTGTCAAGAAATATGTGTAAAAATTTTATATATAAAAAACTCCTAGTAAAAACTAGAAGTTTAGAGGATTTTTTCAGCCTTTATCTAAATTTTATTGTAGATTTCTTATAGTTAATTTTCTTATCCAAAAGTTTCAATAAAGGAGTCACGTATTCGGGATTTGGAAACTTAGGACCGAAAATGACTTCATCGATTTGGATTGAATTTTCACGTTCTACATAAAGTTTGCCTATCCCAGAAGTTTTATCAATTTTGATTTTATCATTACTTGGGTCTAGATTAGCATAGCGTAAGATACGCAGTTCGTTTTCATATTTATAATCTACAGATTTAAACAAGTAACGAATTTCTTCGATACAACTGGAGATAGCTTCTTTATAAAAGTCATCATTATCATTCACTCTCTCATGCAATTTTTGTTTTAAATTATTCACAGCTTCTTTTAATTTTGTGATTTCATTGCCATCAAAGAGTTCTGTTTTTTCTAGTTCAAAGTTTTCACCTGTATTTTTAACATAGGCTATTCTATAGAGATAATCAATATTCCCTTTAGCTACCTTATCTTTTTTTTCAGGTTTAGGCTGTGCCTCTTCAACATTAGCAGAAAAAGTTGACTCCTTTTTCTTGGATTCGTTTGCTGAGACTTTTAAATCACTGCTTAATTCCGACATAGACAAATCAATCTTATTAATGAACTCTAGGGATGTAGTTTCTCGACGCCATGAAACATCATTGAAAGAAGTAAATCTTGAGAAATCATCTTCCTTAAGTACCAGACAAACACCCTGTGCATCATCGCCGTATTGGGACCACATAGTCAAGTCATCTGTTTTACTGGTGAAGCTCATTAAAAACCATGGACTAGGATCTAAAATATTTCGCTTTTCGAAGTAGGATGTTCTTTTCCCATCTTTGTTAGGTTCTAATATTTCTTCGATAACTACACCCTCTTCGGGGTCGTTCATATAATTGGCATTATACAAACGAGTTTTTCCAGATACGGAAAACTTTGTATCATCTGTATTTCCTGTATCCTGATTTAATAAATTTTGGAGAGTTTTTCCTTTGGTATAATGACCAAATTTAAGATTCGAATTTTTATCTTTTGCTTTCAAGCCAAGTTGATACTTGATATCTTGAACAATTCTGTAGATATCTATTAACTGATTGAGCTTATTCTCATCATCTTTATAGTGTTTTATCCAATCCTTTAAAATATCGTATTTTGTATTTATAACAAGGTTAAGATTTAAAGCCTGAATTAGTAGTTTTCTGTCCACATCTTCATTGGAATAAAAACATAGTTTATCTAAAATCTTTGTTAGACTAGAGGATGGAGTATCATTTGTATCTAATGGAGTATCAGGATTTTTTTCTAATATTTCCACTACAATTTTAAATATTTCAACGCTAGAGAGATTTGTTAAAATAGCTAGTATTTGTTTAACTGTATCGCCTACGTCATCTCTTTCATTTTGAAGGTTTGCTAGATTAAATAAAACCCTAGCATATTGTAAAGCAATGTCTTCAGAATCCGTAAACCGTTCAAAAATTTCTTTGACTAAATTAGTGGTACTTCCCCTCTCTTCTACATTTCTTTGTTTAGCTGACAAATTGACTAAAGCCATAGCATATTGTAAAGCAATGTCTTCAGAATGTTGAAACTTTAGGGTTAAAGTTTCTATTTTTGATATGGTTTCTTTACGCTCCTCGACATCATTTTGTCTGTTTGAAAGATTGTATAAAGCCATAGCATATCGTAATGCAATATTTTCAGACTGCTCAAACTGCTCAAAAATTTCTTTGACTGAATTAGCAGTATTCTCTCTCTCTTCTACATTTACTTGTTCAACTGACAAATTGACTAAAGCCATAGCATATCGTAACGCAATGTCTTCAGAAT
>NZ_JAHZPJ010000017.1 GCF_019929345.1 Streptococcus oralis
TCTCTCTTCTACATTTACTTGTTCAACTGACAAATTGACTAAAGCCATAGCATATCGTAACGCAATGTCTTCAGAATGTTGAAACTGCTCAAAAATTTGTTTGACTGAATTCACAGTCTGTCCTAGTTCTTCTACATTTACTTGTTCAACTGACAAATTGATTAAAGCCCTAGCATATTGTAACGCAATGTCTTCAGAATGTTGAAACTTTAGGGTTAAAATTTCTATTTTTGATACGGTTTCTTTACGCTCCTTGATATCATTTTGCCTGTTTGAAAGATTGTATAAAACCATAGCATATCGTAACGCAATGTCTTCAGACTGCTCAAACTGCTCAAAAATTTGTTTGCCTGAATTAGCAGTATCGTCTAGTTCTTTTATATTTACTTGTTCGAGCGACAAATTGAACAAAACCATAGCATATCGTAACGCAATGTCTTCAGAATCCTTGAACTGCTCAAAAATTTGTTTGATTGAATTAGCAGTGTTTAGTAGTTCCTCAACAATTTCTTGTTTAGCTGACAAATTGACTAAAGCCCTAGTATACTGTAACGCAATATCTTCAGACTGGTTGAACTTTTCAAAGATTTGTTTGACTAAATTAGCTGTATTCCCTCTCTCTTCTACATTTACTTGTTCAACTGACAAATTGACCAAAATCTCAGCATACCGCAACGCAATGCCTTCTGATTCAGGGTATTGCTCATAAATTATTCTTGCTTTTTCTGCTAGAGCTTCGCAGGCAGTCTTATCTGTCTCCTTTGCCGATAAGTCAAAGAGCTTATCTAAATCTGCTAAACTTTGATCCAAATTGTATTTCAGTTCATCCATTCTATGTACCTCGCTTAAAATAGTAGCTATCTTATAAACTAATGTATTTTTTGCATGACAATTAGTTTCTATACATCTTATTATATCAAAAATGCCATTTTTCTGCTAATAGATGGATGGAGCTTTTTGTTAGTATAAGTACCAAAAAAGCCAGACAGAGTCTGGCTTTGCATTATTTATAACTGAGAAGTATTTTAGAATAATTAAAGGATTTTATCCGCCCGATCCACCATAAAGAGTGAGACGGTCATGATGATATCAACAGCTAGAAGAGCAAGGACAGCTGGGATCCAAGATTGGAAAAGGTCAAAACTATAACCAAATAAGGTAGGACCAAAGGCCGCCAAGATGTACCCACCTGTTTGCGCTAGTCCTGATAGCTGAGCTGTCTTTTCTGGCGAACTAGTTTTAAGAGAGAAGCAAACCATGAGGTAGGGGAAGAGGGCGCTGCAGGCCGTTCCAATCAAGAGATGGACGACTAACCAGTAGAGGAAATTATTGGTTGGATACAAGAGCATGGCAATTCCTGTCATACCAGAGAAGGAAATGATTGCCAGCATGATTCGACGGTGACCATCTGATAGACGAGTCGTCAGACTTGGAACAGTCATTGAAAAAGGAATGCTGATCAGCGAGAAGATAGAAGCGAGGAGAGCCACATCACTATTAGAAAGACCAGCACTAATAGCCATAGTTGGCAACCAGGTCATACTTGTATAAAAGAGCAAGGATTGAAGACCGCCAAAGATAATGATAGCCCAGACATCTTTACTTTTTAGAATATTCTCTTTGACTTGCTTTTCTTTTTTGCTTTCTAGGTGGTGGTTGTGGCGATGATTTGGCAACCAGACCAGCAGAGTGACCAGACAGAGAAAGCTGAGAAGGAGGATGAGGCCCTTCCAAGAACTAGCTTGGGTGATAGGGACCGAAAGATAAGAAGCGATAGCAGTTGAAACCCCCATGGCAGTGACATAGAGCGTTGTTAGGAGACTGATCTTTTGAGGCTGATTTGCCTGAATCATACTTGGGAGGAGTACATTGAAAATGGCGATGCTCGCTCCGATGATCAGAGTCCCTAGATAGAGAAGGGGAAGATTGAAAATCCGAATGACAGAGCCAACAGTTAAGAGGAGGAGACAGTAAGTAAAGAGATGTTCCAACCCGATTTTTTGTGCCAAGCGACTCGCAAAAGCAGAGAAAAGAGCAAACATCAAGAGAGGGAGACTGGTTAAAATCCCAAGAGAGCTGACCTCAACTCCTAGCCCCTGAGCAATATCCCCTAAAATGGTTGGAAGAGCAGTAAAAGGAGAGCGTAAAACAGTCCCGATTAAGACAATTCCTAGAACAAAAAAGAGTGATTGTTTTTTCATAAAAACCTCGATAGGATGATTTTAATAACAGCTTATTTTAAGGTTTTTTTCTTACAATGTCAAGGAGAGGACTGCTAAGAAAGTTAGAACGATTTAACTGAAAATAGAGTGAAAAGGGACAGATTTCTTTACCAGAATTTTTCTTGATTTGAGATAAAAATAGGAAACTAGGAAATTTTGTGATAAAATAGTGGAAGGAAATCTATAAATTGGAGAAAAACTGTGTCTGAAAAGCAAAAAATCAGCGTCTTGATGTCGGTCTATGTAAAGGAAAATCCGACATTTTTGAGAGATGCTATCAAGAGTATTCAAAACCAGACCTTGAAACCAAGTGAGCTTGTTCTTGTTGAGGACGGGCCGCTCACGCCCGAACTCTATCAGGTGCTAGATGAAGTGGAAGCGCAGTCAGAGATTCCAGTTAAGCGTTGTCCCTTAGAAGAAAATCAAGGTTTGGGTTTGGCTCTTCGATACGGTGTTTTACAGTGTCAGTACGATATCATCGCTCGCATGGATACAGATGATATAGCGGTAGCTGACCGCTTTGAAAAGCAAGTCCAACTAATGGAACAGGAAAATTTGGATCTTTTGGGTGGACATATTGCAGAATTTATTGACAATCCTGACGAGATTGTTTCTTACCGTCGTGTTCCTACTCAGCACGCAGATATTGTGGCTTACCAAAGGATGAGAAGTGCTTTTAACCACATGACAGTCATGTTCAAAAAGGACATGGTCCTCAAGGCGGGCAACTACGAAGACGGGCTTTATATGGAGGATGATCTCCTTTGGCTCAATATGATTACGGCAGGTGCCAAGACTGGCAACCTAGATCAAATCTTGTGTAAGGTTCGCGTAGGTGCCGGGATGTTTGAGCGTCGAGGTGGCTTGCGTTACCTTAAATTCTATCGTCAAGCTCGCCAACGGATGCTGGAGCGAGGGCAAATTTCTTACATGGAATATGCTAAAAGTGTAGCCATTCAGGCCATTGTTGCACTTTGTCCAGGCTTTGTACGTCAGTTTATTTTTGTAAAATTATTAAGAAAAAATAAATAGTATTGTAAAAGATAAAATAGCCAAAAAATGTTATAATAACAATATATTTAAATTCTTTTAAGAAAGAGTAAATTCCTATGAATAAAAAACTAACAGATTATGTGATTGATCTGGTTGAAATTTTAAATAAACAGCAAAAGCAGGTGTTTTGGGGTATATTTGACATTATTAGTATGGTGGTTTCCATCATCGTGTCTTACATTCTCTTTTATGGTTTGATTAATCCAGCGCCTGTGGATTATGTTATCTATACTGGTTTGGCTTTTCTCCTCTATCAAATCATGATTGGATTTTGGGGGCTCAATGCGAGTATTAGTCGTTACAGCAAGATTACGGATTTTATGAAAATCTTTTTCGGAGTGATGCTCAGTAGTGTGTTTTCCTATGGAATTTGCTACGCTTTTCTTCCTCTATTTTCTATCCGGTTCATCATACTCTTTATCTTATTGAGTACCTTTCTCATCTTACTCCCTCGTATCACTTGGCAGCTGATTTATTCTAAGCGCAAGCAGGGTAGTGGGGAGGGCGAACACCGCCGTACCTTCTTGATTGGTGCTGGTGATGGTGGCGCCCTCTTTATGAACAGCTACCAACATCCAACTAGCGACCTTGAGCTAGTGGGGATTTTGGATAATGATGAGAAGAAAAAGGGACAAAAACTAGGTGGAATCCCAGTTTTGGGCTCTTATGATAATCTACCCGACTTGGCTAAACGTCACCAAATCGAGCGTGTCATCGTAGCCATCCCTTCGCTTGACCCGTCAGAGTATGAACGTATCCTGCAGATGTGTAATAAACTAGGTATCAAATGTTACAAGATGCCCAAGGTTGAGACAGTCGTTCAGGGGCTTCACCAACCAGGTAGTTGTTTCCAGAAAATTGATATCACAGACCTTTTGGGGCGTCAGGAAATCCGTCTCGACGAATCCCGTCTTGGTGCAGAGCTTACAGGCAAGACCATCTTGGTGACAGGAGCCGGCGGTTCGATTGGCTCAGAGATTTGTCGTCAGGTCAGTCGCTTCAATCCCGAACGCGTGATTTTGCTGGGGCATGGCGAAAATTCCATCTATCTCGTTTATCATGAATTGATTCGTACATTCCAAGGGATTGATTATGTTCCTGTCATTGCAGATATTCAGGACTATGACCGTCTTCTACAGGTATTTGAGCAGTATAAACCAGCTATTGTCTACCATGCTGCAGCCCACAAACATGTTCCGATGATGGAGCGCAATCCAAAAGAAGCCTTCAAGAACAATATCCTCGGAACCTACAATGTTGCCAAGTCTGTTGATGCAGCCAAAGTACCTAAGATGGTCATGATTTCGACTGACAAGGCGGTCAATCCACCGAACGTTATGGGTGCAACTAAGCGCGTGGCGGAGTTGATTGTTACTGGCTTTAACCAACGTAGCAAATCAACCTACTGTGCAGTTCGTTTTGGGAATGTTCTCGGTAGCCGTGGTAGCGTGATTCCTGTCTTTGAACGCCAGATTGCTGAAGGTGGCCCTGTAACGGTGACAGACTTCCGTATGACACGTTACTTCATGACCATTCCAGAAGCCAGCCGTCTAGTAATCCATGCTGGCGCTTATGCCAAGGATGGAGAAGTCTTTATCCTTGATATGGGCAAACCAGTCAAGATCTATGACTTAGCCAAGAAAATGGTGCTTCTAAGTGGGCATACAGAAAGTGAAATTCCAATCGTTGAGGTCGGTATCCGACCAGGTGAAAAACTCTATGAAGAACTCTTGGTTTCGACCGAATTGGTTGATAACCAAGTTATGGACAAGATTTTCGTTGGTAAGGTAAACGTGATGCCTCTAGAAGCGATCAATCAAAAAATAGAGGAGTTCCGTTCACTCAGCGGAGATGAGCTCAAAGAAGCAATCATTTCCTTTGCAAATGAGACAACTCATGCTGAGTAAGAGAAGTTGATTAAAAATCTTCAAAATTATAAAAACGCATAAAATCAGGTATTCAAAAACCTTGATTCTATGCGTTTTATCATGGAAAATTTTATATAAGATATGAAATAATGTTGCTTGTTCTTTTTTAAAAGAAAGGGTGGTTGGAGACTTCCATCTCCGTCACTTTTTGCTATTGACTTCTTCTGAAGTTTTTTCGAGATTAATCATCTTATCAAGGTAAAATTGTTTAGTTTTGAGTACTTTGTTGATAGCAATCGCTGAAGCAATCAAAAGAACGAAGGTCAGCCAAATCCAGGCGGTGAATTCGGCTGGGAAACTAGAACCAGCTAAAAAAAGATAGATAGCCAGAGCCAATACGAAAATATAAATCATTTGCCAGAGACCAAAGGATTTAACCTCTTTACAGTATTTGTCCTTGTCTTCTTCCAAGGTCACTGCTGTGGAACCTTTTTCAGAGTTTTCATCCAGTAGTAGATAGTCAGTTGTTACTTGGAAAATCTTGCTTAATTCAATGATTTTTTCGATTTCAGGAAGAACTTGTCCAGACTCCCATTTTGAGATGCTTTGCCGAGAAACATTGATTTGTTCTGCTAGCTTTTCCTGGGACCAACCTTTTTCCTTTCTGAGCTCAAATAGTTTTTCTGCGAGTTTCATCATTCTATCCTCCTTTTTCTACTTCTATCCTAACAATTTTTACTTATAATGAGAATACAATCTCCTGTACTATTTGTCAACCAGAGGTTGCACCTTTTGTTGCAGTCTGTCTTGGGGAAATATGGTATACTAGATAGGCAAAATAATGGAGAAAAAACTATGTACGAATATCTAAAAGGAATCATTACCAAAATCACTGCTAAATATATTGTCCTTGAGGCAAATGGTATCGGTTATATCTTGCATGTAGCCAATCCTTATGCTTACTCAGGTCAGGTTAATCAAGAAACTCAGATTTATGTGCACCAAGTTGTCCGTGAGGATGCCCATCTGCTTTACGGCTTTCGTTCAGAAGACGAGAAGAAGCTCTTTCTTAGTCTGATTTCGGTCTCAGGGATTGGTCCTGTGTCAGCTCTTGCTATTATCGCTGCCGATGACAATGCTGGCTTGGTTCAGGCAATCGAGACTAAGAACATCACCTACTTGACCAAGTTCCCTAAAATTGGCAAGAAAACAGCCCAACAGATGGTGCTGGACTTGGAAGGAAAGGTAGTCGTGGCTAGTGATGACCTTCCTGCCAAGGTCGCAGTGCAAACCAGCGCTGAGAACCAAGAATTGGAAGAAGCTATGGAAGCCATGTTGGCACTGGGTTACAAGGCGACCGAACTTAAGAAAATCAAGAAATTCTTTGAAGGAACGACAGATACAGCAGAGAACTATATCAAGTCGGCTCTTAAGATGTTGGTAAAATAATGGGAATTGCTCGAATTAATCTAGTTGAAGCAAGAAACAGTAGCAACCATGTCAAGATAAAATTTAAAAATGGGAAGGTTGATACACTATGGCTACACTGTACCGTTTTTCCGTTGTTTTGTAATAATTGTCAGCAGAGCCAAACAGGATTATTCTTGCATTGTGGTTCCCGCTATGGTCAAGTTGGCTCATTTCCTTGTGAATTTTGTGGCGCAAGTATTGCTTTAGTAGATAATGACAACATAGTAGATAGTATAAGGGTGAATGATGAACCTTGTTCTTTCGAAAAACTCTACCTGTTAAGAGCAGACTACATTGAATGGTTTGAAGAATGGTATGGTATAACTCTGGCTTCAGAAAGTTTATTTGAAGGTTGGACTGATTGGATGTCTGTAGACCAGCTTCGAGAACAGATTGAAACATTAACTGGAATAGAAACAGATGATGGTGTAAGGTATCAAACGGATGAGAGATTTAACCCTCTACCACCAGATATTAATCGTTGGATTAATCTATTGGATAAGTCGAGTATCCCCTTACCTGGCTATGTTTTAAAGATTGGAGAATAATATGACAAAACGCTGTGGTTGGGTTAAAATGAACAACCCTTTATATGTAGCCTATCATGATGAGGAGTGGGGCCAACCCCTTCATGATGACCGTGCTCTTTTTGAGTTGCTTTGTTTGGAAACTTACCAGTCGGGTCTATCTTGGGAAACGGTACTAAACAAACGCCAAGGATTCCGAGAAGCATTTCATGGCTATCAAATTCAAGCGGTCGCGGAAATGACAGATGGGGAGTTGGAAGCCTTGTTAGAGAATCCAGCCATCATTCGAAATCGTGCCAAGCTCTTTGCGACGCGTGCCAACGCCCAAGCATTTTTACAAGTTCAGAAAACCTACGGCTCTTTTGACGCTTATCTCTGGTCCTTTGTTGAGGGAAAAACGATCGTGAATGATGTTCCTGACTATCACCTAGCACCTGCTAAAACAGCCTTGTCTGAAAAATTAGCCAAAGATCTAAAAAAACGAGGTTTCAAGTTCACAGGTCCAGTCGCCGTTTTAGCTTTTCTACAAGCAGCAGGTCTGATTGATGACCATGAGAATGATTGTGAGTGGAAAAACGGTAATTAGTGAGTGCAGGCGTCTAATTATCTGAGAATATAGAAAAAAGCTGAGAAATTCCTCTCAGTTTTTTCATTATATGCTAGTAACTTTTATAGTGCAGTGAGAAATGTCAGTCCACCTAAGACAACGCCAGCTGAGTTTGGAATAATTAGTATCCAATCCTTCTTAGGCTCTTTTGTCCACCCGTAAATAACCCAAATTAAACAAGATACTGCTGCGGATAAAGGCTGGAATGGTTGAGCTTTGTTGCCTTGTAAATTGGCAAAAATTTGTGGGATGTAGGCGATAAATACAATAATCCCGATAAAGGCCCCGATTGAACCGACAATTTGATTTATTTTTTGTTTAGTCATATACACCTCCTTCAAAAGGATATCATAGAAATAAGCAAAATGCAATAAATTCAGACACAAATTGTAACGAAAATCAATACCAAAGCACAAAAATGGAGAAATTGTTTATTTTTTGTTATAGTCAAAGCGAATGACTTGCTCCTGTGCATCCACATAAGCGTGAACGCCAAAGGGAACAATGGCTCTTGGAGTTGCGTGGCCGACATTCAGATTATAGACAATCGGGATATTGTTATCAATGATATCCAATAGTGCCTCTTTATAGTCGTCATAGAAAGTTTCATCCATAGGTTTTCCGACCAAGAGTCCACTGATGACCTCAAATACCCCAGTTTCTTTCAAAGCCTGTACCATCTTTTTGAAGTTTTCCGGCTCAGGCTTTTCTTCGCTTGTTTCTAACAAGAGAATCTTTCCTTCCCAGTCGGATAAGTCAGGGAAGAGTTTGTACTTTTGGCAGAGGTCCGTGCTGTCTGCGTATCGAGAATTGTCAAAGTTATCATAGAGAGACTCAAGGCAACCACCGAGAATTTCTCCCTCAAACTGAGCATTTCCTTGTAACAAGTCAAAACCGGTATTTGCATGACTGACACGAGCTGTTCCTAGGGCCTTGGGACTAAAGTCAGTCCGTTCCTCATACCAAACGTCGCTAGGGCGGATTTCTGAGATTTTTCCTGTTTCGATCAGTTCTTTAAAGTAGTGGAGACTATAGGGTAACATCTCCTTGTCCAATTCACAAATGTCGGCTAGAAAGGATTGCCCATAAAAAGTCTTGACTCCCAGTTTGTGCAACATGAGATGGTTCATGGTTGTATCCGAGAAGCCAAGAAAAATCTTTGGCTTGATAACCTTTTGAAGCTGGTCGTTTTCAAAAAGATAAGGTAGCAAACGATAGGTATCATCCCCACCGATGGCGCATAGGATCATGTCGATGCTATCGTCCGAAAAGGCCTGCATCAAATCCTCTGCACGTGCCTCAGGATGGTCCTTGATAAAGTCTAAACCTTTTAGCGAATGGGGCAAAAAGACAGGATTGAGTCCCAAATCCTTGAGACGTTGGAGACCCAAGTCGACTTCGTGTTTGACAAAATCCTCTCCAATAACACCGCTAGACAAACTAACGATACCAATAGTAGAAACCATATCTCATCCTCCTAGAAATAGATTGAGCCTATTTTATCATAAAAGGTGAGAGAAAACTATAAGGAATAGACTCAGAAGTGCTATTGGATTTCAAGAAAGCAAGTAAAAAAGCAACCGCCTGTGCAGTTGCTTTTTGTTTTTTTCTAATCTGTAATCTCACTAGATATGAGTTACTTGGTCAACTCTTGATTATAGGAGAGGGCTAAATCAATCCAGTAAGGAAGTTCTTTTTGACCTTCTATATCTAGGTCTATATAGCCATGATAAGGTCGCCCTCTCATCAATGTAGTATGAGCTCCTGTTTGGGGTAGAACTTGCTTTTCCATTTCTTTGCCAATTCTCACCATAACCAGCTCGTCCTTTCTGGAACTGACAGTGATGGCCATTTTCCCACGAATCATAAAGGCCAGGCCACCAAACAGTTTCTTTTCCTCTAGCTCTTCTTCGAAAATTTGGGGAGGAAGTTTAAGTGCTAGGATTTTTCGAATCTGCTGAACTAAAGATTGACTATATGCCATAGATTTTCACTTTTCTTAATAACGTGATGGGCCCGCGCTTGCACTTCGGATATTGAAGCGTTTTTTGAGATAGAAGCGAAGAGCAAGAAGCACTGCTCCGATGATAGCAAGTGTAATCGGAGGAAGGACAGGATTGAGGTTGGTTGGTAGGAAGTTTGTTCCAAAGAGCACTGCCAACCAAACTAGCATAGAAATTAGAATAATGAGAAACGATTTCCAGAATGGAGGACGTTGGCTACGCTCTACATCGGGACCATAGTAGCGATAGATGAAGTGGTACATCCAGTAAAAGGCAATTCCTCCAACGATACCCACAAACAATAGAGTAATTAAACCATAGCCGACAAACTGATCGGGAGAGATGGTTGTTGTAAGGGCGCTGATGAGCGCAAATAAACTAGTGATGAAAAGGGCTGAGTCCATAATCATGAGTTTTGGATTATCATTTTCTTTTGGGTGCTCTTTTTCATATTGTTCCTTCAAAGTGAAGTTATGAGCCCATTGAGTTGGTGCTCCGTAAAGGGTACGAGCAGGCACCCCCTTAGACTGTTCTTTAAGAATCTCTGGCATAATTTCGTTGAAAATAGCATTAATTTCAGCCTCTGTTTTGCCATCTTTGAGAAACTGTTGTGTGGCAATATGGATAAAATGTTTATTTTTCTTAGTTAGTTTTTGTAAATCAATCTGAGACATAGGGATTCCTCTTAGAACCATTTTTTATGGATGAGATAGAGAGTGAGCGAGACACTCATAGCAAAGGCGATAAAGACGATTAACCAGAAGGCGTGTGGCTCACCATTCAGAGGGATTTCATTATCCTTAAAGTTCATCCCGTAGGCTGAGAAGATCATGGTCGGGACAGACATGACGATGGTCACGAGAGCCAGAGTTTTCATGATGTTGTTCTGGTTGTTGGAAATGATAGAGGCAAAGGTCTCTGTCATAGAGTGAAGGACGTTTCCATAGATATCTGCCATCTCGATGGCCTGTTGGGTTTCAATCAGGGTATCTTCGAGTATGTCCTCGTCCTCTAAGTATTTTTTGATATTGCTGGTTGCGCTGGTCAATTTCTTGATTACGCGCTCGTTTGTTTTTAGTGAGGCCTTGAAATAGACGATGGTCTTTTCCAATTCCATGAGTTCAATCAATTCTTCATTTCGAGTGGATTTATGCAGTTGGCTTTCGATTTGTTCGCTCTTGCGATCAATGGAACGAAGGGCAGTTAGATAAAGTTCGGCATTGCGGTAAAGGAGTTGAAAGATAAAACGTGACCGCATGAAGGTATAGAAATTACGCAACCTACGATTGATAAAGACATCAAGAACAGGGAGGGATTCCAAACAAGTAGTGATGATGGTTTCCTCGGTGATGATAATCCCTAGCGGAATCGTTACGTAATAGGTGCGGTTGTTTCTCTCTTCTGTGACTGGAACGTCTACGATAATCAAAGTGTACTCATCTTCGATGGTAATACGGGACATTTCTTCCGCATCAAGCGGTGCTCGAAGGTCGGCAATGTCAATGTCAAAGGCGTTGGCGATTTCCACCGATTCATTTTGTGTAGGATTGACGAGGTTGATCCAAGTGCCCGGTTCAAGCGTGTCGATCTCTTTAAATTCAGTTGTTGTTGAGAGAAAAACTTGTTTCATATCCCCTATCCTTTCCTACTATTCAGTGATTCATTTTTTGCACCGTACTATTATACTATAAAAACAGTTTTTTGGGTAATAGAATTTCACATTTTTTGGTATAATGGAAAGCAATAATGGACTAGAAAGAACAAAGATGCAAGATAAAATTGTGATTCATGGGGCACGTGCCCATAACTTAAAAAATATTGATGTGGAGATTCCGCGAGACAAGCTAGTTGTTGTGACTGGTTTGTCAGGTTCTGGGAAATCCAGTCTGGCCTTTGATACCCTCTATGCTGAGGGCCAACGTCGCTATGTAGAGAGTCTATCAGCCTATGCTCGCCAGTTTTTGGGCAACATGGAAAAACCAGATGTGGATGCCATTGATGGCCTTAGCCCGGCTATTTCCATTGACCAAAAAACAACTAGCAAAAATCCTCGTTCGACCGTGGGAACGACGACTGAAATCAATGATTATCTGCGTCTCCTCTACGCACGTGTGGGGACGCCTTACTGTATCAACGGGCACGGGGCCATCAAGGCCTCTTCTGTAGAGCAAATCGTGGATAAGGTCTTGGAATTGCCAGAACGTCAACGTCTGCAAATTTTAGCTCCTGTTATTCGCAAGAAAAAAGGGCAACACAAGAGTGTCATTGAAAAGGTTCAGAAAGATGGTTATGTCCGCGTCCGTGTGGATGGGGAGGTCTATGATGTGACTGAAGTTCCAGAGTTGTCCAAGAGCAAGCAACACAATATTGATGTTGTGGTCGACCGTATTGTCATCAAGGAGGGCATCCGTAGCCGTCTCTTTGACTCCATTGAGGCTGCCCTTCGTATTGCAGAAGGTTATGTCATTATCGACACCATGGACGATTCGGAGTTGCTATTCTCTGAGCACTATGCCTGCCCGGTTTGTGGTTTTACCGTACCAGAGTTAGAGCCTCGTCTCTTCTCCTTTAATGCTCCTTTTGGTTCTTGTAGTGAGTGTGACGGTTTGGGCATCAAGCTGGAGGTGGATACTGATTTGGTGGTTCCTGATGCCAGCAAAACCTTACGTGAAGGAGCGTTGGCACCTTGGAATCCTATCTCATCCAACTACTATCCAAACATGCTAGAGCAGGCTATGATAGCCTTTGGAGTAGATATGGATAAGCCTTTTGAGGATTTGTCAGAAGAAGATAAGAACTTGATTCTCTACGGCTCAGATGGCAAGGAATTCCATTTCCACTATGAGAATGAATTTGGTGGTGTGCGCGATATCGATATTCCTTTTGAGGGAGTTGTCAATAATATCAAGCGTCGTTACCATGAGACTAATAGTGACTACACGCGCACCCAGATGCGCCTCTACATGAATGAGCTGACCTGTGGAACTTGTCACGGCTACCGTCTCAATGACCAGGCCTTGTCTGTCCGTGTGGGCGGTGAGCAAGGACCTCATATCGGTGAAATCTCAGACCTGTCTATCGCAGACCACTTGGAGTTGGTGAGTCAGCTGACCTTGTCTGAAAATGAAGCCATCATCGCCCGTCCCATTCTCAAGGAAATCAAGGATCGCTTGACCTTCCTCAATAACGTAGGCCTCAACTATCTGACGCTGTCGCGTTCGGCAGGAACCTTTTCAGGTGGGGAGAGTCAGCGTATTCGCTTGGCGACTCAGATTGGGTCTAACCTATCAGGTGTCCTCTATATCCTGGATGAGCCGTCGATTGGTCTTCACCAGAGGGATAATGACCGCCTGATTGCCAGTCTGAAAAAGATGCGTGACTTGGGCAATACTCTCATCGTGGTGGAACACGATGAAGATACCATGCGTGAGGCGGATTATCTGATTGACGTTGGTCCGGGTGCCGGTGTTTTTGGTGGGGAGATTGTCGCCGCAGGTACGCCTAATCAAGTGGCTCGCAACAGTAAGTCCATCACAGGTCAGTACTTGTCAGGGAAACGTGCTATTCCAGTTCCAGAAGAGCGCCGTACCGGAAATGGTCGTTTTATCGAAGTGACGGGTGCGTGTGAGAACAACTTGCAAAATATTACCGCTCGCTTCCCATTAGGAAAATTCATCGCGGTGACAGGTGTGTCAGGTTCAGGGAAATCGACCTTAATCAACAGCATCCTCAAAAAAGTCATTGCCCAGAAGCTCAACCGCAATTCAGACAAACCTGGTAAGTTTAAGACGATTACAGGGATTGAGCATGTAGACCGCTTGATTGACATTGATCAGAGCCCTATCGGACGAACGCCGAGGTCTAACCCTGCTACCTATACGGGAGTTTTTGACGATATACGTGACCTCTTTGCTCAGACAAATGAAGCTAAGATTCGAGGCTACAAGAAGGGCCGTTTCAGTTTCAACGTCAAGGGTGGTCGTTGTGAAGCCTGCTCAGGTGATGGGATCATCAAGATTGAGATGCACTTCTTGCCAGATGTTTATGTGGCTTGTGAAGTCTGCCACGGAACCCGCTACAACAGTGAGACCCTAGAAGTTCATTACAAGGAAAAAAATATCTCGCAGGTCTTGGATATGACGGTCAACGATGCGGTGGAATTCTTCCAACATATTCCCAAGATTCAACGCAAACTTCAGACCATCAAGGATGTGGGGCTGGGCTATGTAACGTTAGGACAACCAGCTACCACCCTTTCAGGTGGAGAAGCCCAGCGTATGAAGCTGGCTAGTGAACTCCACAAACGTTCAACAGGTAAGTCATTCTACATTCTGGATGAGCCAACGACCGGGCTTCATACTGAGGATATCGCTCGCTTGCTTAAAGTCCTGGCTCGCTTTGTCGACGATGGGAATACTGTCCTCGTCATTGAACACAATCTGGATGTCATCAAGACGGCAGACCATATCATCGACTTGGGACCTGAAGGCGGTGTTGGTGGAGGAACCATCATTGCAACAGGAACTCCAGAAGAAGTAGCGGCCAATGAAGCCAGCTACACAGGACACTATTTGAAAGGAAAGTTACATCATGAATAAACGTGTGCAAGCATTTTTAGCTAAAATGCAAGAAAAAGAACTAGATGGCATCATCATCAACAACCTTAAAAACGTCTATTACCTGACCGGCTTTTGGGGTTCGAACGGAACAGTCTTTATCAGCCGTGACCGTCAGGTCTTGGTGACAGACTCTCGCTATATCATTGCAGCTAAGCAAGAAGTGACAGGTTTTGAGATTGTGGCTGACCGTGATGAATTGGCTGTTATTGCAGGCATTGTTAAGGATATGGGCTTGTCTCGGGTCGGTTTTGAGGACGAGATTGCGGTTTCTTATTACCACCGTATGCAGGCAGCTTTTGCAGGGATCGACTTGCTTCCACAGACTCAGTTTGTTGAAGCACTTCGTATGATTAAAGATGAGAAAGAGATTGCGACTATTCGCAAGGCTTGTTCTATCTCAGACCAAGCTTTTCGCGATGCACTTGACTTTATCAAACCTGGAAAAACTGAGATCGAAATTGCCAACTTCCTTGACTTCCGTATGCGGGAGCTAGGAGCATCTGGCTTGTCTTTTGATACCATTTTAGCAAGTGGTATCAACTCTTCAAAACCCCATGCTCATCCGATGCACAAACCAGTTGAAGTTGGAGAAGCCATTACCATGGACTTCGGCTGCCTCTACGACCACTACGTCAGCGATATGACACGTACCATTTATCTCGGTCATGTCAGTGACGAACAGGCAGAGATTTACAATACGGTTCTAAAAGCCAACCAAGCCCTGATTGACCAGGCTAAGGCAGGATTAGGTTTCCGTGACTTTGACAAAATCCCTCGCGATATTATCACCGAGGCAGGCTATGGCGACTACTTTACCCACGGTATTGGTCACGGTATCGGACTGGACATCCACGAAGAACCTTACTTTAGCCAAACTTCGAAAGAAGTCATTAAATCTGGTATGGTCTTGACTGATGAACCGGGTATCTATATTGAAGGTAAATACGGGGTTCGTATTGAAGATGATATCTTAATTACAGATAACGGTTGCGAATTGTTGACTCTAGCTCCAAAAGAATTAATTGTTATTTAAGAAAATTATGATAAATCATTGACTTTTATATTTTAAAGGTTTATACTGATAGACGAAAACGGTAGGTGAGGCTACCATAGGGATACGGATGACTACCGCAAAGCAGTGGAGACACTACTCGTTGGTCAACAGTCCTGGTCGCGAAGGCCAAGACTAAGCTCATTTCATTGCCCTATGGAGTTAAAGCTTGAACGAAAAAACAGATAATTAGTTTTTCAATCCTGCCATTTTATGGCAGGATTTTCTACTGTTTTAGAACAAGGAAAGGAGACAAACGATGCAAATTGACGATCATCCAGAACCGCACATACACAGCCAATCGCTGATTTGTGTCGTTCTGCCCTTATAAAGTGATTGGTCTCTGTGTATGAAACACATCATTCATACAGATAGGAGAAACCAATGAAAACTACAAAAGAAAGATTAGCAGCAGCTATTCACACACCCTTAAACGAAACTCTATCTTTTTATAAGACAAGTCTAATAGGCTTGACTGAGGAGCAGGTGGAGAAAAATCGTGACCTATATGGCGAAAACATCATTACCAAGGGTCAAGAAGACAGTATCCTCAAAAAGATTTACGAATCCATCATCAATCCATTTACAATCATCCTGCTGGTCATCGCTATGATTTCTATGGTGACCAATGTCTGGTTGGCGAAGCCTGGACAAGAAGATCCGACGACCTCTATCATCATCGTCGTTCTCGTTCTAATCTCTGGTGGCATACGCTTTGTCCAAGAATTGCGGAGTGACAAGGCTGCGACCAATCTATCAAAAATGATTGTGAATACAGCCACAGTTATTCGCGAAGGCCAGAGTTTAGAGGTCGCAATTGAAGATTTGGTCGTTGGAGATATAGTCAAATTAAGTGCTGGGGATATGATTCCAGCAGACCTCATTTTAATTGAATCACGTGATTTCTTTGTCCAACAGTCTGGTTTGACAGGTGAAAGTGACTCGGTTGAGAAACTAGCCTTGTCAAAAATGAGTCAGTCAAACTTTGATAGTCTACTAGAAGCAGAAGCGCTCGCCTTTATGGGAACCAATGTGATATCAGGAAGTGCCAAGGCTTTGATTCTAGCAGTCGGTGATGACACCATGATGGGAGAAATTGAGCAGACTCTCAATACCTATGACGAACCGACCTCTTTTGAACGGGAGATGAACAGCATCTCTTGGCTCTTAATCCGTTTGATGTTAGTCATGGTTCCCATCGTCTTTCTCTCCAATGGCCTGACAGATGGCGACTGGCTGGAAGCAGGTGTGTTTGCACTGAGTGTTGGTGTTGGATTGACACCTGAGATGCTTCCTATGATCATCACGGCTAGTTTAGCAAAAGGCTCCATTATCATGGCCAAGGAAAAAGTCGTCATCAAAAAACTCAATGCCATACAGGACCTAGGTGCTATTGATATCCTGTGTACGGATAAAACAGGAACCCTTACCCAAGACGAAATTGTCCTTGAATATCCTTTGGATATACATGGAGCTTTGGATTTGTCTGTGTTGAGACGTGCCTATCTCAATTCCTATTTTCAAACGGGATTGAAAAACTTGATGGACCGTGCCATTATCAGTAGAACTGAAAAAGAAGCTAAAGAACACGCTATTCTACAAAATTTGGATACTAGCTTCCAAAAAATAGATGAATTGCCCTTTGATTTTGAACGCAGACGAATGAGTGTCATCGTCAAGGATGAGAACGAAGTTGTTAGTTTGGTAACCAAGGGTGCCCTAGAGGAAATGATTGCGATTTCAACCCATGTGGAATATCAAGGTCGGATTAGCCCTCTGACGGATGATATCCGAGTGGAAATCTTAAAAGAAGTAGATCAACTTAATCAACAGGGATTGCGAGTCTTGGGAGTCGCCTATAAAACAGGCCTAAAAGAAGGTTTTGCTTACTCCGTTGAAGATGAAAAGGAGATGATTCTAACAGGATATCTTGCCTTTCTAGATCCACCAAAACCATCAGCAGCACCTGCTATCCAAGCTTTGTTAGAACACGGTGTTCAAACAAAGATCTTGACGGGAGACAATGAAAAGGTAACCCAAGCAGTTTGCGAAAAAGTTGGTTTAGACGTTGATCAAATCTTGCTGGGTTCTGATATTGACGCCATGACGGACGAAGAGTTGGCCCAAGCAGTCGAGAAAGTAACCGTCTTTGCCAAACTCTCTCCTGATCAAAAAGCACGAATCATCTTACAAATCAAATCCAACGGACATTGTGTCGGCTATATGGGGGATGGGATCAATGATGCCCCTTCTATGAAAGTAGCAGATGTGGGGATTTCTGTTGACACAGCAGTAGATATTGCCAAAGAAACCGCTGATGTCATTTTGCTAGATAAAGATTTGATGGTGCTTGAAAAAGGTCTGGTTGAAGGGCGCAAAGTTTATGCCAACATGACCAAATATATCAAGATGACGGTCAGCTCTAATTTCGGGAATATTCTTTCACTCTTAGTGTCAGGTATCTTTTTACCTTTCCTTCCTATGGCTCCGATTCACTTGATTGTGTTAAACCTAGTTTACGATCTTTCTTGTATCGCCTTGCCATTTGATAATGTGGATGAAGACTTTTTGAAGCATCCTCATAAGTGGGAAGCTCAGTCCATTACTCGTTTTATGATTTGGATGGGTCCGATTTCTTCTGCCTTTGATATTTTGACTTTTATCTTGCTCTATTTTGTCATTGTTCCAATGGCGACAGGCCAAGCCTATGTTCATGGAGCAGAGTCGGCAACTAGTTTTATCATTTTGTTCCAGACAGGTTGGTTCATTGAATCTATGTGGTCCCAAACCATGGTTATCCATATGCTTCGTTCAGCAAAACTTCCTTTCTTACAAAGTCGTCCGTCATGGTTTGTTCTTGGAACAAGCTTGCTAGCAGCTAGTTTTGTGACCTTTCTTCCCTACTCTTCAATTGCGAGCCTTCTTCATTTAACCCCTTTGGAACCAATTTATTTCCTCTTTTTGCTTTTGATAATCGTTCTTTATATGATTAGTGTTACAGTTGTGAAACGAATCTATATCAAAAAATTTAAAAGTTGGCTATAAATTGATTTTGTCAAGAAAAAAGTACGAAAATAGCGAAAAAAGTCAAAAATTTTTAAAAATAGGTCGCAAGTCGGATGTTTTTTATGGTATAATAGATTAAACTGATAGTAACATGTAGCGAAAGGGGTAGGTACATGATTAAAATTTATACAGTCTCCAGTTGTACCAGCTGTAAAAAAGCAAAGACCTGGCTCAATGCCCACCAGTTAAGTTATAAAGAACAAAATCTTGGTAAAGAAGGAATTACAAGAGAAGAGTTATTAGACATTCTAATGAAAACAGAGAATGGAATTGCTAGTATTGTATCATCAAAAAACCGCTATGCGAAAGCTTTGGGAGTTGACATTGAAGATTTGAGTGTCAATGAAGTGCTCAACTTAATCATGGAAACACCGCGGATTCTAAAAAGTCCGATTCTTGTGGATGAGAAGCGTCTGCAAGTTGGCTATAAAGAGGATGATATCCGTGCTTTCTTACCACGCTCTGTCCGTAATGTAGAAAATGCAGAAGCACGTTTGCGTGCAGCTCTATAAACGTCAAGGCTGGGGGATTTCCTAGCCTTGTTCGTTTTTTAATCTAATAATCATGTGAGGAAATATGAAAAAAATAGTCATCAGCACAGCGGTTCTTCTTCTCCTGCTTGCAGGATGTGGGCAAAAGAAGGGAACAACTGCCACTTCAAAAACGTCATCAGAAGATCTCCAGTCTACTTTGCCTGTTTTAGAGAATGCCGAGAAGAACACGGTTGTGACCAAAACCTTGCTTCTCCCTGAGTCAGAAGGAGGTGTCAAACAAACTCAAACAATTACTTATAGAGGAAAGCAATTTTTAAAATTGGTTATCCGACAGACGCGACCAATAAGTGAAGAGATGAAGTCTTTTATTGCTGATCATGGTCTTGAAGCTACAAAGAAAGCCTTCGCAGAAGCGGAGGAGAAAGATGAAAGTCTCCAAGAAGCACGTAAGTTAGAAGGTTTTACGGTTGAGACTCAGTTAATCAGCGAGACAGAGATGGAAACTACGACGACTTATGATTTTCAAATTTTAGATGTCAAAAAGGCGGCGCAAGTAGAATACCTAAAAAATATTGGCTTAGAGAGTCTTTTGAAAAATGAACCAAGCCAATATATCGAAGATAGAATAGCAAATGGAGCGACAGAAGAGTAGAAAATCCAAATAAATAGACGGACTTATTTGTAGAACGTAAGGAAATATGTTATAATGGTACTATTTTAAGGAAAGAGGGTGTTGGAATGGGATTTACTGAAGAAACTGTACGGTTTAAATTGGATGATTCCAATAAAAAAGAGATTAGCGAGACGTTGACAGATGTCTATGCTTCTTTGAATGAAAAGGGTTATAATCCGATAAATCAAATCGTCGGTTATGTATTGAGTGGAGACCCTGCCTACGTTCCTCGTTACAACAATGCACGAAATCAAATCCGCAAGTATGAGCGTGATGAAATTGTTGAAGAATTGGTACGCTACTACCTTAAAGGACAAGGAGTCGATCTATAATCTATGAGAATTATGGGATTGGACGTCGGTTCAAAAACGGTAGGAGTTGCCATTAGTGACCCACTAGGTTTTACGGCTCAAGGCCTTGAAATTATCCAAATCAATGAGGAACAGGGCCAGTTTGGCTTTGAGCGTATCAAGGAATTGGTTGATAGTTATAAGGTGGAACGCTTTGTAGTAGGTTTGCCTAAAAACATGAATAATACCAGCGGTCCGCGAGTAGAAGCCAGTCAAGCATACGGAGCAAAATTAGAGGAACTTTTTGGTTTGCCAGTAGACTATCAAGATGAGCGCCTGACGACGGTTGCTGCTGAGCGTATGTTGATTGAACAAGCAGACATCAGTCGTAACAAGCGAAAAAAAGTCATTGATAAATTAGCTGCTCAGCTGATTTTGCAAAATTATTTAGATAGAAAATTTTAAGACAGAGGAGAAACTATGTCACACGATCATAACCATAATCACGAAGAACGCGAATTGATTACACTAGTAGATGACCAGGGCAATGAAACCTTGTTTGAAATCATTTTGACAATTGACGGTAAGGAAGAATTTGGTAAAAACTATGTTCTTCTAGTGCCAGTTAATGCGGAAGAAGATGAAAATGGCGAAGTTGAGATTCAAGCATACTCATTCAATGAAAATGAAGATGGAACGGAAGGCGAATTGCAACCAATTCCAGAAGACTCAGAAGACGAATGGAATATGATTGAAGAAGTTTTCAACACATATATGGAGGAGTGATACAGTCTGGGAGACTGTATCAGCCCAACTCCCAGAAATTGGAGAGAGTTGGAACATCCAGTGGATGTTTTTAGCCCTGCGCCAGACATTAGAAACGCAGGAACGTCCGGGGGACGTTTTTAGCCCACGTTAAAATTCATAGTGGCTAGTGATTAGCTAACCAGGTAAGAGGTCGGGATTTTTGTCCCGACCTCACTTTTTATTTGTAATCATACTTTGATGCGGTAGTTGATTGGACTTTTGTTAAGGAGATATGTATGTTTGAAGTAGAAGAGTGGCTCCATAGTCGGATTGGTTTAAACTTTAGATCTGGTCTTGGACGAATGCAACGAGCAGTGGATTTGCTGGGGAATCCTGAGAAGACTTATCCCATTATCCACGTAACAGGGACTAACGGTAAAGGGTCAACTATTGCCTTTATGAGGGAGTTGTTTGTAGCTCATGGTAAAAAAGTTGGTACTTTTACCTCTCCTCATATCATCAGCATCCATGATCGAATCTGTATTAATGGACAGCCGATCGCGGATGAAGACTTTGTCCGTATAGCTAACCAAGTCAAAGAGAAGGAGAAAACTCTCTTAGAAACACATGATCAATTGTCTTTCTTTGAGTTGTTGACCTTGATTGCTTTGATCTATTTTAAAGAGCAAAGAGTTGACCTAGTCCTGCTAGAAGTGGGGATTGGTGGTTTGCTTGACACGACTAATGTCGTAACAGGCGAGATTGCAGTTATTACTTCGATTGGTCTAGATCATCAGGAGACCTTGGGCGATAGTCTGGAGGAAATAGCAGAGCAGAAAGCTGGTATTTTCAAGACTGGCAAGAAGGCGGTCATTGCCAAGCTCGCTCCAGAAGCGGAGCTTGTCTGCCAAAGTAAAGCGAGAGAGTTAGACGTAGATCTTTATCAAGCTGGACAAGACTTCGCTTTGAAAGCTGGAAATTTCTCAAGTAAGCTAGAAAGCTTTTCCCAGCTTGAAATCGGTTTGGAAGGTGCTTATCAGCAAGAAAATGCCGCCTTGGCTTTACAAACTTTTCTTCTATTTATGGCTTCAAGAGGTGAAAGGGTCGAAGAAGAGCTTGTTAGACAGGCTTTGAAAGAAACTCACTGGGCAGGTCGATTGGAACGGATTCGTCCGCAAATCTACCTAGATGGGGCTCACAATCTGCCAGCCTTGACTCGTCTAGTAGAGTTTATCCAGGGGAAAATCCAGCAAGGTTACCAGGTTCGCATCCTTTTTGGAGCACTTAAACGCAAGGATTATCAGGGGATGCTAGGCTATCTATCTAAGCAGTTGCCTGAGGTGGAACTTAAGGTAACAGGCTTTGACTACCAAGGCTCTCTGGATGAAAAGGATGTGGTAGGTTATGATTTGATTCCTTCCTATGGCGACTTTATCAGAGAATTTGAAGATAAGGCCAATGGCCAGGACTTGCTTTTCGTGACGGGATCACTCTACTTTATCTCGGAAGTACGAGCGAGTTTAGTAGGAAGCGATGGGATTAGTTGACCTTCTAGGTTTAAGTTGCTATACTGGAGGTAGGAGGTATTTCTGGAAACGATTCCAGCAAAACATTGGCACAAAAGAAAGGAAATCGCTATGAAAACGAAAACATTCACACTTTCTATTGCTTCCCTAGCAATTCTTAGTCTTTTAGCAGCTTGTGGACCTAAGGCACAAGCTCCTACCCAGCCATCTGCTCAGCAATCATCTTCTCAACAAGAATCATCTTCTAGCGCTGCGACAAGTGCTAGTCAACCACAGGCGTCCTCAAGTCAGGATACTACTGTAGCTCAACCTACGAATATCGGTGGTACCTATACTGGAAAAGATGAGAATGACCAAATCACTCTTGTTGTAACAGGTAAAACTGGTACATGGACTGAGGTCGAGCCAGATGGAGATAAAGAAATCAAGCAAGTTACCTTTGAGCCGGAAAATCAACGTGTCATTATCGGTGATGATGTCAAGATTTACGCAGTTAATGGTAATCAATTGATTATCGACGATATGGACCGAGAGGCATCTGACCGAGTAGTCTTAACAAAACAATAATGATTAAGTAAAAGTTCCAATGAGATGAAATCCATCTTTTTGGAGCTTTTTTCTTGAAAAAGTGGCTGGCTGTTCTTTACTAACTTTTTACTTAAAACGCTTACAAAAATTTGTAAAACTTCTTATAAGGTCGTATACTTATGGTAAATAATCAAATAGCGCAGAGGCGCAGGAGGAAAAGCATATGGCTACATTTTACGTTCCGTCAGTTAACCTTATCGGTAAAGATGTTGTAAATGAAGTAGGTCCGTATATCAAGGAACTTGGGTATAAGAAGGCCCTTTTGGTGACAGACAAGTTCATCGAGGGAAGTGATATTTTACCTAAGGTCCTAAAACCACTAGATGCTGAAGGGATCGAATATGTGATCTTTAGCGATGTGGAGCCAAATCCGACTTGCAAGAACGTCACAGACGGAGTGGCTGCCCTGAAAGAACATGGATGTGATTTCATCATCAGTCTTGGGGGAGGGTCTCCACAGGATGCGGCTAGTTGTATTTCTATCATTGCGACAAATGGTGGAAAACCTCAAGACTACGAGGGTCTTCACAAGTCTGCTAAAAAAGGGTTGCCAGTGGTTGCGATTAATACAACAGCTGGAACTTCAGCAGAAATCACTATTAACTATGTCATTACTGACGAAGAACGTAAGGTCAAGATGGTAATGGTTGACAAGAACAGCCTCGCCCTCCTCTCTGTCAATGATCCAGAACTCATGCTTTCAAAACCGAAAGGATTGACAGCGGCGACAGGTATGGATGCTCTCACCCACGCTGTCGAGGCCTTGGTAACACCAGGTGCTTATAATGTGACCAAGAAACTCTCTATCGGAGCTATTGAGCTCATCAAGGAGTACCTTCCTCGTGCTGTAGCTAATGGACAAGATATCGAAGCGCGTGAGGCGATGGTCAATGCCATCTTCCTCGGTGGTATGAGCTTTAATAATGCTGGTTTGGGCTACGTTCACTCTATGGCTCACCAACTCGGTGCGGTATATAACTTGCCACATGGTATCTGCTGTGCCATGCTTCTCCCAATTGTAGAACGTGAAAATGCCAAGCGTGTACCAGAAGCTTTCCGCAATGTAGCCAAGGCTTTGGGACTCCATGTTGAAGGGAAAACAGACCAAGAATGTGCTGCCTATGCTATTGCTGAAATTGAGAAACTGTCTGAAACAGTAGGCATTCCAAAGAAACTCACTGAACTCGGTATCCAAGAAAAAGACTTTGACTTTGACTACCTTTCTAAGAATGCCTTGATTGATGCTTGTGCACCTGGAAATCCATTTATGCCAACCTTGGAAGAGACCATTGCTCTCTACAAAGAACTCTTCTAATTCATAAAGTGAAAAAGAAGCTAAATAATGCTGGAAAGAACTATCATTTTGGTAGTTCTTTTTTTAAAAATTTGCTATTCTAGACATATGAGAAAAATCAAAATTGATGTGGTTGTAGTGCCCTTAAGTGGGCATCTCTTCCCAACACTGAATTTACTTGCCCCCTTGTTGAAGGATCCCTTGTATGAGATTCGATTATTTACAGGGCCGCAACGAAAAACTGTAGCAGAGGAGATGGGATTCCGGGTGATTCTCATTTTAGAAAATTGTGTAGATGAGTTTGAGCGTGTAGCCAACAATGAAGGTCAATTAAACCTGTTCTCTGCTTATCGACAGTTGTCAGCTAGCCTTGATTTGATCAATGTGGTTTCAGATCAATTAGTGCAAGAGTGGCAGGAAAATAGACCGGATATTGTGATTGCGGACTTTATAACCCTCTGTGGAGGACTTGTAGCGGAACAGTTGAATATTCCCTGGATTACCACAATGGCGACACAGTTTGCCATTGAAACGACAGATGGGCCACCTTGTTTCTTTGGAGGAATGGGCAGTCCAAAGACATCTTTCCAATCTATCCAGCAATGGCTAGGAAGAAAAGTGACTCGTTTAGGAAAACGTATCGTAACCTTTTTATTGAGAGAACGATTGAAACGCTATGATTTTAAGCTTTACAATCAGAAAGGTCAGGAGACCATCTATTCACCCTATTCCATCTTGGGAATTGGGATGAAAGAGTTGGAGCTGAAAAGTGGTTTTCCAGAGCACTATCTTTGGGTGGGACCTTTTGGCTCTTCGATTGAGAGGGCAGAAAATTATCCTTTCGATTTGTCTCCTTATGCAGGTTATAAGAAGGTCCTTGTTTCCTGTGGCACTCAGCTAGCATGGGCCAAAGACAATCTCCTCTATCAGACACAACAATTGGCAGAAGCACATCCAGATTGCCACTTCTTTGTGACTCTGGGGTTTGGCGGACAAGACTTCCAATGTGAAGAGCTCATGGACAATGTTTCTGTGGTATCCTATCTTCCCTATAAGGAGTACATTCCTCAGATGGATTATGTGATTCATCATGGTGGTGCAGGTATTTTTTACCAGTGTATCATCTATGGTAAGCCTGCCTTGATTCTCCCCCATGACTATGATCAGTATGACTATGCAGTTCGTGGATTAGAGGCAGGGATTGCCTTGACTGCTAAACGAGAGAATACGGAAGCGATTGGACGCGCCTTTGATGAGTTGTTGGCTAGAGATGACTGGGCAGACTTGAACAAACTTAGTCGTGCAGCTCAAATCTATCAGCCAACAGAGATTCTGAAGAGCGAAATACATCGGCTCTTAGGGGACAAGGAGAAGTAAAAAATGAAGAAAGTATTGGTAACAGGTGCTACGGGCTTTCTAGGCAAGTATGTTGTTGAAGAGCTCAGTCAGCAGGGCTATCAGGTACGCGTTTTTGGACGCAATCGCAAGGTGGGTCAGTCTTTAGAAAACTCCTCTGTGGCATTTTTTCAGGGAGATTTGACCAAGCAAGAGGACTTGGCTCGGGCTTGTCAGGGGATGGACATGGTTGTGCATGCGGGTGCTCTTTCTACCGTTTGGGGGCCTTGGGAGGATTTCTACCAGACAAATGTCTTAGGGACCAAGTATGTTCTGGATGCTTGCCGAGAGGCTGGTATTCAGCGTTTGGTTTATGTGTCCTCGCCTAGCATCTATGCTGCGCCTCGAGATCAGCTAGCTATCAAAGAAAGTGCTGCGCCTCAGGAAAATAATCTGAACAACTACATTCGTAGTAAGCTGGCTTCGGAGAAGCTGTTTAAGGATTATCCCGATGTTCCGAGTATTATCTTACGACCTCGTGGGCTTTTTGGGATTGGGGATACCAGTATTTTGCCCCGAGTTCTCAAACTCAGTCAGAAGATTGGCATTCCCTTAATAGGGGACGGTCGTCAGCTCATGGATATGACCTGTGTGGAAAATGTCGCTCTGGCAATTCGTTTGGCACTAGAGACCCCTCAAGCTAGTGGCGAAGTTTATAATATTACCAATGGGGAACCAAGAGCCTTTAAGGATTTGATAGAAGAAACCTTGAGAGGGTTGGGCTATCCAATAACATACAGAAAAGTGCCAGCTCCTCTTCTTTCAGTTATTGCTACTAGTTTAGAGTTTCTGTATAAGGTCTTGAAACTCAAAGGTGAACCGCCTCTGACACGCTATACCTATTATCTGCTCCGTTATAGTCAGACGCTGGACATCAGCAAGGCGGAGCGAGACTTAGGGTATCGCCCTCAAATCAGTATTTCGGAAGGGATTGAACAATATGTCCAAGATTATCGAAAGCATTGATTATTTCCCAGCAGGCTACTGTACCAGCTACACAGGTTTGCTATTTAAGGGAGTCAAGAATCAAAAGATGATCTTTCCAGCAGGTATTTTTCTTATCAAACACAGGGACAAGGGCTATCTTCTCTATGACACAGGCTATCATTACGATATTAAGACCCGGCTTCGCTATGGTTTCTATCGGCTAGGAACGCCCGTTCAAATGACGGAGAAGGACCAAATTTCACGTTTGCTGGAAGCGAAGGGAATCAAACCAGAAGAAATTAACTATGTTCTTCTATCACACCTACATCCAGATCATCTGGGAGGAGCTAGTTTCTTTCCTCATGCAACCTTTATCTTGACAAAAGAAGTATATGAAGTCTACCAAAAACCCAAGTTGAAAGACTTGATTTTCAAGGAGTTTTTACCAGCTTCTTTTGAGAAAAATCTAACTATTATCAGAGCTGACCAGCAACACCCGGCATTTCCCTACCGTCCGATTTGTGATCTTTTCGGAGATGGTAGTATCCTAGTTGCTTCTGTTGACGGGCATGCTAGGGGGCAAGCCTGTCTATATTTTCCAGACCTTAATCTCCTCATTGCAGCAGATCTCTGTTGGGGAATTGACCTCTTACCTTATACCAAGCAGATGCACCTGATTCCTTCCTTGGTTCAGGATAATAAGGCCGACTATATCAGGGGGACAGAGTTTCTGGAGGATGTCTTAAAGGACGGTATTGAGGTAGTTGTTAGCCATGATCCTGTAGAAAGGATAGAGTCAATCTTACATGAAAAAAATAACCTTTCTTAAAACCTTTATCCAAACTCGATGGCTTCATCATTTCAAATCTCGAGAAGCTTTAGAAAACTATCAGAAAAAGCAATTAACCAACTATATGGACTTTTTAAAGCGAGAGTCGCCCTACTTTAAAAATGGGGTTCCTAGCGACTTTGACCATATGGACAAGGCTTTTATGATGGAACATTTCAATGAGCTCAACACCCAAGGAGTGGATCGAGATGAAGCCTTGACCTTGGCTATTGAAAGTGAGAAGACTCGTGACTTCACTGAACTTAAAGGGGAAGTGGCCGTCGGTCTGTCTTCGGGGACGTCTGGACATCGGGGGCTCTTTATCACAACAGAGAAAGAGCGAAGTATGTGGGCTGCGGCTATCTTGGCAAAGATGTTGCCCAAGGGGCAGCTTTTTGGACAACGCATTGCCTTTTTCCTGAGAGCTGATAATGAACTCTATCAGACCATCAATACGGCGCTCATTCGTCTAGAGTATTTTGATATTTTCAAACATACAGATGAGCATATCGAGCGACTCAACAACTATCAACCAACGATTATTGTGGCACCAGCTTCGATGTTGATTGAATTGAGCAAGCGTCTCACGGCTGGAGAGTTAGCTATTCACCCAAAAAAAATCGTTTCGGTGGCAGAAATCTTGGAAGATAGTGATAGGGAACGGATTGCAGAAGCCTTTTCTCTATCCATTATTGACCAAGTTTATCAGGCGACAGAAGGTTTCCTAGCCTGCACTTGCTCAGCTGGTAATCTACATCTCAACGAAGACATTATCTTTGTGGAAAAGCAGTATCTAGACGACCGCCGTTTTTATCCAGTGATTACGGACTTTAAACGAAGCAGTCAGCCTGTTTATCGCTACCAGCTCAATGATATTTTGGTTGAAAATCCGGAGCCTTGTCCCTGTGGCTCCTACTATACACGGATTGACAAGGTCGAAGGACGTTCTGATGATATCTTCTACTTTGAAGGGCAGAATGGGGGGCAGGTAACGATCTATCCAGACTTTATCAGACGTTGCATCCTCTTTGTGGAGAATGTAGGAGATTACCAAGTTAAGCAACATTCCGAGAAATTAGTGGAAGTTTGTCTAAGCCAACGAGATGAGGACGTAGAGACAGCAATTTTAGCACAGTTCCAACTCTTGGCCCAGCAAAAAGAGTTCATAGTTCCTCAAATCCAATTTTCAGATTATCACTGGGATACTAGCCATAAACTCAAACGTATCCAACGTTTATGAAAGGAAAAAAGACAATGACAGAAGTAAAAAGACATGTAGAAATCGCAGGTTATGGCATTTGCCTTCCAAAGCATACAGTGCAATTTAAAGACCAGACCCGTTATCGTGTAGTTGAAAATGAAGAAACGCAACTTGACTTGGCAGAAGGAGCTATCCAGCGTGCACTTGAACATGCAAATCTGGATATTAAAGATATCGATTGCCTTGTATCAGCTAGTGCAGTTGGTGTTCAGCCTATTCCTTGTACGGCTGCCTTGATTCATGAGCGCGTGGCAAAAGGACTCTCAATTCCAGCAATGGACATCAATACAACTTGTACCAGCTTTATTTCTGCTCTATCGACTATGTCCCACTTGATTGAGGCGGGCGAATACAATCGTGTCTTGATTGTTTCTAGCGAGGTTGGAAGTTTAGGGCTAAATCCCAAGCAAAAAGAAAGTTTTGAACTCTTTAGTGATGGGGCAGCAGCCTTTATTTTCCAAAAAAGTCATCAGGAAAAAGGGGTCATTGCAAGTCTCCAACGTACTTGGTCAGAAGGAGCTCACGATACGGAGATTCGTGGAGGTCTGACTTCTTTTCAACCAAAAGAGTACTCTGAAGCGACTAAGACCAACTATATGTTTGACATGAAGGGGAAGAAAATCCTCCTCTTGTCTGCTCGTAAAATCCCAGTCATGTTTGAAGAGTTTCAAGAAAAAACACAGCTAGCCTTGGCAGACGTGGACTATATCATTCCTCACCAAGCAAGTCGTGCTCTTCCTTTGGTCATGGAAAAACTAGGTGTGGCCGAGGATCAGTACCTCAATCTCGTCACTGACTATGGAAATATGGTGTCAGTCTCTGTACCGTTTGGCTTGGCTTATTCTTTAGATCATGGGCTGGTCAAGGAGGGAGATGTCGTCTACCTTATGGGAACCGCAGCTGGTATGACAGTCAATATGTTGGCTCTGAAATTGTAACAATCATCCAAACACGGAACGGTTGGAGCATGAGCAAAGGTAAAAGGTTGCTATCTACCCCTGAACTGAGGTATACTAGTAGAAACATTAGTTTATCAATCGGTGAGGGAGAATGATAGAAAAGGAAGGGGATGTATGACAGCTAGAAAAATGCAGCTACTCATGTCCAAATATGGTTTTAGTATTACCATCATGTTGGCAGAGTTGTTTATCGTCTTTGGTTTATTTCTCTATCTTGGGCAAATGGCTCCAATTATCTGGATTATCCTAGTCATTTTAGTGAGTTTAGCGACTATTGTATCGATTGTCAATCGGTCTATGAATCCTGAGAGTAAGGTAACATGGCTGTTAGTAGCCTTTGTGCCAGTGTTTGGTCCCTTACTCTATATCATGTTTGGAGAACGCCGTTTATCGAAAAAAGAAATGAAGCAGCTAAAGCAGCTCCAATCAATGGTTGATCGAGAGGACAATAGCAGAGCTCTCCGTTTGGAGTTAAAAGAGCAGGACAAGTCGGCTTACGGAGTTATCAAATCACTCCTTAGCATGGATACGAATGCCGATGTCTATAATCGAACGGATACACAATTTTTTGCATCTGGTGAAAGCATGTGGTATCAGATGCTAGAGGACCTCAAGAAAGCTGAGAAATTTATCTTTCTCGAATACTATATCATAGAAGAAGGTTTGATGTGGAATAGTATTTTGGAGATTTTGGAAGAAAAGGCAGCTCAAGGAGTAGAAGTGAAGCTTCTCTATGATGATATTGGTTGTATGGCAACCTTGCCTGGAGATTATACCATCCAGCTTCGTGGTCGAGGGATTGAAGCCCATAAATTTAACAAGGTGATTCCACGCTTAACCGTCGCCTATAACAACCGTGATCACCGTAAAATCATGATTATCGATGGTCAAATTGCCTATACAGGTGGTGTCAATCTGGCCGATGAGTATATCAACCATATCGAGCGCTTTGGTTATTGGAAGGATAGTGGTATTCGCCTAGATGGATCGGCAGTTAAGGCTTTTACTAGGCTCTTTTTATCAACTTGGTATATCAACCGTGGGGAAATTAGTGACTTTGACCAATACCATCTCGAAAATCAACCCAAAGATGGGATGGGGCTTTGTATCCCTTACAGTAGTGGACCAAAACCCATCTACCGAGCTCAGGTAGGAAAAACGGTCTACCAAAATCTTATCAATCAAGCTACAGATTACGTCTACATCACGACTCCCTATCTGATCGCTGACTATGATCTAACCGAGAGTATCAAAAATGCAGCATTGAGAGGGGTAGATGTGCGAATTGTTACGCCGTGTATCCCAGATAAGAAGGTTATTCAGTTAGTTACTCGAGGAGCCTATCCAGACTTGCTATCTGTGGGAGTTCGCATTTACGAGTACAGTCCCGGATTTCTTCATAGCAAGCAAATGTTTGTCGATGGAGAGGTGGCTACTGTGGGAACCATCAATTTTGACTATCGTAGTTTGCTCCACCACTATGAAAATGCCGTCTTGCTTTACAGAACGCAGTCTATCATCGATATTGAAAGGGACTTCGAAGAGATTTTTAAAGTTTCTCAAGAAATTTATCCCCACACAATCAAAACAAGCTGGTATCAAAGCCTGATCAAGGAAATTGTCCAGTTGTTTGCACCCATGTTATAAGAAACAAAATTAAAGGTGTTTGATGTGACCGATGATAGGTCCTAAACTGCTAACGAAGATGCCATCTCAGTTTTCTACGAAACGTTTGGGAATGACTTTGACTGGCCATTCTATAGGTCGTGATGATTCAAACATTCTATTTGACAAAATGCTTTTAGATTGCTATTATATTTCTAATATTGTTTTAAAAAGGGGGAGGCTTTTATGAAAAGTTATAAACGTTCTTTATTTTGGAAATGCAAGTCGGCTTTACTTACAGCAGCATTAGCATCTGTAGTTGTAGCAGTGGGACAAGTCGGCGCTGATGAAGTAAAAAAACCTAGTCAGACAGCTAACGATTTGGCTCAAACAAGTTCAGATACGGCCAAGCAAACTCCGTCTAGCAAATTAGCTGATGAAACTGTAAAGGAAATCCAAGCCAAGGCAACTACTCCAGTGGTACCAGCTGACAAAGCTCAACCTGGTGATGTTGTTAAGGTAGCTACAACCTCTACAGAACTTAAAGTTGATACGAAAGAAAATGAAACTGGCACAGAAGCTGTAGCTAAAGCAGAAGCTTCTGTAAATGTTGAGACAACTATCTTAGCTGCCAAAGGAACTCCTGTCGGAGAAAAAGCGCCAGTTGTCACTACAAAGACTGCATCTGATCATATCGAGACTGATGATTATGTAGCGGATGTAACTCAGACTGTCAAGAAAACTCGAATCGAAAAAGTTTTGAAAGAAGCAGATGTGACAATCACGAAACAACAATCTGGTACTGCGGATATCGTTTTTGCTATTGATAAATCAATTTCGATGGATACATCTATTCGAAATGTTATGCAAAACATCGAAACTTTTGTTCGTGATTTGGCTAATAAAAAGGTTGATGCTCGTCTTGGTTTAATAGCGTATGAGTCTGCTAAGGATGTTCAATATTTCGATTTTAATGGTTCTAAATTCACTAAGAATGTGGAGGAATACATTAAGGCTCTTAAGTCTATTCGAACAGGCGGTGGAACAGAAGAACCTACAGCTCCTCTTCATCATATTGCAACTTCAAAAGATTACGATTGGTCTACAGCTTCTAATAATCGTCGTTTTGCTTTCTTGATTACTGATGAAGGTATTGATTTCAGTACTCCAGGCATTCCAACAGTAGACGAAACAATCAAGGCACTTAAGGTAGCAAATATTTCCCTATCAGTTGTAGGAATGAAATACAAAGAAGAGACTTTTAAACCTTTAGTTGAAGGCACAAAAGGCCTTTACCTTGATATGAGTCAAGAATTTTCTAGTCTTTTAAATCGTGATTTTACAAATCATGTTGTTAAGACTGTCCAAGAAGGGCGTGTTTACCGTGTCGTAAATGAAAAATACGATTTCTTGGCAGAGGCGCATGTGGTACTTAAACCAAAAGCACCAGTTCAAGATCCGGTAGAAGTGAAACCTGTAGGAAATACTACACCGGTTTATCATACTGAGACGGTATCTAAAAAGGCTGAATTACCGAAAACAGGTGCTCAAGCTTCTTCAGGATTGGCTGCAGTTGGCTTAGTTTTGCTAGCAGCAGTCTCAGGATTGACTGTAGTGACCAAGAAAGAAGAGAAATAAAATATTATCTTTTTATCAATCTTAGTCATGTTGATGAAGGATTAAAAACAGGGGAGAACGAGTTTGTTCTCTCTTTTTTTAGATTGACAAAGGTAGATTTATACTTCCTAGTGCTTTCTTGTGATTTGGATATAATAAGGGCAGTATTTGATGAAGCAAGAGCATTAAAATCTCTGAGAGGCTAGAGCGCGTGAAAGATAGGAGACGATACATCTTCCTGTTTTAGAGTGAAATTATGGTATTTTTGCGTTATGATATGGTCAATATATAATTAAAAAGGGGAATTTGAAGATGCATTTACTACAGCTTACAATGAAAAAGGGGCTATCTCCGTATTTTAACAAAACATCTGGAGATTTTGACTGTTAATAAGCAAGTTTTCTATATTATGACCATTGAAATTGCCGACTACCATTGATAGTCAGATTAGCGAAGGTGATAAAGAGAGGTGGTTAAGTGTGGAGAAATTTAAAAATCAGCATGAGGATGTTCTTTTGATGAGTTATGAATAGGCTAATGAGATGAGTCTTGAAGAAATTTCGCTTGCGGACGATGTGAGAGACCAAATCTGGGCAGAAGACAATCGCAGATTAGATGTTTATAAGGGTAAGTGCTATCATGCTATTAGTCCAATGGATTATAAAATGATCAATCAAAGTTAGAACTTCAAAAGACAGTCTTGATAAAGAGTTATTGATTCATTTAGTAAAAAGTCTCAGAAAAAGACGTATATTTTTTCTTATACTAGAATCAATGGTATATTGAGCAATTTTGATATGTGTTTGCCTATTTCTATCGAGTATGTTTAAAGATGTCTTTTTTATATTTCTGGTTATTTGGATAAAAAGAGTGATTGTGGAGAAGATCGTTTCGGTTTTCTCCTTTTTTTGTATACAAAGATGTAAAAACCTCTAGATTTGAGAGGTTTGACTAGTAGCTGAGTTAGATTTCATTTTGCTTCAGCTAAATCAATCTTTTCAGTTTTTGAGCCAAGGAATAGGCCGATTGTTTTTTGGCGAATGAATAATATGCATTTTTTGCATAAAGTCTGTATTTAATTATTTGCAATAGGATGTTACACTTTTGTTACAAAGAAAAATTAGACGGTAAAACTCTTGATATAATAGGGAAAAACAGGTATAATGATAAGTATGGTTTGGTGTCGAAAGTTTGGCATTATAATCAGCAACCACATATTATTATATGTTTTAAATATCGAACGTTTAAAATATTACGTAGTAGGTGGTTGGACTATATTTAAAACAAGGAGAAACGTTCATGGATAAAAATGCGCGACGCAGATTACACAGAGCGAGTGCTGAGAAACGACTTCGATACTCAGTGCGTAAGTTTAATGTAGGTGTGGCTTCCGTAGCCGTCGCAGCTTTCATGTTCTTGGGTGGGAATGCTGTTGCAGCAAACACATTAGCTAAAACGGATTCCCCGAGCACTTCTACAGAGAAGACGGGAACTGTACCAGATTCGGAAGGGAAATCAGGTCCAGATACTTCTAAGTCTACCGCAGAGTCTGTAGTAAGCTCTGAAGCCCCATCTAGCCAAGTGGCAGATAAAGCTGTGAAGTCAGAAGCGACTTCAAAGAGTGAGGCTGCTTTAAAAGAAGCAACTTCTCAAGTATCAGAGGCTTCAGTTGCAAATAGCCAATCAGCAACTTCAGTAGCTAAATCTGAAGCTACATCAGAAGCGACGTCAACTGCTTCTTCGTCTGAGACTGTTGCACAATCTACTGCTGTAGAATCTGGCAAGTCTTCAATCGAGAACGTGACGAGCAAAGCGGCTAGTCTTGCGACTACTAGTCAAACTTCGACTGCAATAGCACGAAGCGAAGCAAATTCTACATTGGCTGCTGCCCAACGCGAAGTAGATAAAGGTTATGCTGATTTCCGTAAATCAGGAGAAAGTGGTTTCCGTTCGTTTGACCCACAAACAGGGAAGACAACTGTAACGAAAGAAAACTTCCTTGATTACTTTAGATTGAATGGTTCAGCTACCTATAATTCATATGATGGTATCGTAACTCTTACTCCAGACGAAAACTCTAAGACAGGTAACTTCAGTCTGAAGAGTAAGATCAATATGAACCAAAGCTTTAAGCTGACTGGTGAGGTTAACCTAGGTAGCAAGACGCAGGAACGCTATGGTGCCGATGGTATCGGTTTTGCCTTCCACACAGGGAATACAACAGACCTAGGTGCCGATGGTGGTAACCTTGGTATCGGTGGTTTGCGTAACGCAACTGGTTTCAAACTGGATACTTTCTGGAATGTCCACACACCGCCAAAAGGGAACCGTTTTGATACTAACAACACGGACTCATTCCAATATGGTTGGGCAGAAGACCCTCGCTTGGGACAATTTGGTGCTTGGGTAAATACAACTCATAAAAAGGTTAGAGGTCAAGGTTGGTTTGCTGACGAATATGACCGTTGGTGGGCTGAGACAGATGCTAGCAGTGCCCAACGTCTAGATTCAAGTGACCTAGACGGTCGTTTCCACAGATTTGCCATTGACTATAATGGTACAACTAAGGAATTGACAATTGCTTATGAAAGTAATCTTGGTATCAAGCAATGGAAGAAGAAAGTTTCTACTCCAGAAGAAATCATGTCCATGGTGGTTACGGCGACGACTGGTAACTACAAGAACTTGCAACAGTTCCAAATCAAGCGTTTTGACTTCTATCAAAGTGCCTCTGTCGATGTACGTTATGAAGATGAGCAAGGCCGAGAACTTGCAGAAGGTACAGTAACCTACCCACAAGGTGCCTATAAAGGTAAGGCCTATACAACTGAACAGAAGAAAATCAATGGCTATGGTTTCATTGGAATGAAGAGAGGTAGCTTGCCACCTTCAGGAACTCTGGCTGACTGGGGAACAAACGGTACAGTAACCTACGTTTATCGTAGAGGTGCTGCCGATGTTAAGACAGAAAAACAAACTGTTACCCGTAAAATCGAATACCGCTATAGAGATGGTCAAACAGCAGGACGTCCAGCACTTCCACAAACAGTTACTCAAACAGCTGAGTTTACTCGAACAGTTACAGGCGGCAGACCTGGCCCATGGAGCCCATCCAGCCAAAATCTAGCTGCAGTAAACACACCAAGCATTACTGGTTTCACACCAGATAAAACTCGTGTGGATGGTATCACAGTGAACGCAGGTTCTACTCCAGGAACTGAGATTGTTTACTATGAAAAGATTGCGCCAAGAGTAACAACTGAAACTAAGGATGTTACTCGTACAGTTGCTTACGAATACGAAGATGGCGTGACTTCAGGTCGTCCAGCTCTTCCACGTGAAGTACAACAAAATGTACAATTCACTCGTCAAGTGTCAGAAGATCCAGTAACTGGTCAGAAGACATACGGCAATTGGACACCAACTCGTCAAACTGTACCTGCAGTTGATACACCAGCAATTAAAGGCTTTACACCGAATAAAACACGTGTGAATTCAGCTACTGTTTCACCAACAGATCCAAGCTGGCGTGAAATCGTTTCATACCGTAAGAATGATCCAAAAGTAACAACTGAAACAAAAGACGTTACTCGTACAATCGCTTACGAATATGAAGATGGTGTGACTAGAAATCGTCCAGCTCTTCCGCAACCGGTTGAACAAACAGTTCAATTTACTCGTCAAGTGTCAGAAGATCCAGTAACTGGTCAGAAGACATACGGTAACTGGACACCTAGCCGTCAAAATGTTGTTGCGGTTGATAGCCCAGAAGTGTCAGGATTCACACCTAATAAAGCACGTGTAAATTCAGCTTCTGTTGGTCCAAATGACCCAAGTTGGCGTGAAATCGTAAGCTATGCACCGGCTACTCAACGAGGAACTATCGTTTACCGTACAGATGGTAAAAATGGTGTTCCAGCTAAGACCCTTCACACAGACAACGTATCAGGTAAATCAGATACACCTGTAAACTACACTACAACTGCTAAAATCAATGAATTCAAGCAACAAGGTTATGATCTTGTTAGCGATGGCTTTACTAAAGCTGGTGGTCAAAGATTTGACAGCAATAATAATGTAGACCAAACATGGGAAGTTGTTCTAACTCCACGTATTGAAACAAAACAAGAAACGAAAACTGTTACTCGTAACGTTCGTTACCAATACAAGGATGGTGTGACAGCCGGTCGTCCAACACTTCCTCAAAATGTTACTCAAACAACAACATTTACTCGCCCAATTTCTGTCAACAAGGTGACAGGTGTTGAAACTCCAGGTGCTTGGAATAAGAACACTGAGAACCTTCCAAAAGTTGACTCTCCAGCTGTTACTGGTTTCACACCAGATAAACCAAGCGTTCCGGCTACAAGCGTTACTCCAACATCTCCAAACGTAGATGAAGTGGTAAACTATAGCCAAGATGAGCAACGTGGTCGAATCGAGTACGTAACAGATGGTCAAAACGGTGTTCCGGTTAAGACTCTTTACACAGACTCTGTAACTGGTAAGTCAGGTGAGAATGTTGACTATACAACTACTGCTCGTATTGAGCAATTGAAACAAGCTGGCTACAAACTTGTAAGCGATGGCTTCACTCAACCAAATGGTCAAAAATTCGATACTGACAAGACACAAGATCAAGTCTGGAAAGTTGTCGTTACTCCAATTATTGAGACAAGAAGTGAGACAAAACGAGTTCTTCGTACTATTGAATACCAATATGGCGATGGTGTAACAGCGGGACGTCCAGCACTTCCTCCTACTGTCACTCAACCAGCAACATTTAACAGACAAGTCTCTGTAAACAAAGCGACAGGTGTTGAAACTCCGGGTGCTTGGAGCAGACGAAGTGGAACTCTACCAGAAGTAACTTCTCCTGCTATTACAGGATTTACTCCAGACAGAGCAAGCGTTCCAACTATCACTGTAACTCCTGCTTCCCCTGATTCAACAGAAGTTGTTAAATACAATTTGGATGAGCAACGTGGTTCTATCAAGTATGTAACAGATGGCAAGAACGGTGTCCCTGTTAAAACTCTTTACACAGACTCTGTAACTGGTAAGTCAGGTGAACCAGTAGCCTACTCAACAGTAGCTCGTATTGAACAATTGAAACAAGCTGGTTACACGCTTGTAAGCGATGGCTTCACTCAACCAAATGGCCAAACGTTTGACAAAGATAAAACACAGGATCAAACTTGGACAGTTGTTGTAACACCACGCTTGGATGACAATACGAACCCAGCTAAATTGAATAGCAAGGTTACTCGTACCATCAAGTACCAATACGCAGATGGTCAAACAGCGGGTCGTCCAGCTCTGAAAGCTCCAGTGACTCAAGAAGCAGCCTTTACACGTACA
>NZ_JAHZPJ010000018.1 GCF_019929345.1 Streptococcus oralis
ATCTTCATAACTCAATTTCATAATAAAACACCCCAAAAGTTAGATTTTTTCTGTCTAACTTTTGGGGTGCAGTTCAACCAATCTCTCTTTTTAAATACGAGTCTAAAGGGCTCGACTGTACGAATCGTTTTCTGACCACACCCACCTAGATAAGTAATCACCAGTTGCCTTTTCTCTAGAATAGCATGTTTAATGTTATCAAATAATTCTTTTTGACCTTCTCGCTTTCTCCAGTCAGTCAAGTCTACTTCTATCCAAGGACTGGTAGAAACTTGAAAAATAGATTCCAACTTTTCAAGTAACAGATCTTGCCTATCATCGGTCAGGGATTGAATCCCTTGCAAAGCTGACAGAAGTTCTAATTTTTCATCCTCCGATACGAGAGTACGATCCAGAACAAAGTCTTTCATTAAAAAGATTCCGCCCGCCTTCCCAGGTATCGAATAAAGAGGAATCCCTGCCATACTCAATCGCTCAATATCGCGATAAATCGTTCGTACAGATACTTCAAATAATCGGGCTAATTCAGAAGCCGTTGTACTGCCTTTTTCTAAAAGTAGATATAGGATACGAAATAGTCTTGATTCTGCCATAAAATCACCTCTCTTTTATTATACCAGTTATAGTGCGAGGGTTGGAAAATTTAACTAGACAAGTATTGATCAAGACAAAGTAGCTTTTTCTGCACAAGTTCGTTGGTTTATTCTTGACAGCTTGCCCCTCGTCCATTATGATAATAATAAAGATACTAGAGAATGAGGAAAATGCAATGGTAAACCCAACTTTTGGTGAAAAAAAAGAGAATGTAACCTACCAGTCCCGCTATGGAGTTTACGCAGTTATTCCGGATACGGAGAAAAAACAAATTGTCTTAGTCCAAGCTCCCAATGGTGCTTGGTTCTTGCCAGGTGGAGAGATTGAAGCGGGCGAAGATCATCAAGGAGCACTGAAGAGAGAACTAATCGAAGAACTTGGCTTTACAGCTGAAATCGGAACCTATTATGGACAAGCTGATGAGTATTTCTACTCTCGCCACCGTGATACCTACTACTACAACCCAGCTTATCTCTATGAAGCTACTTCTTTCCAAGAAGTACAAAAACCATTGGAAGATTTTAATCATATTGCTTGGTTTCCTATTGATAAAGCAATTGAAAAACTCAAACGTGGTAGCCATAAATGGGGAATAGAAGCTTGGAAAATCCAGCATGGCATTGACTAAATTACACGATTTTATCCAAAAAGTGCTATAATAGAGTTAGAAAATCGGAGGAACTGTTATGAAGCTTATCAACACGACTAATTCACACTCGCAACTTGTTAAAAGCCAATTAGAAAGTACTGACGCAACTCTTGTCGAAGTCTATTCTGCTGGAAACACAGACGTGGTTTTCACACAAGCCCCGCTTCACTATGAGATCCTCATTTCCAACAAACACCGAGCTATTCGTGAATCCGAAATCGAAACCATCCAAGACTTCTTCTTGAAACGTAAAATCGACAAAGGAAGCATTGATGAAGCCAATATCAAGACTCTCTATTCGGATAAATTGATTGAGATTTCAATCCCTATAAAATAAGAAGACCAGCCAAAAGCTGGTTTTCTTTTGCAAAAAAGATTGGTAGTGCACAACTACCAATCTTTTAATTTTATTTCACTGCTTCTTTTAAAGCATCTACCTTGTCCAAACGTTCCCAAGGAAGGTCAATATCTGTACGTCCCATGTGTCCATAAGCCGCTGTTTGACGGTAAATTGGCCGTTTGAGGTCCAGCATTTGGATAATTCCTGCAGGGCGAAGGTCAAAGATTTGACGCGCTGCTTTTTCAAGCTTGCTTTCAGCTACTGTTCCTGTACCAAAAGTATCGATACGAACAGAAACAGGTTGCGCTACCCCGATAGCGTAGGCCAATTGCACTTCTGCCTTCTTAGCCAAACCTGCAGCAACGATATTCTTGGCAATGTAGCGAGCCGCATAAGAGGCTGAACGGTCCACTTTAGTCGCATCCTTACCAGAGAAGGCACCACCACCATGACGAGAGTAGCCACCATAGGTATCCACGATAATCTTACGACCAGTCAAGCCTGAGTCCCCTTGAGGTCCACCGATTACGAAGCGACCAGTTGGATTGATGAAGAATTTTGTCTGTTCATCCAAGTAAGAGGCTGGAATAACCTCTTTGATGACCTTGCTAATCACATCTTCGTGGATTTGTTCATTGCTAACTTCTGGATCGTGCTGAGTTGAAATAACGACTGTGTCCACACGTACCGGACGATCATTTTCATCATACTCAACTGTAACTTGTGATTTTGCGTCTGGGCGAAGATAGCTGATTTCACCAGACTTACGAAGTTCTGCCAAGCGACGAACTAGTTTGTGGCTGAGTGAAATTGGCAATGGCATGAGTTCTTCTGTCTCATCCACTGCAAATCCAAACATGAGACCCTGGTCACCAGCTCCTATCAAGTCAAGTGGATCTTGATCTGCATTTCCACGAACCTCCAAGGCTTCGTTGACCCCTTGGGCGATATCTGGTGACTGCTCAACAAGTGACGGATGAACTCCCACCGTCTCAGCAGAAAAACCATACTCTGTATTGGTATAACCAATCTCTGCAATGGTATCACGAACCACGCGGTTGATATCCACATAAGCATTTGTAGAAATTTCACCAAAAACATGGACAGAACCAGTATATACAGCTGTCTCAGCAGCAACGTGCGCTTCTGGATCCTTGGCTAAAATAGCATCCAAAATCGCATCTGAAATTTGGTCTGCAATCTTATCCGGATGCCCCTCAGATACAGATTCAGACGTGAATAATTTACGTTCTGACATAAAAATGTCCCCCCTTAAAAAATATTGTTATAGAGTTACAAAGTACTGATAGGTATTTCTATCGTCTAAGAGTTACGACGCGAAAGAAATAAAAACGATGTTTTTTTATTTCTGAAGCTAGTAAGGCGCATAGGGTGACCGCGTTATAGCGGCAACCGTAGAAGGACGAGCGACTTTGGAGCCGTCATTCTTTGCGAGTTACAAAGTACTGATAGGAAAACTACTAATAATGAATACCGACCACCTTATCGGGACTATATAACCTTATCATTATACCACTTTTTACTTTTTTTTTGCAGTATTTTCTCTAAATCAAAAAAAGAACCTTACGGCTCTTTTCTCGGCATAAAAATTTGGCTTGTATACCATAATACAGAAGATCATACCTATACTTATCTGCATACTTCGTTTACAAACTACCTATTTTTTGTCTGCTTTTTCCTCACAATGTTTTAACAAACAATCTTCCAGTTAGGCTTACTGTTCCTTAGACTTTCTATTGCTTACAGTTAAGCCAAGTCCAGCCATTAGGAGGCCAAGTCCCACAATACCATAGTTCGCTGTATCATTACTTCCTGTATCAGGGAGTTTCGCCACTTCTTTTTTATAAGCTGTAGCTACTGGAACTGTGGTAGTTGGAGTCGCACTTCCTGTCTGAGCAATAGGTAGTGTTGTACGACGTTCTAGGTAAAATTGGTAATTATCTTTCGTTACCTTGTAATTGTGTCCTTCAGTCACAGTTTCAACAATCCATGTAGTTGCATCCTTAGTTAAAGAATCAACCAAGTTACGATCAATATTCATTAATCGACCTTCAGATACAAAATCTTTATAGCTAATATCGGTCCCTGTCGAAGTTGCAACAATTCTTTCGATCTTTGCGGCTTTCAAAGACGCAAGAGTATTCGCCATCGTTGGAATTGAAGGATCCTCCTTCATTGGAGCATCTGTCAACAATACGACAAACTTTTTATTTTTAGGTGACTTAGACCAGTCGTAGGTTGAAACAATTTGTGTAAGAGCAGGTGTAGATGTTTCAGCGAAGTCTCCACCATTTGCAAGCTTAATACCTGCTAAGGCTTTTTCAAGCTCAGCTGGGTCAGAGGTAAAATAAGATTCATTAAATTTTGTTAAAATTGTACCCTCATCTGCTTTTCCTCTTTCACGTCCATATACTTCATCACTAAAGGTAGCTAATCCAAAACGTGCTACTACTCCATCTTTGGCAAGATTTCTTGCAAACTCATTGATATTGTTACGGACAGTGTCAATAGTTCGAGACATAGATGCTGAACGGTCAACAACAAAAACGATATCGGCAGAGTTAGATTTTGAAATCGTTCTTGTCGCTTTCTTGATTTCGACTGTAGTTGTTTTATCAACACGTTCATATTGGGTATAAGAATTTCCATCTTCATCTTTGCCGCTCACTGTACTCTCAGTTGTTTCAGTCTTTGGAGCAGGAAGTTCTTCGCTTTTTACAGGAGCCACTTCTGTCTTTGTAACTTCGACTGTTGCAGTTTCTTCATGAATCTTTTGATCACCTTCTTGGCGTTCTTTCACGTCAATAGGTGAAACCTTCTTAGAAACATCAACAAGTTCTCCAGGTTTTGCATCTGATTTGTTAACGACTGGTTTTGCCTCGTCAGCTTTGATTTCTGCTACAGCAGTTTCGACTGCCGATTTACTTGCTTCAGTTTTCTTTACTGTTTCAGTTGAAGTAGATGCCGGTTTTGTTGTTTCATCTGCAGAAACTTGTCCGACCTGAGCAAAAGCAAACAAAATTGCTACAGAAGCCAACCCAACTTTCATTTTACGGAATGAAAAACGTTGTTGTTTCATAAATGATTTATCCATAGAAGTCCCCTTTTCTTTTCACGGATCAAATGATATAATCCGATTGTTTCATAGTATGATAACACAAATTTGTATAGTTTTCAATTTTTTTCCTTACGATTTCAATAAAATATTGGTCTAAAAAAAGTTTTAAAGCAATTACTGTTTTATAAATCAAATTATTTAAAATATATAATTATTATCTCCTTTGAATATTTCCGGAAATAAAAACTCAGTAGAATCAGGTGATTCTACTGAGTTTTTAAAATGTTTGGCGTTTTGCTTTACGCTCTGCACGCCCACGTGCGCGATTTTCAGCACGCTTGGTTTTGCGGCGTTTTTCATCCACCGCCCATTGAATCTTCTTCTTATAGCCAGGTTTGACTTTTTTCTTTTTCTTTTTAACCAAGCCAATCATTTCAATATCAAGCTTATCCTGCTTCTTTTCACGATTGGCACGACGATCACGGTCATAGGTATCTTGAAACTCTCCGTCTTTGACCATCTTAGGAGTAAACTTGATCCCTAATTTCTCCAACTCACGGATATCCGAGTCATCACTTGGCTGGTAAAGGGTAATAGCCGTACCAGGTAGACCATTGCGTCCAGTACGTCCAACACGGTGAACAAAGAAGGACAAATCTTGCGGAATGGCATCATTGATAACATGGCTGACCCCTTCAATGTCAATTCCACGCGCTGCCAAGTCTGTTGCAACAATGTACTCAAAATCCAGATTTTTCACCTGGTTCATAATCCGCTTGCGTTCACGAGGAGCAATATCTCCATGAATCTTTGCTACCTTCAATCCTTGAGCAGTCAAGTAGGCATGTAACTCATCAGCACGCGTCTTTGTGTTAACAAAAATCATTGCCAAATAAGGCTGCATCAACTGAGTCAGCTGGTAAATCTGAGCATTCTTGTCACGGCCCTTGGTCGAAATCAACCAATTATCAATCGTATCTGAGATGACTGTCTTGGTCTTGATTTTCTCCATGACAGGATTTGACAAGTATTTTTTCAAGAACGGTTGTAACTTTTGTGGAATGGTCGCCGAAAAGACCATGAATTGCAAATCTTTTGGAAGGCTTCCTGCAATCTTATCAACGGTTTCCAAGAATCCCATATCTAAGGTCATATCGGCTTCATCAACAACAAAAGCCTTAGCCTTGTGAATAGCCAAATCACCAGATTTGACCAAGTCATAGATACGCCCTGGAGTCCCAATAACAATATGGGGTTGGTTGCTGGCAAGTTTTTCAATCTGACGCGCCTTATCCGTACCACCCACATAATTAACCACACGAACTTCGATATCTGAGTGAGCTGCAATCTGACGAGCTGCTTGGTAGATTTGAGTGGCTAACTCACGACTTGGTGCAGTAATAACCGCTTGCACACTATCGCTAGCTTCATCTAATTGCTGGAAAATGGGTAATAAGAAAGTATGAGTCTTTCCTGAACCTGTTTTCGATTCGCCTACCAAGTCACGACCTGCCAGTACAATAGGGATTAATTTTTCTTGTACCTCTGTAGGAGTTACGAATTTCAACTCCTCCAAGGCTTCTACTATATAATTTTTAAATTGAAATTTCTTAAATGACATACTATCCTCGATTCTATCCTTTCAATTATACCATATTTTGTCCTATTGCAGTAGCCCCATTTGAGTCTCAGTCCTGTAGTAAAGATTCAAGTAGCTTAAAAGGTTGGAATCTCTGATTCCAACCTCTTTCATTCTTTCCAGGTCAATATAGCATTCAAACCATAGTGATCACTGACTTGTGGGCTATTTTGACCATCAAAAACTACTTGTAAACTCTCTACTTCTAACTCTTTGGTTGTAAATACGTAGTCAATTCGTAGTGGTTCAGTATTGCCTTTCCAACCATCAATTTCTGGTGGAACGGTATAGCTACCACTTCTTTCTTTCGCAACTTCAAATGCGTCTTGTAATCCTAATGGGCTAGTTAAAATCGCTTGATAACCTTCCTGACCAGCTGGGTTATTGAAATCACCTGCCAAAATCAGAGGTTTATTCAAATCCTTCAGCACAGCCTCAAATCGCGCCCATTCTTCCTGGAAACCTTTATCCCACCAAGAGAGATGAACGCTTGCAAGAGCAAGTTCCTTACCTTCAACCTCTGTCTCAGCCAAGGCAACGCGACGAGTATGGTAGTCCGTTGGATCATCTACATCTGATACTAAAATCTCACGCGCCTTAATAGGTGTTTTGGATAAGATTGCTACACCTTCATGGTAGCGGTCATAGCCAACATGATTGTAAGCCCAAGTCCAGTAGTATGTTTTCCCTTTCTCAGCCAATTTTTCGACCAGGAGTCGGACATAGTGATCCTGATGAATGGGTTCTGCTGATGGTAAAGCTTGATAGCGATTGTTAACCTCTACCTCTGGCGAAGTTATTTCTTGATTGATTTCTTGGAAACAAATCAAATCATAATCCTTATCAAGAATGTCTTGGAGTAAGATTTGGAATTTTTCCTCTGCTTCCTTCTCCATCCAACTGTGAGTATTGAGTGTTAAAAATTTCATGCTTTTCTCCTAAAACAAGAGGTTGGAAAACAGCTTCCAACCTCAAGTATATTACAATTCTACTTTAGCAACTGCTGTTTTAGCTGCAAGAGAACCAGTTTGTTCTAATTTAACAGATTTGAGAACATCTCCATTTGTGAAGACAACCACTGTTGAAGTTTCACGACCTGCTGCACGGATAGCATCCAGGTCAGCTGTGACAAGAAGATCACCAGCAGCAACCTTTTGTCCTTCAGAAACGTGAACTGTGAATGGTTTACCTTCAAGGCTTACAGTATCCAAACCGATGTGAACAAGCACTTCAAGACCTGCTTCAGTCACAAGACCAAGAGCGTGTTTTGTTGGGAAGATACTTGATACAGTACCTGTAACTGGAGATACGATATTTCCATTGGCTGGTTCTACCGCAAAACCATCACCCATCATTTTTTGAGCAAAAACTGGGTCTTTCACTTGTTCCAAGGCAATGACTTGACCATCAGCTACTGAGTAAACATCCTCAGTTACACCTTTGTAATGTACAGTATTTTGTTGAGCTTCTGTCATTTGGCTTGGAAGAGTTTCAGGAATTACTTCACCTGAGTCAAGGATATCTTGGATATCAGATTTCAATACGTCAGCTTTTGGTCCGTAGATAGCTTGGACACCTTGTCCCTTCATGACAAGACCCATAGCTCCCTCTGCTTTCCATTGTTCTTCAGTACCAACGCGATCTGCATCTTTAACAGTTACACGAAGACGAGTCATACATGCATCCACATCTACGATATTTGCACGACCACCAAGAAGGTTAATGATATTTACTGCTTGAGAAGCTACTGCAACTTTTGGTTCTCCTGGAGTTGCATCTTCTGAAGCGCCCTCAGCATTTTCGTAGTTTCCGTTACGTCCTGGAGTTGCGTAGTTGAATTTCTTGATCATGAAGTTGGCAATGAAGTACATGATAACCGCAAAGAGGACAGTTACCCAGATAAAGTTAACGATATCCATACCAATACCAGCATTAATTGCTAGCGGTGTACGAGTCAAGAATTCAATTGAACCGAATGAGTGCACACGAAGGTGAACGATATCTGCCATAGCAAAGGCAGCACCTTGAACTACTGCATAAACAAGGTAAAGAGGTGTTGCGATGAACATGAACATATACTCGATAGGTTCAGTAACCCCTGTCAAGAATGTTGCAAGGGCTGTCGCAATCATCATACCCTTGTATTGGTGTTTCTTGTCTGCATCAACATTACGGTAGATAGCAACGATGATACCCATCAAGATACCGAATGAACCAATCATTTGACCAACTTTGAAACGAGCTGGTGTGAAAGCTGAAAGGATGTGTTGGTATTGGTCAGCATTTGAACCTTTAAGATTAACAAGGTCTGTTACCCAAGCAAGCCAAAGCGGATCTTGACCAAATACTTGTGTTCCTTTTGCTGCACCAGTAAGGATTTCATATGTTCCACCAAGAGCTGTATAGTTCATTGGGATTGTCAACATGTGGTGAAGACCAAATGGCAAGAGCAAACGCTCCAAAGTACCATACAAGAATGGTGCTAGAATTGGTGCAGTTTCTTGTGAGTTGGCAATCCAAATACCAAAGCTATTGATACCTGTTTGAACTACTGGCCAAAAGGCAGCAAGCGCAAGCGCTGCGATAGTTGAACGAAGAATAACGACGAATGGTACAAAACGTTTACCATTGAAGAATGAAAGGGCATCAGGAAGTTTACGGAAGTTGTAGTATTTGTTATAAGCTGTTGCTCCGACAAAACCTGAGATAATCCCTACGAAAACACCCATGTTAAGCGCTGGTGCCTCAAGAACGCTGATAAAGTAATCAGCAACCTTGATTGAACCACCAAAGAAAGTGGTAACCATTGCTTCAGGGTTTTTCAACATATCACCCGTAACTCCAAAGATAGTACCTGTGATGCGGTTAATCAAGATAAAGGCAAGTCCGGCTGCAAAAGCACCACCTGCACGTTCTTTAGCCCAGCTTCCCCCAATAGCTAGGGCAAACAAGATATGAAGGTTACCAATAACCCCCCAACCAATTTGCTCAAGGATTCCACCTGTAATCACTAGAGGAGCAAGATTTGGGTCGATCATCACGATTGATTTACCGATTGAGATCATCAATCCCGCCGCTGGCATAACGGCGATAACCACCATTAGAGCCTTACCGAATTTCTGCCAAAACTCGAAAGACAAGACATTTTTGAATGTAGCTTTCATCATTCAAATCTCCTTAATTTTATTTAGGCAAACGTTTTACGAAAACGTTTGCACTTAGTTATGTATTAATTATACCACTTTTATTTTTTTTGTAAAGGCTTTTATAAAAAAATTGTCTATTTCTATTAAATTTTTCAGTTAGCGGAGCTAACTATAAGCTAGTTAAGGCATTACATTTTTAGGTAGGCTGGGTGGCTAACTTCATTATAGAACTTTCAAAATTTTTCAATTGTGCTAAATTTCTCAACTTCTATTTTCCACTAAGAATGATTTCTCGATAACTCTTCAATTGATACCGATTTCCATCATGCAACCAACTACTGCTTCTGTTGAGTTGACTAGAGAAACTGTAGATAAAAACCTTTCTAGGCTCTGAAAGAAGCACCCACATTTCACCTAACAAATCAGCTCAATTTTTTACCAATTCTACCCTTATTTCAGTTGACAGGAGGTCCTGCCTGTTGTATAATATAGTTGTCGAGTTGAGAGGGCTTTCCTCCAACTAAGAACAACATATTAATAA
>NZ_JAHZPJ010000019.1 GCF_019929345.1 Streptococcus oralis
TATCCGCCATAGCTCAGTTGGTAGTAGCGCATGACTGTTAATCATGATGTCGTAGGTTCGAGTCCTACTGGCGGAGTATAGTATAGAAGCTCTTTATCAGCTGTAATAGGTTGAAGTCAACTAAATTCAAGAAAGGACAAATTTCGTCCTTTCTTTTTTGATGTTTAGAGTGAGGAAATACGCTTTTTGAAATTTTCAAAATTCCGAAAACCAAAGGCATTGATTCCGAAAGTGAAAAATCAAGAGTTGATAGAGATCATAGTGGCGTTTCAAGTTTTTTCAAGTTTTCTGAATAACTTAAGAGCTTGTCAAGAATTTTTTATTCGTCAAATGCATGTAAAAAGTAGGTCGATAGAAGCGTTTATGACTTAGTTTTCGACTCATAGCACGGTTTAAGTATTTGGAGTAAAACAGTCCACTGAACTGTTTCAACCTGAGCTTAGAAATTCGAAAGTGAAGTCGTTTATCCACGTCATAGTAAAGCCTAAATATATCCCTAGTAATGATTTTTACCCGACAACGGACAGCTCAATCGTAGCGAAGAGAGTGATTTCAGATGGCAGCTTGTGTTCTGCCTTCAAGGACAGTAATGATATTAAACTTGTCAAAATCTTGGGAAATGAAACTCATCTTTCCCTTGGTAAAGGCGTACTCGTCCCAGAACATAATTTCTGGAAGTCAGATGAAGTCATGCTTTAAGTGAAAGTCATTGAGCTTGCGGATGACAGTTGAAGTTGAACTGGAAAGCTGATGGGCAATATCGGTCATAAGAGACTTTTCAATCAATTTCGCTCTGTAAGTGGAGGAAAAAAATGGTACAAAAGCTTATAGCTTATCTCACACGCTGTGAGTATAATAGAGGAAAAATTATCTGTAATCAATTTTGAAATAGACTACTATTCCTCTGTTCTTACAGTGTTTTTTATTTTTTGTTCGTTTAGGTTGATATTTTTACTTTACAGGAATTTTGGACTAATGCTTTTAAATTTTTGATATCCTAATACTATAAAAAAATGAAATGGAGATTATTGAGGATGTTTCAAGATATCTATGAACAAATTATTGAATTTTGTGATGCTGTTGAGCAGGAGTACAATGGGTTATTTGCGGATAAAACGAAATGGGAAGCCACACATCTTGATTATTTGCATTATTATTTAATTCGCTATAAGATCACTGATGAAAGAGATTTTATTATCTATCATTTTAGAACATCCTATCGTTTATTTTTAGAAAAATTTGTGATGAATTTGTGATGAAAAAGAATTTTATTTATAATTGAGTCAAAGTTATTAAAAAACGAACAATAATCAACTGATGAGATTATATTAATAGTAATTAACAATTATTTCTCTTTAGATATTTTTAAATGGAGAGAATTTCCAGATGTTTCTACGTTGAGTCTTGAAAAAATGATGAAGTTTTATTATAATAAATTGTGAGATATGATTGCAGGTGAGACTCCTGCCATGTATATGAGAAAGGAAGAGCCTAGCGGCTCAGACAAGATTATGACTTCAGTTGTTGTTGTAGGTACCCAATGGGGCGATGAAGGTAAAGGGAAAATTACAGATTTTCTTTCAGCTAATGCAGAGGTGATTGCTCGTTACCAAGGTGGTGATAATGCTGGTCACACAATTGTGATTGATGGTAAGAAATTTAAGTTGCACTTGATTCCATCTGGAATTTTCTTCCCTGAAAAAATTTCTGTTATTGGGAATGGGATGGTTGTGAACCCGAAATCTCTTGTGAAAGAGTTGAGCTATCTTCATGAGGAAGGTGTGACAACTGATAACTTGCGTATTTCTGATCGTGCACATGTTATTTTGCCTTACCATATTGAATTGGATCGCTTGCAAGAAGAGGCTAAAGGTGACAATAAGATTGGTACTACAATCAAGGGAATCGGTCCAGCATATATGGACAAAGCTGCTCGTGTTGGGATTCGTATTGCGGATCTTTTGGATAAAGAGATTTTTCGTGAGCGTTTAGAACGTAATCTTGCGGAAAAGAACCGTCTGTTTGAAAAATTATATGATAGCACCCCTATTTCAATTGATGATATTTTTGAAGAATACTATGAATATGGGCAACAAATCAAGCAGTATGTGACAGATACATCTGTTATTTTGAATGATGCGCTTGATAACGGTAAACGTGTACTTTTTGAAGGTGCACAAGGTGTCATGCTAGACATCGACCAAGGTACTTATCCATTTGTTACTTCTTCAAATCCTGTCGCTGGTGGTGTGACAATTGGGTCTGGTGTTGGTCCAAGTAAGATTGACAAGGTTGTAGGTGTTTGTAAAGCCTATACGAGTCGTGTAGGGGACGGACCTTTCCCAACTGAGTTATTTGATGAAGTGGGAGATCGCATTCGTGAAGTAGGTCATGAATACGGTACAACAACTGGTCGTCCACGTCGTGTGGGTTGGTTTGATTCAGTTGTGATGCGTCACAGCCGTCGTGTATCTGGTATTACCAATCTTTCATTGAACTCTATCGATGTTTTGAGCGGTTTGGATACTGTGAAAATCTGTGTGGCCTATGATCTCGATGGTCAACGTATCGACCACTACCCAGCTAGTCTTGAGCAATTAAAACGTTGCAAGCCTATCTACGAAGAATTGCCAGGCTGGTCAGAAGACATCACTGGAGTTCGTAATTTGGAAGATCTTCCTGAGAATGCGCGTAACTATGTTCGTCGTGTGAGTGAATTGGTTGGCGTTCGTATTTCGACTTTCTCAGTTGGTCCTGGTCGTGAACAGACAAATATTTTAGAAAGTGTTTGGTCGTAAGAGATTTTTAAGATTTGTTTAAGATAGGTCGGGTATACTATAGACAGTTACAAGAAGACCTCCTAACTTGTTGTAACAAATATCCTAAACTTTTCTTTTTCATAATAATCTCCCTATTAAGTCACCGCATTCGGTGGCTTTTTTTGTGTTGAGAATCATGATATAATAATAAAACGACAAGCAGGAAAAGAGAGAAACTATGGATTATACAGTTGAAGAAAAAGAAGCTTTTATGAGAGAGGCTTTGAGAGAGGCAGAAATTGCTCTGAAACACGATGAAATTCCAATTGGTTGTGTGATTGTCAAGGATGGAGAGATTATTGGCCGTGGGCATAATGCGCGCGAGGAGTTGCAACGGGCGGTTATGCATGCAGAAATCATGGCTATAGAGAATGCGAATGTGAGTGAAGAGAGTTGGCGCTTGCTGGATTGTACACTTTTTGTGACCATTGAGCCTTGTGTTATGTGTAGTGGGGCGATTGGGCTTGCTCGCATTCCAAATGTAGTCTACGGGGCTAAAAACCAGAAATTTGGTGCAGCTGGGAGTCTGTACGACATCTTGACAGATGAGCGTCTTAATCACCGTGTAGAGGTCGAAACGGGAATTTTGGAAGATGACTGTGCAGCTATTATGCAAGACTTTTTCCGAAATCGACGAAAAAAATAATTTCTCTTTTAAAATATAGAGGTATGTGGTATAATAAATAGTGGAGCAACAGTTCTGCGTGAAGCGGGTCAGGGGAGGAATCCAGCAGCCCTAAGCGAGTGTGAATTGTGTGCTCTTTTTTCGTGCTTTTTTCGAATAAATAAGATAAAATAACCTAGAATAAATGATAATAGAAAAGAGGAAAATATGAAAATTCGTGGTTTCGAATTGGTTTCGAGTTTTAAAGATAAAAATTTGCTACCTAAACGTGAGACAGCGCATGCAGCAGGTTACGACTTAAAGGTAGCAGAACGTACGGTTATTGCGCCAGGAGAGATTGTTTTGGTTCCGACAGGGGTTAAGGCCTATATGCAGCCGACAGAAGTGCTCTATCTCTATGACCGTTCATCAAACCCTCGTAAGAAAGGCTTGGTCTTGATCAACTCTGTGGGGGTCATTGATGGGGATTATTATGGAAATCCTGGAAATGAGGGACATATTTTTGCGCAGATGAAAAACATTACTGATCAGGAAGTGGTTCTTGAAGTTGGGGAACGTGTGGTTCAGGCTGTCTTTGCACCATTTTTAATTGCAGATGGAGATGCAGCTGATGGCGTACGGACTGGTGGATTTGGATCGACTGGGCACTAAGATGAAGATAATCTTTATACGTCATGGGGAACCAGATTACCGTGAGTTAGAGGAACGTTCTTATACAGGTTTTGGGATGGATTTGGCCCCCTTATCTGAGAAGGGACGACAACAAGCTCAGGAACTTTGCCAAAATCCCTTACTACAATCAGCTAACTTACTAGTGACTTCAGCAGTAACGAGAGCTTTAGAAACAGCTTTTTATGTTTCTTGTGCTACTGGCCTCCCTTTGAGGGTGGAGCCTTTGTTACACGAATGGCAGGTTTATGAAACAGGTATAGAGAACTTTGAAAGAGCTAGATGTCTGTTTTTAGAAAACAAGGGGGAGTTACTTCCTAATAGCCCTATTCAATATGAGACAGCTGCGGAGATGAAGTCTCGATTTCTAGAATGTATGGCTAAGTATCGAGATTACCAGACCGTGATAGTGGTAACTCACAACATGCTCATGCGCCAATTTGTATCAAACGAGAAGATTGATTTTTGCCAAGTGATTGAGTGTGAGATAGAGATTTAGAAAGAGGTTTATCATCGCAAAGAAAAAAGCGACATTTGTATGTCAAAATTGTGGGTATAATTCCCCTAAATATCTGGGACGTTGTCCTAACTGTGGGTCTTGGTCTTCTTTTGTAGAAGAGGTTGAGGTTGCCGAGGTCAAGAATGCGCGTGTGTCCTTGACAGGTGAGAAAACCAAGCCCATGAAACTGGCTGAGGTGACTTCCATCAATGTCAATCGAACCAAGACGGAGATGGAGGAATTCAACCGTGTACTTGGAGGCGGAGTGGTACCAGGGAGTCTCGTCCTTATCGGTGGGGATCCAGGGATTGGGAAATCAACCCTTCTCTTACAAGTATCGACTCAGCTGTCCCAAGTAGGGACTGTTCTCTATGTCAGTGGGGAGGAGTCTGCCCAGCAGATTAAACTCCGTGCAGAGCGCTTGGGGGATATTGATAGCGAGTTTTATCTCTATGCAGAGACCAATATGCAGAGTGTTCGCGCAGAAGTAGAAAAAATTCAGCCAGACTTCCTCATTATTGACTCCATCCAGACTATTATGTCTCCTGAGATTTCAGGGGTGCAGGGGTCTGTTTCTCAGGTGCGTGAGGTGACCGCTGAGCTTATGCAGCTGGCTAAGACCAATAACATTGCCATCTTTATCGTAGGGCATGTGACCAAGGAAGGGACCTTGGCTGGTCCGCGTATGTTGGAGCATATGGTGGATACGGTGCTTTACTTTGAAGGGGAGCGCCACCATACCTTCCGTATTTTGAGGGCAGTCAAAAACCGTTTTGGTTCCACTAATGAGATTGGGATTTTTGAGATGCAGTCGGGTGGATTGGTTGAGGTACTCAATCCGAGTCAAGTTTTCCTAGAGGAGCGTTTGGATGGGGCTACTGGCTCGTCAATCGTTGTGACCATGGAAGGGACCCGTCCGATTTTGGCGGAGGTTCAGGCTTTGGTAACACCAACCATGTTTGGAAATGCTAAGCGTACGACGACTGGACTTGATTTCAATCGTGCAAGTCTGATTATGGCTGTTTTGGAAAAACGAGCAGGGCTTCTCTTGCAAAATCAGGATGCCTATCTCAAATCTGCTGGCGGTGTGAAATTGGATGAGCCTGCTATTGACTTAGCCGTTGCAGTGGCTATTGCCTCTAGTTATAAGGACAAGCCTACCAATCCTCAGGAATGTTTTGTGGGTGAACTGGGCTTGACCGGAGAAATTCGGCGCGTGAATCGTATCGAGCAACGTATCAATGAAGCAGCAAAATTGGGCTTTACCAAGATTTATGTACCCAAGAATTCCTTGACAGGAATCACTCCACCCAAGGAAATTGAGGTTATTGGTGTGACAACGATTCAGGAAGTTTTGAAAAAGGTCTTTGCATAATCCGTGACAAATCCTCTTAGAAATGATAAGATAGGAGAAATATTTGACTATCAAATTTTCGAGGAGGGAATCGTGTCGTATTTTGAACAGTTTATGCAAGCCAATCAGGCTTATGTTGCCCTACATGGGCAGTTAAATCTGCCACTTAAACCCAAAACAAGAGTAGCCATTGTGACCTGTATGGACTCACGTTTGCACGTTGCGCAAGCTCTGGGCTTGGCACTTGGGGATGCTCATATCTTGCGGAATGCAGGTGGTCGAGTGACTGAGGACATGATTCGTTCGCTGGTGATTTCCCAGCAACAAATGGGGACAAGAGAGATTGTGGTATTGCATCATACAGACTGTGGAGCTCAAACCTTTCAAAATGAAAGTTTTCATGAATATTTGAAACACGAGCTCGGAGTTGATGTGTCTGATCAAGATTTTTTACCATTCCAGGATGTTGAAGAGAGTGTGAGAGAGGACATGCAGTTGCTTCGAGAATCCCCACTTATTCCTGATGATGTGGTTATTTCAGGTGCTGTCTATGATGTGGATACAGGAAGTATGAGAGAGGTATACTAACTTTGTCTCGAAAAAATCTCATCCTAGCATAAAATCGATTGTTAAAATGTAGGATTTTTAGCTTTAATATAGCTAATATAAAATAGTAAAAACAAGGGTATAAATGTTTACTCTTGTTTTATTTTTGATTGAAAAATAAAGGAAAAAGCGCTACAATGGTAGATGGAAAATGTTGTGTAAAAAACAAGTGATACATAAATACCGGAGGAAATCATGTCTTTTTCTGATTTAAAGCTGTTTGCCCTTTCTTCAAATAGAGAATTGGCAGAGCGTGTGGCGCAAGAGATTGGGATAGAGTTGGGGAAATCGACTGTTCGCCAATTTTCAGATGGGGAGATTCAGGTCAACATTGAAGAATCAATCCGTGGAAAACACGTCTTTATCCTACAATCAACTAGTTCACCTGTAAATGATAATTTACTTGAAATTTTGATTATGGTGGACGCATTGAAGCGTGCTAGTGCAGAATCTGTCAATGTTGTTATGCCTTACTATGGCTATGCTCGTCAGGATAGAAAGGCGCGCGCGCGTGAGCCAATCACTTCAAAACTCGTTGCCAACATGTTGGAAGTGGCTGGAGTGGATCGTTTGTTGACGATTGATTTGCACGCTGCACAGATTCAGGGATTCTTTGATATTCCTGTGGATCACTTGATGGGTGCTCCATTGATTGCGGACTATTTTGAACGTCGTGGCATGGTTGGTTCTGACTACGTGGTTGTCAGCCCAGACCATGGTGGGGTGACTCGTGCTCGTAAATTGGCAGAGTTTTTGAAAACCCCGATTGCGATTATTGACAAACGCCGTAGTGTAGATAAGATGAATACCAGTGAAGTGATGAACATCATTGGTAAGGTAGAAGGTAAGACTTGTATCTTGATTGACGATATGATCGATACAGCTGGAACTATTTGTCATGCGGCAGATGCTCTTGCTGAAGCAGGTGCTGTTGAAGTTTACGCAAGCTGTACGCACCCAGTTCTTTCAGGGCCAGCTATGGACAATATCCAAAAATCAGCTATTAAAAAATTAGTTGTTTTGGATACTATCTACCTACCAGAAGAGCGTTTGATTGATAAGATTGAACAAATTTCGATTGCTCATCTTCTGGGCGATGCTATTATCCGTATCCACGAAAAACGTCCTCTTTCTCCTTTGTTTAGCATTGAGAAAAAGATTTAATCTTTCACTTGAAGTAGACAGAACTCCTAGCAGGTTTCTTTTCTTGCTAGGAGATTTTTATAGTCAAAATCTGCAAGCCTTTTCAAAATATGCTATACTGATGAAAAAGGAGGATTTCTATGAGTCAAGAATTTATCAATCCAAGTGATGGTGTAATCCGTCAGTATCTAGCAACCAGTAAAACATTAGCGGTAGTGGGTTTGTCTGACCGTGAAGAAACAACTAGCAATCGAGTGACCAAGGAAATGCAGGCTCGGGGCTATAAAATCATTCCAGTTAATCCCAAGGCTGCAGGTGGGGAAATCTTGGGAGAAAAGGCTTATGCGAGTCTAGCTGAGATTTCTTTTCCTGTGGACATTGTCAATGTATACCGACGTAGCGAGTTTTTACCAGATGTGGCGCGTGATTTTCTCAAGGCTGATGCCAAGATTTTTTGGGCACAACTGGGACTTGAAAATCTAGAAGCGGAAGATATCTTGCGTGCTGGAGGATGCGATAACATCGTGATGAATCGTTGCATCAAAAGAGAACATACTCGCTTAATTGAGGAAGCATAAGAAAAAGGTAGCCAGTGTACTGACCCCAAAAAGTTGGACAAATAATTATTGAAAGGATTTAGTTCTGTACTGCACAGGACTAAGTCCTTTTA